>CAMTXG010000045.1:0-135257 GCA_947085645.1 uncultured Gammaproteobacteria bacterium
GCGTGCTGACGATTGACTGGTTCGACCACCTGGGACTGCCCAGACTCTCATGACCTCAAGCTCTCGAACCGCCCGGTGCGGACCCGCACGCCGGGTGGTGTGGGAGGGGCCCGACCATCTGGTCGGCCCCTATCCCGATTGCCTGCAATAGATGCTCCTGAAAAGATAGCGCTTAGCGCTTGATGTGATTTGGCTTCCGGTATAAATGCATTTGAAAGCGAGAATTGGCAAGCGCAAGCCGCTACGATTTTTGCGGATTCACCCCGCTGCGTTGAAACGTTGATACGTTTACGCACATTTCTGTGCGGTGCAGGTCGCTTGAAGCAGCACGCCCGGCGGCATACTGCGCTCCTTGCATGAAAGGCGCGCATGACGCTCTCATCGACCCCTCGCCGCAGCAAAGCGCTGCGCGCATTCCAGCAGCGTATGGGCGCCCTCCAGCGCTGTATTGCGATGATCTGCCTTGGCGCAACAGTGGCTGCATGTGGCGGCGGCGGTGGCAGCAGCGACCTGGCCCCCAGCCCGGCCGTACCGGTGCCTGATGCACCGGCTCCCGCACCAACCCCAGTGCCACCGGCACCAGCGCCTGCACCGGGTACAGCCAGCTACGGCGACTTGCGCGGGGCCTCGCTCGGGGTGGGGGCATCGCTGAACGGCGCTGTGCCTTTTCCCTCCGACAACGCCTGGAACAGTGACATCAGCGCGCAGCCGGTCGACCCCAATTCCGACAACCTCATCGCCAGCATCGGTCTGGACCGTGGCTTGTTCCCCGACTTTGGTGCGGGCCTGTGGGAAGGGGCCCCCATTGGTATCCCATATGTGGTGGTGGCGGGGACTCAGCCGCGTGTGGCCGTGCGGTTCACCGACTACGCCAGCGAAAGCGACCCGGGCCCTTATCCGATTCCGCCCAATGCACCTGTTGAGGGTGGCCCCGCCAGCGCGGGCGACCGGCACGTGGTCGTGATCGACCGCGACAACAACCGCCTGTACGAAACCGGCAACAGCTATCCCGAGCCGGACGGTAGCTGGCGCACCTCGGGCGGTGCGGTGTTCCATCTGGACAGCAACAACGTGCGCCCCACGGCGCAGCCGCGATGGACCAGTGCCGACGCAGCGGGTCTGCCCATCTTTCCGGGCCTGGTGCGCTATGACGAGGCCTCGCGCGGGCCCGGCGGCATTCGCCATGCGCTGCGCTTTACCGTCAGCCAGACCCGCCGCGCCTACGTGCCGCCCGCCACCCACTGGGCCTCCAGCAACACCAGCGCTAACCTGCCGCCCATGGGCATGCGTGTGCGGCTCAAGGCCAGCTATGTGCTTCCCGAAGGGTTTTCAGCAGAGAGCCGCGCCATCCTCACCGCCCTCAAAACCCACGGGATGATGGTAGCCGACAACGGCTCCAACTGGTTCCTGAGCGGCGCGCCGGACGAGCGGTGGAACAACGCCCGCCTCAAGTCCGAACTGCGGCTGGTGCTGGGCCGCCACTTCGAGGTGGTGCGCATGGACGGGCTCGTCACGCCCTGACTTTTTTACGGATGTTGCGCGGTGACCCGATCCAGCAGCTCCAGCGTCGGATAGCCATCTGCCACGGCCCCTACGCTCTGCTGATACCGGCGCAGCCCTGCGCGCGTGGCCGGCCCGGCAACGCCGTCGGGCGCGCCGGTGTCAAAACCGCGTGCGTTCAGCGCAGTCTGCAGGGTGCGCACCTGTTCGCGCGACAGGGATTGCAGGTCGCGCGGCCACGCGGCCACCACGCCGGGCCCTGCATCGATCTGCTGCGCGAGCAGCGCCACACCCAGTGCGTAGCTCACTGCGTTGTTGTAGCGCAGCAGGGTGCGAAAGTTGGGTCCCACCAAAAACGCCGGGCCACGCGCGCCAGCCGGGGCCAGGATGGAGGCTTCGCCCAGCACGGGCAGCGGTTTGCCGTCTATGGCCTGCACGCCTTCGGCAGCCCACTGCGCTGCGCCTTGCCGCACGCTCAGTTCAGCGCGCGTGTGGTCAAAGCCCGGCGGCAGCCGTACCTCGGTGCCCCACGGTTCGCCACTGCGCCAGCCTGATCGCGCCAGGAAGTGGGCGGTGGAGGCGGCCACGTCCGGAATGCTCCCCCAAATGTCGCGCTGTCCGTCACCATCGGCGTCCACCGCGTAGGCCAGAAACACCGAGGGCATAAACTGTGTGTGCCCCATGGCGCCCGCCCACGAGCCCACCATGCGGTCGGCGCTGATGTGGTCTTGGTCCACGATGCGCAGCGCCGCCAGCAGCTCGCCCTGCGCCCACGCTCGGCGGCGCCCCTCGTGGGCCAGCGTGGCCAGCGCATCCACGGTGCGAAAGCTGCCGAAGTTCTGCCCGAAATTACTTTCCAGCCCCCAGATGGCGGTAAGGACCGGCGCGGGCACGCCGTAGCGCGCAGCGGCTGCCTCCAGTGCTGTGCGCTGCTCGGCCAGCTTGGCCTGGCCTTGGGCGATGCGCTGGGGCGATGCGGCGCTGTCCAGGTAGGCCCAGGGCGGGCGCGTGAACTCGGGCTGGGCGCGGTCCAGCTCTACCACGCGGGGCAGCCATTGGGCCTGGCCGAGCACATCGCGCACGGTGTCGGGGCGGATGCCCGCTGCCAGCGCCTGCTGGGCAAAAGCTGCGCGCCAGGCGGCAAAGCCTGCGGCGTGGGTGTCGGCCGCTGCAGACGATGTGGAGGGCGGAGACTGCGTGGAAGGTGTGGAGGGAGCGGAAGGCGCCAATGGTGACGGCGCGGCGCCCGGCGGGGTGGCCGATGCGCAGCCTGCCAGGGCCAGGGCTGCGGACAGCGGCCACAGGGCCAGGCTGCGCAAAATGGAGGTGGGTGCGTGCATGGGCTCCATTGTCCTGCGGGCAGTCTTATCCCCTGTGTCTGTATGATGCACTATGTTTTTGATAGCTGCTAGCGCTTGATACATATGCGCTAGGGGCCAAAAAGACACTAAAACCGGTTACATTTGACGGCTGTTCTTGCCCTGTTCGCCATGCACGCACACACCTTCCTCTGGCACGACTACGAAACCTTCGGTGCCAACACGCGCCGCGACCGGCCCGCGCAGTTCGCGGCCATCCGCACCGATGCGGAGCTGAACGAAATCGGCGACCCGCTGATGCTGTACTGCCAGCCCGCCAACGACTATTTGCCTGACCCGGTGTCGTGCCTCATCACTGGCATCACGCCGCAGCAGTGCCTGGAGCAGGGCGTGCCCGAGCACCAGTTTGCCGCCCGCATCGAGTCCGAGTTTGCGCAGCCTGGCACCATCGGCGTGGGCTACAACACCATCCGGTTTGACGACGAGATCACGCGCTTCATGTTCTGGCGCAACCTCATCGACCCGTATGCACGCGAGTGGCAAAACCAGTGCGGCCGCTGGGACCTGCTGGACGTGGTGCGCATGACGTATGCGCTGCGGCCCGAAGGCATCAACTGGCCCAAGAAGGAAGACGGTGTAACGCCCAGCTTCAAGCTGGAGCACCTGTCCAAGGCCAACGGCCTGCAGCACGATGCCGCACACGATGCGCTGTCGGACGTGCGCGCCACCATTGCACTGGCGCGGCTCATTCGCCAGCACAACACCAAGCTGTTTGACTTTGCGCTGAGCCTGCACAAAAAGGACCGCGTGGCAACCGAGCTGCGCCTGCCCGCTACCACCGCTACGGCACGGCCATTTCTGCACGTGTCCGGCATGTTTCCTACCGAGCGCGGTTGCCTGGCCGTGATGTGGCCCCTGGCCAGCCACCCCACCAACAAGAACGAACTGATCGCCTGGGACCTGGCCCACGACCCGCGCGAGCTGGGCACGCTGAATGTGGATGACATCCGCCTGCGCATGTTCAGCAAGGCCGACGCGTTGCCCGAGGGCGTGACGCGCCTGCCCGTCAAGACCATCCACCTCAACAAGTCGCCCATGGTGGTGGGCAATGTGAACACGCTGACGCCCGCGCTGGCGCAGCGTTGGGGCATCGACATGGCCCAGGCCGCGCAGCACGCCGAGGTGGCGCGTGCGCTGCCCGACATGAGCGGCATCTGGCCCGCAGTGTTTGCCCGCCCGCCGGAACCCGCACCCGATGTAGACCAGGACCTGTACGGCGGTTTTGTGGGCAACAACGACCGGCGGTTGCTGAACGACTTGCGCACCATGAGCGGTGACAAACTGGCCAGGGCGCGCGCTAGTTTTGATGACCCGCGCCTGGCAGAGCTGTTCTGGCGCTACCGTGCGCGCAACTTTCCGCAAACGCTGTCGCCCGAAGAGCAAGAGCGCTGGGAGGCCCACCGCGCCGCCTGCCTGTTTGACGGGCAGGGCGGGGCGCGAACGGTGGAGCAGCTGTTCACCGAGATCGATGAAATGTCGGAAACCGCCGATGACGACCGTACCCAGGACATCCTGGGCGCCTTGTACGATTACGCCGAACACATTGCACCTGAACGGTAGCCTCGGAGAGAAGCCCCCTGAGGCGCTGGCGCGCCTTCCCCCCCAGAGGGGGGACGCACCCGGTGGCCTGGCAAAGCCAGTTCCACGGGTGCGCTGGCGTTAAGGGCGCGCCGGTATTTATCGCCATGCCTTGCTCGTAGCCCCGCAGAAACAGCGCAGATTTTTATGACGACACCGCAAAACCAAAGCTTCACCACCCAGATCGTGCACGCCGACCGCCTGGGCGGTGCCGAGCACGGCGCCATCCACAAGCCCATCCACACCTCGGTGCAATACGGCTATGACAAGGTCGAAGACCTGATCGCCGTCTTCCAGGGCACGGCCAAGGGCGGCTTCAACTACGCCCGCCAGGGCACGCCCACCACGGCGGCGCTCGAATCCAAGATCACGCATATGGAACGCGGGCTGGGCACCATTGCGTTTTCTACCGGCATGGCGGGTATCTGCGCGGTGTTTTTGACCTTGCTGAAAGCGGGTGACCACTTGGTGGCCAGCCAGTTTGTGTTTGGCAACACCAACAGCGTGCTGGGCACCCTGGCCGACCTGGGCATTGAAGTCACCACCGTGGACGTAACCGACGCCGCCAACGTGGCCGCGGCGCTGCGCCCCAACACCCGCATGGTGTTTGTCGAAACCATTGCCAACCCCGGCACGCAGATCCCCGACCTGGAAGGCATTGGCGCCCTGTGCAAGGCGCACGGCGCGCTGTACGTGGTCGACAACACCGTGGCATCGCCCTACCTGTTCCGCGCGGCCACCGTGGGCGCGGGGCTGGTGGTCAACTCGCTCACCAAAAGCATTGGCGGGCATGGCGACGCGCTGGGCGGCGCCATCACCGACACGGGTTTGTTCGACTGGTCCACCTACCCCAATATTTTTGCGGCCTACCGCAAGGGCGACCCCACAGGCTGGGGCCTGCAGCAGCTGCGCAAAAAAGGCCTGCGCGACATGGGCGGCACCTTGTCGTCCCACGCCGCGCACCAGTTGGCGCTGGGCGCCGAAACGCTGGCCCTGCGCATGGACCGCACCAGCGCCACCGCGCTGGCGCTGGCCCAGTGGCTAGAGGCACACCCCGCCGTATCGCGCGTGCTGTACCCCATGCTGCCATCGCACCCGCAGCACGACCAGGCGCGCAAGCACCTCAAGGCGGGCTCGTGGCTGATGTCGTTTGAGCTGCGCGACCCCGACCAATGCCTGCCCGTGTGCAACCGCCTGCAACTGCCCATCAAGGCGACCGGTTTGGCAGACACGCGCACGCTGATCATCCCGGTGGCCCACACCATCTTCTGGGAGGCGGGCCCCGAAGTGCGCGCCACCATGGGCATTGCCGACAGCATGATCCGCCTGTCGGTAGGGCTGGAAGAGGTAGACGATTTGCTGGCAGACTTTGAGCAGGCCCTGGCCGGGGCCTGACACCGTCTGAACCACACACCCTAATCGGGAGCCCCCATGTCCACAGCCCCCTCAGCCCCGCCTGCCAACATCGGCAAGTACCGCATCGAACGCGAGCTGGGCCGGGGCGCCAGTGGCATCGTGTTTTTGGGGCTGGACGGCTTTCGGGGCCGCAAGGTGGCCATCAAGCAGACGCACGCCTACCTGCTCAAGCAGCCCGATTTAGCCGACCGCTACCGCAAGCTGCTGCGCAACGAGGCCGCGCTGTCGGGCCGGTTGCGGCACCCCAACATCGTGCGCCTGCTCGACGCCGACGAAGAAGCCTTTCCACCCTACTTGGTGCTCGAATACGTAGACGGCCAGCCCCTGTCTGACTTTGCCACCCCCGACACCTTGCTGCCCGTGCCCCAGGTGCTCGACATCGCCTTCAAATGCTGCAACGCGCTGGAATACGCCTGCCGCGAAGGCCTTGTCCACCGCGACATCAAGCCCGCCAACCTCATGCTGGCGCGTGATGGCGACGTGAAGCTGACCGACTTTGGCGCGGCCCTGTCGCTGCGCAGCGACGCCACGCAGCTGTCGGGCCTGGTCGGCTCGCCCTCGTACATGTCGCCCGAACAAGTGCGCGAGCAAGACCTTACGCATCACAGCGACATGTTCTCGCTGGCCGTGGTGGTGTACGAGCTGCTCACCGGCCGCCGCCCGTTTGACGGCGACACCGACTTTGCGACGCTGTACAAGATCAGCAACGAAACCCCCACGCCCCCCAGCCTGCTGCGTGCGTCGCTGCCCGCGCATGTAGACGACCTGCTGCTGCGCGCCCTGGCCAAGCAGCCCGCCGACCGCTTTGCCACCTGGGCCGACTTTGCGCAAGCCCTGCTGGCCGCACACCAAAGCCTGCCCCGCCAAAAATCGCAAGACACCGAGGCCGAGCGCTTTGCCCGCCTGCGCGCACTGCCGTTTTTTGCCGACTTTCACGATGTCGCCCTGTGGGAGCTGATGCGCCTGGGCAACTGGCGCAGGCTGGAGGCCGGCACCGTGCTGATGCGCGAGAACACGCCCGGCGACTCGTTCTGCATCCTCATCGAAGGCCAGGTCGCCGTCAGCCGCCAAGGCTGGAGCCTGAGCACCCTGGGCCCCGGCGTGACTTTGGGAGAGATGACCTACCTGCGCCCCGAGAACAAAATGCGCACCGCCACCGCCGTCGCCGAGACCGAAGTGCTGGTGCTCAAGGTGCGCAACCCGGCGCTGCGTGAAGCGTCGGAGGACCTGCAGTCACGCTTTGACAAAGCCTTTATCAAGCTGCTGGTGGGGCGGCTGATTGCCACGAACGAGCAGTTGGCGGAATGGGAGCAGGGGTTGAGTGAGCCGGAGTAGGTGGGGGAAGCGGAGCGTGGGGTATGCGAAGTCGCCCCGGTTTCGGTGATCTGATGCTGCGAAATTTATAGCTAATAGCGCTTTATGGGTGAGCGCTAGAGGCCAAAAAGACTAGAAAATGGGTTGCGATTGACAACTCGGTCGCGACAGAAAAACTTCTGAATTCAACGCTGACGCGAGGCTCGGGTTGTGCAATGGAGTGTCGGTTGCGCAGCGGTTGCGGTCGTCCACAAAATGAACGCATACATTGGCCGACAGTACGCGTTCGATGAAAATTTCGGTGACTGCACCTGAGGAATTTGGAACCGCGCGGCGCGTTGCTAACAGCCGTGATCCACGTGGTAAGCCGGTGGTATTTGTTTTCTTGATTTCCGTACCGGGCAAAGCCTAGACTGACAGCTCAACTCCCCCTCAGCTGAACAAAATGCTTCCCTATGCACTAAATAAGATTGACGCAGCGACGTTCCAACAAATATGCGATCAACGTTTCAGCGAGTCCTCAACCATAGATTTCAAAGCCGATTTAGCTCGCAACGATGAGAAGGGGAAGGTCGAACTCTGCAAAGATGTTTGTGCAATGGCGAACGCTGATGGCGGAGACTTGGTCTATGGCATTGCTGAGGGCGGTGAAAGTGGCACAGCCGATCAAATATCGCCAGTGCGCGGGGAAACGGTCGATGACGCGTTGCGCCGGATACTCCAAACTCTAGAGTCAAATGTGGAACCGCGCATAAAGGGGGTGTTGTTGCACCCAGTGCCGCTTGTCGAAGGCTTTGGGCTAGTTATTCGAGTGCCCGCCTCGTTTGACGGGCCACACTGTATTCGAAACTCCAATAGCCAGCGCCGCTTCGTGGTGCGCAACGGCACCATCACTAGTGACATGACCTTCGAGCAAATCAAGGTAGCCTTCAGCGGCACCGCCGCCTTGGCTTCTCGCGCTCGGGAATTCACCCAATCGCGCTTCGCACTCGTTGAGGCCCAGAAGAGGTATATGAGTTTCCCCGACATGCCGCAAGCCGCCGTGATTGTGGTGCCCATCGGGGGGCTCGCGGGACGCATAGCTATCGATATAAAAAAAGTACAGTTTGTAGATTTAATTGCTTGGGACGGCGGGGCAAACCAGCGGATAGATTTCGACGGAATTGGCGCTTACTCGGGAACTCCGTCGGAAATTTACTCGCAAGGCCATTTTTTCAGAAATGGTGCAATGGAGTTCCTAACCCACGTCGGCAGCAAAAACGAATCCGGCCAGCTGGGCGTATGGGGACCCCACACATTAATGTTTTTCAAGCGTGCACTTCAGAGCGCCGTCGACGTCGCGAAGCGCTATCAAATTTCTGGTCCTGCGATAGTCACATGCGGACTGTTTCACGTCCAGGGCTCCGACCTGGACACCGGTCGGCACATGTTCCTAAGGCACGCGAGGTTGGTTGATCGTCAGGCGATGGTCTTTCCGGAAATATTCTTGGAAGACATCGCTGGCGAGATTGATGTTGTTGCTGTGTTGCATGACACCGCTGACGTGCTCTACCAAGCCTATGGCTTCAATGAAGCTCCAAAACCCAGCTGAGCGATTTGCGCCGCAGTCGTGAAGTGACACTAGCCGAAACGGCTTCAAAAATTAAAGAGGCCGGGTCCAAAGCTCTGTCAACGTTGTAAAAAACTAGCTATGCCCTCCAGTGAGGGAGCCGCAGTGATCGTGAGCTGCTGCTTACACCAACCTGCCCGACCACTGGCGTCCGAATCGAGAGTCGGCTGCGAGCGGTAACTAAAGCGATTCGTTGACTAACGGTTTAGACGTCAGTCGACATCAAGCTCTGCAAAATGGATGGCCGCAACCACCCTGGCACAGTCCTCGAACTCGCGGAGGTCGCGGCTGTTCATTGCCGCCAGCGATAGCAAGATCGCTCTACGCAAAGACTTTGATCGGACGGGCCAAAACTTCATATGCCTTCATCGCAGCTTCCCCTGATAGTCGGTCGTTAACTATCAAAAGAATAGCTGCTACCGCTTTATAGATAAGCGCTAGACCCCAAAAACAATCAAATCTAGCCCAAATCGCCCACCGCTCCGCAGGGCTAGACAAAACGAATGAGAATTAATATCATTTGATCGCCTGAGTACGCACACCCCGTCCACCGCAAAAGGCTCCTCCAAGGAGTTTTGCCATGGACCTGGGCACACCGCAGCCAATCCAAACCACACCCGCCAGCAGTTTTCCGCCCGCACCGGCCACCTTGCCGTTGTGGGAGCGCACCATGCAGCGCGCCCGTGGCGCAGCGCGCTTGGGCCAGGGGGCGATGGCGCTGGCGTATCAGCAGCAGGCGCTGGCGCTGTCTTTGCGCGTGTTGCAGCAGGTTCCTCCGGCGGGGCGTGAGGACGATTGCGTTGCGGCGCTGGTGGTCTCCCATCTGAACGTTGCCGATCTGCAGGCGCAAGCCGCCGAGCTGGATGCGGCGGCGCATCTGCGGTGCCGGGCGCATGCGCTGATATTGGGGTTACTGGCCGATGGCCGCCACAGCCCGGCGCTGCGCCAGGCGGCCGTGCGGCACAGCCGCGAAACCCTTGCTGCTTTGTTTGCACACGTGGCCGACCACGGCCCGCACCCTGCCATTGCCCAGGCGCTGGCCAGTCCGCGTGGCGTGGGGCTGCAGCACTGACTGAGCGGCTGCGGGCCCCGCAACTGCCGGTCGCAACGATTGCATTCAACCGTTCCTTTCTTCCTCCCCTCGTTCTTACCTCTGCCTGAAAGCACCATGCCCTACACGCTGCCTGTCTTGCCCTATGCCTATGACGCGCTGGAGCCCCACATCGATGCCCGCACGATGGAGATCCACCACACCAAGCACCACCAGACCTACATCAACAATCTGAACGCCGCGCTGGCGGGCACGCCGCATGCCGATCTGCCCGTGGATGAACTGGTGGCGGGCCTGTCGCTGTTGCCCGAGAACCTGCAAGGCCCGGTGCGCAACAACGGGGGCGGGCATGCCAACCACAGCCTGTTCTGGAGCGTGATGTCGCCCCAGGGCGGCGGCCAGCCGCAGGGCGAGCTGGCGCAGGCCATCGACACGGATCTGGGGGGCTTTGATGCGTTCAAGGGGGCGTTCACCCAAGCGGCGCTGACCCGCTTTGGCAGCGGTTGGGCCTGGTTGTGCGTGAACAAGGCGGGTCAGCTGGTGGTGGAAAACACCGGCAACCAGGACAGCCCACTGATGGCGGGCCTCATGACAGGCCACACGCCCATCCTGGGGCTGGATGTGTGGGAGCACGCCTATTACCTGCAGTACCAAAACCGCCGCCCTGAATACATCGCCGCGTTTTACAACGTGATCGACTGGGCCGAGGTGGCGCGCCGCTATGCATTTGCCACAACCTCCTGAGCGGCTGCGCCGCCTCCACCTTCTCTCGCGCTGTGTGCGGGCAGGGCGATGCCGGTGGCCTGGCGAAGCCAGTTCCACGGCGTCCGCTGGCTTGGTGCGCGCCAGTTTTAAGCGCCGCGTATCGCTACTGGTATGGATGAAAACCACAGGAAAACCGCCGTGCAGACACCGACCCCCACCACCGACGTGACCATGGCGCATGTTTCCGCGCTTCGCCTGCGTCAGCGCCTTGGCATCGCCATCGTTCTGCTGGGCATGCTGGCTGCCTCGGCCCAGGTGTGGCAGTGGATTGCGGGCCAACCCGTGGTGCTGAATGCGCTGGGGGGCGGCATGGTGGCCGCGCTGGCCACGGCGCTGGGCACTTTGCCGGTGCTGCTGTCGCAGCGTTTGTCCGAGCGCACGCAAGACACCCTGTTTGGTTTTGGCGCGGGGGTGATGCTGGCGGCGTGTTCGTTCTCGCTGATCATCCCCGGCATCCACGCCGCGCGGGCGGGCGGGGCAGGGGCCTGGGCGGCCGGTGCAGCGCTGGGCGCGGCGATTTTGCTGGGCGCTCTGGCGTTGCTGTGGATGGAGCGGCTGCTGCCGCATGAGCATTTCATCAAAGGCGTGGAGGGCGGCCAGACATCGCGCACCCTGCAGCGCACCTGGTTGTTTGTGTTTGCCATCGCCTTGCACAACCTGCCCGAAGGCCTGGCGATTGGCGTGGCGTATGCGGGCGGCGACGCCTTGCGCGCCAGCGCGTTGGCCACGGGCATTGCTATTCAAGACGTGCCCGAGGGGCTGGTGGTGGCGATGGCACTGCTTGCGGCAGGCTACAAGCGGTCGCTGGCGGTGGGCCTGGGCATGGCGTCGGGTTTGGTCGAGCCGGTGGGCGCTGTGCTGGGGGCTGCGGTGGTCAGCACTTCGGCCAGCCTGCTGCCCTGGGGGCTGGGGTTTGCAGCGGGCGCGATGCTGTTTGTGATCAGCCACGAGATCATCCCCGAGTCCCACCGCAAAGGGCACGAGGCCTGCGCCACAGGCGGGTTGATGGTGGGGTTTGTGATCATGATGGTGCTGGACACGGCGTTGGGGTGACACGCTCCTTCGCCAGAGCTGTTTCGCGGAGTTTGCTAGCCTCTTGGCGCGCAACACCCGGGAGGGTCATTAGGCCCGCGACCAGGTTACCGGCTGCGGGGCTTTGGTTTGATCAAGTGCGTTTTGGGTCACACACATATCGCCGAGGCACAAGCAGCGAGTTCACCGCTGCGGCAGGCCCTTGGCCATTTGCAGTAACTGCGCAGCCCTCGCAGTGTTCAAGGCCTCCACGCAGAGCAAGCGGCGCATTTCGAGGCCATTGCCCACCGCGCCGCCACCCAGGGACTTCTGCAGATTGCAGTGTTCGGTGCGGTGCTTGGCAAAAGCCTGGTCTGCGGCATCCAGTTGGCGTCTGGCTGCAGCTTTGTACTTGGCATCTTCGTCCCAGCGGTCGAGGGTGGATGCCAGCACGGTGCGCGCGTGCGTCAGTTCCATCTCGCTGGCGGCTGCCGCTTTGCCAAGGCAGGTGAGCCTGTCCGCCTGAGAGTAGGCGTCGCAATCTTCTACAGACGCGCTCGCGCTGGCGGGGGCTGTCAGTGCGAGCGCGGTCCATAGCGCAGACAAGCAGAGGCGTTGACGGGGGGAGACGATGTTCATCAAGGAGCGCATGTGACTTCCTTGCCCGCGCGCACCACAGCCATGGCGTGGTCCAGCTTGCGCGCGTAGTCGGGGTCGCCTTCACCGTTGTAGCGGGTCAGGGCCAAATGCGATGTCAGTGGACGCCAGCCAGTGATCACACGTTGTATCGAGGCTTTTCTGTAAATCAGTTTTTGACCAGGCTGCAATACCGCGGTGTTTGCATTCATGCGTTGCAGCATGCCTACCGTCGTCCCCTGCTCTTGTGCAATCGTGCTCAGGTTGCCCCCCTTTTTCACCAGTGTTTCATAGACGGCGGGGTCTGAAGACGGTACTTCCTGGAACTCGAAATACGCCATCCGCATCAGCAGGTAGCCGATTCCCGCCCGGATGTTGTGAGCTGGCATCGTTCGGGCGGAATCCATGGTGAGGCGGCCACGCCATAGTGTCGGCAAGATCAGCTCTCCGCCGTCTTCGCCCGACAGAAATGCATTGAGCCCCGGGTCGCCCGCGACACCGATCTGCATGGGTTTGATGCGCCATTGCCTATTGCCTGCGCCCGATTCCACCCACAACATCGATTTGATAAAGCGCCAATCTGGAGGAACGTAGTTTGCGACGCCCTGCAAGTGCTGGTTGAATTCGCTCAGCGCAAGCTGGATCTCGCAGTCCCATTGGTTCCAGCGGATGTCACCAGGCGCGGCGTTGTTGATGCCTTCTGCCCATTGTTTGAATTTGTCTTGTGCTGGGCTGAGGGTTGCCATGATTTGGTTTGTTTGGAGTTGCAGGCTGTTGCAGGCGGCTGATGGTTTTCAGACGAGCCTTTAGAGGACACGTCTGCGATTGCAGACGAGCGGATCGCATGCTAGACGGAGGAGCGCGGGCATCTGTGGAACAAAACGTGAGATTCACCGTTGTTTTGTATCCGAGCAACTGCCCGTCAGGGTGTCAACTGCACTCTGGCTCTGCGCGCGATTGAGCCGACTCAAGCGATCCCTTTGTTCTCCCAAGCGACATCAATCAAACAGCAAGTTGTCGCATCCCGGACGCTCACCCGGTGAAACAGGGCGTTGAAGCGCATAGATTGCAGGTGTTTGTATGCTTCTCTTTTGATAGCTGCTAGCGCTTTATAGACAAGCGCTAGAGGCTGATTTGGCATGATTTTTCTTGCGCCGCTGTGCCTCAAGCCTCTGACGCATACCGCGCCACAAATGCACGGTCGATTCGGTCTTTCAGCCACCACGCCCAGGCGCCCTCGGCATGCAACCCGCCCCAGCTGAGGATGGCGTGGTGGGTGCCGCACGACAGCAGGTTGAGCGTGTGGGTGGGTGGATGGTGCGGTTTGAGCGGCTGGCCGCTGGCGGCTGCCAACAGGTTGTGGGCCAGGGGCGGGCCGGCGCGCACAGCATAGACGCCGCTTTTGGGATGGGCTGCATCGGCACGCGTTGCGACGTCGCCCGCTGCAAACACCTTGGCGTGGCTGG
This sequence comes from uncultured Gammaproteobacteria bacterium, assembly GCA_947085645.1. Classification (GTDB taxonomy): domain Bacteria; phylum Pseudomonadota; class Gammaproteobacteria; order Burkholderiales; family Burkholderiaceae_C; genus Acidovorax. Next base: position 13,726 of record CAMTXG010000045.1, read on the forward strand.
TGCTTTGCTGAAATGGGTTGACCCGCAGGTGGCCGGTGTCCTCCAGCGCCAGGCCGCTGCCTTGGAGCCAGCGCGGCGCATGGGTGCCTACGGCCAGCACGGCGCCGTCGCAGGCGAGCAGCGAGCCGTCTTCCAGCCGCAACGCGCCAGGTTGTGCGCCCACGCAGCGCTGGCGCACCACCTGCACCTGGCGCTTGGCCAGCTGGCGCAGCACACGCCGCTGTATGCCGGGCGCGTAGCCTGCCGCCACTTCGCCGCCACCAGTGACGAGCACCAGCTGGATGCGGCTGGCGCTGCTGCTGGCGCCAGCCGCCTGGGGGGCGGCGGCCAAGCGCTGGTGCGCAGCCATCAGCAGTTCAACGCTGGCTGCACCGGCGCCGATGAACGCCCAGGTGGTGGTCGTAGCGTTGGCGGTATGGGTGTGGTCGGTGCGGAGCGGTTGTGGGTGGTGTGGGGTTCGACCCGGCTGGCGCTGCTCCACCATGGTTTGCCAACGGTCGGTGAAGTCATCGATGGGCCGCACGGGCAGCGTGTGCTCCAGGGCTCCGGGCATGTCCGCTGCCAGCCGCAAGGGGTCGAACACCGCGCCTGTGTCGAGGGACAGCAGGTCATAGCGCAAGGTCTGCGGTGCTTGCTGGCTGCTGCCCGTGGGCAGCAGGGTGACCTGCGACTGTGCGGCGTCGATGCCGGTGCAAAGCCCCTGTATCCACGTCACGCCCGCAGCGCGCAGCAGGGGTTGCAGTGCGATGCGGCAGGCGTCCAGCGCGTACCGGCCCGCCACGTAGCCGGGCACCATGCCGCTGTAGGTTTGCCAGGCGTCGGGCGTGAGCAGGGTCACGTCCAGGTGGGCTGGGCGGTGCTGCGCCAGCACCTGCAACACATGCAGATGGGCATGGCCTGCACCCACCAGCAGCAGGTGTTTGCGAGGCGGCTGGGGCGTGGCCTGCGGGGTGGGGTCTGTCATGGACGTGGGGCGCCGGGCGTGCCGCTGGCGCCACGCTGCTGCCACTGCACCTGCGCCACCCAGCCCAGGCTGCGGCTGCCGGTGTTGTCGCTGTCGGCGCCAATGACCACGGCTTTGACAGGGGGCACTGCGCTGGCGGGTGCGTTGGCGCCGTCAGGCAGCTCGTCACCAAACAACGCGGTGAAGTCGCTGGCCACGTTGCGCGACTCAGCCACCCACTGGGCCAGCGGCGAGCTGCGCGTTTGCAGGCTGATGTACCGCACGCGCCGGGTGTAGGGGTTGGCGCCTTGCAAGGGGGTGGCGCTGCCGGTGTCCCACACGTAGCACAGGGTGGCGGCGGGCAGGGCCTCGCCGCTCACGCTGCGGGCCAGGCGCAGAACGGTGCGCTCTACCCACGGCACCTGGTCTAGCGCATGGTCAAACATCACGCACAGCTTGAGCGCTGCATCGTCGCCCGCCTTGGTGGTGAGGTCTGGCGCGGCGCTGCCACCGCTCAAGGGCTCGTCCAGCCGCCAGCGCCACGCCAGGGGGCCTGCAGGCCCGGCCCAGTCGTGCACCAGCGTGCCGTACGACGAGGCGGTGCGCACCTGCAGTGCGCGCTGGCCGTCGATGGGGGCGATCACAAACTGCGTCATCGGCAGTGCAGCGTGTTTTTTCGGAAAGCCCACGGGCCGCAAGGCGGCTGCGGGCTGGTCGCCGGATACGGGTGCCAGCGGTGCCAGCGGTGCAAGTGGCTGTGGTTGAAAAGACGTGGAAGGCGATGAAGCAGCAGGGGCGCCGGGCTGCGCGGCGTGCAGTGCCGGGGTGAGTAAGGCGGTGCTGGAGCAGGCGGCGACCAGCAGGGCGTTGCGCATGGCGTTCATCCGCGTCGCCAGGTGTGATACCGCTGCACCCATGCCAGCAACTGCTGCGGCGCGTGGGCGCGCTTCCATTCGCCTGCCGCGTATTTGTTGGCCTCGGACATCGTGGGGTAGGTGTGGATGGTGCCCAGAATCTTGCCCAGGCCCAGGCCGTGTTTCATGGCCAGCACGTATTCGGCCAGCAGTTCGCTGGCGTGGGGGCCGACGATGGTGACGCCCACAATGCGGTCTTTGCCGGGCGGGGTGAGCACCTTCACAAAGCCCCGGCTGGTGGGCGCAGCGCCTTCCTCGCAAATTTGCCGGTCCAGGTCGTCGATGTCGTAGCGGGTGACTTCCACCGCTATGTTCTGTTCGCGGGCTTCGGCCTCGCTCAGGCCCACCCGCGCCACCTCGGGGTCGGTAAAGGTGGTGCGCGGGATCACGCGGTAGTCCACCTTGAAGCTGCGCAGGCTGCCAAACAGCGCGTTCACCGCCGCATACCAGGCCTGGTGCGATGCCACATGGGTGAACTGGTAGGGGCCCGCCACGTCGCCCACCGCAAAGATGTGCGGAAACAGCGTTTGCAAATAGTCGTTGGTGTCGATGGTGCGCGCTACGGGGATGCCCAGCGCCTCCAGGCCATAACCAGTCAGCCGCGCTTGTCTGCCCACGGCGCATACCAGCTCGTCAAATTCAACGGCGTGTTCCGATCCGTCTGGCGCTTGCAGCACCAGGGTGCGGCGGGGCGTGCCTTGGGGGTCATGGCCTTCGCCCGCCGACGTTTCGCAACGCAAGGCCTTGTGGCCGGTGCGCAGGTCTACACCGTCGGCCACCAGAGCCTGGGTGACCACATCTGCGGCGTCAGCGTCTTCGCGCGGTAGCACGCGGGCGCTGCTTTCCACCAGCGTCACCCCGCAGCCCAGGCGTGCCAGGGCCTGCGCCAATTCGCAGCCGATGGGGCCGCCGCCCAGCACGGCCACGCGGCGGGGTGGCGTGTCGTAGTGCACAAACCGTTCCCACAGTGTGTCGCTGGTGACATAACCAGATGCTTCGATGCCGGGCAAGGGCGGCACCACCGGGCTTGCACCTGCGGCAATGACGATGCTGCGCGCCGTGAGCTGCTCTTTGCTGCCGTCTGCTGCAGTGATTTCTACCGCCCAGGGGGAGACAAGGCGGGCGTAGCCCTGGCGCACGTCTACGCCCAGCGCGGTGTAGCGGGCGATGCTGTCGTGCGGTTCGATGGCGTGGATGACGTCCTGGATGCGCTGCATGACCCGCTTGAAGCTGACCCCGGGCGCCGCAGCATCCAGCCCATAGCGGTCAGCGTGGCGCATCTGGTGCGCGACCTTGGCGCTTTTGATGAGGGCCTTGCTGGGCACGCAGCCGTAGTTCAGGCAGTCGCCCCCCATCTTGTGGGCTTCAATCAGCGTGACCTTGGCCTTGACGGCGGCGGCAATGTAGGCTGTGACCAGCCCACCGGCGCCCGCACCGATCACGATGAGGTTGCGGTCAAAGTGCCGGGGGCGTTGCGCCGCCCACGGGGCCAGCACCTTGCGGCGGCGCCAGTGCGCCAGCATCTTTTTGACTAGCCACGGCACCACGGCCAGCAGTGCAAACGAGCCCAGCAAAGCGGGCGACAAAATGCCCCGCAGCGATTCAATGCGTGCCAGCTGCGTGCCCGCGTTCACAAACACCAGGGTGCCTGCCAGCATGCCCAGCTGGCTCACCCAGAAAAATGTCCAGGTACGCATGCGCGTGAGGCCCATCAGCAGGTTCAGCACAAAAAACGGAATCACCGGCAGCAGGCGCAGGCTGAACAGATAAAAAGCGCCTTCGCGATCAATGCCTTGGTTGACCTCGGCAAGCCGCTGGCTAAAACGGGCCTCCAGCGAATCGCGCAGCAGGTAGCGCGCGGCCAGCATGGCCAGCGTGGCGCCCAGGGTGGACGCTATGGACACCACCAGCGTGCCCCACCACAGCCCAAACACCGCACCGGCTGCCAGCGTGAGCACCGTGGCGCCCGGCAGCGACAGCGCTGTGGCCGCCACATAGATGGCGCCAAAGCCCAGCATGACCCCGGCGGGCTGGCCTGCATAAAGCGCCTGTATGCGCGACTGGCTGCGCTGGATGAAATCGAGCTGCAGGTACTGGCCCAAGTCCAGCACAAAAAAGGCGGCAATGCCCAGCACCACCAGCAAGGCTACCGCAGTTTTTTTGATGTTCATGGTGGTGGGGGCGTGGGTGAATGGGGGGTGGGCGCGGGTGCCAGGCTGGTCCAGCCCCAGCGAATGCGCAGCGCAGTGGTGATGGCGCACAGCGCGGCAAAGCCATATGCAATGGGGCCAAACCACTGTGGCCACAGGCACATGGCGACAAAGGCAGCCAGGGTTTCAGTGGCTTCGGTAAGGCCACCCAGAAAGTAAAAGCCTTTGTCAGGAAACGCGTGGGATCGCAATTGCCGCCGTTCTGCCGCAATGGCAAACGCTAAAAAGCTGCTGCCAGTGCCGATGAATGAAGCCAGCAACACCGCAGCGGGCAGGGCGTTGGCAGCAGGGTGGGCCACGGCAAATGCGAGTGGGATGGATGCGTAAAACAAAAAGTCGAGCGTGATGTCGAGAAACGCACCGCGCTCGGTGGCCTGTGTGGCGCGGGCCACGGCACCGTCCAGGCCGTCCATCAGGCGCGACAGCAGCAGCAACACCAGCCCCACCAGCGGCTGCGACAGCGCAATGGCCGCCGCAGCGGTCAGCCCGGTGCCAAACCCCGCAAAGCTCATCCCATTGGCGGTGCAGCCCCAACCCGCCAGGGCTTGGCCTGCGCGGGCCATGGCGGGGCGCATCCACCCCTGAATGCGGCTATCGAACATCGTGTGCAGTGTGCTGTAGGGCTGCTTGAAGCACTGTCACCCGCGCCGGGTCGGCAATGTCTGCGGCGTCGTGGGTGACCAGCACGGCGGGTATGTGGCGTGCGCGGATCTGTGCAAACACAAAGGCCCGGAATTGACCGCGCAGGTCGGCGTCCAGCCGCGAAAAAGGTTCGTCCAGCAGCAGGGCCTGCGGTTGCGCCAGCAGGGCGCGCATCATGGCTACGCGCGAGCGTTGCCCGCCCGAGAGCGTGGCCGGGTCGCGCGGGCCAAAGCCTGCCAGGCCTGCGTCGGCCAGCGCGGATTCAACCTGGGCCAGGCGCGCTTTGCGTGCGCCCGGCGGCACGGCAAACAACAGGTTTTCGGCCACGGTCATGTGGGCAAACAGCAGGTCGTCTTGAAACAGCAGGCCGACACCGCGCCGGGCGGTTGTTTGGTGGGTGATGTCCACGCCGTTCAAATGGACTGATCCGCTGAACCGCAGCCCCGCTGCGCCAGTGCCCACGCCCGCATCGGCAGTCTGGCCGATGGTGCCCGCAATGGCGCCAAGCACCGAACTTTTGCCGCTGCCGCTTGCGCCCATCAGCGTCAGCACCTCGCCCGGCGCCACACTGAAGGCCAAGGCCCGCACCACCACCCCGGCCGCAGGGGTGGTGATTTGGTCAATGTGTACGGACAAGGTCATCGGGCGACTCTAAACCGGCGCGGGCGTCCGACCCACGCTGCCAGGGCAAAGCCCCCAACGGGCAAGATGAACTGCAGCCAGGCGTAGGCGCTGGTCAGCGATCGCTGGCCGCCAGATGCCAGCGTCACGGCCTCGGTTGTCACGGTGGCAAAACGCCCCGCGCCGATGTACAGCGTGGGCACATACTGCGCAACGCTCACCGCAAAGCCCACGGCGGCGCTGGCTGCCAGTGCGCGCCGCAACAGGGGCCACTTCACTCGCCACAAAAAGCGCCAAGGCCCGTGGCCCAGGCTGGCGCTGACAGTGGCATAGCGCGGATCAAACCCCAGGTAGGCGGGCGACAGGGCCAGCACCACATAGGGCAGCGCGGCCAGCGTGTGGGCCAGTAGCAAGCCGGCCCAGCGCCCCTCCAGGTGGGTGTGCAGCGCCAGGCCGTAGACGCCCAGCACCCACAACACGGCGGGCAGCACCAGGGGCAGGTACAGCAGCGGGCGCATGACGGTATGCCATGTGGGGGGTGCAAGTTCTAGCCAAGCCACTGCCCATGCCAGGGCCAGTGTGCTGGCGCACACCGCCAGGCCCAGTGTGTGGCCCAGGGTGGCGCGGCTTGCCCAGACACTGGTCCACGCACCCAGGGACCATTGCTGCGGCCACGCCTGCGGAAACGGCCACACGCCCGCTACGCTGCCCACCGCCAGCGCCAGCAGCACCGCGCCATACAAAGCCAGCAGCGGCCACAACAGGGGCGCTACCGCGAACCGGTGTGCACGGGCGCTGTGCTGGCCCCGCTGGCCCTGGTTGCGCACCTGGGCCCACAGCGGCTTGGCAACAAAGTGGCGCCATAGCACCGCCACCGCTGCGCTGGCTGCTACCACCAGCGCCAGCAGCCCCCCCGCTGCGGCGCCTTGGGCGTTGGTGGCGGGGTCGGCGTCCTGCAGCCATTGCCAAGCCAACACCGCCAGCGGCGGCGGGCTGGCGGGGCCGATCACCAGGGCCATGTCCACCACCGTCAGCCCGTAGGCCAGCACGGCAAACAGCGGCCAGGCCATGCGGGGCGCCAGCTGTGGCCACACCACGTGCCAGAAGGCGCGCTGCGGCGAATACCCTAGCGTTTGCGCGATGGTGTGCTCGGCCCCCAGGCGTTGCTGCACATCGCCGCGCAGAAGCTGGGTGGCGGCGGTCCACAGCAAAAATGGCAGCTCCTTGGCCACCAGTGCAGCCACCAGCCCCAGGCCCCAGGGGTCTTGCACGGTGGGCCATGGTGGCGGCCACGCCAGGCCGGTGAGCCATGGCGACACCAGGCGCAACAGCCAGCCACTGGGCGAGAGCAAAAACACCAGCCCAATGGCAAACGCGGCATGCGGCGTGGCCAGCATCACGGGCATGGCTTTGAGCGTGCGCGCGAGTGAGCGGCGCACAAACCCTTGCGACAGCAACACCGCACAGGCCAGCCAGGCCAGCGCTGTAGATGCCAGCCCTGTCCACAGGCTGTAGCCCAGCGCCGGGCGTGTGAGGGGGTGCTGCGCCAGCGCCTGCCATGCAGCGCCGTCGGCCACGGCCAGCAGGGCCCAACCTGCCGCTGCCGCCAGGGGCAGTGCCACCATCAGGAACAGCCCTGCGGCAAAGAAGGTACGCGGGTGGGGCACTGCGGGCAGCTACGTGAACCGTTGAGAAAGGCGCTAGCGCCTACCGGGCGTAACGCTGCGCCCAGGCTTTTTCCAGCGCGTCTACCCACGATGCGTGGGGTTCGGGCAACGTGGGCGCTGTGGTCGCCACTTGTCCTGGCATGGCGGTGGCGCTGAACAGGGCGCGGTCTGCGGGCGGCAGCGCGGCCACGTTCAGCACCGTGGGGTCGCCCCACTGGCGAATGTCGGCCTTGCGTGCCTGTGCTGCTGGCGACAGCAAGAAGTTGGCCACCACCTGCGCTCCCGCCTTGGCGCGGGCGTTGTAGGGGATGGCGACAAAGTGCGTGTTGCCGATGGAGCCCTTGGCAAACTGCCAGCTGACCACCGTTGCAGGCAGGCGCTGCGCGGCGATTTCGTTGGCGGCCTCGTTGGGGTTGAAGGTCCAGGCCAGCAGCATTTCGCCGTCGGCCATCATCTGGCGAATGGCGGCTGCGTTTTGCGGAAACTGCTTGCCGCCCCGCCACAGCGCGGGATGCAGGGTGTCCAGAAACTTCCACAGCGGGGCGGTTTGCTGTTCCAGCGCGGAGGCGTTGACGGGTTCGCGCAGGGCTTGCGGGTTGGGCGACAGCTCGCTGAGTGCCTGCTTCACGAACGTGGTGCCATGAAAATCCGGCGGGCGCGGGTAGCTGATGCGCCCGGGCTGGCGTTGCGCCAGGGCCAGCAGTTCGGCCATGTTCTGGGGCCGGTCGGGCAGGCGCTGGCTGTCTGCAAACGCGGTGAACTGCGCCATGCCCCAGGGGGCCTCCATGCCGTCGGTAGGAATGGATGCATCAATGCGTGTGGTGGGTTTGCCTGCCAGGTCTACGTACTGAAAATGGGGCAGTCGTTCGGCAAATGGGCCAAACAGCAGCCCCTCACGCTTCATCTGCGCAAAGTTTTCTCCGTTGATCCACACCAGGTCTACGGTGCCTTCGGTGTCTTTTCGACCGGCGGCCTTTTCGGCACGCACGCGTTTGACCACATCGGCCGTGTCAGCGATCTTCACGTGCTCCAGCTTCACACCGTACTGCGCCGCCAGCTGGGCGGTGGCCCACTGCAAATAGGCATTGATGCGTTCACTGCCCGCCCAGGCGTTGAAGTAAACCGTCTGCCCGCGCGCGGCGCGCTCGATGTCGGCCCAGGTAGCAGCTGCGGAAGAGGGCTGCGCAAAGGCCGGGAGCGCAAGGGATGCGCTGGCTGATCCCAGCAGGCCCAGGGCGTGGCGGCGGGTGTAAAGGGGGCTGGCGCGATGGGGGCGGGGCTGCAGGGGCACAGGGATATCCTCGAATTAAAAAGGATAGCTGCTAGCGCTTGTGGGGTAAGCGCTAGAGGCCAATTTGACTCATATTTTTAGTTGGGGCGCAACCATTCTCTGCGGTTTGGGGTGGGGCAGGGCGAAAGCCTGCGGTTACAGCGGGACTCCGTGGGGCTTACGCTCTATTTGTGCGCTGCGTCAGCTAAAAAATCAGTCGCACAACGCAATCGCCCCCGCGACACCAGCCAGCACGGTCTGCAGTATGCGTCCCATCGCATGCCGCGCACGCTGTATGCCCACTGACCCAAAGCGATGCCCGCCTGTTCTGCAGTGCGCAAAAAGCCCAGCCACAGGGTGTTGGTCATCAGTGGTCTTGGGGGGCGACGGGGGTTGGTGGGGCGGGTGAGCGTGGTGCATGGCGACAAGACTATCCGGCCCCAGCGTTGGCATTGACTTGCCCCGGGTCGCAGGGCAACGGGGCGGTCGGTGGTACCCTATAGGGTTCGGTTCGGACATGCACAGAGGCCATTTTGCAGGCTTGCGGTGCCTGAAAGGGCCGCCTAACAACACCTACACATCTACCGAAGGGCGCCCCAGCGCGCCACAACTCCAAGAAAGACATCACCATGGGCGCGCAGTGGAAAGCAAAAGGCAAGGCACAGGTCGCTGATGCCAGAGGCAAGCTGTTTGGCAAGCTGGTCAAGGAAATCACCGTGGCCGCACGCGGCGGTGCCGACCCGGCCAGCAATGCGCGCCTGCGCCTGGTGGTCGAGCAGGCCCGCAAGGCGTCGATGCCCAAGGACACGCTGGAGCGCGCCATCAAGAAGGGCTCCGGCACCGGTGCCGACGCCGTGAACTACGAACGCGTGATCTACGAAGGCTATGCCCCGCACCAGGTGGCCGTGATGGTCGAATGCCTGACAGACAACGTCAAACGCACGGCGCCCGAGATGCGCGTGCTGTTCCGCAAGGGCCAACTGGGCACCTCGGGCTCGGTGGCTTGGGACTTTGACCATGTCGGCATGATCGAAGCCGAACCCGCCGTGCCTGGCGCCGACCCCGAAGAAGCGGCCATCGAAGCCGGCGCGCAGGACTGCGAAGCGGGCGATGAAGCCGGTACCACTACCTTCTGGACCGACCCTGCCGAACTCGACCTGGTGAGCCGTGCGTTGCCTGCCCACGGTTTCAATGTGCTGTCGGTCAAGCTGGGCTACAAGCCCAAAAATCCGGTGGACCCAGCCAGCCTCAGCGCTGAACAGTTGGAAGAAGTCGAGAACTTTCTCGCCGCCATCGATGGCAACGACGATGTGCAGAACGTGTTTGTGAGCCTGGGCGGTTGATGCGGGGTCTGCATACACGCCAGAGCGATTGCCGTCACACGTTGGCCGCCGCTGTTTTGACGATTTGCCCATGACCGCAGACCACTACGCAGCCCTGGGGCTGGCGGCCAATGCGTCGCTGGCGGACATCAAGAAAGCCTTTCGCCAGAAGGCGTCGTTCTATCACCCCGACCGCAACGACGCGCCCGACGCCGCCCAGCGCTTTCAGGCCGTTCAAAAGGCTTACGAGGTGCTGTCCGACGAAACCGCCCGCCAGGCCTACGACGACAACCGGCGTCGCAACCTGCTGGATGACCCGTTACAAACCGCACAAGAAATCTGGCAAGCCTATTCCACGCGCATTTTGACGACGACCACACCTTGAAACTCTCTCCCTATTTTTACGACCTCCGCTCCGCCTACCAGGCCGAACTGGACGACTTGGTTTCCGATTCCGAAGGCAAAGATGTGCTGCGCAAGCGCCTTTCAGAAAAGCGCAATGAGATTGCCTTTTTGGTGCAGATGATGGAGCTGGCGCCTGAAATGGTGGCCGTGGTCTTCCACCAGGGGTTTCGCTTTACCAAGCCGAGCGCCATGGAGCACCTGCTGGGCTTGCCTGTGGACGAACTGCCCGACTGGCAAAGCCTCACGCACGCCATCACGCTGGAGCCCTGGGCCACCAGCCTGGCGCAAACCGTGTTGCGCGAGCCGCAGGGCGCCCGTTTCATGGCCGTGGCTGCCGGGTTGGAGTATCTGCAGCAGCACGCCCGTCTGGCACCGCAGGCCGCTTCGCATGCAGAAGGCGACGGCGATGCGGACGACGGCGAAGACGCCGCAGAACATGATGACGACTATGACGCGCTGAGCGCCGACGACGCTGCGGACCCCAAGAACAGCCGCAGCCGCGAAGAGGCCAGCTCGAACTGGCTGTCTGACGTGGGGTTTGACCGGAAGGAATGAAGCACCCCCTGAGCCGCTTCGCGTCTTCCCCCTCAAGGGGGACGCCGCCAGCGCGGCGGGGCGGCCCTTGCGCGGCGGCCGCTGGCAATGGCCACGCCAGTTTCATCCGCTTGCGCCGTGCGCATAGCGCAACGGACCAATGAAAAGGAATTTCGCATGAGCAACAACACCCATCTCGCCCTCATCACCAAAACCACCAGCCTCATCGCTGCAGGCGACATCGTAGGTGCTGAATCTGCGCTGGCTGAGCTGGCTGATACCGATGGCGACAAGGCGCTCATGGTGGTGCTGGACCAGTTGGCGCCCAAGGACATTCTGGCGGTGATGCGCGAGTACGACGAGTCCAAGGCGTCCGTGGTCAACATGCTCGTCACGCCCGAGCAGTTTGCGCGAGCCATGGTGCTGGAAAAGCAGTACAAGGACCTCACCCACACGCACCTGCGCAGCATGGTCAACGCGGTCATCTTCCGCGACGATGCCGACCCGGTAGAGTTTCTTGCCGCCATCGGCGAGTTGGACGGCGGTGCCGAGGCGCTGGCCAACTACTTTGCCGAAAAGTGGAGCCGCATCGAGGCCTTTGCCCGCACCGGTACCTTTGATGCGGTCGAAGACTACGGCGTGACGCTGACCGACGACGAACTGCTGGCCTCTGGCTATGTGCAGCCGCGTGTCGATCAGGACGAAGTGGCCGACCGCGACTGGATGCAGATGGCTTGGCTGCTGCGCTATGAATGCCGCGACCTGTTCATCGAAACGCTGCTGGTGCTGCGCGCCAAGGCCCGGGCGTTTGACCTGGGGCTGGAGGAGGGCGATGAGCCCGCCGAGGACGACGACGGCAAGTTCGAGACCAGTGAAACCGATCGCGGCAAAGCCACCCCTGCTGCGCGTGCTTCCGACGAAGAATCCGCGATTTAGCAGCGTGCTCCCCCTGAGTCGCTTCGCGCCTTCCCCCTCTCTCGCTGCGCGGGAGGGGGACGCCACCGGTGGCCTGGCAGAGCCAGTTCCACGGTGGCACTCGCCCCGCTGCGCCAGTTGCCACCGATGTGCGTTGTGGCTGCACCCTGAACTACTGAATCGACAATGACGGCATTTACTTCCGCATCGCTGCAACTCCATGACGCGCGCCCGTTCTTCGAAAAAGCGTTGGCCTATGGCGTGCAGCATGGCGTGATTGGCGCCGACAAGCTGGCCGCCATCAACGCCGATGCGCCCAAAGGCATGGTGCAAATTGCGCGCTACTTTGGCAGCGAGTTTTTGCGGCCGGAGCTGGAAAAAGCGCGCGACCGCATGGTCAACCTCATCAGTCTTTACCTTCTGGACACCACCAATGGTGATCTGCACCAGGCCGCCGTCTCGCTGCGCGACCATTCGTTGTTGTCACGCTCCAAAGGCGGCTCGGACATGCTCAAGCGCCTGATTGCGATGCCCGAGAGCAGCAACTTTGGCATGGCCGGGTATGCCGATGCCGAAACTCCGCTGCTGGCCGTGTGGTCGCTGCGCAGCCACGCCGACTACCAGGCCGAGCTGGCGCGCCGCACACACATCGCGCAGGCGATTGAGGCCGCGCAGTGGCTGGCCGAGCAATACGACCTGGATGCTGACGAGCTGGAGGCCGCAGGCGCCGATGCGGAGGCGGTTATCCGCACGGGCTTGCTCATGCAGGCACTGGCCCCCCAGGCGATGGGCCTGGGCGAATGGCCGAACGCTGCCGCGTTTGAAAAGCTGCTGACGGCACTGCGCAAGAAGAAGACGACAACGCCCACCGCACTGCGCCTGCCCGCCGGGGTACCCGCAGCGCTGCGTGAGGTCATGCTGGCCCAGTGCGCCGCAGTGCAGGCAGACATCCCCCGCCTGCTGGATGCCGCCACGCCGCTGCGCACACTGCTGCGGCCCACCGGCAGCTTTCGGGCCCGGTACTTTCTGCTGGACGACCCACTGGCCGAGGTGGACAACTACCACCGCAGCCTGGATGCGCTGGAGGAGGGCGGCGAGCCACCACTGCCCGCCAGCAAGACCTGGACCAAAACCACCCAGGGCAACGATGACGAGCATTCTTTGCTGACACTGTTTCTGTGCCTGGCCGCGGGGGCGCCAAAGAAGACGCTTCTCACCGAAAAAACTGCTGCCAGCCTTATCCGCAAGATCCGCAAGACGGGCATGCAGCCTGAACTTGCCGCTGAGTTCATTCGCACGCATGCCGCGGGGTCGTACCAGCAGGACTACATCACCCTGTGGACGGGTTTTGTGCAAGACGCAGAAAAGACATTGACCAGTGACCGCGACTACCAGATGCACGACGCGCTGGCGCTGCTGCGTCGGGAGTGCAATGTGGTGGCGTGAGAATTTGGGTTTGATCAGACAACTGCGCGGTGCACTGCAATTTCGTTGAGTGCCCGGTTAACATCGACACCGCCCCGTCAGTCGGCCCTTCACTGTGCACAGCCCCACACTCCTCATCCTCGCCGCCATTCTGACGGCACTGATCACCGCGGTGCTCTATGCCGTGTGGTTCTTCAACAAGAACATACCGGGGCTGCGACTGTGGATGCTGTCGTTTCTTTTGGGATCGGTCTTCAGCATCAGCCTGTTGACGCGTGACATGTTGCCAGAGGTGGTGGCGGTGGCGATTTCGCAGGGCGCCATATCGACCGCTGCCTACCTGTGTCTGCTGGCCAGCCGCATGTACATGGGGCGACGGCCGCTGCAGCATCGCTTTGCGGCGGCGGGTATTGGTGCCCTGATCGCACTATCGCTTTATTTCACGGTGGTGCAGCCGCACCTGGGCATGCGGTTTTTGCTTGCGGGGGTGGGGCCGGGCATCTGCCTTTTGCTCACGGCGCGCACGCTGGCCCACGGGGGTATGCATCGCGTACCTGCACGCTATCTGCTTGCAGTGGTTGCTGGCTCGCATGGCGCATTCTTGCTGTTGCGCCCGGTACTGTTCCAACTGGGAGCGGCCGCCTCGCTGGGGCAGGCCGATTCCAGGCTGGTCGCCCTGCTGTCGCAGTTTGTGGTGCTGGAGGCCATCATCGCCGTTGTTCTGCTGGGGTTTGGCGCGCTCATCCTGGCCAATGAGTACATCACCACCGAGCTGCGGCACCTGGCCGAGGTCGACCCGCTGACCAGTGTGTTCAACCGCCGCGCTTTCATGACTCTGTTGGACAAGGCCATCAGCAGCGCCCACCGGACCCAGTCGGATTTGCCCGTGCTGGTGATGGACCTGGACCACTTCAAGACGATCAACGACACCTGGGGCCACCGTGCGGGCGACGATGTGCTGCGCCACTTTGTGATGCTGGCCAACCGTTGTCTGCGCAAGGAAGATGTGATGGGCCGCCTGGGGGGTGAGGAGTTCGCCATCTTTCTGTCCAACGCTGGTGGCGGCGGAGCGATTGCTGTGGCAGAGAGACTGCGCGCACTGGTAGAGGCGCAACCTCTGGCAACCGGCCCGCGTCCCATTCGGCTGACAGTTAGCGTGGGGGTCACCCTGCGTGCTGCTGGCGATACGGCAGACATGGTTCTGCAGCGGGCTGATGAGGCCATGTACCTGGCCAAGGAGCGTGGTCGCAACCGGGTGGAGGTGCTGGTCAAGCCTGCGGTGCCAGACCTGACCCTGGCACCAACGGCTGGTTGAACCGCCCTGTCGCCCAGTGAATTGGAGGTTTGCTGGCCGAGGGTGGATGTGTCGGCTGAACGACTTTCGCGCGGTGGCTGCAGGTGCTGGCGGCCACACAATGCCCACGGCCTTCCTTCCAGCAGACACCCATAAGCATCCCTTCACAACCCCATGCCCGCGACTCCCAACCGCAGCAACCCCGGCCGCAGCGCTGGTCCGCACGCCACGTCTGAAATGTCTGGCATGTCTTCGTCGGCATCTGACCCGCCGCGCCGAGCATTCCTTAATTTCGGCACAGGGCTGACCGTTGTCGGCGTGGGCGCAGTCGCTGGTGTGGGCTATCTGCTGCACCGCCCCAGCAATGACCGGCAATTGGCGTTTGGCAACCTGACGGACGCCATGCAAGAGGTCGATCGCCTTGCGGGCGCTGCGGTCCAGCCGCTGTTACCCGACACGGTCTGGACCTGGTCGCAGACGCTGGAGCACTGCGCGCAGAGCATCGAGTTCTCGCTGCTGGGGTTCCCGAAACCCAAGGCGGCACTGTTCCAGAACACGCTGGGTGCGGCGGCTTTCAACGTGTTTGCCCTGCTCGGCCGCATGAGCCACAGCCTCGCGGAGCCTATCCCCGGCGCGCCAGAGCTGGATGCATCCAAGCCCAACGCGTCAGCGGCCCTGGCCCGGCTGCGCAAGGCCGTTCAGGATTTCGCTACCCATGCCGGGCCGTTGCAGCCTCACTTTGCCTACGGGGCATTGAGCCGCGCGCAATACGAGCAGGCGCACGCCATGCACCTGGCCAATCACCTGTCGGCGTTTGACGTGCGGGTTTGACCCATGGCGTGCGCCATTGCGGGAACGGGGTGATGGGGCGTAGCTCTCAAAGCATTTTGCTATTAACTTGGTAGCGTATAGCGCTTTATCCATAAGCGCTAGGGCCATTTTTTACGTAAAAATGAAATGATCCGGTCGTCCCGGCACATGCAGTTGTGCCACCGGTGCCGGGCTGCTGGCGAGCAGGCGTCCACGGCGCCACACGCTCAGCCGTGCGGCGCGCAGTGCAATGGCTTCCACCGGGTTGCGCGCATGCAGCAACACAAAGTCGGCAAACGCGCCGGGCACCAGGCCGTAGCCCTCCAGCCCCAGCAGCTTGGCGGGGTTGACGGTCACCGCATCAAAACACTGGCGCATTGCCGCCTGGCTCGTCATCTGCCCCACGTGCAGGCCCATGTGCGCGGCCTCCAGCATGTCGGCGCTGCCGCCGCTGTACCAGGGGTCCAGCACACAGTCGTGGCCAAACGCCACCGTGAGGCCAGCAGCCATCAGCTCGGGCACGCGGGTCATGCCCCGGCGCTTGGGGTAGGTGTCATGGCGGCCTTGCAGCGTGATGTTGATGAGCGGGTTGGCCACCACGCCCAGGTCAGCCTCGGCCATCAGCGGGATGAGCTTGCTCACGTAGTAGTTGTCCATGCTGTGCATGGAGGTGAGGTGCGAGCCCGTCACGCGGCCGTGCAGGCCCAGGCGCTGGGTTTCAAAGGCCAGGGTTTCTACATGGCGTGAATGCGGGTCGTCGCTCTCGTCGCAGTGCATGTCCACGCGCTTGCCGCGTTCTGCGGCCAGTTCGCAGAGGATCTTCACGCTCTCGGCGCCCTGGGCCATGGTGCGCTCGAAGTGGGGGATGCCGCCCACCACGTCCACGCCCAGGTCCAACGCGCGTTTGAGGTTGTCGAGCCCGCCTGGCGCGCGCAGCACGCCGTCTTGCGGGAAGGCCACCAGTTGCAGGTCCAGATACGGCGCTACGCGCTGCTTTACATCCAGCAGGGCGTGCACGGGCAGCAGGCTCTCGTGACTGGTGTCCACGTGCGAGCGGATCGCCAGCAGCCCGCGTGCCACCGCCATGTCGCAGTACTGCAGCGCGCGCTGCACGATGGCGTCGTGCGTCAGCGTGGGTTTGAGTTCGCCCCACACCGCAATGCCTTCGAGCAGCGTGCCGCTTTCGTTCACGCGCGGCTGGCCGTAGCTCAGGGTCGAGTCCATGTGGAAATGCGCGTCCACAAACGGCGGGCTGACCAGCAGGCCATCGGCATCCACCGTTTCATGCGCGGGGGCTTGCAGGCCTTCGGTCACTTCGGTGATGCGGCCGCCTTGGACGGCGATGGACATGTTCTGGCGGCCATCCGGCAGGGTGGCATGGGTGATGAGCAGGTCAAGCATGGGGTGGGCGAGGGCGTTGGTGTCGGGTCGTGGTGTCGGGTTTTTTCAAGACTCGGGCGGGCTCTGTGCCTAAGCTCGGGGTCTCGCTTTGCGCATCAACGGTTCAGCGCATCCATTCTTACAAAGGCAGTTCACATGCAATTTGGCTACACGATTCTCTACGTCGAAGACATTCCGAAAACCATCGCTTTTTACGAGGCTGCCTTCGGCTTTGCCCGCCGCTTTGTGCACGAGGGGGGTGACTACGGCGAGCTGGAAACCGGTGCGACTGTCCTGGCTTTTTCGTCGCTGCGGCTGATGGCCGAGCTGGGCAAGAACCCGCAGCGTGCCTCGGCCGATGCGCCCACTTTCGAGATCGCGTTCACCACCCCCGACGTGGCCGCCGCTGTGCAGCGCGCGGTGGATGCCGGTGCGCGCTTGGTGCAGGCGCCACAGCAGATGCCCTGGGGCCAGACCGTGGCCTATGTGGCGGATATCAACGGGGCGCTGGTTGAGCTGTGCACGCCTGTGGGGCCGCCGGCCGCTTGAACTGCATGGATCACTTCGGCGCTGGCAGCGCCGCCCCGTCATCAGCGCTAAGTTCATACAAAAATCAGCCATAGCCCGCCTGCGCCACCGTGGCCAGCAGTTGCGGTGTGCCGCGCAACGACGCGGGTGTTTGTCCCAGCCAGCGCAGGCAATCGCGGCTGAAGTGCGCCTGGTCGGCATAGCCGTGATCCGCCGCAATTTCGGCCAGCGGTTGCGTTGTGCCCAAGGCCTGTGCTGCTCTGCGCACACGGGCCAGGGCGCGCCAGAAGCGGGGCGCTTGGCCCGTGACACGTTGGGTCAGGCGCTCCAGGCTGCGCTCTGAGACTCCCAGGCTGTGCGCCGCCGCGCCTACGGTCCGGCAATGCGCCAGCGAGCGGAGCGCTTCTTGCGCACGCGGGTCCACGCGGGTGTGCTGGTCGATTGCCTCTAGCAATAAGGCTTCCGGCGCCGTTGTGCCACCACCGGCCAAGCTGGAGGAGGGCCGCCCTGCGCGGTGCTGGGCTTGCTGCCAAATAGCTTGTGCAGACCGCAACAACGCGGGCGCGTCAATGCGGGTGCCCGGTACAAGGCGAAAGCCCAGCCATTGTTCGCCCGCACGCCCCGGCACGACCATTGCGACATCGGCCAGTGGAGAGATATGCCAGTCAGACTGGCCGCGCGCGTCGATATGCAAGATGAGGTCGCTGCAGCCATCGGGCAACACCGTGGTGGGGTTTGTGTCGGTCGTGTCGAACTGCCAACGGGCCAGCACCGTGGGTGGCAGCGCAGGTGGTGCGATGGGATGAACCGGCGTGGCGGGCATGGTCGGCAGGGGGCTCAGCGCCTTTGGGTGGTGCGAAAACGCACATCGCCCGGTGTATGCCCCACGTCGATGGTGATGCGGAACACGCTGCCATCGTGCCCGGACTGCGCCCGTGCGGTAAAACGAATGCCCCGGCGCGTGGCCTGGCAGTTCATCTGGCTCAGGGTGATGGAGGTGTGGTCATTGTTGATCTGGTCAAAGGTCGCGGTATGTACTTCGCTGGCGCTGTCGGTGCCATCTCGCACGATCCACTGCAGATACACAAACGACTGCGCATACCGCGAGGCGTGCACGATGCGGTACATGCCGCGGCCTTCACCGGTCTGTTCAGGCGCGGGCCATTCGCCACAGACCTTGATCCAGTCCACATCGGGCGCTGTGGCGAAGGATTCATATGGCATGGTCATACCCAGCGCGTGTGCCTGGCCCGCGAAGGCCAGCAATGCACTTGCCAGCCAACGTGCGACAGGGTTGCTTGCTGTTGTCAACGCTCCCCCTTGCGATATGGTTTCATCAGCGCCTGCGGATACGCCGCCTTGCGAGCTACCAGCACCAGCGCCAGGATGGACAGCAGGTAAGGCAGCATCAAATACAGCTGGTAGGGCAGCCACGCATCGCCCGCCTGCTGCAGCCGCAACTGCAGCGCGTCGAAAAAGGCAAACAGCAGGGCGCCCAGCAACGCCTTGCCGGGCCGCCACGACGCAAACACCACCAGCGCCACGCAGATCCAGCCGCGCCCGTTGATCATGTTGAAGAAAAACGCGTTGAACGCCGACAGCGTGAGGAACGACCCCGCCACCCCCATCAACGCCGACCCCGCCACGATGGCGCCCGTGCGTGTGGCCGCCACCGAAATGCCCTGGCCCTCTGCGGCCTGCGGGTTCTCACCCACCATGCGCACGGCCAGGCCCAAAGGCGTGCGCAGCAGCACCCAGCCCAGCAGCGGCACCAGCAGCAGGGCCAGCAGCGTAAGCGGCGTCTGCGCAGAGAGGATGGGAATCGGCAGCCATTCCATGGGCGCAAAGGGCTCGATGGTGGGCGGCGTGTTCACCTTCGGGAAACTCACGCGGTAGCCGTAGTAGCTGAGCGCCGTGGCCAGCAGCGTGATACCGAGGCCCGACACGTGCTGCGACAGCGCCAGCCCCACGGTGAGCCACGCATGCAGCAGCCCGAACACCGCTCCGGTCAGCGCTGCCACCAGCACGCCGGTCCACAGCCCATAACCCGCGTACACCGCCAGCCAGCCGGTGAAAGCGCCTGCGACCATGATCCCTTCAATGCCCAGGTTGAGCACCCCGGCGCGCTCGCACAGCAGCACCCCCAGCGTGCCCAGGATGAGCGGCGTGGCCACGCGCAGGGTGGCGATCCAGAACGCGGGGTTGGCGAGGATGTCGAGCAGTTCGGTCATTTGCCCGCCTCGGCGTTGGGTACTTCAATTTTGATAGCTGCTAGCGCTTGATGGATAAGCGATAGAGGCCAATTTGTCTTGAAATTATCGTGCGAGTGCTTGTTCATGGTGCCCTCATTTCCACCGCACGCGGTACTGCGTGAGCAAGCCGGCCACCAGCACCGCAATCAGCGAGGTCGCCACGATCACATCCGCGATGTAGGTGGGCACACCCACCGCGCGGCTCATGCTGTCGGCCCCCACCAGCACACCCGCAACAAAAGTGCCCGCCGCAATCACGCCCAGCGGGTGCAGCCCCGCCAGCATGGCGATCACAATGCCGCTGTAGCCGTAGCCGGGCGACATGTCCAGCGTCACATAGCTGGTGCGGCCCGCCACTTCGATAGCACCCGCCAGCCCCGCCAGCCCGCCCGAGAGCAAGGCCACCAGCACCACGGTGCGGGTGACAGGCACGCCCGCAAACGCCGCCGCCCGTGCGTTGGCGCCTGCTGCGCGGATGTCAAAACCCGGCACCGTGCGCGCCAGCAGCGCCCACAGGATCACGGCCAGAGACACGGCCCACAGCAGCCCCGTGTGCAGGCGCGTCTGTGGCACCAGCTTGGAGAGTTCCAGGTCGCCCTGCAGCGCCACGCTCTGCGGCCAGCCCATGGAGAGCGGGTCTTTCATCGGGCCATCGAGCAGGGCCGACACCAGCAACAGCATGATGAAGTTGAGCAGCAGCGTGGTGACCACCTCGTCCACCCCCAGCCGCGCCTTCATCAGCGCCGGGCCCAGCAGCAGCGCGGCGCCCGCCAGTGTAGCCGCCAACATCATGAGCGGGAAGAGCACATAGGGCGACCATTCCAGCCCCGTACCTCCATGCATGCCGCCCACGGCCACGGCGGCCAGCGCCCCAGCGTAGAGCTGCCCCTCGGCGCCAATATTGAAAAGCCGCGCACGGAACGCCACGGCCGCTGCCAGCCCGGTCAGGATCAACGGCGTGGCGCGGGTCAGCGTTTCGGTCAGCGCAAACACCGAGCCGAAGGCGCCCTGCAGCAGCAAGGCATAGGTGCGGCCTACCGGGGCCCCCGCCCACAGCACCAGCAGGCCGCTGATGAGCAACGTGAACACCACGGCGCCCACTGGCGCCAGCACGTAGGCGGCGGGGGAGGTGTGGTTGCGTTTTTCGAGTCTCATACTTTTCAATTGTCTTGGGCCTAAGAATTTGGCGCCGCCAAGCTCAGTGCACCCGTGGAACTGGCTTTGCCAGGCCACCGGGTGCGTCCCCCTCCCGAAGGAGAGGGGGAAGGCGCGCAGCGACTCAGGGGGAGCTTCATTTCACGCCCGCCATGGCCAGGCCAATCGCTTCGCGCGTCCAGCCTTCCGCAGGCCGCGCCTCACTCAGGTGCCCGTCGTGCATCACCGCCACGCGGTCGCCCAGGGCCAGCACTTCGTCGAGGTCGTCCGAAATCAGCAGTACCGCCGCACCGGCATCGCGCGCTGCAATGAGCTGCTGCTGCACAAACATCACTGCACCAATGTCCAGCCCCCAGGTGGGCTGGTGGGCCACGATGAGTTGGGGTGCGGGGGCAACGTTGCCAGCGCCATCCTGCGGCGGCATCAGCGCCCGGCCCAGGATGAGCTTTTGCATGTTGCCGCCCGACAGTGAGCGTGCAGGCGTATCCGGCCCGCCGCCCCGCACATCAAACGTCTCGGCCACCCGTTGCGCATGCTGGCGCGCCGCGCGGCGCTTGACCCAGAAGGCCTTGAACCACGGGTGCGCAAACCAATGGCTGCGCAGGCGTTCGGAGACGGCGTTTTCCCACACGGGCAAGTCGCCCACCACGCCTACGGCGTGCCGGTCTTCGGGGATGCGGGCCACACCCTGGTTCACCACCCACGCAGGGCGCGCTTGCAATGGCGCGCCCTGCAAAGTGACCTGGCCTGCGGTGGCAGCGCGCACGCCGCACAGCACATCTGCCAATGCCACCTGGCCGTTGCCGCTGACGCCCGCAATCGCCACGATCTCGCCTGCACGCAGGGTGAGGGACACATCGTTCAACCGGTCGCGCACTGTGGGGGCTGTGCTCACGTTGCGGAGCGTGCAGATCGGTTCGCCCACGCTCCGTGCCGGGCGACGCTCTGCGGCCTCAATCGCATGCCCCACCATCCATTGCGCCAGTTGCCCTTGGGTCGTGCCCTGCGCGGGCGCCTCGGCCACCAGCTTGCCCTGGCGCAGCACAGCAACGCGGTGCGACACACGCAGCACCTCGCCCAGTTTGTGGCTGATGAAGATGATGGACAGGCCCTGCGCCACCATCTGCGCCAAGGTGTCGAACAGCGCCTCGCTCTCCTGCGGGGTGAGCACGGCGGTGGGTTCGTCGAGGATGAGGATGCGCGCGCCTCGGTACAGCGCCTTCAGGATCTCGACCCGCTGGCGCTCACCCACCGAGAGGCTGCCCACCTTTGCATCGGGGCTCACCGGCAGGCCAAACTGCTTCGACACGGCCAGCAGCTTGGCACGTGCACTGCTGCGGCGCGAGAACGGCTGCCACAGCGGCTCGGTGCCCAGCAGCACGTTGTCCAGCACCGTCAGGTTGTCGGCCAGCGTGAAATGCTGGTGCACCATGCCAATGCCCGCCGCCAGCGCCGCCCGCGGCTGGCCGGGCGGCAGGGGCTTGTCAAACACTTCGATCTGCCCTGCATCGGCCACGTAGTGCCCGAACAAAATGGACATCAGCGTGGACTTGCCCGCACCGTTTTCGCCCAGCAGGGCCAGCACTTCGCCGCGCGCCAGCGTCAGGCTGATGCCGTCATTGGCGACCAGCTTGCCAAAGCGTTTGGTGATGCCCGACAGGCTCAGAACCGGGTCAGACATCGCGGTCCTCTGGGGTCACCCGGCTGGGTACGGTGCGGGGCAAGGCGCTGGGATAAGTCATGAGTCGAGAGCCGTCAACTGCGCGCTGAGGCGTTCCATGAATTGAGTGATCAGCACAGCCTCTTCCGCCCGCACGCCCTCTGCCATGGCAGTCAGCACCTCGGTCTGGATGGTCAGCACCTTGGCCGCCAGTTCCGAGCCGGCAGCGGTGAGCACCAGGCGCTTGATGCGGCCGTCCTTTTCGTCCGGTTCTCGTGCCACCAGTCCCTGCGCTTCCATGCGCTTGAGCAGCATGCTGATGCCACTCTTGGCAACAAAGCAACGTGAAGCCAGGGTTTGCTGCGTGATGTTTGGGGTGTGCGCCAGGATGACCAGTACCTCGTGCTCGCTCAGGTGCAGGTTCAGTGGCGCAAGGCGGGCGGTCAGGGCGACCGAACACAGATTGAATGTCCGCACGACCGAAAGCCATGCACGGCGCATGTTGGCCAGATCGGGCGATGCAGACTGTGGTGTGGATGGGACAGACATGGGAGGTAATCAGTTCAATGATGAACTACACTGTTCAATCTTGAACTTGATTGTAGGCCAACATGAACCTCTACCTGCGTTTGATCTGGACCCTGTTGCGCGCCTGGCGGCTGCCGGCGCTGGCGCTGGGTGATTCCTTGGAGCGCCGCATGCGCGTGCTGCCCACCGACCTCGATGTCAACGGGCACATGAACAATGGCCGATACCTCACGCTGATCGATCTGATGCTGGTCGAGTACTTCGTGCGGGTAGGCTTTGCCAAGGTGATGCTGCGCCAGGGTTGGCGTCCGATGGCGGGGGGCTCGTTCGTCACCTACCGCCGAGGCCTCAAGCCATTCGAGCGATACACCCTGCGCTTCCGGGTGGATGGCAGTGACGCCCACTGGAACTACATGCGGTTCGAGTTTGTCAGCCGCGGCAAGGTTTGCGCCGCCGGGTACATGAAAGGCGCGGCGGTCTCGCGGCAAGGGCTGGTGTCCAACCAGCAGTCGTATGCCGCCATGGGCATGGCTATGCCATCCACTGAACTGCCACAACCGGTGCGCGACTGGCTCGCGGCCGAAACCGGCGTGATGGGGCGTCAGTGGCACGCCAGTGCATGACGTCGGCCTGCGTGAAGTGCAGGACTCGGTCATCTCGGCGTTCCCCCGCCACTGACCCGATGCCAGCGGGCTGTCCCCGCAGTCGCGGTTGGTAGGTTGGCACCGGGCGAAGGCATCACTTGGCGGTCGATTTGGGCTGGCTGTCGTTCACCTTCACCGTGAACTTGCCCGCCAGAATATCGGCCTCGCGCGCTTTGACCTTGGCCACGATGTCGGCCGGCACCTTCTTCTCAAACGTGCCCAGCGGGGCCAGCTCAGAGCCCTTGTGTTTCATCATCGAATACGGGCCGTAGTCCTCGGGTGTGAACTTGCCTTCCTTGACCAGTTTCAGCGCGCGGTCGATGCTAGGTTCCATGTGCCAGATGGCCGATGCCACCACCGTGTCGGGGTATTGCTCTTGCGTGTTGATGACGTTGCCGATGGCGAGCTTGCCTTTTTCCTTGGCCGCATCACTCACGCCAAAACGCTCGGCATACAGCACGTCGGCGCCCTTGTCGATCATGGCGAAGGTGGCTTCCTTGGCTTTTGGTGGGTCAAACCAGCTGTTGATGAAGGTGATGGTGAATTCCACCTTGGGATTCGTTTCCTTGGCACCCGCCATGAAGGCGTGCATCAGGCGGTTCACCTCGGGGATGGGGAAGCCGCCCACCATACCAATCTTGTTCGTTTTGGTCATGCCGCCCGCGATCATGCCGCTGAGGTACGCGGGCTCCTGGATGTAGTTGTCAAACACGCTGAAGTTGGGGGCCTGCGGCTTGCCCGAGGAACCCAGCAGGAACGAGGTCTTGGGGAAGTCCTTGGCCACCTTGCGGGCGGCCGCCTCTACCGCAAAGGCCTCGCCCACGATGAGCTGGTTGCCGCCGGTGGCGTACTCGCGCATCACGCGTTCGTAGTCGGCGTTGCTGACGTTTTCGCTGGCCTTGTACTCGATCTCGCCACGTGCCTCGGCGGCCTTCAGCGCCTTGTGGATGCGGCTGACCCATTGCTGCTCAAAGGGCACCGTGTAGATCGCCGCGACCTTGATCTTGGACTGTGCTGTGGCCAAAGAGGGCGCCATCGCGATGGTGGCCGAGAGGGCCATGGAGGTGCAAAGCAGGCGTCCGGTGAAAATGCGGCGAGTGGTCATGGTGGGGGTCCTTCAGACAAGCAAACAAGGAGGTTGGGTGTGCGGCTACCAAGCAAGGAGCGCGCCAGTCGGTGGCTGTTTAGCGGCAAACCAGTGGCAAGTCTGCCAGAGGAAAGCCACCAGTTGGTAAAAAAATGGCAGGGGCGTGTTGCGCCCCCCCTTCACAGGCCTCGGCCCCCCACCTGGGTAGGGCTCTAAATTGACTGTTGCGCAACGCAGAGCGGCCCGGCAATGAAAAAAGCCACCGTCGGGCAACAGGGCCCTGCGGTAGCTGGTGCACGGGCGCAGCCGCCGTGCGCTTATTTGGTGCCAAAAATCCGGTCGCCTGCATCGCCCAAGCCTGGCAGGATGTAGCCATGGTCGCTGAGCTCGCGGTCGATGGCAGCGGTAAAGATCGGCACGTCGGGGTGGGCCTTTTGCATGGTGGCGACGCCTTCGGGTGCGGCCAGCAGGCAGACGAACTTGATCGAGCGGGGCTTGAGCTTCTTGAGGCGGTCTACGCAGGCGGCGGCCGAGTTGCCGGTGGCGAGCATGGGGTCCACCACGATGATGTCGCGCTCCTCCATTTCGGACGGCATCTTGAAGTAATACTCCACAGGCTGCAGCGTGGCCGGGTCGCGGTACAGGCCGATGTGGCCCACGCGGGCGCCGGGCACCACGTTCAGCATGCCATCCAGAAACCCGTTACCCGCGCGCAGTATGGACACCAGCACCAGCTTCTTGCCGTCGATCATCTGGCCGGTCATGGTCTCCAGCGGGGTTTCGATTTGCACGTCCTGCAGCGGCATGTCGCGCGTGACTTCGTAGGCCATCAAGGTGCTGAGCTCGCCCAGCAGGCGTCGAAAGCTGTTGGTGCTGGCGTCCTTCTTGCGCATGAGCGTGAGCTTGTGCTGGACGAGGGGGTGGGTGATAACGGTGACGTTGTTGTTGGTAGCGGTGCTCATGGCGCGGCCTTTGGTCTGCAGGGGTGAATGAATAGCGGTGGCCGTATTTTGACGCCCCTTCGCCCTCTGGGCGTGGAAACTGGCGCGGCGCGACACCAGTGGCCCCGCGGAACCGGCTTTGCCGGGCCGCTGGGGCCGCCCCCTGAGGGGGAGGCGACGCAGTCGCTTCGGGGGGGAGTCAGTCCGCCAGAAACCGCGAGTAGCGGGCCAGGTCCACATTGCCGCCGCTGATGATGATGCCCACCCGCTCGCCCTGCAGCAGCTTGGCACCATCGTCTTCGCCCGAGAACGCCTGCACGCCCGCAAACGCGAGGGCGCCTGTGGGCTCGACGACGAGCTTCATGCGTTCGGCAAAAAAGCGCAGGGCCTCGATCAACTGTTGGTCGCTGACGGTAATGATGTCTTCGGCGTGGTCGCGAATGATGGGGAAGGTGAGCTCGCCCAGCGCCTGGGCTTGCGCGCCATCCGCAATGGTTTGGGGAAGGGGGATGCGCACGATGTGCCCGGCGCGCAGCGACTGTTGGGCGTCGTTGGCAGTGGCGGGTTCGACACCGATCACCTTGCAGCGCGGTGCCAGCGCCTGTGCGGCCAGCAGGCTGCCGGACAACAGGCCGCCGCCGCCCAGGCAGACGAAGAGGTAGTCGAGGTCCGGAACTTCTTGAAGCAGCTCCAGCGCGGCGGTGCCCTGGCCTGCAATGACATGGGCGTGGTCGAACGGGGGCACCAGCGTCATGCCACGCTCGCGCGCCAGCTGCTGGCTGATGGCCTCGCGGTCTTCGGTGTGGCGGTTGTAGGTGACGACCTGGGCGCCGTATTCGCGCGAGGCGGCCATCTTGGAGTGGGCGGCGTCTTCGGGCATGACCACCAGCGCGGGCATGTCGAGAAGTCGTGCCGACAGTGCAATGGCCTGCGCATGGTTGCCGGCAGAGAAGGTGAGCACGCCACCCTTGCGCTGCGCATCGCTGAACTGGGCCAGTGCGTTGTACGCGCCGCGAAACTTGAAGGCGCCCGTGCGCTGCAGGTTCTCGCATTTGAAGAACAGCTTGGCACCCAGACGCTGATCCATGTACGCGCTGCGCTTTACGGGTGTACGGTGCGCGACGCCGGAGAGTCGTTCGGCGGCGGTGACCACGTCTTGGTAGGTGGGCGGGGTGAGGCTGGGCAAGGTCATGGGTGGCGTCCCTGGGTGCCGGGGCGCACGTTGGCCCCGGTTGCCGCATGATAGCCCCTTGCAGCAATGTTTCAAGCAAAAATAGCCTCCAGCGCTTGTGTGGCAAGCGCTAGCAGCTATGAATTTTGATGCTGGCTGCTGTGCAGCGCTGCCGATGACATGGTGGCCTGCCGTAGGTCTGGCGCAGATGTGCAGGCAGACCTACCGGCGCGTTGACAGGCGGCTCAACCCAGTTCGCTGAACCGTTGCAGCGGCGTCAGCGCCGGGAATTCGCCCGCGCGTTTTTGCTTCATCGCCGTGACCGATTCGCGCACATGCTGATTGCTCCAGATCGCGCCTTGCAGCCAGCCCATCTGGCGCAGGCTGTCTTCTACCGAATGGTCGCGCGCGTAGTTCACAGCCTGCTTGGTGCCCCAGATGGCGACGGGGGGTTTGCTGGCAATCTCTTGCGCGCATTGCAGGGCGGCGGCCAGCATGGCTTCTTGCGTGTCAAACACCTCGTTGACCAGGCCATAGCCCAGCGCTTTGTGTGCGGGCAGGCGGCGGCCGGTGTAGGCGAGTTCTTTGACCACGCCCAGCGGGATCAGCTTGGGCAGGCGCTGCAGCGTGCCCACGTCGGCCACCATGCCAATGTTGATCTCCTGGATGCAGAAGAACGCATCGGCCGTGGCGTAGCGGATGCAGCCTGCGGTGACCATGTCCACTGCGCCGCCAATGCATCCGCCGTGGATGGCCATGATGACTGGAATGCGCAGGTTGTCGATGCGGGTGAAGGTGGCCTGCATGTCGGTCAGCAGGTCAAAGATGGCGGCGCGGCCTTCGGGGCTTTGGTCGTCCATGGTGATGGCGCCGCCAAAGGTCTCCAGCGCCATGCCTGCGCTGAAATGTTTGCCGGTGCTGCTGATGACCAGGGCCCGCGCCTCGCCCGTCTGGTGTAGCTGGGCCAGCACCGCATCCAGCTCGCGCCAGAAGGTGGGGTGCATGGTGTTCATGGCCTCGGGCTTGTTCAGCACCAGGTGGGCCACATGGTTGCTGATGTTGAGGCTGAAGCAGGTCAAGGGGGTAAGGGCAGGGGTGTTCATGGGTGCCACTGTAGACCCGCTGGTGTGGGCAAGGTCGTCGCGTGCGTGACTTTTGGTGTTTTTGGCCTCTAGCGCTTGCTCATAAAGCGCTGGTAGCTATGAAAAAAGGAGCGTCTCAGTTCTTTGGTGCGTCTGTGGCTTGCAGATAGCAGGCCGGGCTCCGCCTTTCTGTCCTCAGTCACCCCCGCCCCCGCAGCCGCCGCCATCTCCACCCCCGTCGGAGCTATCGGCACCACCAAAATCCCCCGAGCTGCCATTGTGGCTGCCGTCCGAAAAGCTGGTGCCGCAGTGGGCGCCCCCGCCACAGCCGCCACCATCGCGTTGCCGGTCCAGCACCGAGCAGTCGGGCATGTAGGTGAAGCCGTTGGGGATGGCGAACTTGGCGTCCAGCGCAAACAGCAGGGGCAGGCGGCTGGGGGTTTTGGGGTCGATGGACTCCTCCTTGCAGGCCCAGTACCAGGCGCGGCGCAGACCGTCGTTGCGGCGGGCTTGTTTGCCCAGTGCTTCGGCCGGCGTGTGGTGCAGAAAGAAGCCCAGCGCAGTGTGGCACCAGCTTTTGTAGGCCTGGGTGTGCAGGATGAACTCATGCCACAGCACGTCTACCGCGCGGGACGGCATGGCCACAAACTGCTTGTTGCTGCGCAGGCACGCCATGAAGAACTGGCGCAGCCCGCGTTCAACCAGTTCGCAGTCGCGGGTGCTCAGGTGGGGGTAGGTTTCACGCAGCTTGCGTTGCAGGAAGCGGGGCAGGGGCGCCTCGCGGATGGTGCGCTGGCGCACCGAGGTCGTCCACTGCCGGACCAGCGCCGCGATGATGACGGTGGCCACCGCGTACAGAACCCACACCCCCTTCAGGCGCCAGGCACCCGTAAAAATTCCGCCAACCGCCACCATCCACCCGGCAATGCCCAGCAGGATCACCTGGTCGCCTAAGCGCAGAAATACCCCTTCGAATCGTTTCATCGTCCCTCCTTCTTGTTGTTGTGTATGGCGATTTCACGACGGATGTATGACTGATTTGTGACTGTTTTTTGGACTGTGGCCGGTTTGTGACGAAGTGCTTTTGCAGCCGTTGGAGGGGCGACAATCGCGGTTTGGCGCCGCCCGCCCGGCCTCGACGATTTATGGGGTTGGCAGTGATTTCAGCGGCGCTTGCTGCCCCCAAAGATACTGCCCAGCACCCCGCGCAGAATCTCTCGGCCCAGCGATGTGCCCATGGTGCGCACGGCCGACTTGGCCATGGTTTGCGCCAGGCCGTCACGTTTGCCGCCGCGCGGGCCGGTGCTGCCAAACAGCACATCGTTGAGGCCGCCCATCAGGCCGCCACCGCCGCCTTCGGCATTCGCTGGCGTTCCCTTGCCATTGGCAGAAGCCTGTGTGGTGGCTTCTGCGGTGCGGCCCTTGAGTTTTTCGTAGGCAGACTCGCGGTCAACGACCTTCTCATACACGCCTGCCACGAGCGAGCCAGCCATCAGCACTTTGCGCTGTTGCGGCGTGATGGGGCCCAGCTGGCTTCCCGGCGGCAGCACATACACCCGTTCGGTGATGCTGGGGCGGCCCTTGGCGTCCAGGAAACTCACCAGCGCCTCACCCACCGCCAGTTCGGTGATGGCGGTTTCGATATTGAGGCCCGGCTTTTGCCGCATGGTGGTGGCCGTGGCTTTGACGGCCTTCTGGTCGCGGGGGGTGAAGGCGCGCAGCGCGTGCTGTACGCGGTTGCCCAGCTGGGCCAGCACACTGTCAGGGATATCAAGCGGATTTTGGGTAACGAAGTAAACCCCGACGCCCTTGGAGCGCACCAGGCGCACCACCAGCTCGATGCGTTCGACCAGCACCTTGGGAGCCTCGTTGAACAGCAGATGGGCCTCGTCAAAGAAGAACACGAGCTTGGGCTTTTCGGGGTCGCCGATTTCAGGCAACTGCTCAAAAAGCTCGGACAGCATCCACAGCAAAAATGTCGCGTACAGACGCGGCGAGTTCATCAGCTTGTCGGCTGTCAGGATGTTGACCACGCCCTGGCCGTCCACCGTCTGCATGAAGTCATTGATGTCGAGCATGGGCTCGCCGAAAAACTGCGTGCCGCCTTGCTGCTCGATCTGCAGCAGCCCGCGCTGGATGGCGCCCACGCTGGCAGCGCTGACGTTGCCGTATTCGGTGGTGAACTCCTTGGCGTTGTCGCCCACGTACTGCAGCATGGCGCGCAGGTCTTTGAGGTCTAGCAGCAGCATGCCGTTGTCGTCGGCAATTTTGAACACCAGGTTGAGCACGCCCAGCTGGGTTTCGTTGAGGTTGAGCATGCGGCCCAGCAGCAGCGGCCCCATGTCGGAGATGGTGGCCCGCACCGGGTGGCCCTGTTCGCCAAACACATCCCACAGCGCTACGGGGCAAGCCAGCGGCGCGGGCAGATCCAGCCCGCGCTCCTTGAGCACCGCCGCCAGCTTGTCGCCAATATTTCCGGGCTGGCTGGCACCTGTGAGGTCGCCCTTCACGTCGGCCATGAACACCGGCACCCCGATACGCGAGAAGTTTTCGGCCAAGGTTTGCAGCGTCACCGTCTTGCCGGTGCCGGTGGCGCCTGTGATGAGCCCGTGGCGGTTGGCCAGACCCGGCAGCAGGTGGCATTCTGTGGTGTCGTGCTTGGCAATCAGCAGGGGTTCGGCCATTTTGGGTTTCCTCGGGGGGGCAGGTCGGGCAAAAAGTAAAATCGCGCCCAGTAGATTAAATCAATACAAAAGGACTTCTTGTGGCAGGACACAGCAAATGGGCGAATATCCAGCACCGCAAAGGGCGGCAGGATGAAAAACGCGGCAAGATCTGGACCCGCATCATTCGTGAAATCACTGTAGCCGCCCGTTCCGGCGGCGGCGACCTGTCTGCCAACCCCCGTTTGCGCCTGGCGGTGGATAAGGCCAAGGCGGCCAACATGCCTGCCGACCGCATCAAATACAACATCGACAAGGCCACCGGCAACGCCGAGGGCCTGACCTACGAAGAAATCCGCTACGAGGGTTACGGCATCGGTGGCGCCGCCATCATGATCGACACCATGACCGACAACCGGGTGCGCACCGTGGCTGAAGTTCGACACGCGTTCAGCAAACACGGTGGCAACATGGGCACCGAAGGTTCGGTGGTGTTCCAGTTCAAACATTGTGGCCAGCTGATTTTTGCCCCTGGCACCAGCGAAGACAAGGTGATGGAAGTGGCGCTGGAAGCGGGTGCTGAAGATGTGGTGACCGACGACGATGGCGCTGTGGAAGTATTGACCGCCCCGGCCGACTTCGAAGCGGTGAAGAACGCCCTGGAAGCCGCAGGCCTGGTCCCCGAACTGGCCAATGTGACCATGCGTGCTGAAAACTCCATCGAATTGACGGGCGACGACGCCGCCAAGATGCAGAAACTGCTGGATGTGCTGGAGGACCTGGACGACACCCAAGAGGTTTATCACAACGCGGCACTATGAAGCTCCCCCTGAGGGGCTTTGCGCCTTCCCCCTCTCTCGCTGCGCGGGAGGGGGACGCACCCGGTGGCCTGGCAAAGCCAGTTCCACGGGTGCACTGGGCTGGGCCTCGCCGGTACCGGAGCTCGTGGGCGGTGCTGGCGCAGCAATGAACTGTTGAAATTTTTTCTCTAGAACTTTTTGGTCGCCGACTTTGTGGGCGCCAGGGTTCACCAAAGGTTCCTATGAAAGTACTTGTGATTGGTGGCGGCGGCCGTGAACACGCGATGGCGTGGAAGCTGAGCGAGTCCCCCAAGGTAACCAAGGTGTATGTGGCGCCCGGCAACGGTGGCACGGCCTTGAACTCCAAGCTCGAAAACGTCGCGATCTCCGACGTGCGCGAGCTGCGCCTGTGGGCCCAGGCCGAGAAGATTGCGTTGACGGTGGTGGGCCCCGAGGCGCCGCTGGCCGCTGGCGTGGTGGACGAGTTCCGTGCCAATGGCCTGCGCATTTTTGGGCCAACGAAGGCCGCTGCCCAGCTCGAAAGCTCCAAGGCCTTCTCCAAGGCCTTCATGCGCCGCCATGGCATTCCCACGGCCGACTACGACACCTTTACCGATCCGGCACTCGCCCACGCCTTTGTGGATCGCCTGGGCGCCCCCATCGTCATCAAGGCTGATGGCCTGGCTGCGGGCAAGGGCGTGGTCGTTGCCATGACGCTGCAAGAGGCCCACGATGCCGTGGACTTCATGCTGGTGGACAACAAATACGGCGTGACGCACAACGAAGGCGGCGCGCGTGTGGTGATTGAGGAATTCCTTGAAGGCGAAGAAGCTTCCTTCATCGTGTTGTGCGACGGCAAGAACGTGCTGGCCCTGGCCACCAGCCAGGACCACAAGCGCCTGAAAGACGGCGACGAAGGCCCCAACACCGGCGGCATGGGCGCGTATTCGCCCGCGCCCGTGGTCACGGCCGATGTGCACGCCCGGGCCATGCGCGAGATCATCTTGCCTACCATCCGAGGTATGGAAAAGGACGGTATTCCGTACACCGGTTTTCTGTATGCCGGCCTGATGATCGACGCCAAGGGCCAGCCCAAGACGCTCGAATTCAACTGCCGCATGGGCGACCCCGAGACGCAGCCCATCCTGATGCGCCTGAAAAGCGATTTCAGCGATGTGATGGCCGCTGCCGCTGACGGCAAGCTTGACCAAGTGGAACTGCAGTGGGACCGCCGCACTGCGCTGGGTGTGGTCATGGCCGCCCATGGCTACCCTGAGAGCCCGCGCAAGGGTGACGCCATCACCGGCCTGCCCG
Source organism: uncultured Gammaproteobacteria bacterium (assembly GCA_947085645.1). GTDB lineage: Bacteria > Pseudomonadota > Gammaproteobacteria > Burkholderiales > Burkholderiaceae_C > Acidovorax. Next base: position 45,903 of record CAMTXG010000045.1, read on the forward strand.
CCGAGGTGGACGATGCCGTGGTGTTCCATGCAGGTACGCAGCTCAAGGATGGCGTGGTCAGCGTGACCGGTGGCCGCGTGTTGTGCGTGACCGTACTGGCCGACAGCGTCAAACAGGCGCAGCAACGTGCCTACGACGTGGCGCGTGGCATCCAGTTCGATGGTGCGCAGTACCGCCGCGACATCGGCTTCCGCGCCCTGAAAAGCTGATGGCAGACGCACAGACCTTGAATTCTGCCGACACGGTGAGCCGTGTACGTAGCTACCTGGTGGACCTGCAGGCGCGCATTACTGAGGCGCTTGAAACCGCAGAAGGCGAGGGCGGCGCGCGCTTCCTGGCCGATGCCTGGAGCAAACCCCCCGGCGAGCCGCTACAGGGCGACGGCATCACCAAGATCATGGAAGGTGGCCGGGTGTTTGAACGCGCGGGCTGCGGCTTCAGCCATGTGCGCGGCCCGCAACTGCCGCCCTCGGCCACGCAGCACCGGCCCGAGCTGGCAGGCGCACCGTTCGAGGCCATGGGTGTGTCGCTGGTCTTCCACCCGCGCAACCCCTATGTGCCTACGGTGCACATGAACGTGCGCATGATCGCGGCGGGCCACCCCGGGCAGGAACCGACCTGCTGGTTTGGCGGCGGCATGGACCTCACACCGTACTACGGGTTTGAGGAAGACGCGGTGCACTTTCACGGCACCTGCCGCGACGCGCTGGCACCGTTTGGTGACGACAAGTACCCGCGCTTCAAGCAATGGTGCGATGAATACTTCTATCTGAAACACCGCAGCGAGCAGCGTGGCGTGGGTGGTGTGTTCTATGACGACTTCTCGGAGCTGGGCTTTGACCAGAGCCTGGCAATGACGCAGTCGGTGGGCGATGCCTTTTTGAACGCCTACCTGCCCATCGTGGAAAAACGCCGAGCCATGCCCTACGGCGAGCGTGAGCGCGACTTTCAGCTTTACCGTCGGGGCCGCTATGTGGAGTTCAACCTGGTGTGGGACCGGGGCACCCACTTTGGCCTGCAATCGGGTGGGCGCACCGAGTCGATTTTGTTGTCGATGCCGCCGCTGGTGTCATGGTCGTACCAGCGTTCGGATGCATCCGATTCGGCCGAAGCAGCGCTTTTGCAGCGCTTTTTGGTGCGCCGTGATTGGCTCGCAGAGGGGGCTGTCAGCACGTCCTGAAAGCCGTGAGAAGCGCTAAAGCTATAATTTCAATAGCTGCCCGCGCTTTTCACACAAGCGCAAGAGGCCAAAAACACCTCAAACTGCCGCAGCGCCAAAGCGCAACACCGGCGCAACACCCAAGGCGCAGCCCTACTGGTTGCGCGCTGCGTTGCACGCTATATTGATTCCATTCTCTTTCTATTCACCGCCTGATGACCACCTCCACCAAATCGGAAACCGCCGCCAAAAAAGACGTTACCAAACTCCAGCGCGCCATTGTTGATGGCCTGGAGGACGTCAAGGCGCAAGACATCCAGGTCTTCAACACCGAGCACCTCTCGCCGCTGTTTGAACGGGTGATCGTGGCATCGGGCACCTCCAATCGCCAGACCAAGGCCTTGGCCGCCAGCGTGCGCGACGCGGTGAAAGAGGCGGGCTTTACCAAGCCGCGCATCGAAGGCGAAGACAACGGCGAATGGATCATCGTGGACTGCGGCGCTGCCGTGGCGCACATCATGCAGCCCGCCATCCGCCAGTATTACCGTTTGGAAGAGCTGTGGGGCGACACGCCCGTGCGCCTGAAGCTGGGTGCCGCCAAGCCAGTTTCCAGCGCTGCCACCGAATTGGCCGAGAAGAAGTCGGCCCAAAAGGCAGCCAAGTCGGACGCCAAGGCCGCTGGCAAGGCGCCCGCCAAGAGGTCAGCCGCAGCACCCGCAGTGCCTGCGCGATCGGGCAAAGCCACCGTGAAGGCCGTTGCCAAGACGGCCGCCAAGCCTCCAGCAGCTCCTGCCAAATCTGCTGCCAAACCCGCAGCCAAGACGACAGCAAAAGCACCTGCCAAAGCATCTGCGAAAGCTCCGGCCAAGGCGCCCGCAAAAAGCAGCAGCACTGCCAAGGCCATACCAGCCAAAGCAACCGCCAAGCCCACCACTGCCGCCAAGAAGCCCGCAGCCACCAAGGCACCCATCAAGACCGTGGTGGTCAAGCCGTCGGCCCCCCGCAGCAAGACCGCGGCCGCCGCCAAGGCTGGTGCCAAGCCCACCGCAGCACGCGGCGGAGCAGCCACCAAGCCTGCAGCCAAGAGGGCACCGGGCCGCAAGTGATTGCAGCCTCGGCCCATCGGCGACCGCCCGTACCCGCGCATCGCGCCTGAGTTGCCATGAAGCTGCTGATCGTGGCCGTCGGCCAGCGCGTGCCCGACTGGGCGCAGACGGCGTACGACGACTATGCCAAGCGGTTTCCACCGGAGCTGAAGGTCGAACTCAAGGCCGTCAAGACCGAACCGCGCGGCTCCAAAACGCTGGAGACGCTGTTTGCAGCCGAGCGCGAGCGTATCGAAGCCGCCATTCCGCGCGGCACCCGCGTTGTGGCGCTGGACGAGCGCGGCACCAACCTCACCACCAAGGCCCTGGCCGAGCGCCTGAGGGGCTGGCAGCTGGGCGGTGACGATGTGGCTTTGGTCATCGGCGGCCCAGATGGGTTGGACCCGGCGTTTCGCCAGGGAGCGCACGAGCGCATCCGCCTGTCGGACCTTACCTTGCCCCATGCCATGGTGCGTGTGTTGCTCATCGAGCAGCTGTACCGCGCCTGGTCTGTGAATGCCGGGCACCCTTATCACCGCGAGTGAGGTGACAAGCGGGTGGGCTGCATGCGTTACTATTTTATTGATAGCTACTAGCGCATGATGGATAAGCGCTGGAGCCGATTTTGACTATAAATCTGTTCATGCCTGACTTCATCTACCTCGCCTCTCAAAGCCCCCGCCGTCGCCAACTTCTCGAACAACTGGGCGTGCGCCACGAACTGCTGCTGCCCAACGAGGGTGGTGACGAGCCCGAAGACGCTGAAGCCATCGAGGTGATCTTGCCCGGCGAAGCGCCGACTGCTTATGTTGAGCGCGTGACCGGCCTCAAGCTTGACGCTGCAGTGGCCCGGCGCGCTCGGCGGGGTTTGCCCGAGGCACCTATCCTGTGCTCCGACACCACCGTGGCACTGGGTCGCACCATCTACGGCAAGCCCGACGACCCTCCACATGCCGCGCGCATGCTGGCCGAACTGTCGGGGCATGAGCACCGCGTGCTGACTGCGGTGACGCTGCAGGTGGGCCCCAAGCGCCTGTCGGCGCTGTCCGTGTCGCGGGTGACTTTTGCCGCCATGACGCCCGCACAGATCGATGCCTACGTGGCGACTGGCGAGCCGATGGGCAAGGCTGGAGCGTACGGCATCCAAGGCAGGGCGGCGGCGTACGTGGAGCACCTGGCAGGCAGCTATTCGGGCATCATGGGTCTGCCCATGTACGAGACCGCCCAACTGCTCCGTGCAGCGGGCTTCTCCATATAACCAAAACAACAACACCCCAAAGCCATGCAACAAGACATCCTGATCAACTGGTCCCCCCAGGAAACCCGCGTGGCCGTGGTGGAGCATGGCGCAGTGCAAGAGCTGCACGTAGAGCGCACCCTGGAGCGGGGTTTGGTCGGCAACGTCTATCTGGGCAAGGTGTCGCGTGTGCTGCCCGGCATGCAGTCGGCCTTCATCGACATCGGCCTGGAGCGCGCTGCCTTTTTGCACGTGGCGGACGTGTGGCAACGCCAGCCCGATGGCGAGCCGCCCGCGTTCGCCCGCAAAAACGAGCCGCAGGTGCCGATTGAAAAGCAGGTCTTCGAGGGCCAGTCGCTGATGGTGCAGGTCATCAAGGACCCGATTGGCACCAAAGGCGCACGACTGTCCACGCAGATCAGCGTGGCCGGGCGCCTGCTGGTTTTTTTGCCGCAGGACGACCATGTGGGCGTGTCGCAGAAGATTCCGCCCGCCGAGCGCGATGCGCTGCGCGGGCGGTTGCAGGCGCTGGTGGGCGACAAATCCACGGGCGGTGGCGGCGGTTTCATCCTGCGCACCAATGGCGAAGATTCCACCGACGAAGAACTGGCCGAAGACATCGCCTACCTGCGCAAGACCTGGGCGCGCATCAAGGAGGCATCGCTTAAGCTGCCCGCCATGTCGCTGCTCCACCAGGACCTGGACCTGCTGCAGCGCGTGCTGCGTGATCTGGTGGGCGACCACACGCAGACCATTCGCATTGATTCGATGGAGCAGTTCCAGCGCCTGCGCGCGTTCGGGCAGGAGTTTATGCCCGCCGCAGTCGGCAAGCTGCAGCACTACAAGGGCGAGCGGCCCATTTTTGACCTGTACTCCATTGACGAAGAAGTGGCCAAGGCCCTCGGGCGCCGGGTCGATTTGAAGTCTGGCGGCTATCTCATCGTGGACCAGACCGAGGCGCTCACCACCATCGATGTGAACACCGGTGGCTACGTGGGGGCACGCAACTTTGACGACACCATCTTCAAGACCAACCTGGAGGCCGCGCAGGCCATTGCCCGCCAGCTGCGCCTGCGCAACCTGGGCGGCATCATCATCGTGGACTTTATCGACATGGTGCAGAGCGGCCATCAGGACGCGGTGCTCACCGAGTTTAAAAAGCAGCTTGCCCGCGACCGGGTGAAAACCATGGCGGGCGGCTTTTCGCAACTGGGCTTGGTGGAGATGACCAGGAAGCGCACCCGCGAATCGCTGGCCCACATGCTGTGCGAGCCCTGCGAGGCCTGCCAGGGCAAAGGCAGTGTGAAGACCGCGCGCAGCGTGTGCTACGACGTGCTGCGCGAGATCCTGCGCGAAGCCCGCCAGTTCAATCCGCGCGAGTTCCGCGTGGTGGCCTCGCCCCGCGTGGTGGAGCTGTTTCTGGACGAAGAAAGCCAGCACCTGGCCGGGCTCTCGGACTTCATCAAGAAGCCCATTTCGCTGCAATCCGAGAGCGCGATGGGGCAGGAGCAGTACGACATCGTGCTGCTGTAGAGCCGCCCAACCACTCCGCTGGTACTCTGATCCATGGCCCCTGGTTCCGCCTCTTCTGTCCAGTCTTCCAGCACGCTCAACTCGCTCGTCCCTTTGCTTTTTGTGGCGCTCTGGAGCACTGGCTTTATCGGCGCCAAACTGGGGCTGCCCTATGTGGAGCCGCTGACGTTTCTGGCGCTGCGGTTTGCCATCGTCATCGTGCTCATGCTGGCCGTGGTGGCTGTGGCGCGTGCACCCTGGCCGCCGTCGGGCAAGGCCTGGTTGCACATTGGGGTGTCGGGCCTGCTGGTGCATGGCGTGTACCTGGGTGGGGTGTTCATCGCCATTGGGCATGGGCTGCCATCGGGCATCACGGCGCTGGTGGTGGGGCTGCAGCCACTGCTGACGGCTTTGGTGGCGGGGGCCCTGCTGGGCGAGAAGGTGCGGCCGGCCCAGTGGGCGGGGCTGGCGCTGGGCTTTACCGGCGTGGCACTGGTGGTGGCGGGCAAGGTGGCTACTGTGCCGACCAATGCACTGGTGGGCATGCTGCTGCCCGCTGTGGTGGCCCTTCTGGGCATCACGGCCGGCACGCTGTACCAGAAGCGTTTCTGCCCCTCGTTCGACTTGCGCACGGGCTCGGTGATTCAGTACCTGCCCTGCGCTGTGGTCATGGCTGTGGGCGCCTACGCGACCGAATCCATGTCCATATCGTGGACCGGTGAATTCGTGTTTGCGCTGGGCTGGCTGGTGCTGGTGTTATCGCTCGGAGCCGTGAGCCTGCTGAACCTGCTCATCCGCCGTGGCGGCGCAGTGAATGTGGCCAGCTTGTTCTACCTGACCCCGCCCACCACGGCGCTGATTGCCTGGGCCATGTTTGGCGAGACGCTCAGCGGTTGGGCGCTGGTGGGGATGGCGTTGGCAGTAGCGGGGGTGTGGCTGGCGCGGCAGACGAGATAGGGCCTCAATAGGCCCTGCAGATCACAGCTTGCGCAGTCGCTCCAGCGCGGCGCGCAGCGTTTCGTCCTTCTTGGCAAAGCAGAATCGCACCACACGCTGATCAAACCCATCGCCATAAAACGCCGACAACGGAATCGCCGCCACGCCCACCTCGCGGGTGAGCCACTGGCAAAAGTCGGCCTCGTTCAAATCGCTGATGGCCGAGATGTCTACGCACTGGAAATAGCTGCCGGTGCTGGGCAGGAGCTTGAAGCGGGAGCCCTCCAGGCCTTGGCGGAACAGGTCGCGCTTGGCCTGGTAGAACGCGGGCAGCTGCAGGTAGGGCGCGGGGTCCTGCAGGTACGCGGCCAGGCCGTGCTGCATGGGCGTGTTCACGGTGAACACATTGAACTGGTGCACCTTGCGGAACTCAGCCGTCAGCGCTGCAGGGGCGGCCACGGTGCCGACCTTCCAGCCGGTGACGTGGAAGGTCTTGCCAAAGCTCGACACGATGAAGGCGCGGGTGGCCAGGCCTGCAAAGCGCGCGGCGCTCTGGTGCTCGGCGCCGTCGAACACCATGTGCTCGTACACCTCGTCGCTGATGAGCAGGATGTCGGTGGGGGCGAGCAGGTCTTCGAGCTGGCGCATTTCCTCGGCCGTCCAGATGGTGGCGCTGGGGTTGTGTGGGCTGTTGATGAGGATGGCGCGGGTGCGCGGCGTGATGGCGGCGCTGATCTTGGCGAAGTCGGGGCGGAAGGTGCCGGGCGTGAGCGGCACGCGCACCGCCTTGCCACCGGCCAGCTCGATGTTGGGCACATAGCTGTCGTAGCAGGGGTCGAGCACGATGACCTCGTCACCCGGGTGCACGATGGCCAGGATGGCGGTGATGATGGCCTGCGTGGCGCCAGCGGTGATGGTGATTTCGGTGTTGGGGTTGTAGGCGCGGCCGTGCAGCGCCTCGATCTTGCGGGCCACGGCCTCGCGCAGCGCGGGGATGCCGGGCATGGGCGGGTACTGGTTGTGCCCGGCCTGCATGGCCGCCGTGACGGCGTTCACCAGCTCGGGCGCGCATTCAAAGTCCGGAAATCCCTGGCCCAGGTTGACAGCCTTGTGCTCGGTGGCCAGGGCCGACATCACCGTGAAGATGGTGGTGCCGACGTGGGGCAGCTTGCTGGGGAAGATGGGGGTGTGGGCGGCAGCGTTAGCTTGGGTCATGGCGCAACAACGTGGAAATCTGGGGGGTGTGGAATCAGCGGAATGGTGAATCGATCACAGCTCGTAATCGTTGACGTGGCCGGTCATGGCGCGGGCGATGAGGTCGCGGCTCAGGCGGTCGCTCAGCAGTTCGGCAAATTTATAGACAAAGTTGCGCAGGTAGGCGCTGCGCTTGAAGGCAACACGTGCAACGCTCTGGCCAAACAGGTGTCCCACAGGGCGCACGGCCAGGTCGCCCACCGGATCGTCGCGCATGGCCATTTCGGCCACGATGCCAATACCCAGGCCCAGGCGCACGTAGGTCTTGATCACGTCGGAGTCGATCGCTTCGAGCACGATGCGCGGCTGCAGCTTGCGGGCTGCAAAGGCCTGGTCGATCTTGCCCCGGCCGGTGAACGACGGGTGGTAGGTGATGAGCGCCTCATGCGCCAGGTCGTCCAGGCCGATGCGTTCCTTTTGCGCCAGCGGGTGGTCATTGGGCACTACCAGCACGTGCTGCCATTCGTAGCAGGGCAGGGTGACGAGTTCGGGGTAGTCGGCCAGCGACTCGGTGGCCATGCCGATCTCGGCCACTTCATCGATCACCATGCGCGCCACCTCGTGCGGCGTGGCCTGGTGCAGGCTGATATTGACCTTGGGGTAGGCCTCGCGCAAGCGTGCCACGGGTACGGGCAGCACGTAGCGCGCCTGGGTGTGCGTGGTGGCAATGCTGAGGGTGCCGCTGTCTTGTGCGCTGAACTGCTCGCCGATGCGCTTCAAGTTGCCCACCTCGCGCATGATGACTTCGATGCTTTTGAGCACGTGCTGACCGGGCTCGGTGATGCGCTTGAGGCGTTTGCCGTGGCGGGCAAAGATATCGACTCCAAGTTCCTCTTCCAGCTCGATGATGGCCTTGGAAACCCCCGGCTGGGAGGTGTGCAGCGCCTTGGCGGCTTCGGTCAGGTTGAGGTTGCGGCGGGCGGCCTCTTGAACGAAGCGGAATTGGTGCAGGTTCATATCTGATTTCGCCTAAAGAGTTGCATCATTATGCTGCAAGCATCTAAGCGATAGGGGCAGAACCTCAGCGTTGGGGCGCCTCGCACGCGATTTCTGCCATCAATGCGGTCATGCGCGGGTCTTCGCCGATGGCGGTTTGTACGTGGAATTGGACGCCGGGGTGAGCGGCGTGCAGGTCCTGCACCAACAGGGGCAGATCTTCGCGCGCATGCTTGCCTGTGCCCAGAAACATGGGCACCACGGTGACCTGCGTGGCACCCTGTGCGGCGAGTTGCTGGGCGGCATCTGCCAGCGATGGCGTGCACAGTTCCAGGTACGCGCAAAGGACCGGCCGACCAGGCTGTTGGTCGGCGATGCGGGCCGCAACGGCCTCCAGCGGAACGCGCCAGAGTGGATCACGAGAGCCGTGTGCGAACAAAATGATAGCTGTTTGCGCTTGCTGCATATGCGTTAGAGTCCAAAAAGGCTTGAAATTTTTTGTCGCCGGGCCGCCCCAAGACAAAAGCGGCACCCTCGGGGGGCAGCGGCGACACGAAGTGGGCAAGCGTGGGGGCTATTTTCCTACCGGCGTAGCACCAGCCAGCCGAAGGCCGCTAGCGACAGGACGGAATAGATAAGCCCCGGCGCGGCGGCCGTGAGCCAGGGCGACCAGTTCTGCAGGTTGCCTGCATAGCCGAATACGTTGTTGAGCAGAAAGAAGCTGATGCCCGCCATCACCCCGCCAAACACATAGCCCGCAATGCCGCCCGAGCGGAAATGCAGGTAGGCAAAGGGCAGGGCCAGCACCACCATCACCAGGCAGCTCAAGGGATAGAAGACCTTGCGCCAGAACTCGATTTCGTACCGCTGGGCAGACTGGCCATTGGCGTCGAGGTGGCGGATGTACTGGAACAGGTCGATGGTGGCCATGCGGTCGGGTTTGAGCAGCGAGGCTGCCACCATGTCGGCACTGATGCGGGTGGGCCACTGCAGCGTGGGGGCGTCCAGGTGCTCCACGTACGCCTCGTCGCTGCCGCGCTGCTCGAAGCGGCTCCGCTGCACGGTTTCAAGCTCCCACGCGCCATCAGACCCAAACTGGCCGGACGCAGCGCGGGTTTGAGACGCGAGTCGGCCATTGGCGTCAAACTCGAAAATGCGCACGTCCAGCATTCCACCATCGGTAGTCAAGGCGCGCACGTTGACGGCATAGGAGCGGTCTTCTTGCCGCTCTTTGAGCCAGGCCCCCGTGGCTCCGCTGGTCAGGCTGCCCAAATACCGCACCTTGACGAGTTGTGCCGCCCGGTCGGTCCAGGGGGCCACGTAGTCACCGATGGCAAAGGTCAGCAACACAAAGAACCCGCCCAGCGTGAGCAGGGTGCGCAATGCGCGCCAGGGGCCCATGCCGCTGGTGCGCATGATGGTGAACTCCGAGCTTTGCGCCAGCCGAGCCATCACAAAGATGGTGCCAATGAGCACCGTGATGGGGAGCAGTTCATACAGATGGCTGGGAATGCTGAGCACCACAAACAAAAGGGCGTGCGACAGCTGATAGCCGTCGGCGCCGGTGCGGCCCACCCAGCGGAGTTCATCCACCAGGTCAAAAAAGAAGAACAGTGCCAGAAAGCCTGCAGTGACAAAGCCGACGGCAAACAGGGCTTCGCGGTGTATCAGACGGCGGATGGTTTTCATGCGGGGCTCCGAGGCGTACGCGGTGCCTTGCTGCGCCACAGGCTGGCCAGCGTCCACTGGTTGTGCCGCGCTGCCAGGACCATCAGCGACATCAGCAGCATGCCGCCGTGCAGCATCAACATAAAATTGACCAGGCCCAAGCGGCCAGCACCCACCCAGCTTTGCCCCAGGGTCATGAGGTTGTAGTAGACGATGAAGCCAAAGAGTGCAAACACCAGCCCGGTGCTGCGCGCGGCGCGGGGGTTGACGCTGGCCACAGCCAGGCCCAGCACCACAAAATTGAGGGCTGCAAATGCAAGCCCCAGGCGCCATCCCAGTTCTGCGCGGTAGGCGGGCAGGGGTTGCATCAGGAGCTCATAGGTGGCGCGCGTTTTGACTGAGAGCTCCTGTGCGGAACCTGCGGAGGCTGTGCCAAGGCGGGTGCCGTATTCCACAAATTCGCTTATCTTGACACCCGGCTTGTCGCGCGAGGTTTCCAGGCGTTGCCCGTCGCTCAGCAGCGCCATGCGCTCGCCGTTCTGGGTCTCCAGCCGCGCGCTGCGCGCAGATGTCACAGACTCTCGCACTCCGTCGGTGGCGGCGATGAAGATGTTGTTGCCAGCCTGGTTGTCAGGGCTGTCCTTGTCGATGAAGAACACCCGGCTGCCGTTGGACGATTCTTGAAACTGCCCAGGCGCAATGCGGTCGATGTCGCTGCGCTGCTCATACTGGGTTTTGAGTTCCTGAATCTGCGAGTTGGCCCAAGGCCACACCAGCAGCGACAAGACGGCAATGACCAGCATCACCGGCCACGCAAACCGCACCAGCGGCTTGAGCAAACTGATGAGGCCGCGGCCGCTGGCGAACCAGATCACCATCTCACTGTCGCGGTACATGCGCGACAGGGTGGCGACCACGGCGATGAACAGGCTCAGGCTCAAAATGGTGGGCAATTGCCCCAGAACGGTGAAGCCCATGACCAGCATCACGTCAGACGGGCTGACGCTGCCTTTGGATGCCTGGCCCAGGGTGCGGATGAGCATCATGGTCATGACCACGGTCACCAGCACCACAAGCGTCGCGCCAAAGCTGCGCGCCAGCTCTTTGCGGATGGATGAATCGAATAACATTGGCTAAGAGCTTGCTATGCACTTTTTGCGTGCAGATGAAAGTGCATAACACGCTCAAAAGGAAAACACCGATTATGAACTTTGATCTCAAGACCCTTGAACTGACTGCGGCAGCCTCCGAGAAATGCGATCTGCTGGTCGTGCTGATTCCAGAGGGCTTCAAGCCAGGGGCGGACGCACTGTCGGCCCTGACTGCCCTGGCACTCAAGAATGGAGATCTGTCTGCAAAAGCGGGCAAACATCTGCAGCTTTACCAGGCGCCCGCCGTGGCGGCCCGCCGTGTGGTGCTGCTGGGTGCGGGTGATGGTTCGGCCCGCTCAGTGCGCCAAGCCCTGCTGGCGGTGGGGGGGGCGATCAAGGCGCCGCAGACCAAGCGGGTCGTGGTGTGTTTTGCCGGGGCGATGAAGCCAGGGGTTGTGTGTGCCTTGGTGCAAGCTGTGGCTGAAGCCAGCTATGTGTACACCACCACCAAGTCCAAGGTGGAGGCCCGCAGCCTGAACCGCTGCGTGGTGGGTGTGCCCAACGCCGCCGATGCGCGTGAAGGTTTTGACAGCGGTGTGGCCCTGGTCGCGGGGGTCGAGTTTGCCCGCGAGTGGGGCAATCGCCCGGCCAACCATGCAACCCCCACGCTGCTGGCCGATGCGGCCAAGACGCTTGCCAAGTTGCCACGAATTCAATGCAAGGTGATGGGCCCGGCAGAAGTGGCCCGGCTGAAGATGGGTGCGTTTCTGGCGGTGGCGCAAGGGTCTGAAGAACCCTTGCGTTTTATCGAACTGCGCTACAACGGCGCAGCCAAAGACAAGGCGCCCGTGGTGCTGGTGGGCAAGGGCATTACGTTTGATACAGGCGGCATCTCCATCAAGCCCGCGCCCGAGATGGACGAGATGAAGTTCGACATGTGTGGTGCCGCCAGCGTGCTGGGCGTGTTTCGCGCTTTAGGCGAGTTGCAGCCCGCCATCAATGTGGTGGGCCTGATACCGGCGTGCGAAAACATGCCCGACGGCCGTGCCGTGAAGCCCGGCGACGTGGTCACCAGCATGAGCGGTCAGACCATTGAAATCCTCAACACCGACGCCGAGGGGCGCTTGGTTCTGTGCGATGCGCTGACGTATGCTGCCCGCTTCAAGCCCGCAGCGGTGGTGGACATCGCCACACTGACCGGTGCCTGTGTGATTGCACTCGGCGGCGTGCGCAGTGGCCTGTTTGCCAACAACGACGCCCTGGCCACTGCTTTGCAGAGCGCGGGTGACGTGGCGCAAGACCTGTGCTGGCGTATGCCGCTGGACGACGACTATGCCGACGGCCTCAAGACCAATTTTGCCGACATGGGCAACGTGGCCGGGCGTGCGGGCGGCTCCATCACTGCGGCCAAGTTCTTGCAGAAGTTTGTGGGCGACATGCCTTGGGCCCATCTGGACATTGCTGGTACCGCGTGGAAGGGGGGCGCAGCCAAGGGTTCGACGGGGCGCCCCGTCGGGCTTTTGGTGCAGTATCTGCTCGACCAGTCCAAGGCGAAGGCATCAGCGCCGCGCGCTACCGCCAAACCTGCGGCAAAGCGCCCGGCACGTACCAAGATGGCCTGACCGGCTTCGTCCAGCGGGGCTGAACATGACCGAGGTCGCCTTTCACTTTAACGCGCCGGACAAGCTGACCTATGCGTGCCGCTTTGCACGCAAGGTGCAGCGCAGTGGTGCCCGTCTGGTCATCGCAGCGCCTACTGAGGCTTTGGCCGCGCTCGATCGAATGCTCTGGGCCATGGCCCCACAGGATTTTGTTGCGCATTGCCGGGATGACGCGGATGAAGAAATCGTCCACGCCTCACCCGTTTTGCTGACTGTCGATGCGCGATTGGCGCCCCACCACGAGGTGCTTCTGAACCTGAACGCTGACGTGCCTGAAGGCTTCGGTCGGTTTGACCGATTGGTCGAAGTAGTCAGCGCGCAGGATGAAACTGATCGTGCTGCCGCGCGGGCGCGCTGGAAGCACTATGCATCCCGCGGCTATGCCATCACGCGCCACGACCTGGTGTTGAAAGCAAGCTGATGGCACTGCCACCCCGGACACCGCCGCGTTTTGTTCCGACGCTCACCGAAGTGGTGCAGACGCCGGACGCACCTCCCGCAAAGCCTCCGGCGGCTGGGCCATCGCGCACAACGGTCATGCCGCCACCAGCGGCTGCGGGTGCGTCTTTGTCATCGACGGCAGCGCAGACGATGGCACGCCCGCTACCTGCCCCGCCAGTTGGCGTGCGGCCGGGCCCAGCGGGCGCGCCCTTCGTGCCGCGGCCCAACCTGTCATCGCCACCGCCCCTGGTAGCGCGGCCTGCGGTTGCTGCCGCGCCGCCACCCACTGCGGCGCCAGCTCCAAGGCCCCTTGCAGCGCCCGTCGCGTCGCCGTTGTCGGCACCAAGTCCCACGCCAAGTCCACAGCCCCGTTCGACGCTCGCCGCAACAGTGGGCAGCAGCTTGCCGGTCGTCGCTCCACCCGTTTCTGCTGCTTTAGCCGCTTCTCCAAAGACTCGGCCCATGCCCGAAGGCATGGAGGAGTACATGGTGCACCGCGTGATGCAGCGGGTGGACGTCGTGCTGGACCTGCGTCTGCGTGAAGCAATCGCCACAGTGGTGCAAGAACAAACCCGATCGGTGCTCCCGCGCCTGCGCGAAGAGATTGAATCCGTGGTGCGGCATGCGGTTTACGAGGCTGTTGCCGACGAATTGGCGAGCGGCGCGCCCCCTGTGCCAAAGGGATGACAGGGTATTCCCCTGTGGTTTCCCCCGCATTTAATCGTGTTCCCTAATGATCTGGCCCGTAAATTGCGATATGTTCGCCTGCGTTGAGACACAAGAATATTCTCAGCGTTTATCTTTACTGGAGATTGATATGCAATTGAAGTTGAAACTGACCGTGGTTGCTGCTATCGCGGCTGCTGCTGGTGTGGCCTCTGCACAAGAGCAGGTGGTCAAGATCGGCCACGTGGCTCCGGTTTCCGGCGCCCAAGCCCACTACGGCAAGGACAACGAAAATGGCGCCCGTATGGCCATTGAAGAGCTGAACGCTCAAGGCATCACCATTGGTGGCAAGAAGATCAAATTCGAGCTGCAAGCGGAAGATGATGCTGCTGACCCAAAACAGGGCACGGCCGCCGCACAAAAGCTGTGTGACTCCAAAGTCGCAGGCGTTGTCGGTCACCTCAACTCCGGTACCACCATCCCAGCTTCCAAGGTCTACAACGACTGCGGTATTCCGATGGTGACTGGCGCTGCGACCAACCCCAACCTGACCAAGCCTGGTTACAAGACCACGTTCCGCATCATCGCCAACGACAACGCCCTGGGCGCTGGACTGGCTTTCTACGCTGTGGATACGCTCAAGCTCAAGACCGTTGCCATCATCGATGACCGTACCGCCTACGGCCAAGGCGTGGCAGATGTGTTCAAGAAGACGGCAGTTGCCAAGGGCATGAAGGTGGTGGACGAGCAGTTCACGCACGACAAGGCCACTGACTTCATGGCTATTCTGACCGCCATCAAGTCCAAGAACCCCGATGCCGTGTTCTACGGCGGTATGGACCCTCAAGCCGGTCCTATGCTGCGCCAGATGGAACAGCTGGGCATGGGCAACGTCAAGTACTTCGGTGGTGACGGCGTCTGCACATCGGAAATCGCCAAGCTCGCGGCTGGCGCCAAGACCCTGGGCAACGTGATCTGCGCTGAAGGCGGCTCTTCGCTGGCCAAGATGCCTGGCGGGACGGCCTGGAAGGCCAAGTACGATGCCAAGTACCCTGGTCAATTCCAAGTCTACAGCCCTTACACCTACGACGCCACGTTCCTGCTGGTGGACGCCATGAAGCGTGCCAACTCAGTCGACCCCAAGGTCTACGTGAACGAACTGGCCAAGTCGAATTTCAAGGGCGTGACCTCGACCATCGCCTTCGAACCCAACGGCGAAATGAAGAACCCTTCCATCACGCTGTACGTCTACAAGGACGGCAAGAAGACTCCGCTGTAATTTCAGCGATCTCTTGATATCGGCAAGGCACCTCGGTGCCTTGTCAAAGCAAAAAGGCTTCCCTCGGGAAGCCTTTTTATTTGTGCGTCAACGCCTGGTTTTAACGCTGTGCGATGCGAAGGCTTAGCGTCGCACCTGCAGCGAGCCGGGGTTCACGATGTTCGTGGGTGTGCCCTTGATGAAATTGATGACATTGTCGAAGGCCGCACCAAAATACAGCTCATAGCTGTCCTGCTCGACATAGCCTATATGGGGCGTGCAGATGCAGTTCTCCAGCCGCAAGAGGGCGTGGCCTTGCAAAATGGGTTCGCTCTCGAACACGTCGACCGCAGCCATGCCGGGGCGCCCGCGGTTCAGGGCGGCGATCAGTGCATCGGGTTCGATGAGTTCGGCGCGCGATGTGTTGACGAGCAGCGACGTAGGTTTCATGCTCGAAAGGTCTTCGAGCGAGATGATTCCACGGGTTTCATCGTTGAGGCGAAGGTGCAGTGAGACTACATCGCACTGTGAGAAAAACTCTTCGCGCGTAGTGGCTGCCTGGTATCCGTCGGTGAGTGCCTGCGCCCGCGAGGCCTCGCGGCCCCAGACGCGCACATTCATGCCGAACGCGCGCCCATAGCCCGCCACCAGCTGGCCGATGCGGCCATAGCCCCAAATGCCGAGCGTTTTGCCGCGCAGCACGCTGCCCACTCCAAAATTGGGTGGCATGGAGGCGGTCTTCAGCCCCGACTGCTGCCAGGCCCCGTGCTTGAGGTTGGAGATGTACTGTGGCAGTCTGCGCATCGCCGCCATGACCAAGGCCCAGGTAAGTTCGGCGGGTGCCACGGGGGATCCAACCCCTTCTGCCACCGCAATACCTCGCTCGGTGCATGCTGCCACGTCAATATGGTTGCCAATCTTGCCGGTCTGGGCGATGAGTTTGAGTCGCGGCAGCTTCTCCACCAGCTGACGCGTAATCTGCGTGCGCTCCCTCACCAGTACGATGATGTCGGCATCCTTGAGCCTGACGGACAGCTGGCCCAGTCCCTTGACGGTGTTGGTGTAGACCTTGGCGGTGTAGGCGTCGAGTCGGGAGGCGCAGTGGAGCTTGCGCACCGCATCCTGATAGTCGTCGAGGATCACAATATTCATTGCGCCATTGTGCCTTGGCAGGCAAAGCCGCGGTGCCCGGTACGGGTGAACGGCGCATCAAAACGCTGCGGTTTTGGTGACGGAGTGTTGATGGACTGCCTGTATGGCAAGAGGTATCTGCGGTTCTGGGTCAAAAGCCAGTCGGTACAGCGTCTGACAAGCCACATTTGCACCCAACGTTGTTACCCGCGCGGTGCAAACCGTTGAGCTCAAAGGCTAAGAATTTTATAGCCGAGCCCGGAAAGGCGCAAAGGACAGCCATAGGGCGGGTTATGGCGAGCATTTGCAACGACGCGCAGGGACGTTTTGGTGTGCAAGGCGGGCCGGATAAAAAACTCTCAGCCTCTCAGCCCGTTGAAGAGTCTTGCGAGCACTGCCCTACCGGGTTTGCAAACTTTCCAGGGCTGCCATTCGGTCCAGTTCGGCGCATACGTCGGCCATTCGTCCGGCGATGACAATCCTGCCGCTGCCCGCGTCAGACATCCGTCGCAACACCCGGGCAGACCGGTGTGTTCGCCCTTCAGTACAAGAGAGCGATGCAAAAAAAGCGTCCCTGCAACTTAAGGATGAATGGGGGAGGAACGACCGATTGCTGTTGGATGCCGATTGCCCAACCGGAGCGTGTGGTGCGGTGGCCGGTGGCCTCACGTTGAAGGGCCAGTTTCCGCGCAGGGGCCGACTGCCGGTGGGCGATGGAGATGCAGGACTGCCTGCAGCGTTGCCCGATCCTGCGGACGCACCTTGGTGGCGAGGGCTGGTATGGCCAAGCGATGTGTGCGACGGTGTATTTGAGTGCGAGGGCGCGGTCGCATTTTCTGCGGGCTTTTCCGTCTCCAGAAAGAGGTTTTGCTGCAGCCAGCGGGAGAGCGCGCGCAGTGGGGCGGGCAAGGTGGAAAGGGTGGACAAAGCAATTCCCATGTGAAAACTCCGAAGTTCGGGGGGTGGACATAGGCAGGATTGCAAGGCGAAGCAACACCGCAGGGCTGTGGTGCTGATGGCAACTCGCCATCAGTCCCCAAACGCCCGCCACCTGCGGTGCAGCTGAATGAATGGCTGATTTACATCAGCATGGTGTTGCGGATCAGCCCGACCGCGAGGCCTTCAATTTCAAACGGTTCGCCAGGCTGGACCACGATGACGGGGTAGTCGGGGTTTTCAGGCAGCAACTCAATGGCGGTAGCGGTGCGGCGCAGGCGTTTGACGGTCACGTCATCCCCCAGCCGCGCCACGATGATCTGGCCGTTGCGGGCCTCGCGGGTTGATTGCACGGCGAGCAGGTCGCCATCCATGATGCCGGCGTCCCGCATCGACATGCCGCGCACCTTCAGCAGGTAATCGGGCCTGTGCTGGAACAGGCTGTTTTCCACGCTGTAGGTTTGGTCGACATGTTCCTGCGCGAGAATGGGCGAGCCTGCAGCCACACGCCCCACCAAGGGCAGCACCAGTTGCGACAAGCCGGGAATAGGCAGGCTGAACTGGTTGCCACGGGCTGCGTTGATGGAGCGCACGGTTTCGCTGCGCAGACGGATGCCGCGCGAGGTCCCGCTGACCAGTTCAATCACTCCCTTGCGCGCCAGGGCTTGCAGGTGCTCTTCAGCGGCATTGGCGGACTTGAACCCCAGCTCGGCAGCGATTTCTGCACGGGTGGGGGGCGCGCCGGTGCGTGCAATGGCGGTCTGGATGAGATCCAGAATCTGTTGCTGGCGGGCAGTGAGTTTGGGGTTGTCGAGCATGGTGGTTTCCGGTGGAGGCAGCTACAGTGATAGACAACTGTTTTTTAATCCAGTAACTGTATTTTTCACCAGTTTTTCGGAGTGCGCAAGTGAGTGGGCAAAAAATTGTGGTTTTGGGCACTGGGGGCACGATTGCGGGCACCTCGGCGCAAGCGGGGGACAACATTGGCTACACGGCGGCCCAAGTCGGTGTGGCCCAGTTACTGGAGGCTGTTCCTGGTTTGCAAGCCGTAGCC
Organism: uncultured Gammaproteobacteria bacterium; assembly: GCA_947085645.1. GTDB lineage: Bacteria > Pseudomonadota > Gammaproteobacteria > Burkholderiales > Burkholderiaceae_C > Acidovorax. Next base: position 63,928 of record CAMTXG010000045.1, read on the forward strand.
GGTGCGTTGCAGACCGAGCAAGTCGCTCAGATCGACAGCAAGGACATGGATGGCGCGGTGTGGCGTGTGTTGGCGTTGCGGTGCGCCCACCATCTGGCGGACCCGGAAGTGCGGGGCATCGTCATCACCCACGGCACCGACACGCTGGAAGAAACCGCCTGGTTTCTGCACCAGGTGCTGGATGCCCGCAAGCCCGTGGTGTTGACCTGCGCCATGCGCCCGGCCACGGCATTGACGCCCGATGGCCCCCAGAACCTGCTCGATGCCGCTGCCGTGGCCATGACACCCGGCGCCACCGGCGTGCTGATGGTGGCTTCCGGCGAGGTGCATGGTGCGCGGCATGTGCAGAAGGTGCATCCGTACCGCGTCCATGCGTTCACGTCGTGCGACGCAGGTCCCCTGGGATTTGTGGAGGAGGGAACACTCCGTTTGACAAAAAATTGGCCTCTAGCGCTTGATGGTAAAGCGCTGGTAGCTATTGAAAAGATAGCGGACGTTGCCACCTGGCCCCGCGTTGAGATCGTCATCAGCCACGCAGGCGCCACAGGCGCAGTGGTCGATGCGCTGGTGCGCGACGGTGTGCAGGGCCTGGTGGTGGCTTGTACGGGAAACGGCACCATTCACCATGCGCTGGAAGCCGCGTTGCTGCGTGCTCACGATGCGGGTGTGAAGATCGTGCGGTCTACACGCTGCCCAGAGGGGCAGGTGTTGCCCAAGCCCGGTGATCTGTTTCCCGATTCGCTCGGCCTGTCTCCCGTCAAAGCGCGCATTGCATTGATGCTTGACCTGCTCAACTAAATCGCAAGAAAGAAGCTGCCCGCATGTTTACTGCACTCAGGACCCACGTCTGGGCCTACCCTGCGCTGGAGGTGGTGCATATCGTGGGCATTGCGCTGCTGCTGGGCAATCTGGTGTTGCTGGAGCTGCGGGTGTTTGGCCGGGGTGCGGCGCTGCCGGTCAAAGACTTGGCCCGGTTGAGTCTTTCGGTCGCGTTGTGCGGGTTTGGGCTGGTAGCCGCGTCGGGCCTGCTGATGTTTGCCACGCAGCCCGCCGAGCTGCTGAGCAACCGCGTATTCACCTTGAAGATGCTGTTGTTAATGCTTGCAGGCTGCAACGCTGCGTGGTTCCATGGGCGCGGGTCATTGGCGCGTCTGGACGGGCTGGCCCGTGCGCAGATGCTCGCATCCACCGTGGTCTGGCTGGCCGTGGTGGCGTGCGGCCGCTGGATTGCCTATGTTTAGCAAGGAGAGAACCGCTATGAGCCTGCAACGTCGTAACCTGCTTGTGGTCGCTGCAGCCCTGCCGCTGGGCGCCCGCGCGCACCATGGCTGGAGCAGTTTTGACCCCGAGCGCCCCATTTATCTGGAAGGCACGGTGCGCAAGGTGCGTTGGCAGAACCCCCATGCCGAGCTGGAGCTGGAACTGCCCGCTGGCCTGAAGCTGCCTGCCGATCTGGCGCAGCGGGCAGTGCCCGCGCAGACCTCGCCGGTGGACGGCAAGGCGCTGCTGGCCAAAACCGTGTTACCCACCCGCAAAGACCGGACATGGGAGATCGAACTGGCGCCGCTCACCCGCATGCAGGCCTGGCAGGTGCAAGAGATCAAGCCAGGCACAGTGCTGTCGGTGGTGGGCTTTACACTGCGTGAAGAAAGAGGCGACGCGGTGCTGCGCGCTGAATACCTGTTTGTCGATGGCAAGGCCTACGCGTTGCGGTCAGGGCCTGCCTGACCCCGAAGGTGTGTAGCGAGGCGGGGCACTTCTGTCAGCGCCATAAAAAAAGCGACACACCCAGTGAGGTGCGTCGCTTTTTTTGGCTGGTAGTTGCCAACGCCTGCGCCAGCAACTGGCGCGTTGGCGATCAGCTGGCCAGGGCTTCGAAGGCGCGTGCAGTGATTTCGTCCACGCTGCCGGTGCCGCTGATGGCGCGGTATTTGGGTGCTGTCGCAGGTTCGGCCTTGGCCCAGCTGCTGTAGTAGTCCACCAAGGGGCGCGTCTGGTCGCTATAGACCTGCAGGCGCTTTTGCACGGTTTCTTCCTTGTCGTCTTCGCGCTGGATCAGGTCTTCACCTGTTACGTCGTCCTTGCCGTCCACCTTGGGCGGGTTGAACTTGACGTGGTAGGTGCGGCCGCTGGCGGGGTGCGAGCGACGGCCGCTCATGCGTTCGATGATGGCGTCGAATGGCACATCGATTTCGAGCACGTAGTCGAGCTTGACGCCCGCCGCCTTCATCGCGTCTGCCTGCGGAATGGTGCGGGGGAAGCCGTCAAACAGAAAGCCGTGTGCGCAGTCAGGTTGCGTGATGCGTTCTTTCACAAGACCGATGATGATGTCGTCGCTGACCAGGGCACCGGAATCCATCACCGCCTTGGCTTGCAGGCCCAGAGGCGTGCCCGCCTTGACGGCTGCGCGCAGCATGTCGCCGGTGGAGATTTGCGGGATGCCGTACTTCTGGCAGATGAACGTGGCTTGCGTGCCCTTTCCGGCGCCAGGCGCGCCCAACAGAATCAGTCTCATGGATGTCCTCGAAGGTTAGAAATCGGTGGCGCCGCTGGCGGGGGCGTGCGAAAGGCACCTGAAGCCGTTCTGTGCGCCCGGGATGCGGTGCTCTCGTTGCGGTCGAGGATAGCATGTGACCACCTTGCGCTGACTTACACGGGCCGACCGCTGGCACCCTTGGAAGACACCCGTGTGACGATGCCGACCGGTGCACGGCGCGGTACTGCTGCGTTCAGCTAAAAAGACGGCGTACCCGCTCCAGATCTTCGGGCGTGTCCACACCCGGCCCGGGGGCTGCGGCGGCCAGATGCACGGCAATCGGATGGCCATGCCACAGGGCCCGCAACTGCTCCAGCGCCTCCACCGCTTCGGTCGGGGCTGGCGCAAGCGATGGGAATTGCCGCAAGAAGCGCGCGCGATAACTGTAGATGCCGACATGGCGCAGCGGCGTAAACCCTGTCAGGCTTGCAACACCGGGCGCAGCGGCCTGGGCGGCACCTTGCCACCATGCGGTGTCCGGCAGGTCACGCGCAAACGGGATAGGCGCGCGGCTGAAGTAGTGCGCCAGGCCCCGCGCGTCCAGCACCACCTTCACCACATTCGGGTTGGTGTAGTCCGCCAGGGATGCGATGGCGTGCGCTGCGGTGCCCATGCTGGCTTCAGGCCGCTTCCCGTCATGGTCTTGCAACAGGGCGGCCACGGCATTGATGAGGTCCGGGTCCATCAGCGGCTCATCGCCCTGTACGTTGACAACGATGTCGTCGCCATCCAGCCCCAGATCGGTGCAGGCCTGGGCCAGGCGGTCGCTGCCGCTGGCGTGGTCTGCACGGGTCAGTATGGCTTCGATGCCGTGGTCGGCGCAGGCTTGCAGAATGCGGGTGTCGTCGGCTGCCACGACCACGCGCACCGCAGCGCTTTGGGCAGCGCGCCTGGCGACCCGCACCACCATGGGCTGGCCGGCAATGTCCGCGAGGGGTTTGTCCGGCAGGCGGCTGGAAGCCATGCGTGCCGGGATCAGCACGGTAAACGGAAGGGTGGGGGTGGCCCCGGGTTTACCGCTGTTGGCCGCGTCGGTCACTGCTCCAGTTCCTCGTCGGTCAGCGTGCGGGCTTCGTTCTCCAGCAGCACCGGAATCCCGTCGCGCACCGGGTAGGCCAGCCGTGCGCTGCGGGAGACAAGTTCTTGCGCCTCGCGGTCAAAGGTCAGCGGGCCTTTGGTGACAGGGCAGACCAGCAGTTCAAGCAGTTTGGGATCCATGGCGCGGGCTTTCAAAAAGCAGGGTTCGTTCAGGCAGACGGGGATGATAGCGGCGGGTGGCGGGCTGTCGGGGCCGCTGCGAGGAGGATGTCCAAGCGCGCGTCCAGCGCACCGAAGAACGCCGGGTCCACCTGCAGTTGCAGCGGCACGGCCAGTGCATCCGGGTGCTGCGCCCACAGTTTAACGGCGTCTTTTTCGGTGCAAATCAGCGTGTGGCGCTTATCTGATAAACGCTTCCAGCTATTGAAATCATAGTGATCAGGCAAGGGCTCGGTGTGTGCCAGCGTCAGCCCTTGCGCCAGCAGCATGGCAAAGAAGTCCCCAGGACGGGCAACCGCCGCCACCGCATGTAACGGCTGGCCTTGCAACTGGGCCAGGGGCAGCTTGCTTCCGTCGGAGCGCAACGCAAAGGGAGCCAGCGTACGTTGCACCGCAAACGCCGGGGCTGCGCCACCGGGCACAGCGTGGCCAGCATGCAGCACAAAATCCACGGCGCGCGGCCAGGGCTCGCGCAGTGGGCCCGCAGGCAGAAGAAAGCCGTTGCCAACGCCCTGGTCGTTGAAGATACAGATCTCCAGATCGCATTGCAGCGCCAGGTGCTGCAGACCGTCATCGCACACGATCACATCGGTATCCGGGTGGGCGGCCAGCAGGGCCTGGGCCGCCGTGATGCGGCGTCGGGCCACAAACACAGGGACTTGGCCTGCGCCACCGGGCCCGTTGGCAAAGCTGTGCGCCATCAGTAAGGGTTCATCGCCCACCTCGTCGGCCAGGCTGTCGGGTGCAACGGCTCTGCAGTCGGTAGTGCTGCGCCCGTACCCCCGGGAAATCACCCCGGGGCGCAGGCCACGGGCCTGCAAATGACGCACGATGGCAATGACCACAGGGGTTTTACCTGCCCCCCCGGCGATGACGTTGCCCACCACCACCACGGGGCGGCCTGGATGCTGAGCTTTCAGCCATCCGGCCCGGTACAGGCTGCGGCGAATGTGTACCAAGGCGCCGTAGATGAGTGACACTGGCCAAAGCACCCAGGCATCGATGCCGCGCGTCTGCCATATCTTTTGCAGACCGCGTTGTGTGGACGGCGCTGGGGCTGGTTGGTGTCCAAAGGGAGGCGAGGCCGACGGCCGAGCGGGCGAGGAAGAGGGCGGCTGCGGCCCGGAGGCAGCCATGCCGGTTAGCGGCTGGCGGCGCGGCCCGCTGCCGACGACTGCGTGGCGAAGGTGATCTGCGTCAGACCCACGAGGCGCGCGGCTTCCATCACGGTGACCACCGATTGGTGCGGCGACATGGCGTCGGCGCTGATGATCACCACGCTGTCGCGACCCGCGCTGGCGGCCGTGCGCAGAGCCTGGGCGATGGCGTCCACGCTTTTGCCGTCCACACCGGTTTTGTTGACGGCGTAGCGGCCGTCAGCGGCCACCGACACGATCACTTCCTTGGGGTGGTCGCGCTGCTGCTCGGCGTCGGCCACGGGCAAGGTCAGCTGTAGTTCGGTGAACTTGCTGTAGGTGGTGGTCAGCATCAGAAAGATGAGGATCACCAGCAGCACGTCGATGAACGGGATCAGGTTGATCTCGGGCTCGTTCTTGGGCCGGGGGCTGAAGTTCATGGGCAAGGCTTTGAAAGGGCGGGAGGCCGGGTGGGCAACAGGCGAAGGGCCCGCCTTATTTCAACTTGCGCAGGCGCAGGATGTGGCGCACAAACTGCTCGGAGGCCAGCTCCAGCGTGAGCAGATACGCATCCACCCGTGCACGGAAGTAGCGCCAGAAGATCAGCGCCGGGATGGCTACGATCAACCCGAATGCGGTGTTGTACAGCGCAATCGAAATACCGTGCGCCAACTGGCCAGGGTTGCCACCGCCCATGGCCTGACCCATGCCGCCCGTGCCCGCTTGCGAGCCAAAAATCTCGATCATCCCGATTACCGTGCCCAGCAGGCCGAGCAGAGGAGCCGCCGAGGCAATGGTGGCCAGGGCAGACAGGTATTTCTCAAGCCGGTGTGCCACGCTGCGGCCCGCGCCTTCCATAGCGGAGCGCAGATCGGTCTCACTGCACTGGGGATTGCTGTTGAGGGTGCGCAGGCCCGTGGCCAGCACTTCACCCAGCGCGGAGTTCTGGGCCAGCTGGTTCACCACGTCCGGCGTGGGCACCGACTTGGACGACACCGTGATGGCCTCGTCCAGCAGTTTGGGGGGGGCAACGCGGGCCGTTTTGAGGGCCACAAAACGTTCAAAAATCAGCGCCAGTCCCAGGATGGAACACGCGATCAGGGGCCAGATCGGCCAGCCTGCGGCTTGTATGATGGACAGCAAATCTCTCTCCGCGCAGATGAAAGCAATCGACGATTATGGCCCAGCTTCATCGCACCACTTCGTCACAAACCGTTACGTTGCTGTGCGCCCCATATGCGGGGCCGCTCACCCACAAAAACTGTGGATAACTTTGTGGGCAACCCTCTCCGACAACCTCGCAAAGTGGCGCCACGCCGTGCTTGCAACAGATTGATGAAAAATTGTGCAGTGAAAAACGTATATAAATCAACAGCTTGCACGTGCTCTGGTGTTTTGCGGCCGGTTTTGTGTGGGGCCGCAGGCCAGTGGTCCGCTCGGTCGTTTCTGTGGAGTACTCGCCCTTCAAGCACCGCGCAAAGGCGCGCCGCGTCTCATGCTTGATCGCCCAGGCCACGCTGCGACGCCCCGCGTGTGGGAAGTTGGCGCGCTGTGCCGCGCCATTGCTGATGCCCTGGAGGCGAGATTCAATCCTGTCGCGGTGCGCGGCGAGATAACGGGCTTCTCGCGCGCATCCAGCGGGCATTGTTATTTTTCGATCAAGGACGCGAATGGGCAGTTGCGTTGCGCCATGTTCCGCCGTGCCGCCACCCTGCTTGACTTTTCGCCGCGCGATGGCGAATTGGTGGAAGTGCGGGGTCGCCTGGGTGTCTATGAAGCGCGCGGCGATCTGCAGTTCATTGTCGAAAGCATGCAGCGGGCCGGGCAGGGCGCGTTGTTCGAGCAGTTCCTGCGACTCAAGGCGCAGCTCGAAACCGAAGGACTGTTTGACACCGCACGCAAACGCCCCCTGCCATTGCAGCCACGGGGCATCGGCCTGGTCACATCCCTAGGCGCTGCCGCCTTGCACGATGTGGTGACCGCGCTGCGCCGCCGGGTGCCGCACATTCCAGTGGTGTTGGTGCCGGCCCAGGTACAGGGCGGGGCTGCACCGGCATCCATCATTGCGGCGCTATCAAAACTGTATCTACTTGCGCAAGCAGGGCAAGCGCTAGAGGCCGATTTGACTAAAAAACCAGCGATTGACGTCATCCTGCTGGTGCGTGGGGGCGGTTCCATCGAAGACCTGTGGGCCTTCAACGACGAGCGGCTGGCCCGCACCATCGTGCAAAGCCCGGTGCCGCTGGTCTGCGGCGTGGGGCACGAGACCGACTTCACCATTGCCGACTTCTGCGCCGACCTGCGCGCGCCCACGCCCACCGCAGCGGCGGAGCTGGTTTCGCAGCCTCGCGATGTGTGGCTGGGTGCGCTGGACCTGCTGGCCGAACGCATCGCGGACGGCGTGCAGCGCCAGCTTGACGCGCGGCACCAGCGGCTGGACCAAGCAGCAGCACGTCTGGGTCGGCCGTCCGGGCTGGTGGCCCGCCAGCAAATGCAGTTAGCCCGCCTCGCGCAGCGTATGCACCATGGCGTGCTACTGAAATTGCAGCGGTTGGCGCAGGCTCAACAAGCGCTAGAGGCCGAAATACCTCAAAAAATGCAACGCCGCCTGGTGCAGCATTGCGACCGCCTGGACCGGGCTGCACTACGGCTGGACCTGCTGGACCCGCGCCTGGTGCTGCAGCGCGGTTATGCGCTGCTGACCGACACCACAGGGCAGGCGGTGACCAGCGTCCGGCAGGCGCAGCCCGGCGACGCCTTGCGAGCCACCCTGGCCGATGGGGCGTTGGATGTGACGGTGGGACAGCCGCGCCTGCTGTGATCTCTCTGCCTACCGCGCCCCATGGGAGAGGTGCTGATAAAGCCAAGAGGTCCCGCTGATGGAGTGCAGTGAGCGAAAGGCCTATGTAGGACAGCAGCGTGTTATCGGTCTTTCTGCGGTTTTCACCCATCCCTGCCCGTCCCGATCCTGCACAGGTCACCTGATCTTTCTACAATGCCCCCTTGCGCTGTGCCCGACTGCATTGCTCAGGAACGCGTTGCAGATGGCGTCCCAGGCATCCCAGAATTTCAAACCACAAGGAAACACCACATGGAACACACCCTTCCCCCGCTGCCCTATGCCATCGACGCCCTGGCGCCGAACTACAGCCAGGAAACCCTGGAGTACCACCACGGCAAGCATCACAACGCCTATGTGGTGAACCTCAACAACCTGCAAAAGGGCACCGAATTCGAAGCGATGACGCTCGAAGAGATCATCAAGAAGTCGAGCGGCGGCATCTACAACAACGCAGCCCAGATCTGGAACCACACGTTCTTCTGGAACTGCATGGCCCCCCAAGGTGGCGGTGAGCCAACCGGCGCGCTGGCCGACGCCATCAACGCCAAGTGGGGCAGCTACGCAGCCTTCAAGGAAGCGTTTGTGAAGTCCGCCGTGGGCAACTTTGGCTCCGGCTGGACTTGGCTGGTGAAGAAGGCTGACGGCAGCGTCGACATCGTCAACACCGGCGCAGCTGGCACGCCACTGACCACCGCCGACAAGGCACTGCTGACGGTGGACGTGTGGGAACACGCCTACTACATCGACTACCGCAACCAGCGTCCCAAGTTTGTCGAGACCTTCCTGTCGAGCCTGGTGAACTGGAAGTTTGCTGAAGCCAACTTTGCCTGATCGCAGGTCAAAACTGTTGGGCACACCCGCAGAAACAAAAAGCGGCCTTCGGGCCGTTTTTTTATGGGGGTTTGAAGCCTTTTAGGCCTCTATCGCTTGTCATTAAAGCGCTGGCAGCTATTTAAATGATAGTGAGGTGGCGCGCGCTCATTGGCGTTTGAACGGCGCACCCCCCAGTTTGGCGCCCGCCTTGATCCCCTTCTTCGCAAACCAGCCTTGGTTCATCTCCAGCACGTAGCGCACAGGTTTGTCTGAGCAGTGCGAATCCAGCGTCTGCGGCTTCATGTCGGCCAGGTTCACGATGGTGCCGTCGTCGTCCACAAACGCTGCCGTGAGCGGCAGCAGCGTGTTTTTCATCCAGAAGCACTGCTGGGCGGGTTGCTCAAACACAAACAGCATGCCCTCGTGCTGGGGCATTTCCTTGCGGTGCATCAGACCGATCTGGCGCTCCTGGGGCGCCTGCGCCACCTGCGCATCGATGCGGTGCATGCCGGCGGTCAGCTCCACGCGCTGCAGGTTCAGCTGGGGCCCTTCCTGCGCGGCGGCGCTGCCAGCGTGCAGTGTTGCTGTGCATGCCAATACCCCCAAGGCATGTGTCCACCGGACTGCCCTGCGCGTGGCCCGGGAGGTGGATGGGGGGGCTACAACGGGGCGAGAAGCGATCATGACCATGGCTTTCAGGTAAGGAGTGCAGATGACGAAGGACGGATTGCGGATCAGGCGGTAAGTTCACCGGTTCAGGTTGGCACATGCGGTCTACCAAAAAGAACGCCCGCAGATGCGGGCGATTTTGAACCAGTCGGCGGGGCCCCACAAAGAGGCCCGCAAGCCAGCGTCAGGCCAATTTTTTTGCGGTCTTTTTCTTGGCGACCTTTTTGGTGGTCTTCTTCTCGGCGGCCTTCGTGGTTTTTGCTGATTTAGCTGATTTGGCCGTCTTGTTGGCTTTGGTCGCCTTCTTGGTTTCGGCTACCGGTGCCGCAGCAGGAGCGGCCATGGGAGCGGGTGCTGCTGCGGTGGCTGCAGCGGGGGCTGGGGTTGCTGGTGCGGTCGCAGGCGTTTGTGCAAAGGCACTGGCGGCGATCAGACCAGTCACGAGGACAGCGAGGAGTTTTTTCATATATGCCGTTTCCGTTGTGAACAGGAGATTTGGGCCACACGAAAATCCGTGCGGCTCCACGGGCAACGATAGCAGCGACCGATGGGTTGACAGGGTCTTGCCCACAAATTTTTCTCATTAGAATGGTCTGGAATTGGGCTGCTTGGCCCATCTGCCGACCCGTTTCAGATTCCCAGGAGACACCCCCCATGACCAGCTACCAGCACATCACGGTGCCTGCCGAAGGCCAGAAGATCACCGTCAATGCCGACATGTCCCTGAATGTGCCAGATCAGCCCATCATCCCCTTCATTGAAGGCGACGGCACGGGCCTCGATATCACGCCCGTGATGATCAAGGTGGTGGATGCCGCGGTGGCCAAAGCCTATGGCGGCAAGAAAAAGATCCACTGGATGGAGGTCTACGCGGGCGAGAAATCCACCAAGGTGTATGGCCCCGATGTGTGGCTGCCGGAGGAAACCCTGCAGGTGCTGCGCGAGTATGTGGTGTCCATCAAGGGCCCGCTGACGACGCCCGTGGGCGGCGGCATCCGCTCGCTCAACGTGGCACTGCGCCAGGAGCTGGACTTGTACGTCTGCCTGCGCCCTGTGCAGTATTTCAAGGGCGTGCCTTCGCCGCTGAAAGAGCCCGAAAAGACCAACATGGTGATCTTCCGTGAGAACTCGGAAGACATCTACGCTGGCATCGAATTCGAAGCGCAGTCCGACAAAGCCAAGAAGCTCATCAAGTTTTTGCAGGACGAGATGGGCGTGAAAAAAATCCGCTTCCCCAACACATCGGGCATCGGCGTCAAGCCTGTTTCCATCGAGGGCACCGAGCGCCTGGTGCGCAAGGCCATCCAGTACGCCATCGACAACGACAAGCCCAGCGTGACCATCGTGCACAAGGGCAACATCATGAAGTACACCGAGGGCGGCTTCCGCGACTGGGCCTACGCCCTGGCGCAAAAGGAGTTCGGTGCGCAATTGATCGATGGTGGCCCATGGTGCCGTCTCAAGAACCCCAAGACGGGCAAAGAAATCACCATCAAGGACAGCATTGCCGACGCCTTCCTGCAGCAAATTCTGCTGCGCCCCGCTGAATACTCGGTGGTGGCCACGCTCAACCTCAATGGCGACTACATCTCGGATGCCCTGGCTGCCCAGGTGGGCGGTATCGGCATTGCGCCCGGCGCCAACATGTCCGACTCGGTGGCCTGCTTTGAAGCCACGCACGGCACCGCCCCCAAGTACGCGGGCAAGGACTACGTGAACCCCGGCTCTGAAATTTTGTCGGCCGAAATGATGCTGCGCCACATGGGCTGGATAGAAGCCGCGAACCTGATCATCAGCTCGCTCGAAAAGTCGATTGCCTCCAAGAAGGTGACCTACGACTTCGCGCGCCTGATGGACGGCGCCACGCAGGTGAGCTGCTCGGGTTTTGGGCAGGTGATGATCGACAACATGTGATCGCGTTTCGGTAGGTTCTTTGAAGCCCCGAAAAAACGCCCAGCCCTCTATGCGCCGGGCTTTTTTCTGCCCTCTGCGTTCTCAAGCGTTCCGGGGCGTTCCATATAATTTGTTCCATGCCCTGTCCCATGGTGTTCCATGGTGGTCGGTGCCTCAACCTTCATGGAACACTCATGGCCGATAGCCGCGCGATCAACTACCAGCTCAAGGCGTCACAGCTCGCGGCGGCCAAGCCCAAAGACAAAAACTACCTGCTGCTGGATGGCGGTGGGCTGTATGTCGAGGTGCTGACCACCGGCACCAAGATCTGGCGGTACATCTACTCGTTCCAGGGGCGGCGGCCCAAACTGACCATTGGCCCGTTCCCCGAGATTTCGATTGCCCAAGCGCGTGACCAGCACGCGGTGCTGCGTGCCAAGGTGGCCCAAGGTATCGACCCGGTGGAGGAGCGCAGGCGCGATGAGCATGCGCGCGAGGATGAGGCGCGGCGCGGGGTGGCGTTCAGGGACTTTGCTGCGCTGTGGGTCAAGGAGACGCTGTTTTACCGGTCGGCGTCATACCGGGCCCAGAACATTAGGTTTCTGGACTCGTACATCAATCCCATCATTGGCGACAAGGCGCTGGGCCAGGTGAAGGCGGCAGACGTGCTGAAGGTGATGGAGGGCTGCAGGGCCACACCGGTGACGGCTGATCGGTGCCGGGTGATCGTGCAGCAGGTCTACAACTACGCGATACGCAAACTGATCGTTGAGTCCAACCCCGCCATCGCGGTGCGCGGCGCCATCGTGATCCCGCCCAAAAAGCACCATGTGCACCTGCGTGAGCCTCAGTTGGCCGCGTTCTGGCGCGAGCTGGACAAGCAGGCCGGGGCCAGCATGGTGACGGTGATGGCGGCCAAACTGCTGGCATACACCTTGCTGCGCAAGTCAGAGCTGCGGCTTGGCCAGTGGCCTGAGGTGGATCTGGATGCGGGGGTGTGGGATGTGCCTGCCGAGCGGATGAAGATGAAGCGCGCCCACCGGGTGTACTTGTCGCGCCAGGCGGTGGCGCTGCTGCGTGACCTGCACAAGATGACCGGGCACGGCGCCTACATGTTCCCCATGCGGTACCGGGGCGGGGAAGGGCGGCCCATGGGCGATGCCACCCTGAATCACATGTTTGGCCGCCTTGACTTTGGCGAGCCTGAGTTTGCGCCGCACGGCCTGCGCGGCACGGCGGCCACGCTGCTCAAAGAAAACGGGTTCTCGCGCGATGTGATTGAGCTTCTGCTGGCCCACCAGGAGCGCAATCAGGTGGTGGCCGCGTACACCCATGCAGAGCTGGCCGACGAACGGCGCAAGGCCCTGCAGTGGTACGCAGACCGCATCGACGCCATCACTAGCCCTGGGGTGGGTGCTCTGCCAGCTGCCTGATGGCGGAATAGGGCCACAAGGGGGTGCCGCCCACCTTTTTCCCTTCGGGCGCCAGGCCTGTATTCACCCAGCGGTAGAACGTGGTCTTGCCGATGGGCAGCACGCCGCGCCGCCTTGGGGTGCTAAAAATGTCGGAGGCGCGCAGCAGGCTGCTGTCGTTGTACTGGGGTGGTGCAACAAGTGTGGCGATGTGGTTTGCAGTTGTGGTCATGCCTCATTCCTCCGAAATGCCTTGCTCAAATTCAACCCTTCCACCGCATGCCCGCGCTTGAGTAGCGCCCGGCACACCGCCGCCCGCTCTTTGTGGCTGTGGCTGGCCTGGCGCACTAGCCCCAGGTAGCTGTTGCCTGCGCTGAAAACCTCGGCGGCGGGCAGCTGCTCGATGCGCTGCAGGGCGCTGGCCAGGGTGCGGCGGCGGGTGGTGCGGCGCCAGGGTTTGATGGCCTGGCCCACAAAGTCGATACCTCGTTCAACCGGCTGCAGGATGGTTTTGCTGGGGTTGAGCTGCACGCCCAGGTGTGCTGGCAGCCAGGCGGTGATGTCGCGCAGCGCGGCGCTGAGCCACTGGGCATCTGGGTGCAGCAGCACGAAGTCATCCACATAGCGCACGTAGTGCGGCGCGCGCAGCTGGTGCTTGGCGTACTGGTCCAGGCTGTCGAGCAGCACGTTGGCAAAGAACTGGCTGCTCAGGTTGCCAATGGGTAGGCCGGTGTCGGCCGGCGCGTTGAACAGGCTTTTGTGCGCGGGCACGCGGCGCAGGGTGCTGGCCTTGCCGCGCACCTCCACGTCGGTGCGCGGGTCGTGCATCAGGATGGTGGTGGCCAGGGCCAGCCACCAGGGCTCATGAATGCGGACGGCCAGGCGCTGCAGCAGGATGGGCTTGCGGATGCTGACGAAGAAATTGGCGCAATCGCACTTCAGGTAGAAGGCCGGGCGGGCCCAGTTCTGGGTGCAGCTGCGCACCTGGGCCTCCAGCCGCTGGGCGCCGTACAGGGTGCCACGGCCCGGGATGCAGGCGCAGGAGTCGGCCACAAACGATGCCTCGAAGCGCGGGCCGATGTGGTTGTACAGCAGGTGGTGCACGATGCGGTCGCGGAACTGCGCAGCCCACACCTCGCGCGGCTTGGGGCGGGTTATGGCAAAGCAGATGCTGCGTCCGGGCCGGTAGCTGCCGTCCAGCAGCTCGGCGTGCAGGTCGCACAGGTTGCGCTCCAGGTGCTGTTCGAACTCGCGGGCGCTTGTGGTATTGCGCTTGTGCTGGCGGCAGTCGATGTAGGCCTGCAGGAGGGTGTCCAAGGTGGGCGTGGTCATGCTGCCACCATCCATGCGGCTTCATGCCCAAAATTCGCCCGCACCAGCGCCTCGGCCTGGGGTGGGCTGACGCTGTTGCCGCACATGCGCACCTGGGCTGTGGCTGACAGGGGGATGCGGGGCACCTGCAGGGGGTGGGCGGCCTGCTTGCCGTCTTTGAACAGCAGGGCGGGGTTGGGGATTTCGTGGATCACGTACCCCTCGGGGAAGCCCTGGGCCTTGAACAGCTCTTTGGGCTTGAGCATGCGCAGGGTGATGTCCACCAGCGCCCACCAGCTGCCCGCGTGCCACACCAGCACCATGTCGGCCGGGGTGGGGAAGTGCTCGGGCAGGTGGGTGTGCAGCAGCTCGGCGCATTGGCGGGCGCGGGCTCGGTGCTCGGGCTCCAGGCTGTCGGCGCTGACCTGCACGGCCTGCACCAGGCCCATGCGGCCCTTGGTGGGCAGGGTGTGCATGGGCTCGCCCAGGCTCTGCCACTGGCCGCCGCTGCTGTAGTACTTGACGGCATAGGCGGTGATGAGCCGCTGCTGCGCGCCGCTGGATGTGATGGTGCTGGCGGGTGCGCTCACTGGGCGGCCGTCGCCGTCGTAGAAGCCGCCGTTGGCTTGCTCCAGGCAGGCCGTCACCAGGGCCTGCTCGCCGCGGTGCGCGCCGGTGATGGTGCGCAGGGGTTCCGCTGGGCTGTGGCCGCTGCGCTCGCCGTGGTGGGTTAGGTGCGTGAGGTGCGCGGCCACCACGCCTTGCTTGACGCCCCCGGCCACTGCTGTGCCCAGTGGGCCGCGCATGTCTTGCGTGCGGGCGTCCTGGCCCGGGCGCTCGCCGTAGCCGATGGTGACCATGTGCGCGCCCACCAGCCCCTGGGTGATGCCTGTGCTGGGGCGCTTTGGCGTGCCGCCTGCGGTGATGGTGGCTAGGGGTTCGTCCAGCCCGGTGCCCACGGCGCCGGTGTTGAACTTGGTGATGTGCCCCGCCACCAGCGCGTGGTGCGTGCCGCTGGCCGCCACGGTGGACAGCGGCGCCTGCACATCGTGCCCGCCCAGGTGGGCTTCGGTGGTGCCGCGCAGCGGGGTGATGGTGGGCGCCACCAGTGAGAAGTGGCCGCCCTTGACCTGGGCGCACTGGGTGCGCAGCGGCTCATCGGCCGCCATGGTGCGCTGGTTGCTGGCGTTGGCGTGCTCGGTGAGGAAAGGGGTGGCGTCGCCGCCCACGATGAACGGGCTGGCCGTGGCCAGCACATGCCGCCACAGGCCCTTTGCCACGCGGCGCTGTGTGTTGGTGGCCAGGGGCTTTTTGCGGTCGAAGATGCTGGCGGCGTGCAGGTCGAAGTCGATGCACTCTGCCGCCGTGCGGTGGGGCAGCAGCTTGCCTGCCAGCACGCGGCGGTCGGTGGGGGCGGCGTGGGTCTGCTCGGGCCAGATGATGGGCAGGCCGTCGCGCCGGGCGATGAGGAACAGGCGCTTGCGGATGGTGGGGGCGCCGTTGTCGCAGGCGCGCAGCTCGCGCCAGTCCACCACGTAGCCGTGGGCGCGCAGCTGGCGCACAAAGCTGGCAAAGGTCTTGCCCTTGCGGGCGGGGTCGGGCCGGGCGGTGCCGTCTGCGCCCACCAGCAGCGGGCCCCAGGTCTGAAACTCTTCCACGTTCTCCAGCATGAGCACTCGCGGCTTGGTCAGCGCCACCCAGCGCATGCCCACCCAGGCCAGGCCCCGGATGTGCTTTGCCACGGGTGTGCCGCCCTTGGCCTTGCTGAAGTGCTTGCAGTCGGGCGACAGCCACACCAGGCCCACGGGCTGGTTGCCGGTGACTGCGATGGGGTCCACGTCCCACACGCTTTCGCACAGGTGCTGGGTGTGCGGATGGTTGATGGCATGCATGGCCAGCGCCTCGGGGTCGTGGTTGATGGCGATGTCCACAGGGCGGCCAAAGGCGGCTTCCAGCCCGGTGCTGGTACCGCCGCCGCCGGCGAAGTTGTCGATGATCAACTCGCCGGGGAAGGTGAGGGGGAGGGTGAAGGCGTCGCGTTTCATGCGGCGTATCCCGAAAATGGGTGGCCGCCCCCTTGGGCGCGGCCAGGGGTGGTTGAATCTGCGGACGGGGCGAGCACGGAACTCGTTGTCCTTGTTGTTGGCGTTGCTGTTGCCGTACTCGAAGTCCTGGCACCAGGCGTTGTTGCGCGAGTACTGCGAAGCGTCGAGCTATCTACGTCGCCCCGCCGAAGGCTTGCGCCGATCAGCGGGGAAACTGCGCCGGACCGGGCCGCGCTGGTGTGCCGCGCGGTGGTATCCGTGGTGCGCCTGGCGGTGAGGCCTGCGGGTGTGCAGGCGCCCAGCGGCTCGACCAGATTCATAAAGCGCACGGGCATGGCGGCCTTGGCTGTCATGCTGCAGGCGCTGCTGCGGTGGCGTCGAAAAGGCTGGGCGTGTAGCCCTGTGGCTCTGCCGACGGTGTGGCGGTGGCTGGGGTGGTGCCGTCGCTGGCCGGGCCGCTGGTGATGCGTGCCCGGGCGGACTTGAGCCATCCGTTGGCCATCTTGCCGATGGTGTCGGTCAGCTCGATGCTGGTGGCCCACAGCTTGGTGGCGATCAGCCGCTTGGCGTGCGCGGTGCGCAGCAGGATCTGCGCTACCTGCAGGCGTTCCAGCAGCTGCTCCAGGTGGGTGGCCCGGTCTTGCGGCTGGCGGGCGGCGTTGGCGCGGCCTATCAGCACCAGGATCTCGACACACTCATCCGAAATACGGTAACCCATGGACGCACGGAACGCGCGGGGTATGCGGGCCTGCACGTCGGCGCACAGGTCCAGCAGGGCGGTGCCTTGTTTGTGGATTTCGAGGTCGGTGGCGAGAGACATGGGTGCAAAGCTGGGTCTGGTGGGCCAAAAAATCGCGCGGACGGCGCTACGCGCCGTAGTGCTGCTCTGAAGGGCTTAAGTGTTCAAGGTGTGAAGTTGAACTCTGCGGACGGGGCGAGCACGGAACTCGCTGTCCTTGTTGCCGGCGAGGCTGAGGCCGTACTCGAAGTCCTGGCACCAGGCGCGGCTGCGCGAGAACTGCGTGCTGCTCCAGTAGTAGTCCTTCGCGTTGAACAGCTCGGGCACGGTGGCCGACAGGGCGCGCAGCTCTGCTGTGGCGGGCAGGTACCAGCCGGTATGGCCGCCCAAGTCCAGGGCCTTGATGCGCAGGGCCAGCTGCAGGCCTGCGGCGGCCATGGCGTCGGTGTTGGCGGGGCCGTCTGTCTTGCTGTCGGCGCCTGCGATGGTGGTGTAGTCCTCAGACCAAACGGTGTCTTCAATCTCGGCTGCCTGCTCGGCCACGATCAAGGCAAAGTCTTCGCTGCCGTCAGCGGCTGCGCCGCGCAGGATGGCGCCGAAGTGGCCGCCGTGGGTGGCAATGAGGGCGCCGAACAGGGGAAGGGTGATGGTGCGCATGGGGTGCTGCCTTTCAAAAAATTTGCGTCGAACCGGCGCTGCGCGCCGGTGGTGGGTGGGTGAAAGTGGCGAAGGGGTGAAGGGCTAAAGTTGAATGCTGCGGACGGGGCGAGCACGGAACTCGTGGTCCTTGTAGTTGGCGGAGCTGCTGCCGTACTCGAAGTCCTGGCACCAGGCGTAGTAGCGCGAGTACTGCGAGCTGCTCCAGTACCAGCCCGAGGTCTTGAACACCTGGGGCGCGTGCAGGTAGCACATCAGCAGCTCGATGCGGCTGGGCAGGTAGAAGTCGGTGTGGCCGTCTTCGGTGTACGCGGCGGCCCACTTTGCGGCGGGGTGGTCTTTGCTGTCGGCCAGCAGGGCGACGGTGGTGGTGCGGCCATCGGTCTGGCTGGTGGCGCCGCTTGCGTCCGCGTCGTAGCCGCCCCAGGCCAGGTCGTCGGCCTCATTGGTGCCCACCACCAGGTGGCGCGCTGGCAGGCCAAACTGGGCGGGCAGGGTGCAGATGTAGATGCCGCCCTGGCCGGGCCATGGCTGGCCGGGTGCGGGTGGCGTGAGTGCAGTAGTGGCTACCGGTGCAGGGGAAGATGGTGCGGCCACGGCTCGCAGGGCGGTGCCACCGTCTGCAACGCGCTGCAGGGTGTGCAGCACTTGTTCCAGGCCAATGTGGGCGGTGTGCGGGGCCTCTGGCTGCAGCAGGGTGATGTTGAGAGTTTCAATGTGCATGGTGGGTGCCTTGGTGGTGGGGTGGGTGGTTGGTTGGTCAGATGGCCATGACGTGCACGCCGTCTGGCAGGCGGTCGATGCGGTTGAAGATCTCGCGGGTGCGCTTTTCGGTGGAGCGGTGGCAGCGCACCATGGTCCGGGCAGGCAGGGCGTCGAGCGCGGTGAGGTAGTCGCTGGTGACGGCGCGCACGGCCTCGATGCCGGGGCCGTCCAGGCGCATGGGTTTGCCGTCCAGCATGCGCTGGCCCGCCTTGGCCATGGCGGCGATGGCGTCTGCCAGCAGGCCGCTGGCGTCGCCAATCTCCACGGGGTCGCCGTCGCAGCCGCGCCAGTGGCTGGCCACCACCTTCCCGGTGGCGGGGTCGGTGATGGGGGTCTCGCCTTGCTGCACCAGCGTTTCCATCAGGTTGATGGCGTCGCTGATCACGCGCCAGCAGTTGTTGCCTGGCGCGGGTGCGTGCATCAGCTCGTGCAGCGCATCGGCCAGGCGCATGCGCTGGTGGCGCCGGTTCTCAATGGGCATGGGCTGGCTGGGGCTGGCCAGCAGTTCGTGCATCTTGCTGTAGACCATGGGCGTGTTGGTGCGCTTGCGGGTCATGGCTGGGGTACCTCTTCAATGTGGCCGTCAGGGAAGTGCAGGCGGTTGCCCACGCGGCTGGGCCGGGCGTAGGCGGCAAAGCGGGCATCTGTCAGCCCGGGGTTGCGGCCCAGCTCGGGGCAGGGGTAGTGGTTGCTGCGCAGCATGGCGCTGCGGTCTCGGCTGGCCTGGTCGATGCGGGCGGCGTCGGCCTGGCGGCGGGCGGCTGCTGCGGCCAGGGTGGCGGCGCGCTTTTGCGCCGGGGTGGGGTGGCGGGCTTCGTAGCTGCCGGGTTCGGGGGTGGGGTGGGTCATGGCTTGCCTTTGAACACCAAGCGGCGCATGTCTTCCAGGTGGCGCTCGGTGGCTGCCAGGCTGCCCGCGCTGCCGGTGCCCTCGGTGGGGCGCAGGCCGCAGTGCCACAGCTCGTCCATCAGCGACTGCGCATCGGTCAGGTTCATGCCCAGGAATGGCTCTGACATTTCGCCGTCTGCCAGCTCGCGCATGACCACGTTGACGGCGACGTTGAGCCTGTCGCCTTGCCGCTCGGCCATGTGCAGTTCAATACCGCGGTTGAAGTGCGCCCGCTGCGCGCGGAAGATGAAGTTGCTCATGCCACCACCTCGCCCCGCGCGCTGCACTGCGCCGTTAATGTCTGGTACCGCTCCAAAAACACATCCTGGTGGTGCTCCCAGCCCATGGCCTCGCGCACGGTACTGTTCAGGTCCACGGCATCCAGCGGCAGCACTTCGGCGCCTGGGGTGTCCAGGATGGGCCAGGGGGCGTTGGCGGCGGGGTCAAAAAAGGTGAGGTCGCGGCGCTCGGTGGCCAGGGCGATCAGGTCGGCGCGCTTGATGGCGTCGCGGTAACCGGTGTACGCAGCCTGCAGGCCGTAGTGCTTGCGCATCAGCAGGGCCAGCGGGTTTTCAAACGCCATCCATGCGGTGCCCAGCTCCCACTTGATGGGACTGGCCACGTCGCCGCACAGACATTCGTGGGCGTCGTGCATCAGGGCGGCGCGCTGGGCGGCGGGGCCCAGGCCCATGCCTTGCACGATGTCGCACACCAGCACGCTGTGCTCGGCCACGCTATAGGGGCGCACGGCGTGGCCGGTGAAGCGGTTGATCTGCGCCAGGCTGTGGGCGATTACCTCGATGGTGGGCATGGTGCCCAGCATTGCGGCGGGGCCGCTGATGGGTTGGTCGGCGCCGTGGGCGGTGACTAGCCAGTGGGAGGGGGCCATGGGTGCTGTCCGTCCCGCTCTGCTCAGTCGGCTGTGGACTTGTGCGCAGCCTCGGCGCCCAGCGCGGCATAGGCGGCGCCGTCCTGGTAGTCGTCGGGGTTGTAGCGGCCGTTGCGGGCCGTGTTGGCAGCGCGTACCAGCTTCAGGGTCTGCATGAAGGCCCAGCCCTGGCGCTCGGTGAGGTTGGTGCCCTCGATGGCGTTGAACGCGGCCACGGTGGCGGCCATGCTGCGTTCCTGGGGCTGGTCGGCGCCGCCTGTGTCGCGCTCCACGCCGCGCTGCAGGATGGTGCGGGCGGCGTCGGACAGTACGGTGACGGGGTAGGGCTGCTGGGTTGCCTGTGGCTCGGGTGTTGCTGGCTTGGGTTGTGCAACGGATTTGAGGGTCTTGATGGGGTTTGCCATGGTGGTTCCTTGTGGTTGGTCAGGCGGTGGCCGCCTCGGTGGTGGTGGGGGTGCTGCTGGCCCGGCGCGGCAGCAGCCGCAGGCGCAGCACACGGCCGCGCAGCTCGGGCATGGGTGGGCGGGCCTGCGGGCCGGGGTGGGCGCGCAGGTGTTCCAGCGCAACATCCAGCGGGGCGCCTGCGGTGAGGTCGGCGCTGTGGGCGGTCCAGAAGGCCTGGGCCTCGGGGCCGGTCCACTTCACGCGGTAGGCCTCCTTGATGTCTTTGCCCGTCTGCGGGTTGCGGCCCAGGTTGTCCACCAGCACCAGCTCCAGGCGGAACGCGCCCGCGCTGTCTGTGTCCACGGTGGGGCGCTGTTTACTCATGAAGAGGGTGCCGGTGTGGTGCATGGTGGGCTCCTGCGTGCTGCTGTTTTGATAGCTGCGGGTGCTTACGCCTTGCCGATCAGCACCGTGTAGCCGCTTTGTTCGCGCACGGTGTTGACGTAGCCGGTGAAGGCGTCTTCCACGGCGCGCTCGGGGCGTTCCAGCTCGTACCAAAACTTCACGCTGCCGCTGTGGATGCGGTACTTGAGGCGGGCGGTGAGCTTGTAGCCCTCGCCGTTCTTGAAGATGCGCAGGCCCAGGGCGAAGGTCTGCGGGATCTTCAGCGTGCCGTCGGCGCCCGCTGTGGCGTTGATGACTTCGTTGTAGGTGAGCTGGGTTTGGCCGTCTTGCAGGCGGCGGGCGCTGCTGAAGTTGATGCCGTTGGTGGCCTGGATGGTGGTGGCCACGGTCAGCAGGTTCTGCGCCTGGTCGCCCTGGATGTCGGCCAGGTTGTCTTCGATGAACTCGGCAAACTCGCTCTGGCCCATGCTGACCGTGTTCTTGTCCATCCATTTCTTGAACTCGGGCGTGTACACGGCGGCAAAGGTGGCGCGGTGGTCGCGCCAGCCGGGCGCCAGGGTGCTGCGCTGGTCGTTGAAGACGGCTGTGATGGTGCGGGCGTCGGGGTCGGCGTAGATGTAGCCGCGCTCCTGTGCAACCTGGTCTTTGCAGTACGCCAGCAGGCTGTGCACGTCGCCCAGGTTGACGGTGCCCTGCGCGCGGCGGCGGTGGGGCTGGGCTGCCTCGATGATGGAGTGGGTGATGTTTTCCAGGTGGTATCCATCAGGCAGCGTCATCATCGTGGCGCCGTCGATGGTGCGGGGCGCCAGGGCGCCGGCCACGTTGGCGGCCAGTTTCTCGGCAATGCTCAGCGCCTCGGGGGCGTCGTCGGCGCTGATCGCGCTGAGGGTGTTGGTGGTGTTCTCCATGGTGCTCAGGCCTCCTTGAATTGAGCGGGTGGGGTGGTGGTGGCGACTTCACGCAGCTCCAGCGATTGCTGGCGGGGGTGGTTGCGGGTGGTTTCACCGTCTTCGGTGAGGTAGAAGAAGTCCGTGGGTGTCTCGGGCTTGGGCAGGGCCAGCGTGCGGTCCACGGTGATGTTCACGCGGTCGATATCGCCGCCGCTGGTGTTGCGCACGGCGGGCACGACCTTGATGGTCAGCGTCAACTTGCCCGAACGGCCGGTGACCTGCACGGTACGCAGTAGCTCGGCCAGATCGTTGGTCAGCGCGGCGTGCGTGCTGCCTTCGTTGATCTCGTTCAGGAGGTGGGCAAAGGATTTCATGGCGTCCTTGTGTGTTATGAAATTGATAGCTAAAAACCCAAGCCCATCAGGCGGCGGCGCAGGCTTTTAATGCAAATACGACGATCAGCACCACGGCCACAACGCCCAGGGCCAGGCCCAGTAGCTCCATGGCGCTGGCGGGTTCGTCGGCCAGGGGGTCGGTGGTGCTGGTGGTGGGCAGCTCGCAGGCCTGCGGGCAGGGGCACGTGCTGCGGCCCTGGTGGCAGTGCTGGGCGGTGCACGCGGGCACGGCGGGGCGCTGGCGGGCGCGGCGCTCGGTGGGCTGCGCTGGCTGGGCGGCGGTGCGGGTGTTCATCGCAGCCATCCCACCAGCACGGCGAAGCCCATGCCCAGGAAAAAGCCGGTGACCTTGCCTTGCCACCAGCCCGTGGTCCAGGCGGCGTCGGCGGTCTGGCTGCGCAGGGTGGGCAGCGCGGTGGGCTTGCGCAGGTGTTGGTGGTTGGGGTGCTTCATGCCAGCACCACCGGGGCGGCTGTTGCCGCGTACACGCCGTGCAGTTCCATGGCGTCAATGCAGGCCATGCCCGCGCTGGTGGCCAGGGCGATGAATTCCAGGCCCGCGCAGCGGACGATGTAGGGGCGCAGGGCGAGGGTCATGCCGCCACCTCGGCGCCCAAAATTTCGCGCGGATCGCCTTCGGCGATGGGGGTGGGGAGTGCCGAAGGGTTAAAGGGCTGAAGTTGAATGCTGCGGACGGGGCGAGCACGGAACTCGTAGCCCTCGTCGTCGGCGTAGCTGCGGCCGTACTCGACGTCCTGGCACCAGGCGTAGCTGCGCGAGTACTGCGAGCTGGTCCAGTAGTAGGAATCCTTGCTGAACAGCTCTGGCGATGACTCGTACAGCGCCAGCATTTCAAGGCGACTGGGGATGTACCAGTCTGAATGCCCGGCAATGGTGAGTGCGCGCACGGCCTGGGCGATGGGGCTGCCTGCGGCCAGCAGGGCGGCAGTGTTGGCTGCGCCGTCGGTGCCCTTGGCGCCTTCGATTTCTGTGCCGTAGTTGCCCCATTCGCCGGTGTATTCATGCAGCGCGTCGGCAACGATCAGGCCGTAGGTAGTGCCGTCGCGGCGGGCGATGATGGCGCCCAGGGTGCCGCCTTCGGTGGGCAGGAGGGTGCCGATGGGGGTGATGGCATGGGCCAGGGCGTATGCGATGGCGTCTGTCGCGCTGGCTGCGGGTTGTGCATCTGGCATCACCACCAGCTCGCCGTCAATCGTCAGGCCGACTGTCTTGCCTGCCTCCTGCAGCTCGGTCACCAGTTCTTGCGACTGGTCGCGCCAGTGCTCGCCCCAGCGCCAGGCATTGCGGACTTCTTTTTCCAGTGCCTCGACGCGCTGCTGCGCAGTTTCAGCCTTGTCGGCCAGCTCGGCGCAGTGGTTGCGCAGATGGTCCAGTTCCCAGCGGCCCAGGCGTTTGCGCAGGGCGGCAATGGTCTTTGTTGCGGTGGCCTGTTCTGTGGCCGGGGCGGTGGTCTGCATCGTTCCTCCAGGGCGCCGGGGTGGCGTGTGGAGGAATAGTAAAGCATTACTTTATTAAAGTAAAGCAATGGTTGCTTTGCCTGGAGCGTTTGCTCTGAGATGATGTGTGCGCGGTCGGCCATTCGGGCGGTGCGCTTCTACATGGAGGGACTATGAAGGAACGTGTGTTGGTGCTGGTGATCGGGTTGACAGCTTCGTTTTCTGCACTTGCCGGGGGGCAGGAAATCAGCGCAGTGAAGTATGGCAACCGGACTCTGGACACCGTTTTGGTCGGGTGCAGTTTTGGTGTGCGCGCAGATTTTCTAGACGTTCGAAACGGCAAGCCCGTGGATCCCAACCGGGCAGCGGAATGCACTGCGTCAGGTAAAGAGCAGGCCAAAAAGTACTACGAAGAAGTGCGGGCGCTGTTCAAGGGCAAAAAGCCACCGCCAGAACTTGTTGAGTGGCGCCTTGAGTGGGCTGCGGCATTCGATGCATCGATGCCCGTAGCTGGCGATACGGAGCGAATTTATATGCAGCGCGTCGGGGAGGCCAAGCAAAAGGTTGACCGTGCCACAAACAAACTTGAAATAGCGCTCGAATAGCCTTTGTTGTTCAGCCCAGGTATGTTCCCGGGAACGGGATTACCACGCCGCCTCTACTAGGCGGCGTTTTTGTTTGCGTGGCTTTTTACCTGTGATGCGTCTTTGATTTGCGCTTTGATGTGGCCTTCAATCATGCCGCGCTGGTATTCCGAAAGAGAGTAGTACTCGGCGGCAGTAATGGAGCGAAAAGGCCATTGCTGCACGCGATACGGCGCCAGTTCCTCCTGTGCGCCCGCTGGCGTGTGTGGCGCTGAATCGGCATTTACCTCCTGCCCAGACAGCCACCATGCGAGCGGTTTGCCCGTAAGTTCGGAAAGCTTCGGCAGGTGCTTTTTGTCGATTCGACCCGTTCGAAGCCAGCCTTGCACGGCTTGCTTTGTAACCCCGCACTCCGTGGCTACGCGGACTTGGCTGATTCGGCCTTCTTCAAGGGCTGCAGCGAGCCTTTGAGCGAGGGCGGCGGAAGTTGAAAGCATTGCTTTATCGTAGGTCGATGGATGCAGGCTAGGCAATGCTTTACTAAAGTCAATCAATGCTTTACTATTCCAGGCCATGGAAGCAGTCCGAATTGATGCGGTGCATCGTGCGATCAAGATCGCAGGTAGCCAGCGTGCCCTCGCGGCATTGTTGGGTGTGTCCTCTGCCGCCGTAGGGCAGTGGCTTCGACGGCGAGCTGACGGTGGACGTGATGTCGCGGCCAAACAATGCGTGCGGATTGAGGTAATCACTGACGGCGCCGTAACCCGCCGCGACCTCCGCCCTGACGACTGGCAAGACATCTGGCCCGAGCTGGCCGACCCCCAACCCAACACAGCCCCGGCGCCCGCCCAGCAAGCGCCGGTAGCTATCAATTCCGAAGCGCTCTACACGGGGCAGGAGGTGGCCCATGTCTGAGCCGCGCCGCATTCGTGCGAAGGTGCCGCCAGCCGTTGAGCGGCTGCGGGCTCGGCGTCGTGGTCCGTTGTTCTTCCTGGGTATTACGCCGCGTCGGATGACGGAAGTGGTCGATCCCGAAGTTGTTGCTGGGCGAGTTCCAGTTGTTCGTACACGTGCACCACAGAGTCCCGAATCGCATTTGGCGCCAGCCGCCCGCTTGACCGCGCTGCAGATTCGGCCAGGAGGGTGCTGCACATGACAACGGCTGATTTGAAAAGTTCTTCGTTCATGGTTGGGGCCTTCCCAAAGGGTGTTGAGTGGAATCTGCATTCTAGGGACGGTGCCCCGGCCGCCTTCCTGGCCAGAGACGGTGGCGAAATCTGGCCCGAGCTGGCCGACCCCCAACCCAACACAGCCCCGGCGCCTGCCCAGCAAGCGCCGGTAGCTATCAATACTGAAGCAAAGGAGCCTGCGCATGCGTAAGTCGTGGATATCCAAGCGCGCCGAGCGCGCGGCATGGACGGCGCGATTGCTGGCCGGGATGCAGGTCAGTCCGTCACGTGGTTCGGCCGGTCCTTCATGTGTGCAACCGCCAGCAGGCGCAACTCCGCAACCGGTGAGTGCTGCGGGGCGTTCAACAAGCTCGCGCGTGGTGTCGCCTAAATGGGTCTGATGCTTGTGATGGGTTCGTGTCGCTCCCAGCCGCTCAACTTCATGTCGAAGCGGTTCAGCGTTTCGTCGAAATGCACTTCGCTGATCTGGATGCTTACTCGTGCGCCCTCGGGGCAGTAGCGCTGTAGGGCTTCCGCAATGGTGTTTTCCAGCTCTTTCATGGTCACGTTCTTCAAAGGTGCTGTCATGTGTCTCTCCGTTTTTTCTGCAGTGAATCAGGTTGCGATCATCTTCGGTCGCCAGCCCATGGATCGGGCTGTTGTTGATTTGTACCGTAGTGCGACCGGTATCGAGAAGGATGAGGATTTTGTTCGGCGCTTGCTGGAGCTGCTGAGCGTGAGCAAGGTGTTTCCCGTGCCCGCTGATTTCGCCAAGCCCGCACCGCTGGCCCTTGGGGTGCCTGCGGGGGGTGCTATCAGTTCCGAAGCAAAGGAGGCTGCATGTCCCATGCCTTGAATGATGTTGAGGCGCTGGCTGTGCTTCGTTCGGGCGACGCCATCGGCCTTGCTGAGGCGATGGCGGCATTTGCTGGACACCTGATGCAGCAGGGCGGGGCGCACATTGCGGCGCCCATGGGTGCGAGCGCGGTGGCTGCGCTGGGTAACTCGCCCAAGGCTGGCTTGCTGGCTGCGGGCCTGGAGTTGCGGGTGCTGCTGAGCGCGTCACCGCAGGGTCGGGAAGCCTTGCGCGATCTCGGCTTTCAGCCACTCCTTGAGCAGGTCGAACGTGAATGACATGCCAGGCTTTATGACCTTGTCCTTGGCTTTGTTCCACAGCGTGTCGTTGACCACGGCGTCGGCGAAGTCGCAGCCCGTCCAGGTCAGTCGCTGCACGTTGGCAAAGGTGGCATACGAGCCGCTGTCCAGTGCTGCCACTGCCACCACCAGATTGGCTTCGCTGAGCCAGACGACGTGCGTTGCGAATGTTTCCTGGTCCACTTCGGGTAGGCCGTTCAGTACCTCGCCGTGCGGCAGCTCTGCTGTAGCCAGCACGATGCGCCGAATCAGGTCCATGTCGCGTTTCATGTCCGCCCCCTCTGGCGTTGGTTGTGTGAGAGCTGCCATCGTATGCCAGGGCAGGGCGGGCGCCCATTTCTGTTTTGCCACCCCGCCACGCCCACAGCCGCGCTGCCGGGCTACTCCTTTCCCATTCACAGGCGCTGTGCGCGCAGGCAAGTGCGCGCAGCTTCGTGCGGTGGCGTGGCGGGGTGCTTTCAACGCGGGTCATTCGCACACCATGTCGGTCAGTGCCTCCAGGGCCCGCAGCGGCGCGGGTGGCACGCTGCCGGTGGCGCGCATGCGGCTGGCGGCGGTGTCCAGCCAGTGGCCCAGGTCTTCGATGGTGAGGGTGCCCTGTGCGTCCATCACAAACAGCATCTGCTGCACCAGCAGCTCCAGCGCGGCCACGCGGTCGGGCAGGGGGTGGGCTGCGGTAGGTGTTGGTGCTGCCGTTGAGCAGCTGGAGGTTTGATTCGTCATGAGAGCAACTGTCTCAATTCCGCGCGCCTTTGCCTATGGCGAAGATGAGGCGCTACCGTCCACCCGGCCCGATGTGCTGGTGGCTGTGGGTGCCATGCTGGAGGGGCGGCTGGAGCGGGTGGCCAAGAGCATTGGCATGTCGCCCAGCACGCTGCAGAAGAAGGTGAGCCTCTTCACCGACACGCACCACCTGTCGGTGAGCGAGCTGCAAATGATCCAGCACGCCACCGGCTGTATTGCGCCCACTGAGGTGCTGGCCGCTGCCGAGGGCTATGTGTGCGTGCGGGTCAACCCCGCCCAGGTGGGCAGCGTGGCCGAGTTCCTGGCCACGGGCGCGCAGATGTTTGGCGACCTTGCCAAGGTCATGCAGGAAGAGGCCGGCCACGACCGCCCAGTTACGCCCAACGGCCACAAGCGGGTGCAGCACCTGGTGCAGGAGTTGATGGGGCATATCAACGCGGGCAATGCGTTTGTGGCGGGGCGAGTGCCTGCGAAGGGTGGAGCGTCATGACCAGTGCTCGCAAGCGAAAAAAGCAGGTGTATCGGGCCATGGGGCGCGTGCTCGCGCAGCGTCTCTTTCTGGTCCGGCTGGTGCGGCGATTTGTGCGTCGAAAGCTGGTGCTTCCTGTGGTCCGGGCAATGCTGGGCTTGCGCCCGTTGGGGATGTTTGGGGTCGCTCCCGGTGTGGTTGGTGCGTTGTACACCCGTGGCGGTGATGACTTGCAGCGACTCACGCAGCTCTCCAGTTGTGGCATTGCGGGTGAGTTTGAGTGCGTCAAGGCGCCGGCTTCTGGCTGGTGTGCCCCCGGCGATCTGGAGTGGAATCTGCTTTGTAGGTATCAGCCAGCAGGGGGTTGGGCATGCTGAACATCGGTTTCACCATCAAGGGCGTGGAGCGGGTGAAGGCGCAACTGGAGGCGCTGTCGGGCGCCCAACTGCGCGAGGCATCGGCCAAGGCGTTGAACGACACGGGCTACCAAGTAAAGCGCGA
This sequence comes from uncultured Gammaproteobacteria bacterium, assembly GCA_947085645.1. Classification (GTDB taxonomy): domain Bacteria; phylum Pseudomonadota; class Gammaproteobacteria; order Burkholderiales; family Burkholderiaceae_C; genus Acidovorax. Next base: position 91,932 of record CAMTXG010000045.1, read on the forward strand.
CATGCAGCGCGAGATGGCGCAGCGCTTTGACCGGCCCACGCCGTTCATCGTGCGGTCGCCCAAGGTGTTCGAGGCCACGCCCGAAAAGCTCCAGGTGTCGATTGCGCCCACCTACCAGAGCCAGTTCGGCACCACGGGCGGAAAGATCGGCGTAGACCCGCAGCAGGTGCTGCAAGCGCAGGAGTTTGGCGGCCAGCGGCGTGACAAGCGCAGCGAGGTGGCCCTGCGCCGCGCGGGCATCTTGCCCAGCGGTTTCCAGCTTGCCATCCCGGCCAATCCCTTCCCGGGCAGCGAGGATGCTTACGGCAACCTCAAGGGGCCGTTTCTGGTGCAGCTGATCAGCTACCTCCAGGCCTTTGGGGAGCAGGGCTACCGCGCCAACATGACAGACCGGACCCGCGCCAACCTGGCGCGCGGCGGCACGGCTGCGCGCCTTGCCAAGGTGGCGGGCCCGCAGCTGGGCCGCCGCTACATCGTGAGCTACGGAAAGATGCGTGGCGGTGCCCGCACCACGCGCAAGGGCGAGCCCGACATGCGCGCCAGCAACCTGGCCCCTGGCATCTGGGCGGTGCTGGGCAGCACGGGCGCCGTAGTGAAGCCGGTGGTGATGTTTGTACGCAAGGGCACCTACAAGCCCCGGCTGGATCTGGACGGCCTGGGCAAGAGCACCGCCACGCAGGACTACCTGGCGCGGCGGCTGCGGTTTCGTATTCGTCAGGCTGCGGAGGCTGCTGGTGGCTGATCAAGTTCAAAACGATATGGGTGGACACCGCTGGGTGGAAGCCGTGGTGTGCCCGCTGGCGATGCGAGCAACGCAGGCCCAGGCGGCGGTGCGCGACGTGAATGCTGGTCGGGCCTCGGGTGGCCCATTCAGTGGCGATGAGGGGGGATGCCCTCTGAGCGCTGATGAATTGCGCATTCTGCGGCGCGAGCTGGGTGCAATGGGGGGTGTTTTGTGAACCACTACCCCCACCACATTGGCGACTTCAACAACGCCACCCGCCATTTAACGTTCGTTGAACGGGCGTTGTACCGGGAATTGCTGGATTTGTATTACGACACCGAACAGCCGTTGAACGCCGATGTAACGAAGATCGCACGGCGCGTGCTGGCGCACACCGATGACCAGCGCGCGGCGCTGCAGGTGGTGCTGGATGAGTTCTTTGTGCTGCGCGATGACGGCTGGCACAACGACCGCTGCGACCGCGAGATTGCAGAGTTTCATTCAAAAAGAGAGCAGCAAAGCCAAGCGGGGCGGGCGTCTGCGGCCAGTAGGAGGCGGGGCAAGCCACCTGCAGCGGGCGCTGCACATTCGTCTGGCGATGCGCCAACGGGTGGCGGTGGTGGTGCTGGCTCTGGTTCAACGCCCGTTGAACGCCCGTTGAACGGGCGAACCACCAACCAGAACCAGAACCAGAACCATATAAAAGAGACTTCGTCTCCAAAAGCCGACGACGGTGCAACGCCCGTTCCATCGACCGTGCAACCGGCGGACACCACGGTGCCGAAGTCTGAGGGCGAGTGGGCTGTGCTGTTCGGCACGGAGTTCGGCGTGGAGGTGGATCACACCGACCTGCAGGACCGCAAGAAGTTCTGGCCCAAGGCGAAGGCGTGGGTATCCGCAGGCGTGACGCTGGGCCAGATGCGCGCAGCCGTTGCCAAGGCGCGGGATGAAGCCACCGAGGGCATTGCCTACCTGCCTGCCTACGTGGACAGGGTGCTGGCCACCATGAGCGCCCCGCCGCCTGAGTCGCGCGCCGAGGCGGCAGCACGCGCCCGCATGCAGCAGGCCGCGCCCCTGGCGGCAGCCCAGGCCCCATCGCATGCAGCGCCCGCTGCCATGGCCGATGGATACCAGTTTTTCAAGGAGCAGGCTGCAGGTGCGCGTGCGCTGCTGCCGTTGGTGGAGGTGTCCCATGCATGAACCCGCGCCGGACTTTGTGGTGCAGATCCATTCGGCCCTGGCGGTGCGCTATGGCCGCCGCTGGCTCGCCATGTGGGCAGGGCTGGACATGGAGCTGGTGCGTGCCGACTGGCGCCGGGTGCTGCGCGACTACGCGGGCAACCCCACGGCGGTGATGCACGCTTTGGACAACCTGCCCGAGCAGGTCCCCACGGCGTCGGACTTCCGTGCCCTGTGCGCTTCTGGCCCACGCCCGGCATGGCAACCGCTGCCAGCGCCAGCAACCAGTGCCCAAGGCAAGGCAGTGATGCGCGAGCTGTTGGCTCGCCTTCGCGCGCCGGGCGCTGCTGTCCCATCGCTCTGCTGGGCTGACGCAATCGATGAGCGCCTGGCGCGCGGTGAGCACGTATCGCGAGCGGCACGTGAGGCCGCTGCAGCCGTGCGTGCGAGGGCAGTGCGAGCCCGGGAGGGTGGGCTCTGATGGCGGCCACGCCCGCCCCATGCGCGCCCTTCGGGGGTGTTGCGCGCGCGCAACTTTTCTCCGGGTCCTCCCCCCGCCCCCCGGGTGCGGGTAATTCGAGCCGCCCTGTCGGACTGTTGCGCAGGTCTGCTAAGGGGGTTAAGTGAAGATGCTCCTTGGCTTTGATGCTCTGTTTTTTGTAGTGCATGGGGGTGGTTCTTGAAGATCATCCCCGTCCTCGATCAGCAGATTTCCCAGGCTGAGTTCGCCCAGATGATTGGCGTGAGTGAGGCTCGCGCGTCGCAGCTGGTGAGCGAGGGGGTGATCGTGCGCGGGGACACGGCGCATGAATGGCTGGTGGCCTACTGCGAGCGGCTGCGCGACCAGGCGGCGGGTCGGCTGGGGGAGGGCACTGGTGGGCTCGACCTGGTGCAGGAGCGTGCGGCGCTGGCCCGTGAGCAGCGCATCGGCCAGGCCATCAAGAACGGCGTGGCCCGCAAGGAGTTTGGACCGGTGGGCCTGCTGGCCGACGTTTTGGGCACGGCCTCCAGTGCGGTGGTCGATCGCTTCGACCACCTGGAGGGCGTGCTGGCCAAGTCCTGCCCCGATCTGCCCGAAGAGGCCAAGACCGCCGTGCTCACCGTGATCGCTGACGCGCGAAACGAGTGGATCCGCTCCACCGCCAAGCTGGTGGATGAAGCTGTTGACGCCATGCTGGCCGCCGAGGATGACGAAGAGATGGCCACGGCCATCGGGTTTGAGGACGCGCCCCTGTGACCACCAACCTCAAGCTCCACCGCGAAACGGCTGCAGCCATCAAGGCCGCTGTGCGCCGAGGCTTGGAAAGCCTACGGGCAGAGACGCCGCAGCGCCTGGGCGACTGGGCGCAGGAGCACTTCAAGCTCGCGGGGGAGAGCAGCCACAAAAAGGGCGCATGGGTGGCCTGGCCCTTCCAGGTGGGCATGCTGGACATGATGAGCGACGACCGCATCATCAAACTGTCGGTCATGAAGTCCAAGCGCGTGGGCTACACCAAGATGGTGACGGCCTTCGTTTGCTACAACATCGCACACCGGCGCCGCAAACAGGCGCTGTGGCAGGCCACAGACGACGACCGCGACAGCTACGTCAAGAGCGAAATCGACCCGCTGCTTGATCCCCTCACGGGCGTGCCCTCTGTCAACGCCGCGCGCAAGCAGGGCAGGGGCGCGGCGCAGGAGACGGTGAAGTACAAGCCCTTCCGAGACAGCGTGCTGCACCTGCTGGGCGGCAAGGCCGCGCGGGCATATCGCCGCATCACGGTGGCGGTGGTCATTCTGGACGAATGGTCCGCCTTCGATCACTCCATCGAAAAGAGTGGGCCGCCTGATGAGCTCGCAGAGGGGCGTCTCGAAGGCGCTGCCTATCCGAAGTTCGTTGGTGGATCAACGCCCCGCATCAAGGGGTTGTGCCACGTTGAGCGCGGGCTCGGCAATGCCGAGGGCATGGTGCGTTTCCACATCGAGTGCCCGCGCTGCGGTCTTGAGCACCCACTCATGTGGGGTGGCAAGAAGGTGTCCTACGGCTTCAAGTGGGATCGTGGCAACCCGGACAGCGTCCGCCACGTCTGCCCGCACTGCCGCGAGTCCATCACCCAGGCCGACTACCTGCCAGGCGGCGTGCCGCTCCAGGGAGCCTGGGTGTGCGAGCGCACTGGCAAACGATACGGCGCTGACCGCGTCTGGCGTGATAGCGCTGGCGCCCCGTGCAAGCCGCCATCCACGCTGGGTGTCCACGTGTGGGCAGCCTACAGCCCGCAGCGGGCGTGGTCGCACATCGTCCAGAAGTTCGAAGAGGCGTTGAAGGCGCTGGAGGTTGGGGACGCAGAGCCCATGAAGGCCTTCGTCAACGAAACCCTGGGCGAAACCTGGGAGCTGGCAGGCGAGCGCATCGATGAGCACGCGCTGCAGGCCCGCGCCGAGCCCTACAAACTGTGCACCGTGCCCAAGGGCGGCCTGTACCTCACCGCTGGCGTGGACGTGCAGCGCAACCGCTGGGAAATCACCGTCTACGCCTGGGGACGTGGGCAAGAGTCCTGGGTGGTGGATGTGATCGTGATCGAGGGCAACCCCGCCGTGGATGAAGAATGGGACGCCGTCACCCAGCAGCTGCAGCGCCGGTACGTGCAGGAGTGGCACGGCGGCAGCTTGGGCATCAGTGCCACCAGCATCGACAGCTCAGACCAGACGCAGGCCGTCTACAACTGGGTCAGCAAGGCCCAGCACGTGCTGCCCAAGTTGCGCGCCATCAAGGGTGACGGCAGCGATAACCTGGCCATCGTCGGCCCCAGCAGCCTGCAAGAAATCAATTGGCGGGGCCGGAAGGTGCAGCGCGGCATCAAGCTGTGGCGCGTGGGCACCGACGCGGCCAAGGACTTGCTGCTGGGCCAGCTCAGCATCGAGCACCCCGGCCCCGGCTACATCCACTTCAGCGACGAACTCCCGCGCGAGTTTTACGAACAGCTCACCGCAGAGCAGCGCGTGCTGGCAAAGGTGCAGGGACGTGATCAATACAAGTGGATCAAGCGCCGCCCACGCAATGAGCAGCTGGACAACCGGAACTACGCCACGCACGCCGCCATGTGCGAGCGAATTCACAAGTGGACCGATGCGGAATGGTCACGCCTGGAGGCGGCGGTCCAGCCGCCTGCAGACCTGTTCAGCCAGCCCGCGCAAATCGAAGTCAAAACAGAGCCCGGCGCAGACCAATCAAGCGCTTCAAGCTATCAAAACAGTAGCGATTCAGACCGGCCGCAACACCCGGTCAGTGAGTCGCGCTCGCGTGCACGCCAGCGCGCCCCCCTTCCATTCAACCGCCAATGGTGACCATGACCCAGCCGCACACGGTTTCTCCAGCCCTGCCCGACGACGCCGACTTGGTGGACCGCATCTTTGACTACCTGCTGACCGAGATACCGGGCTTCGCCCAGTCGGTCGAGCGTGCGCGCGTGGCAGAGCTCAAGGCTGCCGTGCGGTCAGAGTTCGCAGGCGACCGGCAGCGCATCGCGCCGCGCACCGCCGCCGGGAGGCGCGACACCGTAGCCCAGGTGCTGGCACTTTTCAACGGTCGCAACGCTACCCAGGTCGCCCGGCGGCTCAACATCAGTCGCGCTTCGGTGTACCGCTACATCAAACAGGCGGGCCCTGCAATGCCGGACGAGAAAGAAAGTCTCTTTGCGGGTCGCAATGAGACAGCAGGGGGCGTAGCGTCAGCCGACAAGCCTGCCCCCCAACTACCCCTTGAGTGACGAACGCCATGGCATTCACACAAACCGATCTGGACAACGTCCGTGCCGCCATCGCCACCGGCGAAAAGTCCGTCATGGTCAATGGCCGCCGGGTCGAATACCGCGACATGAGCGAGCTCCTGCAGGCTGAGGCGCGCATTCAAGCCGCGTTGGCCGCCACGCCCAACGCTCCGCGTGGCGGCGCACGCCGCTTCACCTTCACCACCTATCGCGGGGAGTAAACCGCCCATGTCCAACATCCTCGATCGCCTGATTGGCATGGTGTCCCCAGACGCTGGCCTGCGCCGCCACCGCAGCCGCGAGCTGCTCAAGCGTGCCTATGAGGGCGCCAGCAAGGCAGACGGCTGGCGCCCCAAGCGCGGCGGCGCCAGCGCCAATACCGACCACGCAGCGGACGCGGCCACCCTGCGTGTGCGCTCGCGCGCGCTGGAGCAAAACGTGCCCTACATCGCCCAGGGCATCCGCGCGCACAGCGCCAACATCATCGGCACCGGCATAGTTCCCCACTGGTTGGGCGACGGTGCGGTGCAGCACGCCGCCGCGTGGACGTCCTGGGGCCCATACGCGGACGCGGACGGTCGCTTCGACATCAACGGCATCATCAACCTGGCTCACCAGACCGCGCAGCGCGACGGCGAGGTGCTGGTGCGCATCCGCCCCCGCAAGATGAGCGACGGCCTGCCGGTGCCCATCCAGTTCCAAGTGCTTGAAATCGACTGGCTGGACGACTCCCGCTCGGGTGTCATCGACGGGCTCACCGTCATCAGCGGCATTGCTTACGACGTGCTCGGCAAGGTGGTGGGCTACTACCTGTTTGACCAGCACCCGGGCGAGGTGGTATCGCGCCCCGTGCGGCGCGCGGGCAGCCGCCTGGTGCCTGCCTCCAGCATCATTCACTACTTTCAGCCCAGCCGACCGGGGCAGGGGCGCGGGTTCCCGCGCATCGCGCCGGTCATCGCCCGCGTGCGCGACACCTCGCTGTATGAAGATGCCGAGCTGCACCGCAAGAACCTGGAGACTCGCCTGGGCGTCATCGCCTCAGGCGATGTCGAAGCGATGGCCTCGGGCAGCGACGGCGTGCCTGTGGTCACTAAAACGTCTGACATGGGCGAGCTGCCCAGCGGCAGCCTCATGCAGGTGCCCACCGGCAGCAACATCACCGTGGTGGAGCCCAAGGCCGCCCCCGGCTATGTGGAATACATGAAGCTCAATCTGCACCTGATTGCAGCTGGCGCGGGCTGGACCTACGAGATGATGACCGGCGACGTGCGCGAGGTGAACTTCTCCAGCGCCCGTATTCGCATGCTGGACTACCGCCGCGAGGCTGAGCAAGAGCAGTGGCTCTACGTTATCCCCATGCTTGTGGCGCCCATCGTCCGTGCCTTTGCTGACGCGGCCGAGCTGGCGGGCAAGGTGCGCCGGGCCAGCTACAACGTGCGCTACGCCACGCCCAAGTGGGACTACGTCAATCCCAAGGACGATGTGGCCTCGGACCTGGAGGAGGTCTTCGGCGGCCTGTCCACCCTGAGCGAAAAGATGCGCCGCCGCGGCTACGAGCCCGAAGAGGTGTTTGCCGAGTGGAAGCAAGACTTTGAACGCCTGCGCGGCAGCGGCATGCTGGACGTGCTCCTCATGCTCCAAAAAGGTCGCCAGATGAGCGACCCCAAGGCGCCCGCCTCGACTACCCCGACGCAAAAATAACAGCCTGCATAAATTGTCTCAGCGCGGGTCGCTTTGAGACAGTTGGCCGCGCAAAGTGCTTGCATGCCTCAAGCACAAGCACCCACCACAGCAGCGCGGCGCGACGAACTCCCCCTGGCGGGCCGGTCCATGGAGCTGCGCGACTTTGTGCGCGCGGCGGCAGACGGCGAGCAGGCGCGGGCCGATGCACCCCTGGCCACGGCCTCCCTGGTGTTCACCACAGGCGCACCCGTCAAACGCTACGACTGGTACCGCGATCGCCCCTACGTTGAGCGCTTGGTGGTGGAAGAAGGCGCCATCCGCCTGGATCGCCTCAACCGTGGCGCGCCCCTGCTCAACACCCATAACCAATGGAGCCTGGAGGCCCAGCTGGGCGTGGTGGAAAACCCCGCCATCCGTGGCGGTGAGGGCACCTGTGATGTGACCTTCTCTCGCCGCGAATCCGTGGCGGGCTACGTGCAAGACGTTGAGGACCGGATCATCCGCAATGTCTCGGTGGGCTACGTGCGCCACCGCGTCGAAATGGTCGCCCCCCTGGAGGAAAACGGCCTGTGGGAATACCGCGTAGTGGACTGGGAGCCCTACGAAGTGTCCCTGGTCCCCATCCCTGCCGACATGGACAGCCAGGTGCGCGCAGCGCATGGCGCACATCCAGACGAAGAAGCCCAGCAGCAGCTGCGCACCTTCCCCTGCGAATTCATCGAAACCCGCGCCAGCCAAGGCGCGCAACCCGTTCCGCCCACGGTGGGCATCACCGCCGAAACCTCAACCCGAAAGGACCTTTCCATGCCCGGAACCACAGCCGCCGGCGGCACCACCGCGTCGGCCCAAAACGAAGAAACCCAGCGCGCCGCGCCTGCAGTCGCAGCTGCGCCTGGTGCAGACGTGTCTGCAGATGCAGTGCGCGCTGCTGAGCAGCAGCGTTCTGCCGACATCACCGACCTGTGCCAGCGTCACAACGTGGCCAACCTGGCTGCAGGAATGATCCGCGCCGGCAGCACGGTGGAGCAGGCCCGTGCTGCCATCCTCGATGAAATCGCCCGCCGCGATGCCGCCTCTGGCGGCCACCGCAACGCCATGGGCATCCAGACCGTGCGCGACGAAATGGAAACCCGCATGGCTGGCCTGGAGCAGGCCATCCTGCACCGTGTGGCATCCAGCACGCAGCTGGACGACAACGGCCGCCAGTACCGTGGCATGTCTCTGCTGGAGATGGGCCGCGAGTTCCTGGAAGCCAGCGGCGTCAGCACGCGCGGCATGGACCGCATGACCCTGGCCGCCCGCATGCTGCAGCACCGCAGCGCTGGCTACATGGGCACCAGCGACTTCGCCAGCCTGTTTGCCAACGTGGCCAACAAGCGCCTGCGCAACGCCTACGAAGGCAACCCTGGCACCTACACCATGTGGGCCCGCCGTGCGCCCAACGCGCCCGACTTCAAGAACATCAGTGTGGTGCAGCTCGGCGCAGCGCCTGACCTGCTCCGCACCAACGAACACGGCGAGTTCACCTACGGCACCATGAAAGACGGCGCCGAAAACTACGCCGTGCTGACCTATGGTCGCATCGTGGGCCTCACCCGCCAGGCCATCATCAACGATGACCTGCGCGGCTTCGACCGCCTGATCACCGCCTTCGGCTTCAGCGCTCGCCGCCTGGAAAACCGTCTGGTTTACTCGCGCCTGACGGGCAATGCGGCCATGTCGGACGGCATCGCGCTGTTTCACGCCAGCCACAACAACCTCGGCACAGGCGCAGGCAGCGCGCTGCAGTTCTCGGCCCTCACCTCCATGCGCACCGCCATGCGCAGCCAGAAGGGCCTGCAGAACGAAGAGCTCAACCTGGCCCCGGCCTACCTCATCGTGCCCGCTGCTCTGGAGCAAACCGCCTACCAGCTCACCAGCAGCCAGTACGTGCCTGCGAAACAGAGCGACACCAACGAATTCCGTTCTGGTGGCCGCACAGCGCTGGAGCCAGTGGTGGAGCCCATCCTGGATGCCACCAGCGCCACCGCTTGGTACGCCGCCGCCAGCAACAACGCCATCGACACGGTGGAGTACTGCTACCTCGACGGTGCTGAAGGCCCGGTCATCGAGTCCGAGCCCGGTTTCGAGGTCGATGGCGTCAGCTGGAAGTGCCGCCTGGACTTCGCAGCCAAGGACATCGACTTCCGTGGCCTCTACAAGGCCAACGGCGCCTGATCGGTCAACGCCGACCTGCCGCAGTCCATCGCCAATCCCATCCCTTCACTCCACGGAGCTGAACCATGAAGAACTTCACCCAGCGCGGCGACGTGCTGACCCTCACGCCAGCAGCCGCAGTGTCCAGCGGCACTGGCTACCTTTTCGGCGCCGCACTCTTCGGTGTGGCCACCATTGACGTTGCCAATGGTGTCGCGGGTGATTTCAAGACCACCGGCGTGGTCGAAATCGCCAAAACCAGCGCCCTGGCCATCAGCGTTGGCGACCGCCTGTTTTGGGACGCGGCCAACAAGGTGGTCAACAAGACCAGCGCGGCCCAGCAATGCGTCGGCGTAGCCGTCGCAGCCGCCACCAATCCATCGGCCACCGTGCTGATGAAGATTGGTCAATACCTGCCAGTGGCGACCTGATGGCTGGAGCCTGCGCGCCATGTCCCTCGCCCCCTTCGCCGCCCTCGAAGCCCGCGTCAACAACGCGGTGTTTGCCCGGCTGGCCAACGCTGAAGTGTCCATCGATGGCGGCAGTGCCATCGGCGGCATCTTTGACGATGGCTATGCCCTGGGCGCGGTGGGGCCATTGGGCATGGGCAGCTCGCAGCCATCGGTGGCGGTACCGTCTTCTCAGGTGCCAGCGCAGCCTGTAGGCAAGGCCATCACCGTCAACGGTGTCGCGTACCTGGTGGCTGCGGTGGAGCCGGATGGTGTGGGTTCCGTCCACCTGCTGCTGGAGGTTTCCTGATGTCCGCCATCAACACCTCCGTAACCGCCATCGTGGCAGCGCTGCAGGCCACGCCCGCAATTGCCTCGGAAGTGGCCCGCGTGCGGCTGCGCCCCGTTGCCAAAAACGTGGGCACCTGCATTGTCGTCCGCCCTGTGCAGGCGCAGGCGCTGGATATGGATGTGTCCCCCGGCTACCCCGTGGCCTGGGATGCGGCCATTGCCATCGATTGCTACGCGCGCAGCAAAACGGGGCAGGACGCCGACGGCGTGCTCGACCCTCTCGTGTCTGCCGTTTACGAGCGGCTGATGCAAGACCCGACCCTCGCGGGCCAGGTCATCCGCCTCATGCCGCAGGCCCTTTCCTACGACTTCGATGTCGATGGCGAGCAAACCGCCTGCGCAACCTTCACCTTCATTGCTCGCCAGCGTGTGGCGGGCGCAACCTTTTAATCTGGGAGAACCTCCATGGCTTACTACTTCGCCGAAGGCAGCAAGTTCTATTTCAGCAGCACCTTCGCTGCCGCCAAAACCCTCCTCACCATGAGCAATGCAGATCCCAGCGTGGCTGGCTGCGTTGCTCATGGCTACGTCGATGGCGACGAGCTGCTGATCAACTCGGGCTGGGAAGACGCCACCGACACCGTTTTCAAGGCCGACCAGCTCACTGCTGACACGTTCGCCTTGCTGGGCCTGGACACTGCCGACACCAACTTCTATGCAGCTGGTGGTGGTGCCAACTCCACGGCGCAAAAGATCAGCAACTGGCTGGAGATCCCCCAGGTGCTCACCATCAGTGACAGTGGTGGCGATGCCCGACTGACACCCGTCACGCCCTTGTCGCGCCGCAACGGGTTCAACGTGGCCACCGGCTTCCAGCCGCAAACCACCACGCTCACTTTGGGTCACGACCCCAACAACGCCAACTGGAAGACCATGCTGGCTCTGAGCCGCCGCCTCGCCAAGGTGGCGTTCAAGGAGGTCATCGCTGGTGGCGGCGTCACCTACGGCTACGGCTACATGAGCTGCTCGGAAATGCCCAAGCTCAACAACGGCCAGCCCAACAGCGTAACCGTGGTGTTCTCCATGCAAGGCCGGGTCATCAGCTACTGATGACGCATGCCCCGGCGCAAGCCGGGCCTCATTCCTTTTCGTGCGCGGCACACCGGGTAACGCCTGGTGGCCTGTCTTGCCCGAGCGGGCAGCCGCGCACCCCTTCTCTCGGGCCTGATCCATCGGGTGCATCCATGTCCATTTCCATCATCGTAGACAACAAGGTCAAGTTCCGCGTCAAAGGCAGCTTCCGCAACGGCGAGGGTGTCGATAAGCCCTTCGACTTCGGCCTGCTGTGCAAGCGCCTCGATACCGACCAGATCGAAGCTCAAAAGACCCCCGACGGCACGTACATCTATTCCGACTTCATGGCCTCCGTCATCGAAGACTGGTTCGACGTGAAGGGTGAAAACAACCAGACGGTGCCATACAGCGTCGAAGCCTGGCAGGCCCTGTGCAAGACGCCTGGCGTCTCCATGCTGGCCTGGGGCAACTTCATGCGCGAGAACGGCGCCAAGGAAAAAAACTAGCCGCGCTCGCCCGCGCCATAGCCCTCGACCGCCACAAAAATGCAGCCAGCACCACACCCCAAGATGCCGACGCAGCGCCCAGCCCGTGGATCGCTGCGCGCCTTGCCCGCTTGGCAGAGCGCGAACAGGCTCAGCCGACTGAGGTGCACTACCTCTGGCCCGACTGTCGTGTTGCCTGGCGGCACTGGGAGGCGGTTCAAACCCAGTGGCGTGTCGGCATGGCTGGCGCCACAGGGCTGGACTACGCGGGCGTGCGCGCCTACCTGGAAGAGCAGCGCTTTAAATCGCGCGCCGAGCGGCGCGAAGTGTTCGCCTGCATATGCGCTGCCGAAATCGCCACCCTTGAAGCCCAGGCCGAGTGCCGAGAGCAAAAACCTGCACGCCCTGCGCCTGAGTAGCCGGGGGGTTGCCGCATGACAACGCCACTCGGCATCACCCTCAGCCTGGACGGTGTCCAGAAGTTCCAGGCAGACGGGCGCGCGGCTGCGGGCACGGTGGACGCCATTGGGGTGTCTGCCAAGCAAACCGCTGCCGCATTGCGCGGCGTGCCAGCGCAGTTCACGGACATCATCACCAGCCTGCAGGGCGGCCAGGCGCCGCTCACGGTGTTCCTGCAGCAGGGCGGCCAGCTCAAGGACATGTTTGGTGGGGCAGGGGCTGCAGCCAAGGCGCTGGGCGGGTATGTGGTGGGGTTGGTCAACCCCTTCACCATTGCGGCGGCGGCGGGCGTTGCGTTGGCTGTGGCCTACAAGCAGGGCAGCGCAGAGGCTGACGCCTACACCAAATCCATTGCACTTACCGGCAATGTGGCGGGTACCACCTCGGCGCAGCTGCAGGACATGGCGGGCCGTATCGACAAAGTTGTTGGTACCCAGGCCAAGGCTGCCGATGTGCTGGCTCAGTTTGTGGGCACCGGGCGTGTTGCGCGCACGGAGCTTGAGCAATTCACCGGCACCGCCATCCGCATGGAGCGGTCTGTGGGTGTGGCCGTCAAAGACACGGTCAAGGAATTTGCCGAGCTGGGCAAGTCGCCTGTAGAGGCGTCCAAGCAACTCAATGAACGGTACAACTACCTCACCGCTGCGGTCTACGAACAGATCACCGCCCTGAAAGAGCAGGGCAAGGCGCAAGAGGCGGGCGTTGTCGCCCAGCAGGCCTACGACCAGGCCATGTCCAGGGTGGCAAACACCATGGAAGAACAGCTCGGCACCCTGGAGCGCGGCTGGCGTGCTGTCACCGAGGCTGCCAAGGAGGGCTGGGATGCCATGCTCAACGTGGGCCGCAAGTCCACGTTGTCCGACGAAATGGGCCGCGTGCGCACCCTGATCGCCAATAAGGAATCCGGACTCGACTCCTACCGCGACACCCGGGCGGGGCAGATCGTGGTGGCTGAAATCGACGCGTTGAAGCAAAAGCTCAGCGTCATGGAAAGTGATGAGCGCATGTTGCGTCGTGGCGCTCAGGCTCAGGCCGATCGTACCAAGGCCAATAAAGAGGCTATCGCCGCTTACGACGAACTGTTCAAGATCCAGGAAAAGGGCCTCACAAAGCAGCAGCAGTTGGACAAGGCTTTGGCGGACTACCGCAAGAACCTTGAAACCACTCGTGCTGCTAACCCTGAGTCTTCCGCTCTGGATCCTGCTGCCATTGCCCGTGGCGAGCGCGCCATTCGCGACCAGTACGCTGACAAGGCTGGTGCGAGGTCGGCGTTGTCGGGACAAAACGAAATTTCGGCCATCCAAGCCAAGATTAAGCTCGAAGATGAATACATCGCCCGACTGCGTGAACGGGGCACGGCGGCTGAGAAGGCTAATGAAGGTGATCGCCTGGCCGCGAAGTTGCAGGGTGAGCTTGATGAAAAGCTCGGAATCAAACTCGATGCCAGGACCCGAGCCCAGAAAGAGGCAGAGCTTGCGGATGCGAAAACATTAGCTACCCGCCAGCGCACTCGTGCCGAGCTTGAGCGTCAGGCCAAGGCGGTGGAAGAATCCGAGGCTGCCTACCGCAAGTTCCTCGACGCCATCGTCAAATCGGGCGACGCCTACGGCACCCAGGCCGACCAGCAAGAGGCCGCCAATGCAAGCTTTGGCCGCAGCAAAACGGCCATTGAAGAGGCTGCCCTGGCACAGCAAAAGCTGTACCTTGCCAACGAAAAAGCCGCCGGCCCTTGGGACCCTGCGCGTATCTCCGCCATGGAATACGCCATCAAGCAGCAAGAGCGCTATGTCGAGGCGCTGCGGGGTGGAGACGGCAAAGCCCTCAACGCCCGCGCCGATGAGATGCTCCGCGCAGCGCAAGAGCTGTCGATGCTCTACACCAACGAAGCGCAGCTCGTCGGCCTGAGCAACCTGGAGCGCACCAAGACCGTCGCGCTGCGTCAGGTGGAACTCAAATACGCCAAGGAGCTGGCCGACATTGACAAGCTGACGGCCACCACCGACGAGCAGATCATCGTCAAGGAGACGGCCCGCAATAAGGTGCTGCAGGCCAAACGCATCGAGGGCGAAGCCGCCGTCGCCAAAGCCATCCAGGACGACTGGACCCGCACCACCGACGAAATCAACCGCAGCCTCACCGACGCACTGCTGCGCGGGTTCGAGTCCGGCAAGGGCTTCGCCGAAAACCTGCGCGACACACTCAAAAACATGTTCAACACGCTGGTGCTGCGGCCCATCATCAGCGCAATCATCAACCCCATTTCTGGTGCGATCACTGGCCTCATTTCGGGCGGTGGTGGTGCGTCGGCCATGGGTTCCATCGGTGGTCTGTCCAGCCTCAATGGGTTGGTCAACCTGGGCACCTCTGCAGTACGTGCTATCGGCGGATGGCTGGGCCTGGGTGGCACGGCTGCGTCGGGTCTGGGTCTTAGCGCCACGGCGGGCACCGGGCTGGGCCTGGTGGGTTCTACCGGCTCTGGGCTGGGTTTGACTGCAGGCGGTGGCCTCGGCCTGTCTACAGGTAGTGCAGGTGCTGGCACCATCGGTGCCGGTCTCGGCACCAGTACCGCAGCGGGTGGTGCGGGGGCGGCTGGAACCAGCGGCTTCGGCGCGCTGCTGTCCAACCCCATCACCATTGGCCTGGGCGCCATTGCTGTGCTGTCCATGCTGGCGGGCAAGACCAAGGGCGAAACCCGCACCGGCGGCCAGTTCGGTGTGTCGTTCGACGGCACCGTGACCAACCAGCGCCGGGGCCAGGTCTACACCTACCAGGGTCAGCAGTTCGACCGCGACTTCTCGAACGGCGAACGCAATGCCCTGATTGCGGGCCAGGCCTACCGTCTGGAAGGCGACCCGGTGCAAAACGAGCAGGCCATTCGCGATGCCGTCTCGGGCACAGCCAGCGGCATCAATGCCTTCCTGAAGGCGCTGGGCAGCAAGGCCACGCTGACGGGCTTCTCTGCGGGCCTGGAGACTTCCGGCAAAGGCCGGGGCGGCGTGTTCGCTGGCGGCATCTTGTCCGATGGCACCACCTTCGGCGAAAGCGGCAAGGGCGACAACTACTCGGGCACGCTGTACGAAAAATTCAGCACCAACAGCCCCGACTTCAAGACCGCGCTGGCCGACTTCACTCTCGACCTGAAGCAGTCCACCATCCAGGCCCTGCAGTCCGTCACCGACATCCCGGAGACGGTGAAGAAGATGCTCAAGGGCGTGGATGCCGAGGGCCTGAGCGAAGACGCTGCCAACGCGCTGCTGGAGTCCATCAACGCCCAGATCGTGGGGGTGCAGAACCTCACCAGCTCGTTCGAAGCGATGGGCCTGGACAAGCTGGCGAAGATGGGTTTTGACGCAGCCGCAGGCCTTGCTGCTGCGGCTGGTGGGTTTGACAAGCTGCAGGGCAACCTCAACACCTACTACGACAACTTTTATACCGCCGAAGAGCGCAAAGCGAACCTGCAAAAGCAGGTGGACAAGCAATTCGCAGAGCTGGGCATCAAGACTCCAAAGAGCCGCGATGAATTCCGGCGGCTGGTAGAGCAGAGCCTGGCAGACGCAGACAAGCAGGCGACGAATCGCACAAACCTCGTCGGCAGCATCAGCACATCCATTGCGGGCCTGGGCAAGGGTGGCGTAACTGCCGCCGACCTCGGAAAGCTCGGATTTGGCAGCATCGACCCGGCCTTGATCGGCGGCACTGCCGACCCCAAGCAGCAGGAGCGGCTGCGCAAGTTCCTCGATGGTGTAAACGGCCTTGGGGGCAAGGGCCTTAGCGACGAAGCATTCCGGCAAAGCCTGTCTGGCCTGATTGATGCCAACGCTGAGATTCTGGGCATCGGCAAAGACGCTGGCAAAACCGCTGCTGCTCTGCTGGGCTTGTCGGGGGCATTTGCTGAGCTCAACGAATCGGCAGAGGATGCCGCAGCTGCCATCAAAAAGCAGCAAGACGAGGCCTATGGGCGGTTCCAGCGCGCACTGAGCCGCGACCGTGAGGCGATTGGCGTGCAGGTTGATGTGCTGGAAGCCAGCATTGGCGCAGGTCGCAGTCTTGTGGATATGTTGCGCGGCTCTGCGCGCGGCCTGCTTGGCACCGTCGATAGCTCTATGCAGATGCTCGCGGCCCAGGGGATGGTGTACATCGAAGACGCCATTGCTGGCCTGCGCGCAGGCGGGCGCCTGGCGGACTACAAGGGGCTATCTGATGCGGTTGATGCGGCCGTCGCTGGTATTGATGGTGGCATATACCGCAACGACGCGGAGCGTGCCTATGACGCAAAAGTCCTTGCTGGCCAGCTCAACGCCCTGGGCGACCTTGAAGGCATATCGCTGTCCATCGAAGAGCAGCAGCTCGCAGTGCTCAACAAGGAGCTGGACCGCCTCAAAGGCTTGGAAGACCAGGCCAAGGCCGCAGTTGAAGGGCTCACTACGCTCACAGGCACGGTGGACCACTACTTGTCCGAGCTGCTCAAGTTGTTTACTCCTGCGGATCCCTCGGTTACTGGCACGGGCACGGGCACTGGCTCTGGCGGGTTTTCCATTGGCGGCGGTGGCGGTGGGGGCGGCGGCCCGTCCAAGCCCGGTAGTGGGTTTTTTGGTGCGGGTGGCACTGAGATCAACGATCCTGCCACAGTCTCACGGCTCACCAGCATCCGTGACTACACATACACGCTTGATTTCGGTGCCGCCAACAAAAACGACTCTGCTCGACAGCTTGCGCGAGAGGCAAATGATAAAGGTGTCAGCGCCTCAGAGATCGCCATCGCCAGAGGCTACCGAGTGGAAGACATCGAGCAGCTGTTTGCCGATGCCGGTGTGTATGTGCCCCGTTTTGACGTGGGGACCAACTACGTGCCCCGCGACATGCTGGCCCAGATCCATGAGGGCGAGGCCATCGTGCCAAAGGCCTTCAACCCCTGGGCAAACGGCTACGCGGGCGGGGTAGGCGACAACGCGGCGCTGATAGCCGAAATGCGGGCCATTCGGGAAGAAATGGCCGCCCTGCGCGCTGCGGGCGAAGCCACAGCCCAGGCCAGCGATCAGACAGCAATCGTGCTCACGCGCGTCACCAACAACGGCAACGGAATGATCACCGCCGAAGCGCCCATTTGACAAAGCAGCCATGTACTACATCGAAAAACTACCGCTGACCGATGCGCTGTTTTTGGCGGGCAGCATCGGCGAACCGGGCCCGGGTGAAACCGTATGGGCTGCAGGCACCCATGCCATGGGCGCCGAAGTCATTCGCCCCGCGCTGCACCGCGTGTTCCGGTGCGCTGTGGCGCGCACGGGCGCGAACACGGACCCGCCAGAGGTGGACCGTACCAGCTGGTCAGAAATGCGGTCCACAAAGCGCTGGATTCCTCTGGGGCCGCTCACCCGCAGCGACGGCAAGCTGGTGCACGAAAACCGCGCGCTCGAGCGCACGGATGCCGACATCGAATACCACCTGCTCATGCGCTATGCAAACGCCGTGGCTATCTTCGGCATGGCAGGCGCGTCGTGGGTGGTAGAGGTGTACCCCACAGCCACCTCGCCCAGCCCAGTGGCCACCCGCACCGGCACGATCAAGGCCCCGGCCTACGGCTACTGGGATTACGCCTATGGCGCCCGCCGCTTGCGCGACCGCGTGCTGGTGACTGGGTTGCCCATTTACCCAGCGGCCAAAGTCGTCATCAAGATCACAGGCAGCGGCAGCCAGCTGCGCGCCGTGCGTCAGATCGAGGTCGGCAAGCTGCGTTTTCTGCCGGGGGTCAATTGGGGCGGCGTGCAGGCGGGCCTGCGCCGCAGCCCGCGCGCCTACAGCTACCGTAAAGAGGAGGCTGACGGCTCCAGCACCACCTTGCTGTACGGCAGCACGTATGACATGGCTGGCCAGATCAAGCTGGACGGCAAGGGCGAGGACGATGCCCTGGTGCAGCTGCGCGGCCTGCTGGGCAAAGGCGTGGCCTACGCGCCCACGCTGGCGCCGGGCTTTGAGCAAAGCCTGGTGTTCGGCACGCTGGAGGCTGCAGACACCGCGCGTGAGTCTTGCCCCATCACCAGCATCGATTTCCAGATCCGGGGCCTCCCCACCTGACACGAAAGGACACCATGCCAGTAGCACCACCGACCGCCATTTCCCCGGCACCAGCAGTGCCGTCGTCGGCATCACCTGTCGAGACTTTCGATGCGGCCTACGAGGCCTTCAACGCCTGGGAGCGCAGCGAACTCCAGCCCAAGATCGGGCCGCTGGTTGACAGCGCATATGCCAACTCCGTAGAGGCCGCTGAGGCCGCTGCAATCGCCACCGCCCAGGCCGCCGCATCTGCATCTGCCGTGGGTGCCCCCAAGTGGGTCACCGGCACCAACTACCCGGCAGACGTCACCGCCTGGAGTCCGCTGGACAAGCAGACCTACCGACGCAACGCGCCGGGCGGCGTGAGCACCACAGACCCAAGCCTCGACACCTCAGGCTGGACCCGTGTAAGCGGCGGCGATGCTCTGCCCCAGTTTCTTCTTATGGCTCAAGGAATTAAGTAATGACCATCAATCAACAAAACTACGCTTCTGGTGTCCGCACGGAAGTTGCTCAGCTGACAGTCGCCAATTCTCTGCGCGACGGCACTGGCGCCATCGTCAACGTGTTCACTGCGGGGGCTTCGGGCTCGCGCATTGACGACATCACAATCACGCCTGCTGCGACTACTACGGCGGGGATGGTGCGCTTCTTCATCCACGATGGAACCAATACACGGTTCTGGCGCGAGTTCCCGATCGCTGCAAATACGCTCAGCGCCACCAACCCGGCGATCTCTACGTTGCTGTCGCGGCTTGGCCTGGTTCTCAAGGCTGGTTACAGCCTGCGCGCCAGCACCGAGAAGAACGAGACAATCAACGTGGTGGTGACCTCTTCGGGAGACTTCTGATGAATCCCGGTATGTACCCACTGATCGACCCACAGGCCCAAGGCATTCGCAAACTCGCTGGCCAGGTCCGTAGTGGCTTCGCGCCGAATGCTTCTGGCTACGGCTCCGCACTCCAGTGCGCAGGGCTCAGTGCTAGCTCCACAACCAATTTGTCGCTGGTTGCGGCTACGCGCACACGGATACTCTCCATTTCTGGTCGGGGGGCAGCTCGCTTTGCCCTCATCAACAACGGGACGGGAAGCTCGACCACCTTGTCCGTGGAAGTGTGGATTGATGGCGTCAAAGTCATCGATACAGGAAACCAGTCTCTATCCACCGGCAACTTCTTGCCGTTTGTCGGCAGCATCAATCCCGCCGCCTCTAGTGCTGCGCTCGATTTTTTGCTTTTTGACACATCGCTTGAGATGTGGACGACCAGCACTTCCGCAGGTACGCACCAGTGCGGCTTTCTCGTAGACCTTCACCAGTAGATTCACCGCCATGCAAACAACCTCGTGCAACATAGGCGGCGCATTGGTCGTGATCGCGGGTGAGCCTGCAGGTGATGTGGCTGAGGCGCGCCACCTGAGCAAACTTGGCTTTCGCAACCGCTTCACGCGTGCTGAAAAAGTCGCCATAGAAATGGCCGCGCTCGACAACCCTGCGGCCCCCATGGCCCAGCGTCAGCAATCAGCGGCCCTGCGTGCGGATCTAAAAGACCAGGCGGATGCCCTCTATATCGACCTGGACCGCACTGACCTGCGCGAAGGTGTTCAAGCGCTGGAAGCAATGGGTCTGATCGGCGCAGGGCGCGCGCTGGAGATCCTGGATGCTCCCGTCCAGGACATCGAACGCTACAAGGGTGGTTGACCATGAGCCTGCGCAAAACACTCTGCAAACTGCTGGGCTGCACCAGCGGCCCCGTCGCCCCTGTGCCTGGCGTGCCCCTGGTGGGCTTCTATGGCGACAGCCTCACGGCCGGGACCATCGAGGGCGTGCCCAACAACACCATGCCCGTGCCGCCCGTGCGCCGCATGAATGAGCTGGCAGGCGGCGCCATCTTTGGCATCAGCTACGCCCGCCCCGGCGCCACTGTGGCCTTGGCGCTGGAAGGTGGCTACGCCATGCCCTACGGCCCATGGGCCAGCCATGTGCTGCGCGCGCCTGAGCACTGGATGGTGCTGCGCTTCGGTGGCGCCGACTACGTGGTGGGCACGCCGGGCGACACCCTGCGCCCCCAGGTCGCCATCCTGGTCGCGCAGGCCCGCGCCGCAGGCAAACAGCCCATCCTGGTGGGTGTGCCCAACCTGCTGCCCGGCATCCAGGGGGTAGACGACCTCCTGCGCGACCTGGCTGTGCAAATGGCCGTACCCTTCATCGAGCTGGCGCATGTGACCGTGGGGCCCGGTGACCAGCCTGACGGCATCCACCCCGGCCAGGCGCTGTCTGACCGCATCGCGGCCGAGATGGTGCGGCAGTTGGTAGCAATCGTTGCGCAGGGGGTTGCGTAATGCGCGCCGCGTTCTACAAGGCCACGCGACCCGGGTACCAGGGCATCTACAGCCGCGCCGTGCGCCTGGTGGACCACGGCCCGTACAGCCACTGCGAGCTGGTGTTCTCTGACGGCCTGAGCGGCTCGGCATCCTTCATCGACAAGGGTGTGCGGCTCAAGCGCATCGACTATGACAGCGACCACTGGGACTTTGTGGATCTGCCCGCCGGGCTGGAGCCCTACGCCCGCGACTGGTTTGATGCCAACCAGGGCGCGCCGTATGACCTGGTGGGCAACCTGCGGTTTGTGCTCCCGCTGGTCAACCACAGCGAACGCGGCTGGTTCTGCAGCGAGGCCCTGGCGGCCGCATTGCGCCTGCAAGACCCGTGGCGGTTCGGCCCCAATGGCCTGGCGGCATTGCTGCGCAGCGTCACCCGCCCCCAAAGCCGCCGCAGAGCAGCATTTTTTTTGCCTGGAGAAGCGCCGGATGCCTGAGCCCACCACCACCGCTGCAGGCGTGCTGACCGTGGCCACTGCCACGGCTACCAGCACCATGATCACCGCCTTCGGCGTATCGCTCGGTTTGCGGGTCGATGTGCTCATTGCTGGCTTTGCCGGTGCGCTGGTGGCCATCATCCTGCTCAACGCGGTGCCTGGCAGCAGCGACACCTGGCGCGAGCTGCTGCGCACCACCGTGCGCCGCATGTTCGTGGCCTTCGCCAGCAGCTTGACGGCGGGCTATCTGGCGCCCCTGGCCCTGCTGGCGGCTCAGCTGCCCGACTCGCTGCTGCTGGGTGGCGCATTTGCCGTGGGTGGCGGTGCGCAGCAGGTGCTGGTGTTCGCCATCAAGCGCATCAGCGGCCAGGTGCAAACCGTGCCGCAACAGCCTGGAGGGGGCGCCACGCCATGACCACCGCAACGTCACTTATCACCGCGCTGGCCGTGGTGCACTGGGTGTCTGGCCTCATCGTGCTGGCCGAAGCCTTGAACAAGCTGGAGCGCACCGCGCCCTGCAGGCGTGGCCTAGCGCCGCGCGAGCGCGCTACCGAATGGCTCAAGGCCATCGCCTGGGCTTTGCTGGCCGTGGGCGGGGCCGGGGCCTTCATCACGCCACTACTACCGCTGGAGACACCCACGCTGCAGGATGCCTGCGTGCTGCTGGGCTTCGCGGTGCTCATCGTTCGTACACGCGTCAAGGAGGGCTAGCACATGCAGCTCACGCAACACTTCACCCTGGCCGAGCTGACGGCCAGCAGCAAGGCCCGCCAGCTCGGGCTGGACAACACGCCCCCGCCCGAGATCGTGCCGCGCCTGGTGCTCACGGCCGAGATGCTGGAGCGCATCCGCAGCACGCTGGGCGTGCCTGTCATCGTGACCAGCGGCTACCGTAACCGCCAGGTCAACGAGGCCGTGGGCGGTGTCACCAGCAGCGACCACACCCAAGGCCACGCTGCTGACATCCAGGCGCCAAGCTACGGCACCCCCACGCAGATTGCGCACTGCCTGGCGCCGCTGGTGTCGGTGCTGGGCATCGGCCAACTGGCCCTGGAGGGTAAGAAGGGCAAGCAGTGGGTGCACGTCAGCACCCGAGTGCCCGACAAGGCCTCCAACCGCGTGATCACCATCACCGACCAGGGCGCCCAGCTGGGCATTCAGGAGTTGCCATGATCCCCGGCCTCTACACCTACGCCGCCACCGCCCTGGTGGCCGCATCCGTCGCCGCCACCGGCGCCTGGCGCGTGCAGGAGTGGCGCTGGGGCGCCAAGGAAGCGCAGCGCATGGAGATCGAGCGCCAGGCCGAAGAGGCCCGGCAGACCGACGCCAGGCAGCAGCGCCAGTTCAACGACACCGCCAGCGGCCGCCACGCGGTCACGGTGGCCACCCTTTCCAACAAACTGGGAGACGCACGTGCGCAAATCGCTACCCTGTCTGCTGATCGCCAGTGCCTTGACGCTCGCACTGTCGGCATGCTCAACAACCTCGGCACCGCCAGTGCGCTCGGGCTACGAACCCCTGCCAGCCAACCTGCAGGTGCGGCCGCAGCCGTTGCCGCCCCTGAAACTGACCATACCCCAACCACCGGCTACGCCAGCGAGCGGGACACGGCAGAGTGGATAGCCATCTGCGCCACGCGCTACGGTGAGGTGGCCAGCCAGGTCAACCAGATCCTGGACATCGAGGAGCGCCGCCAGCAGGGGGCCAAGTGATGGCAGTGCACACGCATGCACACCAGGGCGCCCGCCCTGGCCCCGGCCGCAAGGCCGTCAAACGGATGGATGAGCGCCAGCGCCGCGACCAGCGCGAGCAGCTGCGTGAGCTGCAAGAGCGCGCCCGGCGCCACCAAGCCATCCCGCGCCCAGACGACGGGCCACCGCCGCGCATTGATTAGGGTTTGCGCTAAAAAAAAAGGCTTGCAAATGCACGCAATGCGTGCATAATAGAGCCCATGGACAGCAAACAAGCTGTCCACCGCCCCGGCGGCACCGGGAGCACCTCAAGAGGTACACATAATGGCAATCTACACAAACCGCACTATTAACGCCCAAGGCCTGAAAGAGATTCAAGCCTTTTTGGCCGCTCACCACAAAAAAGGCGGCGACCACTTCACAGCCGACATGCTGCGCGCCTGGGCCGCTGATGCAGAGTTCCAGCTAAGCGAAGGCAACGGGGCAGACATAGAGATCAAAAGCTGGGACACCCTGAGCGGGCACACAGAGTTGTTCACCGTTTCAGACGCTGGCATTGACGTTGAGCATGTCGAAGTTGACGAATGAGGCAAACGAGGGGGCTACCCCCCTCTCTGTCATACATATCAGCGTCCCGCGCGCTATCAAGGCGCGCTGGGTCAAGGCCAGCCAGGCGCGAGGGCTCAAGCTCACCGACTGGATCATCGAACGCATCGAGGCACGCATGAACGTTTACCCCATTCCTCACCCCCTCGCGAGCCAGTACCACGGCGCTGGCTACGCCCTGGCCGCCAGCGTTGGCGGGCAGCTTGTGGCCCTGCGCTACTTGGCCGACGTGGCGCCCGAGCTGGAAGATGCCCTGGCCGATGGTGGCAGCGCAGCGCGCGATGCGGCAGTGTGCTGGCTCGCCTCTGATGCGCCCGGCCCCATCGTGCGCGAGCTGCAGGCCCTGGGCAAAGTCCACGCGGGCATGTGCAGCGCGTGGGAGTTTGTGGAGCTATGACGGCGCCAACACCCCCAGCCCCCGAGGCCATCAAGGCAGCCCGTTCCGTAGCTGGCCTGACCCAAACCCAGGCCGCAGCCTTGATCTATTGCACCCTGCGCGGCTGGCAAGACTGGGAGGGCGGCAAGCGCGCCATGCACCCGGCGTTTTTTGAGCTGTTTTTGCTCAAGTGCTCACCACCTCGCACCGCCACTCCTGCGCATGCTCCTCGGTCATCTTGATGTTTGATGGAGTGGGAGCCCAAGGGCTAGACCACCGCTGGCACCTGGCGCCGGTGGAGGCCTTCGATGCGGGGCCTGCCGCGCCGTGAGGAGTAGGGCGCTGCGGTAGTTGTTCAGAACAGTTCCATGGCGCACTTCGCAAAGTGTTCCATGAACTGTTCCATGGTCGGTGGTTTCGTATTCTTTGTTTAGATTCTGCGCGCCTTCCGAGGCGATATAAAAGTTATGATCGACAACATGTGACGCGCAGCGACGCGCGACACGCAGTGCCTGGGGGTGCTGCGCAGCAACAATCAGAGCCTCTGACCTTTTGCGGGTCCGGGGCTTTTTTGTTGCTGCGTGCATGGGTAACCGTTCGCTCCCCTTGCTGATCTGTTCTATTGCTGATCGGGCCGATGTGATGCGCCCGCCCGCGTGGCCGATGAGCGCTGCCATTTGGTGCTTGGTATTTTCTGCCCTTACCGCCTAAGATGTTTCGCATCCGGCTGCACCCGGGCACCACATCGGTGCGCTGCGATGAGCGCCTGCAAGCGACTGACTCGGCGGCATGCAAGCCGCAAGCCCACGGGGCCGTTTCGCGCAACCAGATCCATCGCAGGCCGAAACAAGTGCATCCATCAATGCGTGCACGAGGGGCCTCGCATAGAGAGGACTGAATGGCATCTGACTTTTCTGCTGCGTATTGGGAGCAAAACCCCGATGCACTGTTGGTGCTCTCGCCGCAAGGTGTTGTGCTGGAGTGGAACCCCGCGGCCGAAGTGATCTTTGGCTATGTTCAGGCCGAAGCCAAGGGCCGCTCCATCCTGGACCTCATCGTCCCTTCGGACCGGGCGCACGAGGAAGAAGCGATCCGTGCCGATGCGCTGCGGTTGGGCACATCGGTGCACGAGTCCGTGCGCCGCCGCAAGGATGGGTCGCTGGTGCATGTCAATGTGTCGACCAAGGCGGTCCGGGATGACGATGGGCGCGTGCTGTACTTCCTGTCCAGCAAAAAGGACGTCACCCAGCTCAAGGTATTGCGCGATGCCAAGCTGCTGGAGGCGCGGTTTAGAGATCTGCTCGAATCCACCCCCGACGCCATCGTGCTGGTCAACGTGACGGGCCGCATCGTGATGGTGAACTCGCAGGCCGAGAGGGTGTTTGGCTACCAGCGCGCAGATCTTCTGGGGCAGGCGGTAGAGGTGCTGCTGCCCGCGCGCTACCGCAGCGCGCACCTGGGGCGCCGCAGCGGCTTTTTTGCGGAGCCGCGCACGCGCACTATGGGCGCGGGGCTGGAGCTGTTTGGGCTGCGCCAGGACGGTGTGGAGTTCCCGGTGGAGATCAGCCTGAGCCCCATTCAGACCGAAGAGGGCACCATGGTGATGAGCGCCATCCGCGACATCACCGACCGCAAGAAGGCCGACCAGAAGTTCAAGGACCTGCTGGAGGCCGCGCCGGATGCGATGGTCATCGTCAACCGCGAGGGGCGCATTGTGCTCGTCAACTCGCAGGCGGTGAAACTCTTTGGATGGAGCCGCGATGAGCTTTTGGGTCGGCAGATCGAATTGCTGGTGCCCGCACGGTTCAGTGGTTCGCACCCCGCGCACCGATCCGGTTTCTTTGCAGAACCCCGCAGCCGGTCCATGGGCGCGGGGCTCGAACTACACGGGCTGCGCAAGGATGGCAGCGAGTTTCCGGTGGAGATCAGCCTGAGCCCGCTAGAGACCGAAGAGGGGCTGTTTGTCTCTAGCGCCATCCGCGACGTGACGGAGCGCAAACGCATCGAGCAAGCCCTGCGCGAAAAAAACCTGGAGCTGGAGAACGCCGCCCTCGTCAAAGACCGGTTCCTGGCCAGCATGTCGCACGAACTGCGCACGCCGCTCAATGCGATCATCGGCTTTACCGGCACGTTGTTGATGAAGCTGCCCGGCCCCTTGAATGCCGAGCAGGACAAGCAGTTGCGCATCGTGCAGACGGGGGCGCGGCACTTGTTGTCACTTATCAATGATCTGCTGGACGTGGCCAAGTTGGGTTCCAACAAGGTGACGCTGAACCTGGAGCAGGTGGACTGCCGCACCGTGGTGGAGGAAGTTGCGGCCACCCTGGGGCCAGAGGCCATGCGCAAGGCGCTGGCGTTTGCCGTGGAGCTGCCCCCGAAGTCTGTGCCGTTGCGCACGGACCGGCGGGCGCTCAGCCAGATACTGATCAACCTGGTGGGCAACGCGATCAAATTCACCCAGAAAGGCAGGGTGCAGGTGACGCTGGTGGACGACGTGTCCCACGCTAGCGGGCGCAGGGTGTCCGTGCGGGTGATTGACACCGGCCCGGGAGTACCCGTCGATGAGCAGTCCCGTCTGTTTGAAGCGTTTTCGCGCGTTGAGAGTGCTGACCGGCGGCACCACGAAGGCACAGGCCTGGGCCTGCACCTCAGCCGCAAGCTGGCTGAAGCGCTGGGTGGGCGCATTCACTTTGAAAGCGCAGCGGAGCAGGGCAGCACGTTCACCCTTGAGATCCCGGAGGCCAGCGAATGACGGTAGCCACCATTCTTGTGATTGAGGACGACGATGCCAGCCGCATGCTGGTCACCTACCTGCTCGAATCTGCAGGTTATTTAGTGCACGCGGCTGAAAACGGCGCGGTCGGGCTGGAGCTGGCGCTGTCCCGCCCGCACGACCTCATCGTGTGCGATCTGCAGATGCCCATCATGAACGGCTACCAGGTGGCGCAGACGCTGCGCTCCCACCCCCATTGGCGTGCAGTGCCCTTGGTGGCTGTCACCGCGTTTTCGATGCCCGGTGACCGTGAAAAGGCGCTGGAGATGGGTTTTGATGACCACCTCTCCAAACCCATCACGCCCGAGACCTTTGTCGAAAAAATTGCGGCGTTCCTGCGTACATCGCCCGCAGATCCACGCGGTGGCGGCTGACGCGCGCGTGCCGCGTGAACGATAGACTGAAGACAGCATGGCAAAGATACTTGTTGTAGATGACATCCCAGCCAACCGGGCGCTGGTGGTCACACTCATCGGGCACGGTGGCCACCAGGCGCTGCAGGCAGCAGACGGCGCCGAGGCGCTGGCCCTGGTGCGCGCCGAGCGGCCACAACTGGTGATCTCCGACATCCTCATGCCCACCATGGATGGCTATGAGTTTGTGCGCCAGCTGCGTGCCGATGCGGCCATTGCGCAGACCCGGGTTATCTTCTACAGCGCCCATTACCGCGAGACCGAGGCGCGCAATCTGGCCCTGGCGTGCGGGGTGACGCAGGTGCTGGTCAAGCCTTGCGAGCCGCAAGACATTCTGGACGCCATCGACGAAGCGCTAACCCAGGCGCCTGCGGCTATACCGCTGGTGCTTGAGCACAGCTTTCAGACGCAGCACCTGCGGCTGATGACCGACAAGCTCACGGGCAATGTGGCGCAGCTGGAGGCCATGAACCTGCGGTTGGCAGCGCTGACCGAGCTGAACCTGCAGCTCGCTTCTGAGCGCGACCCGCACGTGCTGCTGAACAACGTGTGCCGCGGCGCGCGTGATCTGGTGGGGGCGCAGTATGCGGTGCTGTGTGTGGCGCGCAAAAGCGGTGCGGACCCCATTGTGTTCACCAGCGGGCTGGAAGCTGAACGCACAGCGCAGCTAGATGCGCCCGTGGTGTCGCACGGACTGCTTGGCACGGTGCGCTCCGAGAGGCGCGCCGTGCGGTGGACAGATCCCGCCGGGCGTCCCGACGCCATCGGATTGCCGCACGGCTACCCGCCGCTTTTTACGGCTTTGATCGTGCCAGTCACATCGCTCTCGCACTCGTACGGGTGGATCTGCCTGGCCAACAAGCTGGGGGCCGACGGCTTCAGTTCAGAGGACGAAAAAATACTTGCGATTCTGGGCGCGCAGGTGGGCCGCATATACGAAAACGGCAGCCTCTACTAGGATGTACAGCAACATGCCGAGCAACTGCAGGTCGAAGTGCAAGAGCGTCGACGCGCGATGGACGAGCTGCGCGCCAACAAGGCCAGTTTGCGCCGCGCCCAGGACTTGGCCAAGATCGCCCACATCATCAGCGGCCCCGATGGGACGTTTGAAAGCTGGGTGGACACCCTGCCCAGACTGCTCGGCCTGTCCGAAGCCGAAATGCCCCAGTCCGCACGCGAATGGCTGGCAATGGTGCACCCGGATGACCAAGCGATGTTTCGCCGACATGCGCTGGCGGCGGCCCACGAGGGTGCCCGCGTGGACTTCACCTATCGCCTGCTGCGCGCCGACGGACAGCCTATGCATTTGAGGCAGGTGATGGAACCCCTGGAGGACGAGGCGGGCCGGGGAGAGCAGGGCCGCTGGTTGAACACCATCCAGGACATCACCAAAGAAAAGCGCGCCGAAGAAGAGCTCAACGAAAGCGACCGCCGCTTCAACGACATGCTCGACAAGGTCGAGATGCTGTCGCTGATGCTCGACAGCGAGGGCCGCATTACCTATTGCAACGACTACTTGCTGCGTATCACCGGGTGGCAGCGGGAGGAGGTTTTTGGGCGCAACTGGTTCGCGCTGTTCGTGCCGCCCGATGTGCCCAATTCACCCAGCGTGCGCGATGTATTTGCCGATGTGCTGGCCGACCGGCCATCGGCATTGCACTATGACCACGACATACTGACGCGCTCGGGCGAGCGGCGGCTGGTGCACTGGAACAACACGGTGTTGCGGTCTGTGGGCGGCCAGGTGACCGGCGTGGCCAGTCTGGGCGAAGACATCACAGAGCGCCGCGAGGCCGAGCGCAAGATCAAGCGGCTCAACCGCGTGTACGCCATGCTCAGCGGCATCAACACCCTCATCGTGCGCGTGCGCGAACGCGGCGAGCTGTTTCGCGAGGCCTGCCGGGTGGCGGTGGAGCATGGGCAGTTCAAGATCGCCTGGATTGGCCGTGTGGACCGCACCCTCCAGCAGGTGGTGCCGGTGTCGATGGCCGGGGCCGAGGATGACTTTTTGATGGACATCCGAGGCCGCCTTGGGCTGTTTGCAGAGCCCACACCGGGCGAGAGCCTGAGCGCCGCAGTGGTGCGCACACAGCGCGCCGTGGTGTGCGACAACGTCCTTGACGACCAGCGCATCGTGCTGCCTGAAACATTGTCCGAGCGCGGGGTGGCCTCCATGGCCGTGCTGCCGCTGGTGGTGGCGCACGAGGTTGTAGGGGTGCTTGCGCTGTTTGCCGACGAGATCGGCTTTTTTGATGACGCCGAGATGCGGCTTCTGACCGAACTGGCGGGTGACATCGGATTTGCGATAGACCACCTCAACAAGGAAGAGCGGCTCAGCTACCTGGCGTACTACGACGACATCACGGGTTTGCCCAACCGCACGCTGTTTCTGGAGCGAAGCAGCCAGCACCTGCGCCCGCGCGAGGGTGCCATGGCCCTCCTGGGCATTGCACTGGTCGACATCAGCCGGTTTCGCATCGTCAACGACACCCTGGGCCGCCAGATGGGGGACGAGCTGCTGGCCCAGGTTGCGCACCGCCTGCAGCAGGCCGCTGGCGATGCCTACGATGTGGCACGCATCGGCATCAACAGTTTTGGCATTGCCTTGCCCGATGTGCGTGACGCAGGCGCGGTAGCGCTGGCGGTGGACTACCTCATGCGGGCGTGTTTTGACGCGCCCTTTGCCCTGGGCGACACCGAGCTGCGCATGGCCGCCAAGGCCGGAGTAGCGCTGTACCCTATGGATGGCGCGGACGCCGAAGCGCTTTTGCGCAACGCAGAGGCCGCCGTCAACAAGGCCAAGGCATCAGCCGACAGCCTGTTGTTCTACACCTCCGAGATGAACACCCGTGTGGCCGAAGCGCTGAGCCTGGAGGGCCGTCTGCGCGGTGCGCTGGAGCAAAGCCAGTTTGTGCTGCACTACCAGCCCAAGCGCCACCTGGCCAGCGGTGCGCTGGCAGGGGCCGAAGCGCTGATCCGCTGGAACGACCCCCAGCGCGGCCTGGTGCCGCCGGGCCAGTTCATCCCCATCCTCGAAGAAACCGGGCTGATCTACGACGTGGGCCGCTGGGCGTTGCGGCAGGCATTGGCCGACAACCACCAGTGGCGCAAAGCGGGCCTGGTGCCGCTGCGGGTTGCCGTCAACGTGTCCTTTTTGCAGTTGCGGCACCGGGGGTTCATCGACGAGGTGCGCGACGCCATTGCTTCAGACGCGCAGGCGGCCGCCGGGCTGGAGCTGGAGATCACCGAAAGCATGGTGATGGACGATGTGGAGCACAGCACACGCAGCCTGCACGCCCTGCGCGAAATGGGCATCACCATTGCCATTGACGACTTTGGCACGGGCTTTTCATCGCTGAGCTACCTGGCCCGCTTGCCGGTCGATACGCTCAAGATAGACCGCTCGTTCATCATGAACCTGTCGTCTGGCCCCCAGGGCCTGGCACTGGTGTCCACCATCATCAACCTGGGGCATTCGCTGGGCCTCAAGGTGGTGGCAGAAGGGGTGGAGACCGAAGACCAGTCGCGCATGCTGGCGCTGCTGGGGTGCGACGAGATACAGGGCTATCTGCTCAGCAAGCCGGTGGCGGCGTCGGTGTTCGAGGCGCAGTTTCTGCGCAGTCTGGCCGCCACCCAGGGCTGGTGAAGACCACTGGGTGCGGGGGTGTTCTGGCGCGGCTTCTATGATCGCCGGGCAGGCAATTCTTCACCTCATCCGCCTCCCTTCTTGCATGCGCCCATGGGCACCGAACGCCACCCCATCCCACCTGCCGATAACGACCAGCCCACGCGCCGCCTTATGCGCACCGGCACGCTGGGCATTCTGGCGTTCTGGCTGGTGCTGATGGCTGGTTTGTATTTTGCGATGCAGTACACCATGCAGCCCAAAGGCGTCACCGTGACGGCCGACGGCGCGGTGGTGATACCCCGCCACCACGACGGCCACTTTCGCGTGGCAGGCAGCATCAACGGGGTGCCGGTGATGTTTCTGGTGGACACCGGCGCCAGCCTGGTCGGCGTGACCGAGGTGTTGGCCCGCAAGGCCGGTTTGCAAGGGGGTGACCCCATCACGTTCCAGACCGCCAACGGCCCGCGCGAGGGGCGGGTGATTGCGTCAGATTCCGTCACGGTGCGATCGCTGGCGGTATCGGGCCTGCGGGTGGGCACCGGCTACACAGGCCGCAGCGACGACGATGCTTTGCTGGGGCAGAACTTTCTGCGCCACTTCGACGTGGAAATGGGCCGCGACCGCATGGTGCTGCGGCCCCGTGGCGGCTGATGAACTGAACTATCTATTTGATAGCTGCTAGCGCTTGATGGATAAGCGCTGGAGCCACTTTTCATCAAAGTTTTAGGGCTGCGTCGCCACCAGCTGCGCAAAGCGCGCAAGCAGGCTGGCAGCGTGGGGCGTGGCCTGCACCTGCTGGCGCAATGCGTCGGCATCCACGCCCGCGCGCTGCAGCGATGGCGCAAAACATTGCACGTAGTCGCGCATCACGGCATCGCTGAACTCAGGGTGAAACTGCACGCCCCAGGCGCTGGGCCCCACGCGAAACGCGTGATGGGCTTCGTGGGCATTGGCCGCCAGCGCCACTGCACCCGGCGGCAGGCGGCGCACCGATTGTTCGTGCACCACATGGGCTGCAAATTCAGCGGGCAGGCCGCCAAACAAGGCGTCGCCAACGGCTGCGGGCAGCTGCTGCACCGTCACTGTGCCAATCTCCAGCCCGCCCGGGTGCCGCGCAACCTCACCACCCAGTGCGTGTGCGAGCAACTGGTGGCCGTAGCACAGGCCCAGCACCGGCACCTGGGCGGCCACCAGTTGCGCCAGCCAGGCAGCGGTGCGCTCGCTCCAGGGTTCGCGGTCGGTCACCATGGCGGGCGATCCCGTCACCACCACACCGGCCACGCTGGCAAGCGCAGGCCACGCGGTGGCGGTGCGGGCGTCCAGGGTCTGAACGGCCATCGCCTGTGCACCTGTGCCCAGCGCCAGTCCTCGCTCGATCCAGTCTTCGAAGTCGCCGTGTGCAGCGCGCAGCGGGGGCAGGGCGTCGCCGGTTTTGAGAATCCACAGAGTACGGGCGGTGTCGGTGCGGGTCATGGTTGTCCAGAGAGCGGGTGGAGCGTCGGCAGGTTTCAGATGTTAGCGATGCTGAGAATGCAACCGGCGGGGGAGTCGGTTTATGCCGACATCCTGCGTGTCCATGCTGCGTGTTCAGACGGCTGCAGGCAGATGCGTTGTGGCGCGATGGTGCTGGGTTGTGCGGGCAGTGGTAGTTGGCTGTCTGCTGCATTCGCCAGCCCCGCCTCCAGCGCGTGGGTCAGGCACCAGGCGCAGTGGTGTGTGTCTCTGCGCTGTGCTCGTCGCTGGCTGCCAACACGTCCACATCGCTTGCGGTTGCCGAGGCTGTGGCGTTGGCCACCAGCTCCTGAATGTGCCGCGCCTCATGCAAGGGCGCACCCGCCAGCGCGTTGAACAACGCCACCAGCAGGAGCACGATGTGGAAGGGCAGGGTGGGAATGGTGCGGCGCAGCATGAGGGGACGCGAATCATACTCAAGTGCGGGTGGTGGTTTGTTGTGGTGTTTGGAGGGTGTTGGGATAGCCGCTGTAGCGGGCAGGGTGAGAACGGTGATTTGGGGTCTAGCCTGAGTGCGGGCGAAATAGGTGTTTGAAACGAGGTTGTACTTTGGCGTGACTCGCTGGTTCTTACGAAGGATCCGTGCCACCGGTCAGCTTTGCTTGGGGGCTATGCTTTCGCCATTGGCCCAAGTCGTTGCTCATCGCAATATCATCCGCAGGCCAAAATGGTGTGGCGCATCTAGCTAAAAGTAGATGGGCGGTTCGTGCAAGCGTTAGAGACGCCGCGCCATTGAATTTATAGAACAGAGGCGAGATGAGTACAGATCCCAAGCAGAAGCAGCTCACATTAATGGTGTCATCCACCGTGTACGGCATCGAAGAGTTGCTGGAGAAAATTTACGCCACGCTCACGGCCTTCGGCTATGAGGTTTGGATGTCGCACAAGGGCACGCTGCCCGTTAGTTCCACGCGCACTGCGTTCGAGAACTGTCTGCATGGTGTGGAGTATTGCGACCTGTTCCTCAGCCTGATCACGCCGCAGTACGGCTCTGGCGTGGCGGGCAGGGGGAGATGTCCATCACCCACCAGGAACTGCTCAAGGCCATCGATCTGAACAAGCCGCGTTGGATACTGGCTCACAGCGATGTGGTATTTGCGCGTACCTTGTTGATGAACCTGGGCCACGACTCGGCAGAAAAGCGAGCTGCGCTGGCGCTGAAGAAGAACAAGGTCATCGACGATTTGCGCGTTGTTGACATGTATGAGGCGGCAATTCGCCACGATGTGCAGGTGCCGGACCGCAAGGGCAACTGGGTGCAGAAGTATGTGAACCCAGACGACGCATTGTTGTATGCGTCATCGCAGTTCTTCCGCTATCAGGAGGCGGAGAGCTTCGTCGCAGAGCACTTGCGTGATCCGCAAGCCGTGGCCCGCAAGCTCAAGGAAGGGAAGAAGCCATGATCAGCGGAGTGTTGCTGCAGCAGATCGCCCAGGGTGAGGGGCTGCATTCAGAGTTCCGGCGCGGCCTGGACAACATGGAGTCGCTGGCGCAAGTGGTGTGCGCCTTTTTGAATACCCAGGGTGGCACTGTTTTCTGCGGCGTGAGTGAAGATGGGAACGTCGTGGGCTTGCCGCTGACCGAGCAAGACCCGCAACGCATGCGTGGCGTGCATCAGGCCGTGGCTGACAGATTGACACCGTCGGCATTGTTCACGGTGAGTCTTGACAACCTCAACGGCAAGGCCGTGCTTACCATAGAGGTTCCGGAAGGGAAAGACAGGCCCTACGTTTGCAATGACCGGGTCTTTTTGCGCCAGGGCGGCAGCACCGTGGTGGCAGATGCGATCGCGTTGCGCGAGATGGTGCAGACGAAGGCGGTGAGTGCTGATCGCTGGGAGCGAAGGCCGTCCACGGCGATGGAGGAAGGCGATCTCGACCATGACGAGGTGCACGCCATGGTCAACGAGGCGGGAAGGTCTGAGCGGCACCGCTTTGCCAGACCCGACGACGACGAGGCCGTGTTGGCCGAACTGGGATTAGCAGGCGCCCGGGGCTACACGCAAGGGGCCGACGTGCTGTTTGCACACAACCCTGCCTTGCGTCACCCACAGACGCGCGTTCGATTGATTCGTTACGCAGCTGGGAAGACGGCCAACGAGTACCTGGACGACAAGCAGTTACGGGGACCTTTGGTGCGGGTGCTGAATCAGGCGTTCGACTGGTTGCGCGGACAGCTGCCGATGGAGCAGCTTTTCGAGGCAGATACCAAGGCTCCGCTCGTGCGCCAGGCTCGAATGGCCTACCCTGAGGCGGCTTTGCGAGAGGGCCTCGTAAATGCATTCGCGCACCGTGACTACGCAGGCTTCTCTGGAGGGCTGACGGTTAGTGTGTATGCCGATCGCATAGAAATCTGGAATGCTGGACGTCTGCCTGCCGGATTGAAGCCAGCCGATCTGAAGCGCAATCATCCGTCGTTGCCAGCCAACCCCGACATTGCTCAGGTGTTGTACCTGCGCGGGTTGATGGAGCGCATCGGCCGTGGCACGCAGAAAATTATCCAGTCGTGTGTGGACCAGGGACTGCGTCCGCCCCGATGGGAAGACCGCGAGACGGGAGTGACGCTCACTCTCTGGGGGCCGGGCGGTGCGCTGGACGGACTAGCTTCGCTCAACGCTCGGCAACAGGCACTGCTGGATGCGATAAAGGTCGATGAACGTATTCGGCCTGCGGAGTATCGCGAGCGGTTTGCGGTCGAGGTTTCCGAGCGGCAGGCTCGTCGTGATTTGGCCGCATTGGAAGAACTGGGCCTATTGCGGGTGGATGGTGCGGGTGCGTCCACTGTTTATGTGCGGACGAACCGGACATAAGGGCTCTAGGTCGGACATTATCCGGACATTGAGATCGCGTCTTCGGTGCGTCTGGGCTCGCGCTAAGTGCTTGATTTGTATTAACTTACCTAGTCATCGCCACCTGAGAATTTGGGCCTTTACGCTAAAAAGCGGACACTATCCGGACATTGTCTGCTTCTTGGCGTCTATAGCAACTCCGGTCAGCCCGCGCAAAACGCCAGCAGTCGCTGGCGTTTTGCGTAATACAGGATGACTCAATAGCTCTTCTGCACCATCTTAATAATGCTGGAAAAATCCAGCCCCCCATGCCCCGCCAGGCTATGCGCCGCATAAAGATTGCGCGCCATCCCCCCCAGCGGGGTGGCAGCCTTCACCGCCATCGCGTTCTCCTGCGCCAGGCCCAGGTCCTTGAGCATCAGGTCCGTGCCAAAGCCACCCGCGTAACCCTTGCTGGCAGGTGCGGTTTCCATCACGCCGGGGAAGGGGTTGTACTTTTCCAGCGCCCAGTTGCCGCCCGAGCTGCGGCGCATGATTTCGCTCAGCACCTTGGGGTCCAGGCCGTTGGCTACGCCCAGGGCAATGGCTTCGCTGGTGCCCGCCATCAGGATGCCCAGCAGCATGTTGTTGCAGATCTTGGCCGTCTGGCCTGCGCCTACGCTGCCTGCGTGGAAGATGTTGGCGCCCATTTTTTCGAGCACGGGGCGGGCGCGTTCCAGGTCAGCCGCTTCGCCACCCACCATGAAGGTGAGGGTGCCTGCAATGGCGCCGCCGGTGCCGCCGGACACGGGCGCGTCGATAAAGGCCACGCCCTTGGCTTTGGCGGCCTCGGCCACCTTGCGGGAGGTGGCGGCAGCGATGGTGGAGCAGTCGATGATCAGCGTGCCCGCAGGCAACTGGGCCAGCAGCTCGCCCGCGCCGAGGAACAGGCCTTCCACATGCTGGCTGGCGGGCAGCATGCTGATGACGACTTCGGCGCCTTGCACGGCGGCTTTGGCATCGGCGGCGATGGGCACGCCGTCTGCGGCCAGTTTGTCGCGGGCGGGTTGCGAGAGGTCGAACGCGCGCACTTCGTGGCCTGCCTTGTGCAGGTTGTGGGCCATGGGGCCGCCCATGTTGCCGAGGCCGATGAATGCGATTTTCATGGTGTGTTGCTCCTTGCTGTCGTTGTGATGGTGATGAATGAGAAAACTATGAATTTGATAGCTGCTAGCGCTTATCCAATAAGCGATAGAGGCCAAAAAGGCTTGAAGTTTGGTGGGTGGCGCTGGTGAGGTCTGCTGGTTGGCTTGGGCACATCAGTCATCGGCTTCGAAGATGCTGTGCTTTTTGCTGGCGGTAACCTTGCGTGAGGTTTTGGGCGGAGTTTTGGGCGCGGGCGCCTTCTTGGCCGCCGCGGGTGCTTTGGTCTTGCGGGGCGGGGTGGCCTTGGCCAGCGGGTTGTAGGCCAGGGCTTCTTCCACCCAGTAGGTCCACTGCGCGCGTGTGGCGTAGCCGTTTGGCTCCACCCAGAAGTAGCCCTTCATGCCCCCGCCGGGGGATAGCTCGCGGGTGTTCTGCATCTCCTGCAGTTCGCCATGGCGGCCGGGGGGCAGGCGCACCAGCAACTCTTCACCCTTGACCGCAATGCACATCTTGCCGTCCACAAAAAACGCGTGGGTGCCGAACAGAGGGCGCTCTTCCACGTCGCTGCAGTGCGCGAGTGCCGTGCGCACGGCGTCGATCAGGTGCAGGGTTTCGTCGGAGAGGGGGCGGGCGGGCATGGTGGGTGGCTCTAGTGGGCCGGATGAGGTAACGGGTCTCAGAGGGCTCTTACTCCCTCTCCCGCGAGGGGAGAGGGGGTAACCCCCGGCGCCGCTGCGGGTGCGTGGGCTGATGTTCCTGTCTGAGATAGGTATTTCATGAGGTAAATTGGCCGTTACCGCCCGTTGGATAAGCGCTGGAAGCTATGAAAAAAGGAGTAAACGCTCAGCGAATCACCTCCGTCGCATCCCCATCCAGCATCCGCCGCGCAATGATCACGCGCATGATTTCGTTCGTGCCTTCCAGGATCTGGTGCACGCGGGAGTCGCGCACCAGGCGCTCCAGCGGGTATTCGCGGATGTAGCCGTAGCCGCCGTGCAGCTGCAGTGCCTCGTTGCACACGGTAAAGCCCACGTCGGTGGCAAAACGCTTGGCCATGGCGCAGTAGGTGGATGCGTCGCGCGCCCCGGCGTCTAGCTTGCTGGCAGCCAGGCGCACCATCTGGCGGGCGGCGACCAGCTCTGTCGCCATATCGGCCAGCTTGAACTGCAGGGCCTGGAAGCTGGCGATGGGTTTGCCGAACTGTTTGCGGTCTTGCATGTACTGCTGCGCGGCGTTGAGCGCACCTTGCGCTGCGCCCACCGAGCAGGTGGCGATGTTGATGCGGCCGCCGTCCAGGCCTTTCATGGCGATTTTGAAACCCTCGCCCTCCTGGCCTAGCAGGTGGTTGGCAGGGATGCGCACGTTGTCAAAGCTGATGGTGCGCGTGGGCTGGCTGTTCCAGCCCATCTTCTCTTCCTTTTTGCCGTAGGCAATGCCCGGGGTGTCGGCGGGCACGACAAAGGCGCTGATGCCGCCCGCGCCCGACGCCGCATCGCCCGTGCGGGCCATCAGCACCAGCACGTCGGTGCTGCCCGCGCCGCTGATGAAGGCCTTGCTGCCGTTGATAACGTATTCATGGCCCACCAGCTGGGCCCGGGTCTTGAGCGATGCGGCGTCGGAGCCCGCGCCGGGTTCGGTCAGGCAGTACGAGGCGAGCTTTTCGCCGGTGGTCAGCAGGGGCCCCCAGTGGTCGCGCACGGCGGGTGTGGCCCAGGTGCCGAGCATCCACGTGGCCATGTTGTGGATGGTGATGAAGGCGGTGGTGCTGGGGTCGATGGCGGCCATTTCCTCGAAGACCAGCGTGGCGTCCAGCCGGGGCAGGGCGAGGCCACCGGCGGCCTCGGGCGCATACAGGCCACAGAAGCCCAGCTCGCCCGCCTTGGCGATGGCTTCTTTGGGGAAGATGGCTTCAGCGTCCCACAGTGCCGCGTGGGGCGCGAACTCGGCTTGCGCAAAGTCGCGGGCCGTCTGGGCAAAGGCGCGTTGTTCTTCGGTGAGCTCAAAGTCCATGGTGTTCTGTCTCGGTGTCTTGTTGTTGTGCTCTTCAAGGTGCTCAGGGCTTGGCAGATGGGTGGTCCAGTGTCAGCCAGCGCATCAGGCCCCTGCGGCGGTTCTCTGTCTCTGCGGTCAGGCACTCGTGGTACAGGCGCGGCCACTCGGGTTCTGACTCGCTCGCGCGGGTGGCCTGCTTGCAGCGCGTAATGCGGTCGCGCTGCCAGGCCGTGTGCTCCTGGCGCAGCTGGGGGCGTTCGTGGGCCGACAGGGCGCGCATTACGTCGCCGTACAGGATGGCGATCTGCGTGTCTGCAACCTGGTAGGCCTTGACCGCGCAGGCATTGGTCCCGTCCAGCGTGCCCAAGTCGCGGCATGCGGCGCCTGCCTGGGCGTGAACGCCTGGGCTCAGCAGCAACGCACCCACGGCGCCCGCGCTGAAGGCCACCGTCGACACCCAATTCTTCAGTTTGAAAATTTGCATGTGCCGCTTTTACCACTGCACCCCAAAAACGGGCGCCCCCTTGGGGGAAGCGGCGCAGCCGTTCAGGGTTAGGGGGGTTTGGAATGCCTACTTCAAGCTAATCGTCGTATTGACACCCTGGCTCACCGTGCTGTCATCAAACCAGCGGGCGGTCACCGTCTTGGTCTGCGTGTAGAACATGATGACTTGCTTGCCGTAAGGGCCCAGGTCGCCCAGCTTGGACGCACGCGAACCCGAGAACGAGAACAGTGGCACGGGCACAGGGATTGGCACGTTGATGCCGACCTGGCCCACGTCGATCTCTTCCTGGAACTTGCGCGCTGCCGCACCCGACTGGGTGAAGATGGCGGTGCCGTTGCCGTTGGGGTTGCTGTTGATGAATTCGATGGCTTCATCAATGTCGGCGGCGGGCACCAGGGCCAGCACGGGGCCAAAGATTTCCTGGTCGTAGATGGCCATGCCGGGCTTCACGTTCGAGAAGATCGTGGGGCCCACGAAGTTGCCCTTTTCGTAGCCGGGCACGGTGGGCTTGCGGCCGTCCAGCTCCAGCGTGGCGCCGTCGGCAATGCCGCGCTCGATCAGGCCTTCCACGCGGGCCAGCGCAGCGCAGGACACCACGGGGCCCACATCCGTGCCCTTTTCGGTGCCGCCGTTGACCTTGAGCGTCTTGGCCTTGGCCACCAGTTCGGGAATCCACTTTTGCGCCTCGCCCACCAGCACCACCACCGGCAGCGCCATGCAACGCTGGCCCGCAGCGCCGAACGATGCACCGGCAATCGCGTTGAGGGTTTGCTCCTTGTTCGCGTCGGGCAGGATGATGGCGTGGTTCTTGGCGCCCATCATGCATTGCGCACGCTTACCGGCCAGGGTGGCGCGGTTGTACACATGGGTGCCGACCTTGGTGGAGCCTACGAACGACACGGCCTTGATGTCCTTGTGGTCGCAAATCGCGTTCACAGCCATTTCGCCGCCGTGGATCACGTTGAGCACGCCGGGTGGAATGCCCGCTTCGAGCGCCAATTCCACCAGGCGCATGGTCACCATGGGGTCTTGCTCGGACGGCTTGAGCACGAAGGTATTGCCCGTGGCGATGGCCATGGGGAACATCCACAGCGGAATCATGGCCGGGAAGTTGAACGGGGTGATGCCCGCGCACACACCCAGGGGCTGCAGCAGGGTGTAGGTGTCCACGCCACCGGCCACATTGTTGGCCAGCTCACCCAGTTGCAGGTTGCCGATGCTGGCAGCGTGTTCCACCACTTCGAGGCCGCGGAACACGTCACCTTCGGCGTCCGGCAAGGTCTTGCCTTGTTCGGCTGTGAGGATGGCGGCCAGCTCGGCCATGTTTTCGCGGATGAGCTGTTGGTACTTGAGGAAGATGCGGGCGCGGGTGCCGATGGGCGTCTTCTTCCAGGTCTTGAACGCTTCCTTGGCCGAGGCCACGGCGGCGTCGATTTCTTCGGCGGTGGCAAACGGCACGCGGGCCAGCACCTCTTGTGTGGCGGGGTTCACCACGTCGCGCCACTCGGTGGTCTTGGACTCGACGAACTGGCCGCCGATCAGCAGCTTGACGGTGGGGGCCAATACGGCCGAAGAGGTGGGTGCGTTCATGGGTTTGTCTCCTGATAGATGTGTCGATGAGGGGGGCGGCGAGGGGTCCGCTGAGCATGCAGCACTGCCCCGAACTGCGCCATGGTAGCTGTGCAGAATTGTCAGCACAATAGACAATGCTGCGCATGGGGTTTGCAAAAATGCACATTCATCCATTGCTCTATGTCATTGCTACAACGCCAAAGGACCGCCCATGGACTGGGACAACCTGCGCTACTTTCTGGAACTGGCCCGCGCTGGGACGCTGGTGGGTGCCGCGCGCCGTTTGGCCGTGGACCACACCACAGTGGCGCGTCGCCTGCAGGCACTTGAAAAGCAGGTCGGCTCGGCCCTGTTCGCGCGCGAGGCGGGCGGCCACCGGCTGACCGAAGCCGGGCGCGCGCTGCTGCCCCAGGTTGAGGCAATGGAGGCCGCCTTTCTGGCGGTTGAAAACGCCGCACCCGGCGTGCGCCAGGGCCTGCACGGCCTGGTGCGCATTGGCACCACTGAGGGGTTTGGCAACCTGATCCTTGCGCCCCAGCTGGCCCGGTTTGCGCTGGACCACCCCGGCCTGGTGGTGGACCTGCTGGCCCTGCCGCGCCTGGTACACCTGTCGCGGCGCGAGGCGGACATCGTCATATCGCTGGAGCGCCCGGCGCGCGGCGCGGTGCTGGTGGTCAAGCTCACCGACTATGTGCTGCAGCTGTATGGCGCTCGCGGCTACCTGCAGCGCCACGCGCCCATCCACACCGCAGACGACCTGCGTGGGCACACCTTCATCAGCTATGTGGACGACCTGCTGTTCAGCAAAGAGCTGCAGATACTGGACGAACTGCACCGCCCCGCGCACTTTGCGCTGCGCAGCACCAGCATCCTGGCCCAGTACGAGGCCGCGCGTGTGGGGGCGGGGCTGGCGGTGCTGCCCGCATTTGTGGCGGCGCAAGACCCATCACTGGTGCCGGTGCTGCCCGGCGTGGCGCGGTTTCAGCGTACCTTTTGGATGTCGATGCCGGGTGACAACAAGCATGTGGCGCGTATGCAGGCGACCTGGGCCTTCTTGCGCGAGGCGGTGGCCGCGCAGCAGGCGCTGTTGCTGCCGGAAGCGGCTGTTGCTACATAGTTGATAGCTGAAGGCGCCTGTTGAGTAAGCGCTAAAGGCACTTTTGGCTTGATTTTTCTTTGGGCGCATCACCAGCGTCGGGGTGCAGTGGTGTGCAAGGCCGCAGGTCGCAGCGGGCAAAGAGCCTGTCAGTCGATAGGATCGCTTCGCTCCCAACCCGCAACCATTCACCTTCCCATGCCACCCCATCGCCTCAACACCACAGCGCAGCCGCGCATGCGCCAGCGTGCTGCGGCCCTCATCACGCAGGGCGACCGGGTACTGTCGCACCAGCTCGAAGGCGACCGCTTCTGGGCCCTGCCGGGCGGGGGCATCGAGCCCGGTGAAAGCGCCGCCGACGCACTGGCGCGCGAACCCCTAGCGGCGTTGCAAATCCTCGCGATACACCCGGTATCGCTCCGGTTTGCGCCTTGCCAGAGCCAAAAAATCCATCCTTTTTATTTGTGCCATCAAGCATGAAACACCGCACTAGACGGCACCTTTCCCGCCGTGGCCCAGGCGCCTGCGGAAGCCGTGTGGCAGCCGTTTACGCGCATGCTGCAGCGCAAAGGGCTGGGGCGCATCGCGCAGGCGTCTGCGCTGCACCACCAAGGGCAGCCTGCGGGCCAACTGGTGGGGGAGTTTGTGGCTTTTGGGGCGGGGTACCGATAGCTGCTGGGGTACAAGGGGTTGTACAAGGCTCAGCATTTATGAGGTGCAGTCGGTACTGGCCAGCTACGTGCTGAAGTAACGCATGTTGCCCGGTTTCATCCAGGCGTTGCGGCGGTGGGGGGCGCGTACCCTTTACGCACTCGGCGAATCGGTGGCATGTCCTTTCTACAAGGGCACCGGCGCTTTGCCGCACAGGAGTCCCTGCCATGTCCGCTCTCATCTCTGTTCTGGCTTCGGCCGCGTCTTTGATCTTCAACAACGCGTCCAGCGGCACGCCCAAGTCAGCGGCGTCGCGGCGCGGTGGTGGGGCTGAGGCCGAACCCGAACCGTCTGCAGTGCTGACCCTGAGCCCGCAGGCCGAGGCGATGGCGGGTTTTGCGGGCAGGGGCATCATGGTGTCGCAGGGCAAGGTAGAAAACGCCCTGGGCGCAGTAGCGCGCAACAGCAGCACCAGCGGCACCAGCGGCACCAACGCTGCGGCCAATAAAGCGTCGGCCG
Organism: uncultured Gammaproteobacteria bacterium; assembly: GCA_947085645.1. GTDB lineage: Bacteria > Pseudomonadota > Gammaproteobacteria > Burkholderiales > Burkholderiaceae_C > Acidovorax. The sequence goes on from CAMTXG010000045.1 coordinate 134,335, forward strand.
CCTTGTCAGGCCGCCCGGTGTCCACACAGGATTTTCAGGAACTGCTGGCCCGCTTTGGTGCAGACGGTGCGCTGAAGGCGCAGCTGACTGCGGGTTTTGATGCCAACAAGGACGGCGCCATCACGCAGGATGAATTCCTCAAGGGGTTGGCTAAGACTCAGGGAGCCCAGGCAGGCACCGATTTCTCGCAGGCCGTGATGCAACTGATGGACCGCAGCGCCAGTGGCAATGCGGATGGCAGCGTGGCGGCGAAGGAGTTTGCCGCGTTCGCCACGGCCTTTGCATCAGCCGGGAAGCGGGCCGGGGTGGCGTAGCTGCTCTTGCAACTACCCTTGCGGCCGTGCATGGCACCCGCAGTAGCACACAGTTGAACAGTAGTCGCACAGTAGAAAAGACCAACGGCCCGCAATGGGCCGTTGGTCTTTTCTACTGCACCGTTGGCAAGCATGCAGCCAGCGGACTGGCTTGTTGCCAGTGCACAGCGCCAGGGGAGGCGTTTATATCCTGCCCATCAGCAGCAGCACCACCAGGATCAGCACCACCAAGCCCAGACCTCCGCTGGGTCCGTAGCCCCACGAGCGGCTGTGGCCCCAGGTGGGCAGCGCGCCGACCAGGATGAGGATCAGGACGATCAGGAGAATCAGGGAGAGTGACATGGCGGTTTCCTTGTTGTGGGTTGCGGTGAGTGCATTGTTGGGTGCATCCAGCCGGACGTTCGCAGGTGCCACACCCGCCGCGTGGTAAGGGATTTCCGACACGACCCGTGGGATAGGGGGTTAGTGCCAATACTGTTCAGATACGAAGTACCGGTACCGGCTGGTGCTTCTGGTGAAGCGCCGCGCCGCGATGGCGGACGTTGAAGTTGCTCATCTTGCGCTTGACGCCGCGTGGGTTGAAGCGGCCACGGCTGCTCACGCAGCGCC
>CAMTXG010000046.1:0-45687 GCA_947085645.1 uncultured Gammaproteobacteria bacterium
GATTTGCAGCTTCGTGGCGGGGCGTCCAGGGTGGGCCATCGGCGTAGTCTCCTGCTGGGAAACTCCTTGGAGTAATACGCACCAAAATAATTCAAATTACTTTTGAGACGCCACACTAGCATCCGCATCCGCTACAATCCTCGCCAATGTTTGCCGCCCACACGTTCGCCCTGAACACAGCACCCGCCGCCACGGCCGGTGTGGCTGCGCGCGCAACCATCACCAAAACCACGACCATTAAGGGCTGACTCAGCCTGGTTCGTCGTGCGCCCTTCCTGGCCAGACGAGCCAGGCGAGCAGTCCGGTCTGGCACTGTTTCTTAATATGAAAGGGCGTTGAAATGAGCAGCAAGTTGGTAGGTCTGGTGGGCTGGCGCGGCATGGTCGGCTCGGTGTTGATGGACCGCATGGTCGAAGAAAAAGACTTCGATCTCATCGAGCCATTGTTCTTCTCCACATCCAACGCAGGCGGCAAGGCCCCCGCGCAGGCCAAGAACGAAACCACCCTGCAGGATGCGTTCAACATCGACGCCCTGCAGCGCTGCGACATCATCATCACCGCCCAGGGCGGCGACTACACCAACGAGGTGTACCCCAAGCTGCGCGCCGCAGGCTGGGCTGGCCACTGGATCGATGCCGCTTCTTCGCTGCGCATGGAAAAGAACGCCGTCATCGTGCTCGACCCGGTCAACATGCCCGTCATCAAGAACGCCCTGGCCAACGGCGGCAAGGACTGGATTGGCGGCAACTGCACCGTGAGCTGCATGTTGATGGGCGTGGGCGCCCTGTACAAGGCGGGCTTGGTGGAATGGATGAGCACCCAGACCTATCAGGCGGCGTCGGGTGGCGGCGCTCAGCACATGCGTGAGCTGCTCACGCAATACGGCACGCTGAACGCCGAAGTGCGTTCGCTGCTGGACGACCCCAAGAGCGCCATTCTGGAGATCGACCGCAAGGTCATCGCCAAGCAGCGTGCCCTGACCGGCGCCGAGACGGCCAACTTCGGCGTGCCGCTGGGCGGCAGCCTGATCCCCTGGATCGACAAGGACCTGGGGATAGGGAAAAGCCAGGACGAGCCTGGCTGGGGCATGTCCAAGGAAGAGTGGAAGGGCATGGCCGAGACCAACAAGATTTTGGGCATGGGCGAGGGCTTTGATTCTGCGGCCATTCCGGTCGACGGCTTTTGCGTGCGCGTGGGCGCCATGCGCTGCCACAGCCAGGCACTGACCTTCAAGCTCAAAAAGGACGTACCGGTCGCTGACATCGAAGCCATGATTGCTGCCGACAACCCCTGGGCCAAGGTGGTTCCCAACACCCGCGAAGCCACCATCAAGGACCTGACCCCCGTGGCCGTGACCGGCACCATGACCATCCCAGTAGGCCGTATCCGCAAGCTGGCCATGGGCCCCGAGTATGTGGGCGCCTTCACCATCGGTGACCAACTGTTGTGGGGCGCTGCCGAGCCACTGCGCCGCATGCTGCGCATTTTGCTGGGCGCCTGAAACCGCCTAAATGCCCTCAAAAAAGCGCGCGCAGCAACTATTGCGCGCACTTTTTTGCGACCAACGTCTGGACACACCCGGTTACGAGTCGTTGGCAATTGGCAACATGTATATGCCCCAAGTTGGGGCGTCAGTACGCCCTGCAAAGCTTCGGCGCCACCTCAGCTTGTCAGTGCAAAACATTGATGCTATGGTGCTTTTTACATATTTTCACGCGCCGGGGCGGGACCAGACCATGAGAAAAAAAGCACCGCTCGTCCGAGCCGCAAAAAAACCTAATCAGTTGTTGGCAAACATGCATCGTTGGAAATTTTCTGTCCTGGCGGCTGCCGCCGTTGCGTCTGCAGGCTTTTACGCTGGAGACGCAGCTGCCTTGGCCTTGGGTCGCATCACGGTGCAGTCTGCTTTGGGCGAGCCCTTGCGCGCCGAGATCGACCTGCCCCAGATCACACCGGCCGAGGCCGACACCCTGCGGGCGACCACAGCATCCCCGGAAGTCTTCCGTGCCCAGGGCATGGAGTTCACGCCGACGATGAACAATCTGCAGATCCAGCTTCAGCGCCGCCCAGACGGCACCGCTGTACTGCGCCTGTCGAGTGATCGCCCCGTCAATGAGCCCTTCCTCGACCTGGTGCTGGACGCGAACTGGGGCACGGGCCGCATCGTGCGCAGCTACACCATGCTGTTTGACCCGCCAACGCTGCGCCGCCCTGCCCCTGCGGTCACCGCATCGCCGCAGATTTCATCTCCGCCAGCACAACAAAGCCCTGCAGTGCGCGCACCTGCTGCGCCGCGCAGCAACGACGTGGCGGCAGCACCGGCAGCGCCCCGTCCGGCAGCGGCTCCGCTCGCAGCGCCTGCCGATGGAGTGACAGTGGCAGCCGGCGATACCGCTGGCCGTATTGCCAACGCCTATCGCCCTGCCAGCGTGTCTCTCGACCAGATGCTGGTTGCCATGATGCGCGCCAACCCCGATGCCTTCATCCAGGGCAACGTCAACCGCCTGAAGGCGGGCGCCGTGCTGCAGATGCCAGACCAGGCCGCTGCGCAGGCCACACCTGCACCAGAAGCGCGCCAGATTCTGGCGGCCCAGGCGCGCGATTTCAACGAATTCCGTCGCAAGCTCGCTGGCGCGGCTCCATCTACCGAAGTGGCAGCCGCCCAGCGATCGGCCACCGGCACGGTGCAAACCCGGGTGGAGGACAGGAAACTCGCCACGACAGCGCCAGACAAGCTCACGTTGTCCAAGGGCTCCGTGGCTGGCCAAAAGGCCGCTGAAGACCAGGTCGCCAAGGACAAGCAAGCCGCCGAAGCGGCGACCCGGATGGCCGAGCTGTCCAAGAACATCACCGACCTGAACAAGCTGGGCACTGCATCGGCGCCGTCTGGCGGCGCAGCCGCTGCTGCCGCAGGCGCAGGCGCAGCCAGTGCTGCAGGCGGCGTGGCCGTGCAAACGCCCACCGTGCCAGCAACGCCCGCAGTGCCGGGAGCTCCCGCATCAGAGGCGGCTGCCGCCAGTGCACCCACCGATGCCGCCGTGCCTGCTGAAGCCGCTTCTGAGCCCGCCTCCGCACCAGCCGAAGCGCCAGCTCCCATGCCTGTGCCAGCACCCGTACCGGCCCCGGCAGAAGAGCCTGGGTTCCTTGCGGGCCTGATGGACGACCCCGTGTTGCCGCTTGCCGGTGGCGGACTGCTTGCCCTGTTGCTGGGCTATGGCGCCTACCGCGTGGTTCAGCGCCGCCGCCAAAATGGCGGCGTGGACAGCTCGTTCCTGGAAAGCCGCATTCAGCCCGATTCGTTCTTCGGCGCCAGCGGCGGCCAGCGCGTGGACACGGCCAATAGCGAGATGACCACTGGTTCGTCGATGGCGTACTCCCCCAGCCAGCTGGATGCCGGCGGCGATGTTGACCCTGTGGCCGAGGCCGATGTGTACCTGGCCTATGGCCGTGACCTGCAGGCTGAAGAAATCCTGAAGGAAGCCATTCGCCACAACCCCGGACGTGTCTCCGTGCACGTGAAGCTGGGCGAGATCTACGCCAAGCGCCAGGACCGCAAGGCCCTGGAGGCTGTGGCTGGCGACGTGTTCAAGCTTACCCAGGGCGAAGGCCCTGACTGGGCACGTATTGCCGAACTCGGGCGCGACCTGGACCCCGACAACCGCCTGTACCAGCCCGGTGGTCGCCCCGGCCTGGGCGAAGACGAGTCCCCATCGCTACCACCCGGTGGCTTCCCCAGCACTTTCAGCGGTGCGGGCGCAGGCGCAGCGGCCGCTTTGCCGCCCGATCTTGATCTGGACCTCGATCTAGACCTTCCGGACGACGCGCTGACAGACGCACCCCCTGCAGCACCTGGCGGTTTTGCCGCTGCAGCGGCAGCCGCTGCAAACACCCGCCGCGCCATGGACGACGCCGAAGAGCCTCAGACACTGCGTCCAGAGCTGGACTTGCCCGACCTGCCGCAGGCATCTGCACCCGCTGCCTGGAATGCACAAGACACGGCCCCCAGCCCCATGATGGCGCCCCCACCGGTGGCTAATCTGGACTTCCCGACCGACGATCTGAGCATGGCGCCTTCGGGCCCCATGCCCTTGTCAGGCGGCGCCCCAGACTCCGGCCCCATGGAGTTTGATCTGGGCGAGCTGTCTCTGGACCTGAACGCACCGACCAAACCCATGGCCGCGCCTGCAGCCCAGGCCCCAGTGCCAGCGGATGCAGCATCTGATTTCGCAGATGACGGCTCTGCCGCAGCGCAAGACGACCCGCTGGCCACCAAGCTGGCGTTGGCCGAGGAGTTCAACGCCATTGGCGACACGGACGGCGCCCGCACCCTGATCGAAGAAGTGGTCGCAGAGTCCAGCGGCGCGCTCAAGACGCGCGCTCAGCGCATGCTGGCTGAACTGGGTTGATGCAGCAGCCTCGCCAGCCTCTTCTTCACCCGCTCACCCTCCGGGCCAACCGATGACACGGGTGGCACTGGGTGTCAGCTACAACGGGCAGGCCTACAGCGGCTGGCAAAGCCAGCTGTCTGGCAACACCATCCAAGACAAACTCGAAGCGGCCCTGGGCCGCTTTGCTACGCACCCCGTCAGCACCTTGTGCGCAGGCCGCACCGATGCCGGAGTGCATGGGCTGATGCAGGTGGCGCACTTCGACACACCCCTGGATCGCCCCGCATCCTCTTGGGTGCGCGGGACCAACACGTTTTTGCCGACAGACATTGCGGTGCAGTGGGCACACCCCGTGCCCGACAATTTTCATGCCCGTGCCAGCGCCGTGGCGCGGCGCTATGCCTATGTGCTGCTGCAGTCGCCCGTGCGGCCCAGTGTGGATGCCGGGCGCGTGGGTTGGGTGTTCCGCCCCCTGGACCATGACGCCATGCGGCGCGCTGCGGACTATCTGCTTGGCGAACATGACTTCACCTCATTTCGCGCGTCCGCCTGCCAGGCCAAATCGCCCATCAAGACACTGCAGCGCATCGACATCTCGCGACGCGGCTTGAGCGCCCCCCACCCCGAACTGGGCTGGAGCCCCTGCTATTGGCGTTTTGAGTTTGAAGCCAACGCTTTCCTGCACCACATGATCCGTAACATCATGGGCTGCCTGATTGCTGTGGGCCAGGGCGACCAGCCGCCCCAATGGGTGCAGCAGGTGCTGCAGGCCAGGTCCCGCAAGGTGGCGGCGCCCACGTTTTCTCCGGATGGACTGTATTTTCAAGGCCCGGTCTACGACGCCGTCTGGGGCCTGCCCCAGCGCACGGCTGCGTATGATTGGCTGCCATGAAAGCACCAGACACCTTTTTGCCCCCCACTGCACGCACCCGCATCAAGATCTGCGGTCTGACCCGCGAAGAGGACGTCGATGCCGCCGTGGCAGCAGGGGCCGACGCCGTAGGGTTCGTGCTGTATGCCCCCAGTCCACGCGCCGTAACACCAGAACGCGCGGCGCAACTGACCAAACGCTTGCCAGCCTTTGTCACACCCGTTTTGCTTGTAGTGAACGAGACCGCTACTAATGTGATAGCTGCCAGCGCTTTAATACCAAGCGCTATCATCCAATTTCATGGTGATGAGTCACCCCAGGACTGTCTGGACGCCACCGGTGGCGGTGCGCGCGCGTATCTGCGAGCAGCACGTATTCCCCTTGGTGACGGTGCGGCCCGGTTTGACCTCGTAAAATACGTCTTCGATTACTCCCACGCCCAGGCCATCCTGCTCGACGCGCATGTCGAAGGATTTGGCGGAGGCGGCAAGGCATTCAATTGGTCACTCCTTCCACCAAGCGTCAGCTCTCACCTCGTTTTGTCTGGTGGACTCACGCCTGCAAACGTGACCGATGGCATTTTGCAAGTCCGCCCGCGTTGCTACACGCTGGCGGTTGATGTCAGTTCCGGCGTCGAGGCCACAGACCCGAATAGCCCCGATGGAAAGCCCATCAAGGGCATCAAGGACGCCGAAAAAATTCAGCGCTTCGTAGCCGCCGTGCGCGCGGCCGACGCACAACTTGCAAAGAATCCCCATGAGTTCCTATCAACAACCTGATTCGTCAGGCCACTTCGGCTCCTACGGTGGCAGTTTCGTCAGCGAAACTCTCACCCACGCCATCCAGGAGCTGCGCGACGCATACGCTCGCTACCAGCACGACCCCGCATTTTTGGCAGAGTTCAACTACGAGCTCAAGCACTTTGTCGGCCGCCCCTCGCCGGTCTACCACGCAGCCCGCACCAGCCGCGAGATGGGCGGCGCGCAGATCTACCTCAAGCGCGAAGACCTCAACCACACCGGCGCCCACAAGATCAACAACGTGATCGGCCAGGCCATGCTGGCCAAACGCATGGGCAAACCCCGCGTGATTGCCGAGACCGGTGCTGGCCAACATGGCGTGGCCACGGCCACCATTTGCGCACGCTACGGCCTCGAATGCGTGGTTTACATGGGCGCGGAAGACGTCAAGCGCCAAAGCCCCAATGTGTACCGCATGAAACTACTGGGTGCCACTGTGGTGCCGGTCGAAAGCGGTAGCAAGACACTTAAGGATGCCCTTAACGAAGCCATGCGCGACTGGGTCGCCAATGTGGACAACACGTTCTACATCATCGGCACCGTGGCGGGCCCACACCCCTACCCGATGATGGTGCGCGACTTCCAGAGCGTGATTGGCAAGGAGTGCATCGAGCAGCTGCCCGCCATGCTGGCCGAACAAAAGGTGTTAGGCGAGCAGCCCGACGCGGTCATCGCCTGCGTGGGCGGCGGCAGCAATGCCATGGGCATCTTCCATCCCTACATTCCGTTCGAAAAAACGCGTCTTGTTGGTGTGGAGGCCGCAGGGGAAGGGCTGGAGTCGGGCAAACACTCGGCATCCTTGCAAAAAGGCAGCGCGGGCGTGCTGCATGGCAACCGCACCTTCATCCTGCAGGACACCAACGGCCAGATCACCGAAACGCACAGCATCAGCGCGGGCCTGGACTACCCCGGCGTAGGGCCGGAGCACGCGTGGTTGCAAGAGATCGGACGTGCTGAATATGTCGGCATCACCGACAAGGAAGCGCTGGACGCGTTCCACTACCTGTGCCGTACGGAGGGCATCATCCCGGCCCTTGAATCCAGCCATGCTGTGGCCTACGCAATGAAACTGGCCAAGACCATGCGTGCAGACCAGTCCATTCTGGTCAACCTCTCGGGCCGTGGCGACAAGGACATCGGCACCGTGGCCGACCTGAGCGGCGCCGACTTTTACTGCCGCCCGAGCTGCCAGGGGCAGTCCGTCAAGGGCGGAGAACAATCCATCAAGGTGGTGAAATAAATGAGCCGCATCGAATCCACCTTTGCAGCCCTCAAGGCACAGGGCCGCAAGGCGCTGATTCCCTATGTGACGGCCGGTTTTCCGTTTGCCGACATCACCCCCGCCCTCATGCACGGCATGGTGGATGCGGGCGCCGACATCATCGAGTTGGGAGTACCTTTCTCGGACCCCATGGCTGACGGCCCCGTGATTCAGAAAGCGGGCGAAAAGGCATTGGGGCTGGGCGTGGGCATGGTGCAGGTGCTGGACCACGTGCGCGATTTCCGCAAGCGCAATAGCACGACGCCCGTGGTGCTGATGGGTTATGCCAACCCTGTGGAACGATACGACCAGATCCACGGCGAAGGCGCGTTTGTGCGCGATGCCGCCGCAGCCGGAGTGGATGGCGTGCTCATCGTCGACTACCCACCCGAGGAATGCGAGGCCTTTGCCGCCAGCCTGCGCGCGCAGGGCATGGACCTGATCTTCCTGCTGGCCCCCACCAGTACCGACGAACGCATGGCCCAGGTGGCGCGCGTGGCCAGCGGTTACGTGTACTACGTGTCGCTCAAGGGCGTGACCGGGTCGGGCATCCTCGACACGTCTGCCGTGGAACAGATGCTGCCCCGCATCCGCCAGCATGTGCACATCCCCGTGGGCGTGGGTTTTGGCATCCGCGACGCTGCCACCGCGCAGGCGATTGGCAAAGTGGCCGATGCAGTGGTCATCGGCAGCCGCATCATCCAGCTCATCGAAGACCAGGAGCACGCCAAGGTGGTGCCGATCACGATCGACTTCCTGCGTGGCATCCGCAAGGCGCTCGACGCATAATGCAGCCCGGCGTGCCCTGCGGGGTGCGCCGACAGTTTCACATCCGGCCTGCCCGCAATGGTGACCCGCCAGCGAGCAAGCCGCGCCACTGAGAGGAGAACACCATGTCCTGGCTCGAAAAACTTCTGCCCGCCAAAATCCAGCAAACCGACCCGACCGAGCGCCGGCAGGTGCCCGAAGGCCTGTGGATCAAGTGCCCGAGCTGCGAAACAGTGCTCTACAAGGCGGACCTGGAGCACAACCAGAACGTGTGCCCCACCTGCAGCCACCACCACCGCATAGGCGCCCGGGCACGGCTGGATTCGTTCCTGGACGCCGAAGGTCGCTACGAAATTGGCCAGGAAGTGCTACCGGTAGACGCCCTCAAGTTCAAAGACAGCCGCAAGTACCCTGAGCGTCTGAAAGAAGCGCTGGAAAACACCGGCGAGACCGACGCCCTCATCGTCATGGGCGGTGCGGTCAAAAGCATCAACGTGGTGGCCGCGTGCTTTGAATTTGATTTCATGGGCGGCTCAATGGGCTCTGTCGTCGGCGAGCGTTTTGTGCGCGGGGTGGAAACCGCCATCGAACAGAAAGTGCCGTTCATCTGCTTTACCGCCACCGGTGGCGCGCGCATGCAGGAAGGCTTGCTGTCGCTCATGCAAATGGCCAAGACCAATGCAGCGCTGACCCGCCTGGCCAAGAAGGGCCTGCCCTACATCAGCGTGCTGACCGACCCCACCATGGGTGGCGTAAGCGCCGGTTTTGCGTTTGTGGGCGATATCGTGATCGCCGAACCCAAGGCCCTCATCGGCTTCGCGGGCCCCCGCGTGATCGAATCCACCGTGCGCGTAACCCTCCCAGAAGGCTTCCAGCGCGCCGAGTTCCTGCAGACCAAGGGTGCCGTGGATTTCATCTGCGACCGCCGCGAACTGCGCAACACCGTGGCCAGCAGCCTGGCGATGCTGCAGCGCCTGCCAGCCGACGCGGTGATGTAAGTCCGTCCGGGGCCGCAGCCTGTGCAATGCGACCCCATTCGGAGGCATGTGCCACGGAGGCAATGTCAAAACACTATAGTTTTGATAGCTACCAGCGCTTACTGGATAAGCGCTGGACGCTAATTTACCTCGATTTTCTCATCAGATATCCTCGTCGCCCCGTTTTCTACGCGGCGCCGGAAACTTGCGCTGCCAGAGCCAGGGCGGCAAGCAAGGACCGCCCCACAGCAAAGGCCGTCGCCCCCTTGAGGTGGAAGGAGCCAAAGGCGACTCAGGGGGTGTTGGCACTCACCGCAGCACGCCGGCCTGCAAATGGCCGAGCACGATGATCGCTACCTGCAGCAAAACCAGCACTGCCAACGGTGACAGATCAAAGCCCCCCACCAGCGGAATGATGCGGCGAAACGGCCGCAGGATGGGCTCGCACAGCCGTGCAATCACGTCGGCCAGCGGAGACCGCGCTTGCACCCACGACATGACGGCATAAACGATCAACAAGCCCATCAAGCCAGAAACCGCCACACGTGCCAGCCCGAACAAGGCCAGCCAAGGCAACCAGGCCCAGGCGGAAGCAGCGCCCAGCAACAGCGTCAGCAAAAAATACTGTGCCAGTTGCAGCAGCACTGCAGCCACCAGGCTCGACACGTCCCACCGCCCCACGGGCGGAATCAACCGGCGCAGAGGGAGGATCAGCCAGTCGGTCAACGCAAAAACCAGCCCGCCAATGGGGTTTGAAAACGAAATGCGCTGCCACTGCATGTACAGGCGCAAAAGGCATGCACCTGTGAGCAAGCCACCAACAACGTCAAGCAGGAATGAGGCGATCTGGTAGAGCATGGATGAGACAAAAGCAAGAGGGGCGCTGCGAAAGCAGGCTGCGCCATGGGATGATAGCGGGCCAAGGCATTGCCCTCTTCATGACACAACCCCTCACCCTGTCATCCCTGCCTCTTTTCCCTCTCGGCTCCGTGCTGTTTCCCGGCGGCCTATTGGCGCTGCGCGTGTTTGAGGTGCGCTACCTGAACATGGTGCGCAAATGCCACCAGGCAGGCGCGCCGTTTGGCGTCGTCGCGCTGACCCAAGGTCGTGAAGTGCGCCAGGCGGGAGCACCCGACGAGCAGTTCAACGACATCGGCACCCTGGCTGTCATCGAACAGCTTGACACCCCTCAGCCCGGCCTCATCACTTTGCTCTGCCGCGGCAGTCAGCGCTTTCGCATCGCCCAGCGCAGCCATCTGCCGCATGGTTTGTGGATTGCCGATGTGGGGCACCTCGACCCGGATCTGACGGTCCCCATCCCGGCCGACCTCAAGAAGGCCGCCACCGCATTGGCGCAGGTCCTGCACACGCTGCGCCAACGTGACCCGGATGCCCACGTTGCGGCAGAACCCACCGCAGCCCAGCTCGACGACTGCGGCTGGGTCGCCAACCGCTGGTGCGAACTGCTGCCCGTTCCTTTGGCCCTCAAGCAACGCCTGATGGAGCTGGACAACCCCCTGGTGCGGTTGGAGCTGGTGGGCGATGTGCTGGAGCGAACGGGGATTGCGCCATCAGCATGAGCACGCCCATCGTTCAATACCCGCTTCACAGCCCTTGCACCGACCCATGTTGAGCCACATTCTGGGTTGGTCGCGCGCGGCAAAGCGCCTGGTGGTTGTTGTGATGGATGTGTGCATGGGGCTCATCGCCATGTGGCTGGCCTTCACGCTGCGCCTGGAGACACCGCACTGGCCGCACGGCATGCAGTGGCTTGCGTACGTGCTGGCACCCGCTCTGGCCTTTCCCATTTTTGCAAAGCTGGGGTTGTATCGCGCCATCTTTCGCTACACAGGGCTCACTGCACTGATCACGACGGGCAAGGCCGTCGCCATTTACGGAGCATTGCTGGTGGTATGCCTGTTTACCGCCCAGTGGGAAGGGGTGCCCCGCAGCGTCGGCATCCTGCAGCCCTTGCTGTTCATGCTGTTGGTAGGCGCCAGCCGAGCGCTGGGCTGGCTGGCACTGGCTGGGCGCAACCGCAATGCGCCCTATCGCCTAGTGATCTATGGCGCAGGCAGCGCAGGCGCCCAGACCGCTGCAGGACTTGGGAGCATGCGCCAGTACGAGCTCAAGGGCTTCGTCGATGACGACGCATCCAAGATCGGCCGCAGCATCAATGGCGTTCGGGTGTATGCGACGCAGGCTCTACCCGATGTGGTGCGCCGACTATCCATCACTGACGTTCTGCTGGCCCTTCCAAGCACCACGCGCCAGCGCAGGCGAGAGATCATTGAAAGCCTGCGCGCACTGCCCGTGCGCATTCGCACGCTCCCGGGCCTGTCGGACCTTGCCAGCGGGCGCGTGACCATTACCGATTTTCAGGACCTGGAGATCGAAGATCTGCTGGGGCGCGAGCCCGTGGCACCCAACCCTGGGTTGCTGGGCAAAAACCTGTCTGGCACGGTGGTTCTGGTGACGGGGGCTGGAGGGAGCATCGGCAGCGAGTTGTGTCGGCAGATCGTGCGCGAGGGGCCTTCGCAGCTGCTGCTGGTCGATCACAGCGAGTATGCGCTCTACACCATTCACCACGAGTTGCAATCACTGGCGCAGCAAGGCGAGCACCAATGCGATCTGGTCCCACTGCTTGCCAGCGTGACAGATGCCAAACGCATGGAAGACATTTTTCAGCAATACCAGCCCGCGTCCATCTACCACGCAGCCGCATATAAACATGTGCCGATGGTGGAAGCCAACGCGGGTGAAGGCATTCTGAACAACGTGTTTGGCACGCTCAACATGGTGCGCGTTGCCATCGAGCACGGTGCAAAGCATTTCGTGCTGATCTCCACCGACAAGGCCGTGCGGCCCACAAACGTCATGGGCGCCACCAAACGGGTGGCTGAAATGGTGCTGCAGGCCATTGCTGCGTCCACCCCAGCGCCGTTTGGCACAAGCCCCCTCTCCAGTTACCCGAAGTGTCCAACACGGCTGTCGATGGTGCGCTTTGGCAACGTGCTGGGCTCTAGCGGCAGCGTGATACCCCTGTTTCGCAACCAGATTGCGGCGGGCGGCCCCGTCACAGTGACGCATCCGGATGTCACCCGCTACTTCATGACCATTGCAGAAGCGGCGCAACTTGTTTTGCAGGCTGGTGCCATGGCAGAAGGCGGGGATGTGTTTCTGCTGGACATGGGAGAGCCGCTTCCAATCCTGGAACTGGCCCGGCGCATGGTGGGCCTGTCCGGTCTGACCGTGCGCGATGCAGAACATCCAGAAGGCGATATCGAGATCGTCTTCACGGGCTTGCGCCCGGGCGAGAAGCTTTTTGAAGAGCTCTTGATCGGAGACAACCCCTTGCCGACCGATCACCCTCGCATACTGCGGGCCCGTGAAGAATACCGCCCATGGCATGAGCTGCAACACCAACTCAATGCACTGAAAGACGCGGTCAGAGACGGCAATCGCCCCGCCATCACCGCGCTGCTGCATCAACTGGTGCCGGGCTACCACCCCGAGCCCCCCTCACCGACATGAACCCCGGCATGCTGCGGGCCACGCTGACCCTGTTGACGGGCAGTGTGGCGGCCCACGCCATACCCCTGGCTCTGGGTCCTGCGCTCACCCGCACGTATGCACCGGAGGCGTTTGGGCAATTTGCGCTCCTGTGGGCGGTCGCCACCAACATGGCGGTGGTGGGTTGCGCCCGCTACGAGTTCGCGCTGCCGCTGGAAGCCTCCGAGCCCCGTGCCGCCCAATTGATGGCCTTGTGCGCGCGCATATTGCTGGCAGTAACTACAGCATCTGCCGCCGTCGGCATGGTGCTGCACCTTACGGACGCTATGCCGCTGGCCTTAACTCTGCCCTTCGCCGTGCTGGCGGGGGGGGCAGTGCAGTGGTTGACGATGTGGGCCACGCGATCTCGGCGCTTCGGACTGCTGTCTGCAGCCCGGCTTGTGCAACACGGGGGGGGCGCCATCCTGCAGCTGCTGATGGGCGCGCTTACCGTCGGACCCATCGGGCTGGTGCTGGGAGCGATGGCGGCGACGTTGGGAGCAGGATGGATCCTTGCACGCCCCGCCCCGGCCGGTGGCTGGGGGGCGATGTGGCACCAGCCGATGTCAGATCTCAAGTCCCTGGCGCAACGCCATCGAGACTTCCCCTGGCTCAACACCCCCCACGCATTCATGGGGGCCTTGCAAGACACGCTGGCTCTGGTTCTGATTGCTGCATTGACGGGCGACGCTGCCGCTGGATTCTGGGCGCTGGCGCTGCGCTATCTGAAAGCGCCCGCCACCTTGATCGGCGGAGCGCTGTCGCAAACCCTGTACCCCAGTCTGCTCAACACGCAAAGTGCGAGCGAAGCCCGCGCGCTGGTGCGCAAGACCATGCTGGTGCTGGCTGGCTTGGCGTGCCCCCTGGCCATAGTCCTCCTGTTTTGGGGCCCTGGTCTTTTTGCATGGGCTTTTGGCGAACGATGGACGGAAGCGGGCATGCTGGCCCGCGCAACGGCCCTGTACATTGCGCTGCACTTCATTGCATCTCCCCTTGCCGTTGTAACGATGGCGTGGCGCGCCCAGGCGTGGGCTCTGCGGTTGGCATTGGTCGGACAATTCGTTTTCTTTGCAGGGCTTTTATCTGGGCTTTTGCTGGGTGGCTTGGCTGGCGCCGGGTGGGGCGTATCCGCCAGCATGCTGGCATACTTTGCCTACTATTTCTGGGCACTGGCGAACTGGAAGGACATTCCCCATGAGAGCCCTGATTAATCGCTGGCGCCGGCGCCTCTGGCAGCTGCTGTTCTATCGCATGGTGTTTGGCGAGCGCAACCACCTCGGGCAGCGCTTGCCCCATACGCGCATCGCTGCGAGCACCTGCATTGAGGGTGTTGACGGTCTGCAGCTGGCGGACCATGTGTTCATAGGTCAGTTCAATTTCATCGACGCCACTGCGGGGCTGAAGATCAGCGAAGGGGTTCAGATCACCAACTTCGTCAGCATCGTGACGCATAGCTCCCACCGCTCCATACGCCTGCTGGGACGCAACTACGTGCACCACATCGGAAAAAAACCGGGATACGTCAGCGCGCCCATCCAGATCGGGGCCTACAGCTTCATCGGCCCCCACAGCCTGATCGAGGCAGGCGCCCGCATCGGGAAGGGAGTGGTGGTATGCGCCTATGCGCAGGTGCGTGGCGAGGTGCCGGACTTCGCCATCATGGCTGGCACGCCAGCACGCCAGGTAGGCGACGTGCGCGCCAAGGACATGGATCTGCTTGCGCGCCACCCCGAGTTGTGCACGCACTACGAAGCCTGGGTCGGCGCACCCGTTGCCCCGCCAGCTTCCACTTCAAACGCTGACTGATGCCGACCGATTCTGATAAGCCCCTCCACCTGTGCCTGCTAGGCGATGCCACCAGCCCCCATGTCCAGCGCTGGGCACGCGAGATGCTGGCGCGGAACTACCGTGTATCCGTGATCACCGCACGCCCTGCAGCCATCGACGGCGTGGTGGTCAAGGAACTCACGCCCGTCAGGCGGTCTGCACACTGGCTGTTGCGCGTGGGTGAGGCCCGCAGGCATGTTGCCGCCTTGGCGCCAGACATCCTGCACGCCCACTACCTCACGTCTTACGGCTATCTTGCGGCGCGGTGCGGGCGCCATCCTCTGGTGATGACCGCCTGGGGCACCGATCTGCTGGTCACTCCCCACGCCAACCTGTGGATGCGATGGTTGACGGGCTGGATACTGCGCCAGGCAGACCTCATCACGGGCGACTCTGCCAGCCTGGTGACCGCTGCGCAGCACTTCCATCCGCGTTGCCCAGTTCATGAGATTCACTGGGGTGTGGACAGAGCGCGTTTTCGCCCCACGCCCTGGGCCCAAAAGCCGGGGGTTCATCTGGTCAGCCTGCGCGCCTGGGAGGCGAACTACAACATCGACACCATCGTGCGTGCCGTGGCCTTGCTGCGCACACGCCTTGTGCCGCTGGACGCGAAGCTGCACCTGCTGGGCGGAGGCACGATGGAGCAGCCGTTGCGCGATCTGGTCCGGTCCGTCGGTATAGAAAACAGCGTTGTTTTCCACGGCCGCCTGGACGATGCGGGAATGGCCCGGGTACTGTCCGACGCCAAGATATCCATCTCCGTGCCGACCAGCGATGCCACTTCCGTCGCCATGCTCGAAAGCATGGCCAGCGGCCTTGCCGTGGTGGCCACGCGCCTTCAGGCCAATGCACACTGGATCGACGAACAATGGCTGGCACCGCCCCGCGACCCGCATGCGCTGGCTGACATTTTGGAAAAGTTGATCACCACCGAGGGGCTAGCGGAGCAAGTGGGCATGCAGAATGCGTCCCGGATTGCCAGCGATGGTGACCGCTCTGTTCAGATGGATCGCATGCATAAGCTGTATCAGCAACTGAGCAAACGCGCGCTGACACGCTGAACAGGCCGAATGTCTACTACCCCCTCACCCGCCGCCACAGACAGCACCCAGACGGCCTCCCTGATCACTGTCATCGTGCCCTGCCGCAACGAACGCCATCACATCGACGCGTTTTGCGACTCGGTGCTCCAGCAGGTGCTACCCGCAGGCTGGCGCATGGAGGTGCTTATTGCCGATGGCAACAGCGACGACGGAACCCGCGAGCGCCTGGCTCAGCGCTGCGCTGCAGACCCCAGACTGGTGACCATCGACAACCCGGGCCGCATCGTTTCAACCGGGCTGAATGCCTGCATTGCCAAAGCCCAAGGCTCTGTCATCGCCCGGCTGGATGTACACAGCCAGTTTGCGCCCGACTACCTGGCCCAGTGCATTGAGGCCCTGGACCGCACCCAAGCCGACAATGTGGGCGGCCCCTGGGTCGCTGCGGGCACTGGCCCCACCGGGTTTGCCATTGCAGCGGCGTTTCAGAACCGCTGGGTGGTGGGCGGAGCCCTGTCGCGCAACACCCGATACGACGGTAAAGTGGACACCGTGTACCTGGGCTGCTGGCCGCGCGGCACGTTTGACCGATTTGGCCTGTTTGACGAGTCCCTGGTCCGCAACCAAGATGACGAGCACAACCTGCGGCTGCGCCTGGGCGGCGGCCGGATCTGGCAAAGCCCGTTGATCCGATCCAGCTACCAGCCCCGCAATTCGCTCCGGCACCTGTTTGCCCAGCAACGCCAGTACGGCTACTGGCGCCCTTTTGTAATGCAAAAACACCGGCAGCCGGGCTCCGTGCGCCAGTTGGTGCCCGCGCTGTTTGTGGCTGCCGTCGCGGGTAGCGCGGTGGCTGGATGGTGGTCTGCCTGGCCGTTGGCTGCGCTGGCATTGGCTTATGCGCTCTACCTCACTGTTGCAACGGTGTCTGCTGCCCGGGCTGCGAACAATTGGCAACTGATGGCGCGCCTGCCCGCCGTGATCGCCGCCTTTCATATTGGCTATGGCCTGGGCACATGGCGAGGGCTGTGGGATATTGCGAGGGCGCGGGCCCCGTCCTCAGCGTTTGCCAAAATCACGCGATGAACACGCCAGAGCCCGAAGCCGTGAAAGCCCGCTACGCGCGGCGCGATAGCACTGCCGATGCGCAGCGCTACAGCCTGTACGCCAACGCGGCAGCGCTGCAGGCGCAACAAGAACGCGTGCGTGCAATCGGTGCGATCTGGCGAGCCCACGGATGGGACAGCCTGGCCCACCGACAGATTCTTGAAGTGGGCTGCGGCGGCGGTGGCAACCTGCAGGATCTGCTCAGGCTGGGCGCTACGCCCGGCTGCCTCTCTGGCATCGAATTGATGCCCGAAAGAGCGACCATGGCCCGCGCGACGCTGCCCTCCCAGGTGCAGATCATGGAAGGAGATGCAAACACCGCAGCAGTGGCCAAAAACAGCCAGGACGCGGTTCTCGCGTTCACCCTGTTCAGCTCCCTACTGGACAAGCCTTTTCGCCAAACATTGGCGCACACGATGTGGGAATGGGTCGCACCCGGTGGTGGCGTGCTGGTGTACGACTTCACCATCGACAACCCCCGGAACCAGGACGTGAAAGGCATCCCATTGAGCGAGCTGACCGCACTCTTCCCGAAAGCTAGCATCCATTCACGGTGCATCACACTGGCTCCACCCATTGCCCGGCGATTACCCCCTGCGCTGATCAACGGGGCGTCCACCCTATGTTTTTTCTTGCGCACACACCGCCTGACCTGGGCCGTG
Organism: uncultured Gammaproteobacteria bacterium; assembly: GCA_947085645.1. GTDB lineage: Bacteria > Pseudomonadota > Gammaproteobacteria > Burkholderiales > Burkholderiaceae_C > Acidovorax. The sequence continues at coordinate 17,254 of CAMTXG010000046.1, forward strand.
AAACCGCTGTGACAAGCTCCCTTTTCAAATTTCGCACTGCACGCATGGCGCGCCATTTTTTATGAAGATCACCGTTATCGGGACTGGCTACGTGGGGCTTGTCACCGGGGCTTGCCTGGCAGAGATGGGCAACCATGTGGTGTGCCTCGACCAGGACGCCGCCCGAATTGCCGCCCTGCAGGCCGGGCATATTCCTATCTATGAACCCGGCCTGGCCGAGATCGTGGCGCGCAATACAAACGGCGGGCGCCTGGAGTTCACCACCGACGTGGTGCACGCGGTGGCGCACGGCATGATTCAAATGATTGCCGTGGGCACCCCTTCCGGCGAAGACGGTTCGGCAGACTTGCAGCATGTGCTGGCGGCAGCGCAATCCGTGGCGCAACACATGACGCGGTACACCCTGATCGTGACGAAGAGCACCGTGCCGGTCGGGACAGCCGACCAGATTCGCAAGACCGTGGACGCATCACTGGCCGCAAGATCGCTGCATATCCCCTACGCCGTGGCGGCCAACCCAGAGTTTCTGAAGGAGGGTTCTGCCGTTCAGGATTTCATGCGGCCCGACCGGGTGATTGTGGGCACCGATGATGCACACGCTGCCGATTGCCTGCGCGCACTGTACGCACCGTTCATGCGCAACCGGGACCGCCTGATCGCCATGGACATTCGCAGCGCAGAGTTCACCAAGTATGCCGCCAATGCCATGCTTGCCACGCGCATCAGCTTCATGAACGAGCTGGCACAGCTCGCAGAAAAGCTGGGGGTGGACATTGAACAGGTGCGCACCGGCATCGGCACCGACCCCCGCATTGGCACCCATTTCCTCTACGCAGGCACGGGTTATGGAGGGTCCTGCTTTCCGAAAGACGTGAACGCACTGCTGCGTACCGCAGAGGATGCAGGCCAACCGCTGCGCGTGCTGAAAGGGGTACAAACCGTCAACGAACAGCAAAAGTCAGTTTTGGTGGACAAGGTGGTACGCCGATTTGGCAATGCGCTGGGTGGCAAACGGTTTGCAATGTGGGGCCTGGCGTTCAAGCCCGGCACCGATGACATGCGCGAGGCGCCCAGCCTGACGATCATCGACCGCCTGCTGGGCATGGGGGCGCAAGTCTGTGCGTATGACCCCGTTGCCATGCAGCGGGCGCAGGATGCCCTGGGAGCGCGACCCGGACTGAGCTACGCCTCCAGCGCCCAGGCGGCGCTGGAGGGCGCTACGGCCGTGATCATCGTCACAGAATGGAAAGAGTTCCGCAGCCCGGACTTTGCCCACATGGCCCGCACATTGCTGGAGCCCATCGTTTTTGACGGACGTAATCTTTTCGAACCCCATGACATGACCGTGTTGGGTCTGGAATATCACTCCATCGGGCGCACGGCCCCGGCCCTCCCCTGACACGCGCTTTATCGCCTTGCCATCACTCTGCTCAACGCATGCAAACTCCCAGCCCCCCACTACCGTTTTTGCCCTTCGCACGACCCGACATTGGCGATGCGGAAATCAGCGCTGTCGGTGCCGCCATGCGCTCCGGGTGGGTGACGACCGGCCCCAAAACCAAAGAGTTTGAGCAGGCATTCACAGACTATCTGGGCGGCCAAGGGCTGCAAAGCATTGCCGTCAACTCGGCCACCGCAGGCCTGCACCTTGCGCTCGAAGCGCTGGGCATTGGCCCGGGAGACGAAGTAATCGCCCCCACGCTCACCTTCACGGCGACGGTGGAGGTGGTGCGTTACCTCGGCGCCGACCCGGTACTGGTAGATGTGGACCCGGTGACGCTGAACATCGACCCCGCAAAAATCCGCGCCGCCATCACCCCACGGACCAAAGCCATCATGCCGGTGCACTATGCGGGGCTGGCTTGCTGCATGGACGACATTCTGTCCATCGCGCGAGAACACGGCCTCAAGGTGGTTGAAGACGCGGCCCATGCACTGCCGACCACCTGGCAGGGCAATCTAGTGGGCCAGCTGCAGTCCGATGTCACGGTGTTCAGCTTCTACGCCAACAAAACCATCACCACGGGCGAAGGCGGCATGGCCGTCACGTGCGACCCGACGCTGGCCGAGCGCATGCGCATCATGCGGCTGCACGGCATGAGCCGCGATGCGTTTGACCGCTTCACATCCAAGACGCCCGCGTGGTACTACGAAGTGGTGGCGCCCGGCTTCAAGTACAACATGACCGACGTAGCCGCAGCCATGGGGGTGGTGCAACTGGCACGCCTGCCGCAGTTTGTGGAGCACCGTCAATACCTTGCAGCGCGCTACAACAGCCAACTGGCAGCGCTGCCTTTGACCCTGCCAGCCAACGCGCACCCTGGCGACACGCACGCTTGGCACCTGTATGTGATCCGGCTGCGCGAAGGTACCGCCATCACGCGCGATGAAGTCATACAGGCACTGTCGGACCGGGGCATTGGCACCAGCGTGCACTACGTGCCCTTGCACCGGCACCCGTACTGGCGCGACCGGTACCAGCTCACCCCCGCCATGTTCCCGCAGGCCGAGGCGGCCTACCAGGCCATGATCAGCATCCCCCTGTTTACCGCGATGACGGATACTGATCAGGACCGCGTGATCCGTGCCCTGCATGAGGTGCTGGGCTGATGCCCAAACGATTGTTCGATGTGATTTTTGCGGCATTGGCGCTTGTGGTGCTTGCGCCAGTGCTGGTGGTAGTGGCCGCCTGGGTGCGATGGGACTCGCCAGGCACGGTTTTTTTCCGCCAGACACGGGTGGGGCGCGACGGAAAGCTGTTTCGCATCTACAAGTTCCGCACCATGCATGCACACACCGAAAGGGCGGGCCCCGCCATCACCATTGGTGCCGACCCGCGCATCACGCGTTCCGGCCACTGGCTGCGGCGCACCAAGGTCGACGAGTTGCCGCAGTTCATCAACGTGCTGCGGGGCGACATGAGTGTGGTGGGCCCCCGCCCCGAAGTGCCCGCCTATGTGGCGATGTACCCCGAAACCGTGCGCCATCAGGTCCTCAGCGTGCGTCCCGGTATCACGGATGTGGCGTCCATCGAGTTCCGGGACGAAAGCAGCATGCTGGGCCAAAGCAGAGACCCGGAGCAGACCTATGTCGAGCAGATTCTTCCGATCAAACTGCGCTACGCCACGCAATATGTGCAGTCGCACACGCTTTGGGGCGACCTCAACATCATCGCGCGCACGGTGTCTGCGGTATGGATACGCCGCACCTCACGCCATGCTGCGGCCAAGGACGGCACGTAGTCGATAAAATCAGGGGTTTGGCTGAATCCAGCCCTCCCCTATTTCATGCCTCCCGCATTGACGGCACCTATGTCAGACCACAATACCGCCCCCGCGCCCCAGGACGAAAACCAGCTCATCTCCGAGCGCCGCGAGAAGCTTCGCGCCTTGCGCGAGGCCCAGGCCGCGGGTGGTGGGGTGGCGTTCCCCAACAACTTCAAACCCGCCCACAAGGCTGCTCAGCTGCACCTGGAGCACAGTGAAGCCACCAACGAGGCACTGGAGACCACGCCAGTGACCGTGTCCGTTGCCGGCCGTATGATGCTCAAGCGCGTGATGGGCAAGGCCAGCTTTGCCACGGTGCAAGATGGATCACTCGGTGAAGTAGGTGGACGCATTCAGCTGTATGTCACCCGTGACGCCGTGGGCGAAGACTTGTACGCGGCCTTCAAACACTGGGACCTGGGCGACATCGTGGGTGCCGAAGGCACGCTGATGAAGACCAAGACGGGCGAGCTGTCCGTCAAGGTGACCCGCCTGCGCCTCTTGACCAAGAGTCTGCGCCCGCTGCCCGACAAGTTCCACGGCATGGCCGACCAGGAGCAGAAGTACCGCCAGCGCTATGTGGACCTGATCACCGACGAACATGCGCGCAAGCGTTTTGTGGCGCGCAGCAAGGCCGTGAGTGGCCTGCGCGAGTTCATGGTGAGCCATGGGTTCCTCGAAGTCGAGACGCCCATGCTGCACCCGATTCCGGGCGGCGCCAATGCCAAGCCGTTCGTGACGCACCACAACGCGCTGGAGCAGGAGATGTACCTGCGCATTGCGCCGGAGCTGTATTTGAAGCGCCTGATTGTGGGAGGCTTTGAGCGCGTGTTCGAGATCAACCGCAGCTACCGCAACGAAGGCATCTCGGTGCGCCACAACCCCGAGTTCACCATGATGGAGTTCTACGCGGCGTACTGGAACTACCTGGACCTGATGGACTTCACCGAGACACTAATCCGTGAAGTGGCCCTCAAAGCCACGAGCTCGCTGCAGATGACCTATCAAGGCCGCGCCGTGGACCTGACCCAGCCGTTTGCCCGCCTGACGATCCGCGAAGCGATCTTCCAGTACACCGAAGCGGGCGCCCATGTGGATGACGCTGCCTGGCTGATCAGCGCGCTCAAAAAGCTGGGGCTGAGCGAAGAAAAGAACAAGCTCTCGGGCCGCACGCTGGCAAGCCTGCAGGTGCTGTACTTTGAAGAAACGGTGGAAGACAAACTGTGGCAGCCCACCTTCATCATGGAGCACCCCACCGAGATATCTCCGCTGGCGCGCGCCAATGACACACGCCCAGAGGTCACCGAGCGTTTTGAGCTGTACATCACCGGCCGCGAATTCGGCAACGGTTTCAGCGAACTGAACGACGCAGAAGACCAGGCCGCACGCTTTCATGCCCAGGTGGCCGCCAAGGACAGCGGTGACGACGAAGCCATGTTCTACGACCACGACTTTGTGCGCGCGCTCGAATACGGCATGCCACCGACAGGGGGTTGCGGAATCGGTATTGACCGGCTCATGATGCTGCTGACTGACAGCGCCAGCATCCGTGACGTGATCCTGTTCCCAGCCCTGCGCCGGGAATCCTGAAGGCATCTTGCCGCCGGGATCTCTCCGCTTCACCGGCCCAAGGAGTCGCTACCATGCCCTTCACTTCCAGCAACGCGCCCTACCCGTCCCAAGACCCTTTGCCCTCAGGGGCCGACTTTTCGGTGCTGGTGGTAGAGGACCAGGGCTCGGTGCGCGCTGCGCTGGTGTCAGAGCTGCGGCGAGCGGGCGTCTCCCATATTTTTGAGGCACCCGAGGGCGACACCGCCCTGCAGCAGTTCAAGGCCCATCGGCCCGACCTGGTGCTGCTGGACATCAAACTGCCCGGCAAGGATGGCTACTGGGTGGCCCAGCAGATGCGCGAGAGCGAGGCGGGGGACTGGACACCCATCATCTTCCTGTCTGGCCTGGACAACGAGCTGGACGTATGGCGCGGCATTGAGGTGGGTGGCGACGACTACCTTGTCAAACCCGTCAGGCCCATCGTTTTGATGGCCAAGCTGCGTGCCATGCGGCGCCTGCTGGACATGCGCCGCAGGCTGGTATCGATGTCTGCGGAGCTGCACGCCGCCAATCTGCGGCTGAACGAGATGGTGGAGGTCGATGCGCTCACCGGCCTCGTCAACCGCCGGGGTTTTGACCGCATCCTGCACAGCGAAATTCTGGCCGCGCGCCGTGACGGCACACCCCTCACGCTGATGCTGTGTGACCTGGACCACTTCAAACTGTTCAACGACGCCAGCGGCCACGTGCAGGGCGACGCATGCCTGAAGGAAGTGGGCCGTTTGCTGCGCGAGGTGTGTGTACGACCGCGCGACGTGGCATCGCGCTACGGCGGCGAGGAATTTGCACTCATCCTGCCCAACACGCCCCGCTCCGGCGCCATGACCTTTGCGCGCGCACTGGGGCAACTGCTCAAGGTGCGCGCCATTGCGCATGCGGATTCCCCGCTGGGCGACACGCTGACGCTGTCCGGTGGCATCACCACCTGTGTGCCCGACGAAAGCACCAACGCCGAAAGCATGATCATGCGCGCCGACCAGGCCCTGTATGCCGCCAAGGCGCAGGGCCGCAATCGGTTCTTCAGTTTTGAAATGCAAATGGACACTGTGGAGCAATTGCGCAATTGAGTTTCTTTTCTGCTTTTTCATTCAGCGCGACCGAGCGCAACGCCCGAAGCGCCGCTTCACGCATGCAAGTTCTGACCGACCGCCTGCCCGACTGGGTGCAGGACTGGCTTGAAGTCATCGTCCCCGGTGTGCAGATCCTGTTGATCCTGTTGGTGGCCTGGCTGCTGCAACGCACCCTGCGCCGCCTGGTGCGCCGTGCCAGCGCGCACTACCAGTTGCCCGATGAACTTCTGGTACCCATCAACGGACTGATTCGCTGGGTGATCATCGCCAGCGCCCTGCTTCTGGTACTTGAACGCATGGGGGTGTCGGCCACGGTACTGTGGACGGCCTTTACCGGCTTTGCCACCGTGGGGGCCGTGGCCTTTTTTGCGGCATGGAGCGTGCTGTCCAACCTGTTCTGCGCGCTGTTGATCTTTACGGTGCGCCCGTACCGCATCGGCGACTACATCGAGGTGCTGGACACGGCAGAAAAACCGGGCGCCAAAGGCTGCGTGGTGGACATCAACCTGCTCTACACCACGTTGGAAGACCATGGCGCGGCGCACACAGAGGCCCATGGCGCGGCCTGGCTTCAGATTCCGAATTCGCTGATCTTTCAGCGGGTGGTGCGGCGCTTTCAGGGGGTGCCACCACCGCCCGCACCACCGGCACCCGCACCTGCGGCTGATGACGCCAAAAATGCTTCAGCCTCATCCGTAGCAGCCCCGCCACCCGTGGTGCCAGGGCCTTTCAACACGCCGTAGTCGGGCAGGTTCAGCCCCTCAGGGCAGCAGGTCCAGCGCCTGCAGGTAGGCGGGCTGGTACATCAGCTCGTCCCAGGGCTGCGGCAGGGTTTCTGGCAGCAGCGCCAGGCGACGGGATTCGCTGTCCACGCTGGGCTGCCAGCGGCCTTGCGACTGGGCGGCATCAAGGCCTTCGATGAGTTCGTCCACCGCCTTGCCATCGCCCACACTCTGGTTGCACAACAGCACCAGGTCGCAGCCTGCAGCCAGCGCGGCGATGGCTGCATCGGTGTAGCTGACCACCTGGCCGTCCAGGCGGCGGGCGCCTTCCATGCTGAGGTCGTCGCTGAAGATGGCCCCGTCAAAGCGCATCTGGCGGCGCAGGATGTCCTGCAGCCAGCGCTGCGAAAAGCCCGCCGGGCGGCTGTCCACCTTGGGGTAGATCACGTGCGCTGGCATCACGCTGGTAAGCGTGCTGCTGAGCCAGGGGTACAGCGCGGCGTCGTCGGCCAGGATGGCCTTGAGGCTGCGGTTGTCCACGGGCACCTCGGTGTGCGAGTCGGCTTTGACAAAACCGTGCCCCGGGAAGTGTTTGCCGCAGTTGGCCATGCCCGCCTGCAGCAGGCCGTGCATGAGGCTCTTGGCCAACAACGCCACCACGCGCGGGTCGCGGTGAAACGCGCGGTCGCCGATCACGCCGCTCCGGGAAGCGCCGGGCCGCCCCAAGCTTTCCGGGCCCCCTCGGGGGGCAGCCAGCGCTTGCGCTGGCGTGGGGGCATCTTCCGTCCAGTCCAGATCGAGCACGGGGGTAAAGCTGAAATCGACACCACAAGCGCGCAGTTCGGTGCCCAGCACGTAACCCGCCGCCGTGGCCGCGTTGGTGGCGCGCAGCGCGCCGCCGCCGGGCACGACCTTGGCGCCCTTGCCGTCATCCATCCACATTTCGCCCAGCGCGCGCATGGGCGGCAGGTGCGTGAAGCCGTCGGTGCGAAAGCGCTGCACGCGGCCACCTTCGTGGTCCACGCAGATCAACAGGTCGTCGCGCACGGCCTTGATGCTGCTGGTGAGCTGTAGCAGCTGCGCGCGGTTTTCCCAGTTGCGGGCAAACAGGATCACGCCGCCGGTCAGCGGGTGGGCCAGGCGGCGGCGGTCGGCAGCGGTCAGCTCAAGGCCAGCCACGTCGAGAATGAGGGGGGCGTGTTCGGTCATAGGGTGTCAAACATCAGGTTGCTATTACAAACATAGCTGCCAGCGCTTATCCATCAAGCGCCAGAGGCCATTTTTAATCCAATTTCTCTACCACACAGAAGCTGGCGGCGTAGTCGGTCTCGTCGGTCACGCTCAGGTGCGCTTTGAGCCCTTTGGCGTCGAACCATTCCTTCAGCGCGCCGTGGAGCACGATCACCGGCTGGCCGCTCGCAAGCTTGGCCACCTCGCAGTGGCGCCATGTCATGGGCATGCGCATACCGAGGCCAATGGCTTTGCTGAACGCTTCTTTGGCCGAGAACCGCGTGGCCAGGTAGCGCAGGCCGCGGTCCGGCCAGCGGCTGCTCCTCTCACGCCAGGTGGCCAGTTCGCCGTCGGCCAGCACCTTTTGGGCAAAGCGGTCGCCATGGCGCTCCAGGCTGGCCGCGATGCGGCGCACGTCGCAGATGTCGGTGCCAATGCCGTAAATCATGATTTTTGAGTGAAATTTGGCTCTAGCGCTTATCCATCAAGCGCTAACAGCTATCAAATCAGGAGTTATTCGACTGTGCTGCAAACCCCGTCTTGATGCAACCCAGATACGCCACCACCGTGGCGGCGTAGCCCAGCTCCAGCGCATCGGCAATGAGGGCGTGGCCAATCGAGACTTCAAGCACGCCGGGCACTTCGCGCACAAAAGCAGCAAGGTTGTTGCGGTTGAGGTCATGGCCCGCATTGACGCCCAGGCCCGCATCCAGAGCCGCCTGGGCTGCTGCTGCATAGCGTTTGAGTTCGATGGATTGCTGCGGAGTACCCCAGGCAGCGGCGAAGGGCTCGGTGTACAGCTCCACACGGTCAGCGCCTGCGGCTTTGGCAGCGGCCATCTGCTCGGGCACCGGGTCCATGAACAGGCTCACGCGCACGCCCAGTGCCTTGCATTCGGCGATCAGGGGCACCAGCCGCTCCGCATCTTGTGGAAAGCTCCAGCCGTGGTCGCTGGTGAACTGGTCTTCGCTGTCGGGCACAAAGGTGGCTTGGTGCGGGCGCACTTGGCGGATGAAGTCCATCAGGTTCTGCGACGGGTTGCCTTCGATGTTGTATTCGCGGTCCGGCCAGGCCTTCATCAGCGTCGCCAGCTCGAAAACATCCTGGCCGCGAATGTGCCGCTCATCGGGCCGGGGGTGCACGGTGATGCCCTGGGCACCGGCCTGCAAGCACAACTCGGCCGCGCGCGTGACGCTGGGAATGCCCAGGTGGCGCGTGTTGCGCAGCAAGGCGACTTTGTTGACGTTGACCGACAAGGCGGTGCGGTGCGGTGGCTGTGAAGTGGGTGTCATAGGGCCTGCAGGTCAATCATGAGCTGGCGGGTGCGCAGCATCGGGCTGCCGCAATGGTATTGCAGCAAGGTCCGCAACTGGGGTTTGAGTTCTGCGGCCACTGGCGCACAGGCGCGCAAGGTGGCGGTGTAGCTGGCGGCGTCGTCCAGCGCGCGCTGCAGCGTTTGCCACTGGCTGCCGAGTAGGCCCGCGCGATCTGCGGTGGACGCGGAACGCAGGCCGCCTTCGGCCACCAAGGTGTAGCGCGTGGTGGGCTTCAAGGGCTCCAGCGTCATGGTCTGCGCATCCAGGCCGGGAAGCAAACCGATTTCACGCAGCAGCAGCAGCTCGAAGCTGCGCAACACCGGCTCCAGCGCATCACCGTGCTCGCTGGCGAGCACCCGCACCACACCGGCATAGGCATCGAACAGGGCATGGTGGGGGTCGGCGCGGGCGAGCAAGCGCAGCAGGAGTTCGTTGAGGTACATGCCCGACAGCAGCGCATCGCCCGTGGGCATCACATGCCCGCCCACCCACTCGGCGCCTTTGAGGGTATGGATGTCGGCATTGCCATCGCCCGTGAGCGTGTAGTTCACCAGCAGGGGCTGCAACGGCAGCAGCACCGGGCGAAAGTTGGAGCTGGGCTTTTTCGCGCCCTTGGCGACCAGCGCAACACGCCCTTGCTGGCGGCAAAAAACTTCCAGGATCAGGCTGGACTCGCTCCAGTCGTAGCTGTGCAGCACGAAGGCGGGTTCATCGGAGACGCGGCGCGCGGGCATGGATTGCTATGTTATCAATAGCTGCTAGCGCTTATCCATCAAGCGCTGGAGGCCAATTCTCTTCAGATCAAAGATCCACTGCACTCGAACGCCCGGCGCACTGCCCGAAAGCGTCACGGCGCCCGTTGATCTAAAGGCCGCGGAGCAGGCCATGCCAGTGGATGTCGCGGAACGGGCTTTGCCCGGCCGCTGACATCGTCCCCTGGAGGGGAAGGCGCCGCACGCGACTCAGGGGGGAACTCACTCATAGCCAAACGAGCGCACACGGGCTTCATCGTCGGCCCAGCCAGAACGCACCTTGACCCACAGCTCCAGGAACACCTTGGCATCCATGAGCTTTTCCAGCTCTTGTCGCGCTTCGGTTCCGATGCGCTTCAAGCGCTCGCCCTTGTCGCCGATGACCATCATCTTGTGGTTGTCACGCTCGACCACGATGGTGGCGGCGATCTTGACCATGCGCTTGTGCGCCTTGCTGGCTTCTTCCTCGAACTTGTCGATGACGACTGTCGAGGTATAGGGCAGTTCGTCGCCCGTGAAGCGGAACAGCTTTTCGCGCACGGTTTCGGAGGCCAGAAACTTTTCGCTACGGTCAGTCAGTTCTTCTTCGCCATACCACCAAGCCTGTTCAGGCAGGTATTTGGCGCAGATACCAAACAAGCGCTCGATGTCGCCCTTGTTCTTGGCCGACATGGGCACGAATTCGGCAAACGGATGGCGCTCCTGCATGCTCTTGAGCCAGGGGGCCAGCTCGGCGCGGCGATGCACCATGTCGAGCTTGTTGGCCAATAGCAGCGTGGGAATGCCCGGCTTGAACAGCGAGAGCACCTTGGCGTCGGCCAGCGTGAAGTTACCGGCCTCGACTACGAAGAGGATCAGGTCCACGTCGCCAATCGCGCCCATCACGGTCTTGTTGAGAGACTTGTTGAGGGCGGTGGCATGGCGTGTCTGGAAGCCCGGCGTGTCCACGAAGATGAACTGTGTCTGCTCGCGTGTGCGGATGCCGGTGATGCGGTGCCGCGTGGTCTGCGCCTTACGCGAGGTGATGCTGATCTTCTGGCCCACCAGCGCGTTGAGCAGCGTGGACTTGCCCACATTGGGCTTGCCCACAATGGCAATCACCCCACAGCGTTGACCCGGCACTGCCGCCGGAGCGCCCGCTGCGGCCAGCATAGCCTCCAGGTCATTTTGCACCGGAGCGCTTTCTGCGCCTTCGTCACCAGCTACATCTTTGGTAGCGTCATTCATAATTTCTTTGCTTTCAATGTGGCCAGCATGGCCTCGGCAGCGGCCTGCTCGCCCGCCCGGCGGGAGCCACCGATGCCACGCTCGGTGAGGCCCAATTCAGGAATATCGCACTCGACATCAAAGGTCTGGCGGTGCGCGGCGCCTACAGTGGCAACCACTTTGTACTGCGGCAGCTTCATTTTGCGGCCCTGGAGCCACTCCTGCAACGCGGTTTTCGGGTCTTTGGAGGCCGCCTGCATCTGCGGGTTGATCTCGACCCCCTGAAACAGGCGGTGGACGAGCGCCTCTGCGCTGGCGTATCCGGCATCCAGATAGACAGCACCGATCAGTGCCTCCAGCGCATCGGCCAGGATCGATGGGCGCTGCTGCCCACCCGATTTGGACTCGCCCTCCCCCAGTCGCAACACATCAGAAATTTTCAACCGCAGGGCCAACTGATGAAGTGTGTCCTGCTTGACCAGATTGGCCCGTACACGGGAAAGATCGCCTTCAGGCAAGGCCGACAGCCGCTGGTACAAAAGGCTCGCCACTGCGAGATTCAAGACGGAGTCGCCCAAAAACTCCAGCCGCTCATTGTGATCCGCAGAAAAGCTGCGGTGGGTGGTGGCGCGCTGCAGAAGAGAGGGATCGGAAAAAACGTGCTGCAGGCGGTCCTGCAGCGCTAAAAGGCCAGGATGCACTTACTTGGTCTGCTCTTCGAATCGGTAAACGAGAAAGGCAGGGCCCGCCAGCGCGATTTCACGCGAGTACTTGAATCCCACCACCGTTTTGTCACCGCGCTTGGTGATTTCAAGGTCTTTGCCTTGAATCGACGTGATGTCGTCAATGGCTGCCGCCCGATCAAAGGCCGCCCTGATAGCAGGAACCGAGCTTTCGAGCTTTGCCTTCTCAGCCGCTTTCTTGATAGCGACATTTTCCAGAAAGATGGGCACCGATTGACCGCCAATCGCAAATGCGGCCACCGCAAAAACCCCAAAAAAAACGACGCCGATAAACGACAACCCGCGCTGACGCGACCGGCTGGCTGTGCGATGCAATGTCATAACTACCCTCTCCTTGTGTTCTGCCACGGGTCCAACTCAGTGAAATGGGCCAATTCGCTTGAGACTACCGAAATTCATCCAGACAAAAAAGGCCTTGCCCACGATGTTGCCGTCCGGCACAAACCCCCAGTAGCGCGAATCCAGGGAATTATCCCGGTTGTCACCCATCATGAAGTAGTGCCCCTCAGGCACCTTGCAGGTCACCCCTTCAACACTGTAGCGGCAGTTATCGCGGTAAGCAAAATTACTGGCGCCCTGCACAAAGGCGGGAACATCCGTGTTGTTCAGCACTCGATGGGGACGACTACCCAGTTGTTCCTCAAACTGCTTGAAGTACCGCATCGAATCTTCTTCGAAAAAATCCGGTGCCGCCTTGGTGTCGATCGCCTGCCCGTTGATAGTCAGGCGTTTGTTGATGTAAGCCACCTCATCCCCAGGCACACCAACCACCCGCTTGATGTAGTCCAGGCTGGGCTGTGGTGGATAGCGAAACACCATTACATCGCCCCGCTCTGGTTTATTACCTTCGGTGATCTTGGTATGAATCACAGGCAAGCGAACACCATAGGTGAACTTGTTTACCAGGATCAGATCTCCGACCAGCAAGGTGGGAATCATCGAGCCGGAGGGAATCTTGAAGGGTTCAAACAGAAACGAACGCAAGAAAAACACGGCGGCAATCACGGGAAAGAGCCCCGCCGTCCAGTCCAGCCACCACGGCTGCATCAGAATGTGGCCTTTCGCTTCCTGCGCGTCTACGTCCACTTGCCGAATGCCCATGCGGTCGAGTTCTGCACGGCGCTGCATGGCTGCATCTTCAATGGCTTGCGCTGCCCGGCGCCGGTGGGGAAGGAAATAGATCCGTTCGGCGATCCAGTAGGCACCGGTGACGACGGTTGCCAAAAACAGGAGAAGGGCAAAATTGCCTTCGATGGCACCCAGGTACCAGGCACCGATGTAGCCCACAAAGGCCGCCAGCACCATGGAGGTGAGGATTTGCATGAACTGCATCAGTCTTCCACCTGCAAAATGGCCAAGAATGCCTCTTGCGGCACCTCTACCGATCCAATCTGTTTCATGCGCTTTTTGCCTGCTTTTTGTTTTTCGAGGAGCTTGCGTTTGCGGCTTACATCGCCGCCGTAGCACTTGGCAAGCACGTTTTTGCGCAACGCCTTGATGGTCTCGCGTGCAATGATGTTGGCGCCAATGGCGGCCTGAATGGCCACGTCATACATCTGGCGGCTGATGATTTCGCGCATCTTGGCAACCACGGCCCGACCGCGGTACTGCGATTGCGAGCGGTGCACGATGATGGACAAAGCGTCCACCTTTTCACCGTTCAGAAGAATGTCCACCTTCACCACGTCAGACGCGCGATATTCCTTGAACTCGTAGTCCATGGATGCGTAGCCACGCGACACGGATTTGAGCTTGTCAAAAAAGTCGAGAACGATTTCGCCCAGTGGCATCTCGTAGGTCAGCATGACCTGGCGGCCGTGGTACGCCATGTTCATCTGAACACCGCGCTTCTGGTTGGCCAGTGTCATAACCGGGCCCACGTAGTCCTGGGGCATATACAGATGCACGGTGACGATGGGCTCGCGGATTTCTTCGAGCCGCCCCTGGTCCGGCATCTTGGACGGATTCTCGACCATCACGACTTCACCATCGGCCCGGACCACCTGGTACACCACGCTGGGGGCGGTCGTGATGAGATCCTGGTCAAACTCGCGCTCCAGGCGCTCCTGCACAATTTCCATGTGCAGCAGGCCCAGAAAGCCGCAGCGGAAACCGAAGCCCAGCGCCTGACTCACCTCAGGCTCGTAATGCAACGATGCGTCGTTGAGCTTGAGCTTTTCCAGCGCATCGCGCAGCGAGTCATATTCACTGGCTTCTGTGGGGTAAAGCCCGGCAAACACCTGGGGCTGGATTTCCTTGAAACCGGGCAATGCTTCGGCCGCGGGGCCTGCGTTGTTCGGCAGCTTCTTTTCGAGTGTGATGGTGTCGCCCACCTTGGCAGCCTGCAGCTCCTTGATGCCTGCAATGATGTAGCCCACCTGGCCTGCGTCGAGTGAGTTGCGCGGCTCGTTGGCGGGGGTGAACACGCCAAGGTTGTCCGCGTTGTACACCGCTTCACTGGCCATCATCTTAATGCGCTCACCCTTGAGCAGGCGGCCATCCACCACGCGCACCAGCATCACCACACCCACGTAGGTGTCAAACCAGCTGTCGATGATCATCGCACGCAGCGGGCCATCGGCCTTGCCACGCGGCGCGGGCACCTTGGCAACGATGGCTTCCAGAATCTCATCGATGCCCATACCGGTTTTGGCTGAGCACGGAATGGCATCGGTGGCGTCAATGCCGATCACGTCTTCGATCTCGGCCTTTGCATTGTCGGGATCCGCATTGGGCAAATCCATCTTATTGAGCACAGGCACCACTTCAACACCGAGGTCCAATGCGGTGTAGCAATTGGCCACTGTCTGGGCCTCAACACCTTGCGATGCGTCGACAACAAGGAGCGCGCCTTCGCATGCGGACAGCGAGCGACTCACTTCATACGAGAAGTCCACGTGTCCCGGCGTGTCGATGAGATTGAGGTTGTAGACCTGCCCATCCTGGGCCTTGTACTGCAGCGCAGCGGTCTGCGCCTTGATGGTTATCCCACGTTCTTTCTCGATGTCCATCGAGTCCAGGACTTGGGCCTCCATATCGCGGTCTGCCAAGCCACCGCAGCGCTGAATCAAGCGGTCAGCCAGCGTCGACTTGCCATGGTCGATGTGCGCAATGATGGAAAAATTTCTGATGTGGTTCATCAACGGAAAGCGTCAAGTAATTGAATTAGAACGGCGCGCACAAGAAAAAAGGGCGCGTCGAGTGGCGACGCGCCCTGAACCAACAATCATTGGCAACTGCGATAGTTGGAACTTCATTGTAGGCAAAAAGCCCGGCAGAGAAAGCCCGGGTAACGGCATTTGAGGGGAGTTGCCAGGGCACAACAAGGATTTTGTACACAGCTTATTCACAGATGGCACAACAACAACGCTGGACAACTTGTGGGTGAACTGTGGATCAGCTGTGCATTGCACAGAAACATCCCGCATCGTGAACCTGCCGCCTATCAATATGCTGGTTTGAATCGAACAGGGTGCTCTATTCTATCGAATCCGGTTGAAGGACCTGCTAAAAGTTAGCAAAAGCTAACCTCTAAACGTACCAGAAAAGAAAAAAGGACCATCGCTGGGACTCCCCCTGGAACCGAATACCCTCACCACTGAGGGGGATTCAGGTCCCAAGAGGCGACGGGGCATCCTGCGGTTGTCAGCGCGCGGGGCGAATGAGGGCGTATTGCGCCCATTCTCCCCGGCGGTAAAGGATATTGATCGGTTTGCTCTTGTCAGCCTTGCTCAAGGCAGCTTCAAAGTCCTTGACCCCAGCAACTTCAGTGTTGGCAATCGACAGGATGATGTCGCCCTCGCGCAAACCAGCCCGGGCCGCCGCTTCTGTTGCGGCAGCAACGGCAACGCCCCCCCGCACCTTGAGCTCTTTCTTCTGAGCATCGGTCAGCTCCGTCACGGCCAATCCAATTTGTTGCGCGGCGACCGACGCTTTCGGCTTTTCTTCACGCTCAGAGGTCTTTGCCACCGCAGGCTTGTCTGCCTCGATTTCTGCAATGGTGATCACCAGATCACGCGAGGTCCCGCGGCGGAATACCGTCACTGTGCTCTTGCTACCAGGCTTGGTGTTGCCTACCAGCCGAGGCAGATCTGCCACTTTGTCAATCGTTTTGCCGTCGAAACGCGTAATGATGTCGCCCGCCTCCACTCCTGCCTTGTCTGCAGGGGAACCGGACTCCACGCCGGTGACAAGAGCACCTTGCGCCTTGCCCAAACCGATGGACTCGGCCACATCCTTGGTGACTTGCCCTATCTGCACGCCGATGCGCCCCCGCGTCACACGGCCTGTGGCGCGCAATTGTTCACTCACGCGGATGGCTTCGTCCATCGGGATGGCGAATGAGATGCCCATGAACCCGCCCGAGCGCGAATAGATCTGGCTGTTGATGCCAACGACCTCTCCACGCATATTGATGAGTGGCCCGCCAGAATTACCGGGGTTGATGGCCACGTCGGTCTGAATGAACGGAAGGTAGTCACCGGTATCTCGCTGCTTGGCGCTCACAATGCCCGCAGTGACCGTGTTCTCCAGGCCGAACGGCGAGCCGATGGCCATCACCCACTCCCCCACCCGCAGACGACTCACATCACCCACTTTGACCGCAGGCAACCCCGTCGCTTCAATCTTGACCACGGCGACGTCCGTGCGCTTGTCCGCGCCCACGATTTTGGCCTTGAACTCTCGTTTGTCCGGGAGGGTAACAATGACTTCATCAGCGCCATCCACCACATGCGCATTGGTCATGACAAATCCGTCGGCGGTCAAAATAAAGCCCGATCCCACGCCACGGGGCTGAGCATCATCCTCTTGCTGTGGCCTCTGTGGACGCTGCTGGCGGGGGGCGTTGGGAATCGGTACGCCGAACCGACGGAAGAACTCCAGCATCTCTTCATCCATGCCACTGGCGTTGCCCCTGCTCGATGCTTTCTCCACCGTCCTTATATTCACTACAGACGGGCCCACCTGGTCCACCAGATCGGTAAAGTCTGGCAGTCCACGGACCACGGCTGCCTGCTGGGCAAACGCCGCTCCATGGGGCAACACCAACACACTGGATACCCCGGCAAACATACCGGCGAGCGCCACGGAGCGCAGCGTATTCAAATCAAACTTTGGCATCATCAACCTTTCGTGAGTTGTGCGACTGCTGTCAACAAACAGTGTGTCATTGTGAAGAGTGTGATGTCATTTGGTTCCCGACTCACTGTAGACACCTGGCGGCCATCTGTGCCGACCGTGCACGCTCTGTCGCCGCAAACGCGGTAATCAAACGATCCGGAAGCTCAGCGGATACGCTCCCAATGTCCCGCAAAAAGGCTCAGCGTTTGAAGCGGCACCTCGCCCACTGCCGTCAGCCAAGCATCGGGCGGCACACGCTGCGAAAGCAAATGGGTTGCCCCCATGCTGGAAACCTGAGAGCGGGCCGGATGGCGTTCTGGATCAAAAGACTCCAGAAACAAAGACACGGAAGCAAGCCCATCCGAGTACAGGCACTGCAGCACACTTTGTGCTTGATCAGTGGTGGAGACGGTTCGGCGATGGCAACTCACCGGAACAAACCCAGCCACGGATTGCCGTAAGGCCCAGCCTTCTGCCGCAGCGGTGGTTTTCACTACCGTGGGCGTGACCACTTTGAAACCTGCCGTGGCATCCATCATGCGGGAAAGCTGGCCCGCACGGACCGGTGAGTTCAAATCCAGTTCGGAGAATGCTGCTTGCTCCAGCACCCTGCCATCGGCACTCAGCGTTTGCAGTTTCACAACCAGGCCCGTATCCCGCTCGCTCCACAGCCGGTATCCAAATCTCAGGGAGTCCTGTGGCTTCAACCACACCACGTCAGCCACATGGCCGGCTACACGCTCATGGCCCAACTGACGCGCATCATAAAACTGCGAGATCGAGGCGCCGCTGACAACAGGCACACGGGGAAAAATGCCAGAGGTTTCTCGCTGGTCCGTGCGGACAACGCGCGACTGCGGCAAAAATGTACGCACCTCATCATTGCGACGAAAGACGGTGCGCGGTGTGCCGCTAAGGGCCTCCACACGCTCCAATTGCTGTTCACCCTCACACGCATGCCAGATGCGCGAACTGGCCATCGACCCAGAGGATGCCAGCACAACAAAGGTACCCGCATATGGGCGACGGCACGGTGCAACACGCATCCGCTCGATCCATTGCGCCACGTCTCGCTCGACCGCTGGCGCAGCCACCTCAACCGCCCCTTGGCCATTGGTACTTGAAGCGGGCCCCGCTACGGCCAAGGGCAACAAAATGCCCGAAAAAACCAGTCCAAGCAGCTTAGAAAACCGATATCGCAAGATTCCGAATACTTTGACCAGTCCAAATGTGTGCATCACACGCTCTCAACACCAAGACCTGTGCGCCGCATTCCTGTCAACGGCCAGGAGACTCAAACGTCGCATTGCGCAAAAACCCTGCAGGCATCTGCAAAGCAGACGTGCTGCCAAATTGTTTGTGGGCTGCCAGCAATTCATCCAGGCGCGGGTCCCGGATCATGACGTGCTGACCATCGCTGTCCGCCACAGCCACCACCGGCGCAGCGGGTGCCGCCACGCGATCGGGGGCGGATGCCAGCTGCCCTCCTGGCGCTTGGCCTCCACCCTGCAGCGTGGCCAACGATGTCCAGCCAATAGCGGCGACGGCCGCCAGTGACGCGAACCCAGCAACCATCTTCCAGCGGAAGACGGAAGCATTGGCTGCCAGCTCCAGCCTTGGAGCCGCAACCAATCCAACAACCGGCTCCACAGGCCGTAACGGCGCTGCCTCAAGCGCCAACTGGTCGCGCAACCGCGCCAGGAAAGCGGGGTCAGCAGGTTTGGCGAGATCCGAGGAACGCAGTACGTCGCCCACCATGTGATAAAGCTCCCAGGTCGCACGGCCCTCTTCCCCGCACGCATAGGAGACAGCATCACGCCATTCATCGCCCTGCAACTGGCCATCCGCCAGCGCAGACAGTTGTTCGCGTTTACCCAATTCGTCGATCATCATGGTGTTATCCAAAGACCCGTCATTACCTGATACAGCCTGGTTCATTTCCATCACCTCACCATCGTTTGCCTGATTGGTTTTCAAGCAAGGGGCGCACACGCGCTGAAATAGCTTCACGCGCCCTGAAAATCCGGGACCGCACCGTACCAATGGGGCAGCCCATCGCAGTTGCGATCTCTTCGTAACTGAGCCCTTCAATCTCGCGCAGAGTGACTGCCTGGCGCAAATCTTCAGGCAGGGCCTCCATCGCAGCATTCACCGCCTGCGCAATTTCTCGGGCGGCCAACACGGTTTCGGGCGTTTCTTCGCTGATTAGTTCATGTCCCAGGCGGGAAGTTTCATCGTCATCATCATTGCCCCGCAGGGCATTCTCGGAGATGACCGGATTGCGCTTCATGTCCATCAACGCCTTTTTGGCGGTATTGACGGCAATCCGATAAAGCCAGGTGTAGAACTGCGCATCGCCGCGGAACTGATGGAGTGCGCGATAGGCTCGGATGAACGTCTCTTGCGCAATGTCCGGGACGAGGTCGGTGTCGCGAACCATGCGGCCGATGAGGCGCTCGATGCGGCGCTGGTACTTGATGACCAGTAACTCATAGGCGCGCTGATCGCCCGCAACCGTGCGCTCCACCAGTTGGAGATCGCTGTCTTCGGGAGGGGTCGGCGGAATTACAGTCATGGATACTCGGGATTCACGCCCCACGGCTGTTGGCCGGGGCGGTTTCGTCAGCGGTGTCAGCGCCCGGTCTGGCGCGCGAATATACAGCACGGCGCAAGTCCATCCAACGCTCCGGCTGGCTTGACCGCTCCAACCACAGCCAGATGCGGCCACGGTCTGCAGGCGTTACACAGACCCAGAGGTGGCTCTGAACATCTACAAGGACTTCTGGGGGCTGGGAAAGTGCCCAAGGTACGCCCTGCGGCTGCAAGCTGTCCAACTGCCAATGCAGCCCATCCCAGCGCACAACACCACAGAACTGGTTGCGCCAGCATTGAAAAGCCCCGGCCACGGCCAGGCCCCACAGCGCCCAGCCGACAACTATCGGCCAAAGAGACATTCCTGCTCCTTGGGCTGACCACGCAACCATTGCACCACATCCCACGAGAAGCAGAGAGCCCAGCACCGCTGCCAACGCAGCACTACGACGCAGCACATAGGAAACGGGGGGCGGACGCCGCGAGACCCGGTTCATGCAGCACCCACCGGATCTGGCAAACAGGGCGGCGACACACGCAGGGCAAACGCACCCAGCTCAAAATCGGCATCGGGCGCATACAAGGCCTGCGCCATACCGATAGCAGAAAGGAAATTCAGTGCGTTCAGACGCGTTTGAAAACCAGCGTCCCGTTGGTGCCACCAAAACCAAAATTGTTTTTGACAGCCACATCGATCTTCATGTCACGCGCCGTGTTAGCACAGTAATCCAGATCGCATTCGGGGTCCTGGTTGAACAAGTTGATGGTGGGCGGCACCTTCTGCTCGTGCAAGGCCAACACCGTGAAGACACTTTCGATTCCTCCCGCGCCACCCAGCAAGTGGCCCGTCATGGACTTGGTGGAGCTGATGACGGTCTTGTAAGCGTGGTCACCCAGGGCTGCCTTGATAGCATTGGTCTCATTCAGGTCGCCCAGCGGAGTGGATGTGCCATGCGCGTTCAAATAATCGACCTGGTCCGCGTTGACGCCTGCATTGCGCAGGGCGCTGAGCATGGCCCTGCGTGGGCCATCCATGTTGGGAGCGGTCATGTGACCGGCGTCAGCACTCATGCCAAATCCGCCGAGCTCAGCATAGATCTTCGCACCGCGGGCCTTGGCGTGTTCGTACTCTTCAAGCACCATGACACCGGCGCCCTCGCCCAGCACAAAACCATCACGGTCTTTGTCCCAGGGGCGTGAAGCAGTCTTGGGGTCGTCATTGCGGGTTGAGAGGGCACGCATGGCAGCAAAGCCACCGATACCCAGCGGGGAGACCGTTGCCTCGGTGCCACCGGCCACCACAATATCGGCATCTCCGTATTCGATCATGCGTCCGCCCTCGCCGATGCAGTGCAGGCCTGTGGTGCAGGCAGTCACTACGGCAAGGTTCGGCCCTTTGAAGCCGAAACGCATGGACACATGGCCAGCTACCATGTTGATGATGGATGCGGGCACAAAAAACGGCGTGATGCGCCGTGGCCCGCGGCTGACCAACTCGGCATGGGTGTTTTCAATCAGTGGCAGGCCGCCTATGCCCGAACCAATCACGCATGCGATGCGTGTGGCCAACTCCTCATCGAGCGCTTCACCCGTTGGCAACCCTGCGTCCTGCACAGCCTGTGCGGCCGCAGCAATGCCGAAGTGGATAAAGGAATCCATCGCGCGCGCATCCTTGGCGCTGATGTACGACTCCAGGTCTAAGCCCTTGACCTCCCCTGCAATCTTGCAGGCGAAGTTCGACGCATCGAACTTGGTGATGAGGTCAATGCCGGATTGACCGGCAAGGAGATTGGCCCAGGAATCGGCCACCGTGTTGCCCACGGGGCTGACGCAACCCAGGCCGGTCACGACAACGCGACGACGGCTCATGCGTAAAAAACCTTTTGCTGATCGCTTGAGTCAGGCGCAGTGCGCCGCTCAAGCCTTCTGGTGGGTGTTGGCGTAGTCGATGGCGTTCTGCACCGTGGTGATCTTTTCGGCGTCTTCGTCAGGGATCTCGATGCCGAATTCGTCTTCCAGTGCCATCACCAGTTCTACGGTGTCGAGCGAGTCGGCACCGAGGTCTGCCACGAAGGCCTTTTCATTGGTGACTTGAGACTCTTCCACACCGAGTTGTTCGGCAATGATTTTTTTGACGCGTGCTTCGATATCGCTCATGGTTTCCCTCTGGGGGTTGTGAATGAATCCGCGATTCTAGCCGCTTAAGGAGAAGCCCCTAAGCAGCCCGCCGTCCGGATGAACCGGCGTTAACTTCTCTCAATTACATGTACATGCCGCCATTGACGTGCAACTCCTGCCCCGTCACATAACCAGCCTCGCGTGAAGCCAGGTAGGCGACCGCGTGCGCAATGTCTGAAGGCTTGCCCAGATGGCCCAAAGCGATCTGCGACTGCAGGGCTTTTTGCTGCTCTTCGGGCAAGCTGGCGGTCATGTCGGTTTCGATAAAGCCTGGCGCCACGCAATTGACGGTGATACTGCGGCTGCCCAGTTCACGGGCCAGCGCACGGGTCATGCCTGCCACGCCGGCCTTGGCGGCAGCGTAGTTGGCTTGACCGGGATTGCCCGACGCACCCACCACGCTGGTGATGCTGATGATGCGCCCAAAACGCTGCTTCATCATCGGGCGAATCGCTGCGCGGCTCATCCGGAAAACAGCCTTGAGGTTGGTATCAAGCACCGCGTCCCAGTCATCGTCCTTCATGCGCATGGCCAGCGTGTCACGCGTGATGCCCGCATTGTTCACCAGCACATGCAAACCACCTTGCTGCTTGACGATCGTGTCCAACAATGCCTCGATGGCAGCCCCGTCATTCACGTTCAGATTGGCACCACGGCAGTTGGGGTAGGCCGCCAAGGCCTTGGTGATGCGTTCGGCGCCCTCGTCCGTGGTCGCGGTGCCCACCACCTGGTAGCCCCTGGCTGCAAGCTCAAGCGCAATCGCCGCACCAATGCCGCGCGATGCACCGGTAACCAGCGCCACTTGCGCTGCAGCTGCCTGTGTGGATTCCGTCATGCCAACAACTCCCGGGTTTCGGCCAAGGTGGCCGTGTCATGAAACGCTGCGCCGACCAGTTCAGGGTCGATGCGCTTGGTCAGGCCTGCCAGCACTTTGCCGGGGCCACATTCAATAATGTGAGTCACGCCGCGCCCCTTGAGTGCCTGCACACACTCCACCCAACGCACGGGGCCAAAAGCCTGGCGGTACAGCGCATCGCGAATCGCATCGGCATCCTGCTGCACGGCCACATCAACGTTGTTGACCACCGGAATCTCCGGCGCAGCAAGGGCAACATCCGCCAACGCCATGCGCAGCTTCTCGGCCGCAGGCTTCATCAGGCTGGAGTGGAACGGCGCCGACACGGGCAAAAGCAGCGCGCGCTTGGCACCTGCCGCCTTCAGCACCTCACAGGCCTTGTCCACGCCAGCCTTGGTGCCAGCAATCACTGTCTGTATCGGGTCATTGAAATTGACTGCCTCGACCGCTTCGGTCGAACCGGCGCCAAAAGAGGCCAACGCCTCCTGACACCCTGCAATCACTTTGGCTGCGTCCATGCCCAAAATGGCCGCCATGGCGCCCGTACCGACAGGCACGGCCTCTTGCATGGCGGCTGCCCGCAGACGCACCAACGGGGCTGCTTGCGCCAGCGTGAGCACACCCGCAGCCACCAGGGCTGAATATTCGCCCAGCGAATGCCCCGCAACCGCCGCAGGGGCAGCGCCTCCCTCGGCGCGCCAGACGCGCCAGGCCGCAACGCCCGCCACCAGCATCACCGGCTGGGTGTTGGTGGTGAGGGCCAGCGCCTCCTTGGGGCCATCCTTGATCAGCAAGCCCACGTCTTCGCCCAGGGCATCCGATGCTTCCTGCACGGTCTGCACCACCACAGGGTGGTCGCCCCAGCCATCCAGCATCCCGACCGATTGCGAGCCCTGTCCCGGAAAGACAAATGCAAAAGACTTCATGAATAATCCAGAAATATGAACGAAATTGGCCCCTAGCGCTTATGCAGCAAGCGCTAGCAGCTATAACTTCAGGAGTACAGCACCCCAGGTGAAACCGCCGCCCACGCCTTCGAGCAGCAGGGTCTCACCCCTCTTGACCTGACCGGTGCGCACCGCATGGTCCAGCGCCAGCGGAATCGACGCGGCGGAGGTATTGCCGTGCTGATCCACGGTGACCACCACCTTGTCCATCGACATCTTCAGCTTGCGGGCTGTGCCCTGCATGATGCGGATGTTGGCCTGGTGAGGAATCAACCAATCAATGTCGGCCTCGGTCAGGCCCGCCTTGACCAGCGCTGCATGGGCGGCCTTTTCCAGAACACCCACCGCTAGCTTGAAAACTGCCTGGCCGTCCATTTTGAGCACAGGGTCACCCAGCACCTGACCACCGGCCACGTTGCCGGGCACGCAGAGGATGTCAACGTATTTGCCGTCGGCGTGCAGGTCGCTCGACAGGATGCCGGGCGTTTCTGAGGCTTCGAGCACGACGGCTCCGGCGCCATCCCCAAACAGCACGCATGTGGTGCGGTCATTGAAATCCAGAATGCGGCTGAACACCTCGGCACCGATGACCAGGGCGCGATTGGCAGCGCCCGTCTGGATCATCGAATCCGCGACAGACAGGGCATACACAAACCCGCTGCACACCGCCTGCACATCAAACGCCGGGCAGCCGTTGGCCCCCAGCTTGTTTTGCAGGATGCACGCTACCGATGGGAACACCATGTCGGGTGTCGATGTGGCCACGATGATCAGATCGATGTCGGTGGGCTGCAGCCCAGCTGCCCGCAAAGCGTTGCGCGCGGCCTCCAGCCCCAGGTCGCTGCTGGCGACGTCGGGCGCCGCAAAGTGGCGCGCCCGGATGCCCGTGCGTTCCACGATCCAATCGTCTGAAGTTTCGATGCCGCGTTGGCCCAGTTCGGCCACCAGATCGGCGTTGGTCAACCGGCGGGGTGGCAGATAGCTGCCGGTGCCAGTAATGCGGGAATAGCGTCTCATCTAGTGTGTCGTCGCCGCAACGCCAGGCTTGGGCTGGGCATCTGCAGGCGCCAGGAGAGGCGCCGCATGCGCAATCCGGGTCCGGACACGGTCGAGCAGGTTGTTGCGGGCTGCATCATACGCCCGGTTCAACGCCTGCTCGAAGGCCATGGCGTCGGCCGATCCGTGACTCTTGAAGACAAGGCCGCGGAGCCCCAGCAGCGCTGCGCCGTTGTAGCGGCGGTAATCCATGCGGCTCATCAGCGCCTTAAGAACCGGATACGCGATGATCGCCGCCGTTTTGGTGAAGATGTTGCGAGAAAACTCTGTTTTGAGCCCCCCGATGACCATCGATGCCACACCCTCGCTCGCCTTTAATGCAACGTTACCAACAAAGCCGTCACAGACCACGATATCCACTGTGCCCTTGAAAATGTCATTGCCTTCGACATTTCCATAAAAATTCAAATCACCCAAATTGGCAGCAGAACGCAGCAGTTCGCCTGCCTTTTTGATGACTTCGCTGCCCTTGATGACTTCTTCGCCGATATTGAGAAGGCCCACCGTGGGCTCATCCACATCCTTGAGCACTGACACCAACGCAGAACCCATCACCGCAAACTGCAGCAGGTGCTCCGCCGAGCAATCCACATTGGCACCCAGGTCCAGCACCGTGGTGGCACCACCCTGGGCATTCGGCAACTGGGTGGCAATGGCGGGGCGGTCAATACCGTCTAGCGTCTTGAGCAGATAGCGGGCAATCGCCATCAACGCACCCGTGTTGCCAGCAGAAACCGCCGCCGACGCGGCGCCATCCTTCACCTGCTGGATGGCTACACGCATGGAAGAGTCCTTCTTCTTGCGCAGAGCGACCTCCACCGGGTCGTCCATGGCCACGACTTCTGAGGCGGGGACGATGGTGGCACGGTCGTGCGAAAACGCCTGAAGACTTTCCGTCAGGCCAACAAGCAGCAGACGGGCATCAGGGTGGTGGTCGAGAAACTGGCGACACGCCGCGAGCGTGACGCGGGGGCCATGGTCGCCCCCCATGCAGTCAACAGCCAGTGTGATCATGGGCGACTTGTCCGGCCGGCCAGACAGGCCGGAAAAATAAATACGACGGTCAAAACAAAGGCCCGCGCTACGGTTTCAGTAGCGACGGGCCTTTGGATGGGGCGAAGGTCAGGCTTCAGACTTGTTCTTCAGCACCTGGCGACCACGGTAAAAGCCGTTGGGGCTGATGTGGTGACGCAGGTGCGTTTCACCGGTGGTGGGTTCCACTGCAATGCCTGGCACAACCAGGGCATTGTGCGAGCGGTGCATACCGCGCTTGGAAGGGGACTTTTTGTTTTGCTGAACGGCCATGATGGCTCCTGATCTGGAATAGGTTGGTAAAAACGCGATCAGCCCATATAGACACGATGGGGTTCGCGTGAAGCCCACGATTATAACCCAAATGAATTTTGGATCAGTGAAAGAGCAACCGGTCAGCCCTTGGCGTCCTTGCGCAGGCCTGCCAACGCAGCGAAGGGGTTGGGCTTTTCAGCGCTGGCTTCTTCAAAATCATCGTCCGACGAAGCCAGCGGCACGGCGGTGGGGCACTCTGTGTGCTTGGGCACCACCGGCAAGGCCATCAACAGCTCGTCTTCAATCAGCTCATGCAGATCGAATTCCCGGCTCATGGCGAGCAGGTCTTCTTCACTCTCGTCGTCCAACGCCTCAGCCGTGGCCTCGTCGGCTACAAAACGGAACTCGCGGTCCACCTCCAGCGGCACATCCACCGGGGTCAGGCAGCGCTGGCATTCCATGGGGAAGCTCGCACGCACCTTGATGCGCAGCCATACCTGGCCCATTCCGCCCAGCGCAGTGCGCACGTCGCCTACCGCTTCCCAGTCCACCAGCAGGTCGGGATGCAACCCTTTGGCTTCCTGGGCAAGGCGCTCGTACTTCAAAAGTGACTCATGCCCCGACAGTCGTCCGCCCGCCTGTGCGAAGGCTTTTACGTCGAGGCGCTGCGCGGAGAATTCCTTGGTCATGGCGGCAGTGTAAGAGAATCGGCGCATGCATCAATCCCCCTCCCTGCAACGCCCTCTGGTATTGGGCTCTACCTCGCGCTACCGGCGTGAATTGCTTCAGCGATTGAACCTGCCTTTTGACGTGGCCGCCCCGGATGTGGACGAGACACCGCTCCCTGGCGAAGCTCCACGCGCCCTGGCGCTGCGCCTTGCGATGGCCAAGGCCCGCGCCGTGGCCCAACTACACCCTGACGCGGTGGTCATTGGCTCTGACCAGGTGGCCGATCTGGCAGGTCAGCCCCTGGGAAAGCCGGGCGAACACGATCGCGCGGTGCAGCAATTGCGCCAGATGCGCGGGCAGACGGTCGTCTTTCAGACCGCTGTGGCCGTGGTTTGCAAAGCAACAGGGTTTGAACAGGTGGACCTGGCGCCGGTGGAGGTCACATTCCGCAACCTGTCTGACGAAGAAATTGAGCGCTATCTGCGTGCAGAACAGCCTTACGACTGCGCAGGCAGTGCCAAAAGCGAAGGCCTGGGCATTGCGCTACTGGACGCGATCCAGAGCGACGACCCGACCGCACTCATCGGCCTGCCGCTGATCCGCACCTGCCGCATGCTGCGCGCCGCCGGCATGGTGCTGCCATGAACCAGCCCGCATCCGGCGCCACCCCATCGGCCACGGGCAGGTTGTACCTGGTGCCTGCCCCGCTCGACTTCGGGTGCGACACCCAGGCCTCGCTGCAAGACGCCCTGCCCTTGGTCACGCTGCAAACGGCCTCGCGCCTGACCCACTGGGTGTGTGAAAACGCCAAGAGCACCCGCGCCTATCTCAAGCGCATCGACGCCCTGCATCCGCTGGCTGCCCCATTGCAACAGCAACAGATCACCGAGCTGCCCCGCGAGGTGCACAAAAAAGGCGACCATGGCGACAAAGGGTCGGCACCTTTTGACGCACGCCCGCTGCTGGCCGCCGCATTGGCCGGGCACGACATGGGTCTGGTCAGCGAGGCGGGCATGCCCGCCGTGGCCGACCCGGGCTCATCGGTGGTGCGCGCCGCACACGACCTGGGCATCACCGTTGTTCCACTGGTGGGGCCGGTATCACTGCTGCTGGCATTGGCCGCCAGCGGCCTCAACGGGCAGAACTTCGCCTTTGTAGGCTACCTGCCACAGGACGGGCAAGAGCGCGCCCAACGCATCAAGGACCTGGAGTCCACAGCCTACAAGACCGGCCAAACGCAGCTGTTTATTGAAACCCCGTACCGCAATGCCGCCTTGTGGCAGGCCTTGGTACAGACACTGCAGCCCCAGACGCGGCTTGCATTGGCCAGCGGACTGACGCTGCCCTCCGCCCGCGTTCACAGCAAACTGGTGCACCAATGGCGCCAGCAGCCCGCACCGCCGGACAACCGCACTCCCGTCGTTTTTGCGCTGGGGCGTTAGTGCGGTGTTGCACGCTTGCGAGCCAGCCCTGGGCAGTCACTATGATTTATACAGCTACCAGCGCTTACTGGATAAGCGTTATAGCCATATTTCATTAGCATTTTCTCATACGAAGTCTCTCGTCGCCGTCATGACCGCCGGCGAGAACAGGCCCGAAGTGGGCGCCGCTGTACACCCATAAAAAAGCCCCGAATGGAATCTCCACCCGGGGCTTTTTTTTTGAATGCCTGCTAGTGTGGTGTCTCAGAAGTAAGCATCAAATAATAGAACTGGCCGCCCGGGCCACAGATGCCAGGATGGTGTCGGCGCTTTTGCGCCACACAAAGGGCTTGGGGTCCTGATTGTGGCGATCTATGTAGTCCCGTATGGA
>CAMTXG010000047.1:0-20003 GCA_947085645.1 uncultured Gammaproteobacteria bacterium
AGCGTGCTGACGATTGACTGGTTCGACCACCTGGGACTGCCCAGACTCTCATGACCTCAAGCTCTCGAACCGCCCGGTGCGGACCCGCACGCCGGGTGGTGTGGGAGGGGCCCGACCATCTGGTCGGCCCCTATCCCGATTTGTGGGGTCATTTCGCAGTGCGCGCTCGGTGGCCGTTCGCCACCGTCTCCCCAGCAGCCCCTGATGTCACTCAACTAGTGGGGACGTCAACGTGGCTGGGCGCAAAAAGATCCCAGCAGGCCATGAAGAGTGCTGCGATCACGGGCCCAATCACAAAGCCAGTCAGTCCGAACATGGACATTCCGCCCAGGGTGGATATCAGCACGACATAGTCTGGCATCTTGGTGTCTTTGCCCACCAGGATGGGGCGCAGCACGTTGTCGACCAATCCGATCACGCAGATGCCGAAAGCGGTCAGAACGACCCCTTGCCACACGGCTCCGGTGGCAAGGAAGTAAATGGCTACAGGCGCCCAAATCAGCCCCGCCCCGATTGCGGGAAGTAACGATAGGAAAGCCATCAATACCCCCCAAAGCACAGGCCCCTGGATTCCCAGAATCCAGAAAATTATCCCGCCCAGGGCCCCTTGGGACGCTGCAACAACGATGTTGCCTTTGACGGTGGCGCGAATCACGGTAGTGAATTTGCTGACCAGTTGCCGCTTGTGGGGCTCATCCAGGGGGGCGGCCTGGCCGATGCGCAGAGCGAGACTCGAACCGTCGCGCAGCAGGAAAAACAGCAGGTAAAGCATGATGCCGAAGCTCACGACGAATTGCAGTGTGTTCTGGCCGATGCTCAGGGCTTGTGTTGCCACGAACTGACTGGCCTGCACTGCAACAGAAGAAAGCTTCTGTTGCAGTTCGCCCACCGTGGTCAGGTTTAGCCGATCCAGCAGATTGGCGGCCCACTCAGGCAGCGCAGCAATCACCTGTTGCAAATACAGGCCGAAGTTCAACTGCCCTGACCGGACCCGTTCGTAGATCAAAGTTGCTTCTTGAACCAGCGACACCGTGATGGCTGCCATGGGCAAGATGACAACAATAAGGCACAGCCCCAATGTGCACAACGCGGCAATGTTCTTGCGCTTTGGCATCCTTTGCAGCAGCTTGCGGTGCAAGGGGGCAAAGAGGATAGCAAGAATGATGCCCCAGAACACCGCGCCGTGGAACTGCCACAGGACGGCTCCGAAAGCGATAGTCACGAGGACCAGAAGGAGCAGGAAAGCTTTGTTCTGAAGGGTCGAAGATGTCATTTTTTCGCCTGGAATTGGAATACCCGGAATGTACGCGAGCGCTTGTTGCCACCAGTTGTTTGCGTCGGTTTTGTTGGGTGTGTGAAATTACTTGGTTTGGGCGCTGTCCCGTTCGGTGGCACAATGGCGCCCGTACCAAGGCCCTTCCCTAGCCACAGTCGCATCCGCCAACCGGTTCAGCCGTGTCGCGGAAGGTTTCTCAACCAACTAATGCTTTCCCAAGGAAAGCGGAGGTCAGCGGAATATGAGCGATACGACATCCGTCTATCAAGCCTACCAAGGCAACACCTACCTCTTCGGCGGCAATGCGCCCTATGTCGAAGAGATGTACGAGAACTACCTCGAAAACCCCGGTAGCGTGCCAGACAACTGGCGCGAGTACTTCGACGCGCTGCAGCATGTTCCCGCCGTCGATGGCTCCAATGCCAAGGATGTTCCCCACCTCCCCGTGGTCAATGCCTTTGCCGAGCGCGCAAAGCAGGGCGGCACCAAGGTGGTGGTGGCTACCGGTGCAGATTCGGAACTGG
The DNA here is from genome assembly GCA_947085645.1 of uncultured Gammaproteobacteria bacterium. Classification (GTDB taxonomy): domain Bacteria; phylum Pseudomonadota; class Gammaproteobacteria; order Burkholderiales; family Burkholderiaceae_C; genus Acidovorax. Next base: position 1,801 of record CAMTXG010000047.1, read on the forward strand.
GTCGCAAGCGCACCGCTGTTCAGCAGCTGATTGCCGCGTATCGCAATGTGGGCCAGCGCTGGGCTGATCTGGATCCCCTCAAGCGCACCGAGCGCCCTGCGATTCCCGAACTCGAACCGTCGTTCTACGGCTTCAGCGATGCCGACCAGGAAACCGTGTTCAACACCAGCAACACGTTCTTTGGCAAGGAGTCGATGCCTCTGCGCGAGCTGATCAACGCCCTGCGCGAAACCTATTGCGGCTCTATCGGCGCCGAATACATGTACGCCACCGACCAGAACCAGAAGCGCTGGTGGCAACAGAAGCTGGAAGCGATTCGTAGCAAGCCCAGCTTCGGCGTTGAGAAAAAGAAAAACATCCTGGACCGGCTCACCGCTGCCGAAGGCCTAGAGCGTTTTCTGCATACCAAGTACGTCGGCCAGAAGCGTTTCTCCCTGGAAGGGGGCGAGAGCTTCATTGCCGCCATGGACGAGCTGATCCAGTCCGCTGGCGCCAAGGGCGTTCAGGAAATTGTTATTGGCATGGCCCACCGTGGCCGCCTGAACGTGCTGGTGAACTCCATGGGCAAGATGCCCAAGGATCTGTTTGCCGAGTTCGACCACACTGCACCTGAAGACCTGCCTGCAGGCGACGTGAAGTACCACCAGGGCTTCAGTTCGGATGTGACCACCCCTGGTGGCCCGGTTCACCTGTCGCTGGCATTCAATCCTTCCCATCTGGAAATCGTGAACCCCGTGGTGGAAGGCTCGGTGCGTGCCCGTATGGACCGGCGTGCCGACCCCCTGGGCAAGCAGGTGCTGCCCGTGCTGGTGCACGGTGATGCAGCTTTCGCCGGCCAGGGCGTGATACAGGAAACGCTGGCCCTGGCGCAGACCCGTGGGTACTCCACGGGTGGCACGGTCCACATCGTGATCAACAACCAGATCGGTTTTACGACCTCTGACCCACGCGACAGCCGTTCCACCTTGTATTGCACCGACGTGGTCAAGATGATCGAGTCGCCCGTGCTGCACGTGAACGGCGACGACCCTGAAGCTGTGGTGCTGGCCACCCAGCTGGCGCTGGAATTCCGCATGGAGTTCCAGAAGGATGTGGTTGTGGACATCGTCTGCTTCCGCAAGCTTGGTCACAACGAGCAGGACACTCCAGCTCTCACGCAGCCGCTGATGTACAAGAAAATTGGCCAGCATCCCGGCACCCGCAAGCTGTACGCCGACAAGCTGGCAGCACAAGGCCTGGGCGAGACGCTGGGCGACGACATGGCCAAGGCCTACCGCGCCGCCATGGACGCTGGCAAGCACACGGTAGACCCGGTGCTGACCAACTTCAAGAGCAAGTACGCCGTCGACTGGAGCCCGTTCCTGGGCAAAAAGTGGACGGACGCAGGCGACACTGCTATCCCGTTGGCTGAGTGGAAGCGCCTGGCCGAGAAGATCACGACCATTCCAGAAAGCGTCACACCGCACCAGCTGGTCAAGAAGGTGTATGACGACCGCGCGGCCATGGGCCGCGGCGAGATCCCTGTGGACTGGGGCATGGGCGAACACATGGCTTTCGCATCGCTGGTGGCCAGTGGCTACCCCGTGCGTTTGTCGGGTGAGGACTGCGGCCGTGGCACGTTCACGCACCGCCACTCGGTCATTCATGACCAGAAGCGCGAGAAGTGGGACATCGGCACCTACACGCCGCTGCAGAACGTGGCCGAGAACCAGGCGCCGTTTGTCGTCATCGATTCCATCCTGTCTGAAGAAGCGGTGCTGGGCTTTGAGTACGGCTACGCTTCCAACGACCCCAACACGCTGGTGATCTGGGAAGCCCAGTTCGGCGATTTCGCCAACGGCGCGCAGGTGGTCATTGACCAGTTCATCGCCTCGGGCGAAGTGAAGTGGGGCCGCGTCAACGGCATCACGCTGATGCTGCCGCACGGCTACGAAGGCCAGGGCCCAGAGCACAGCTCGGCCCGTCTGGAGCGCTTCATGCAGCTGTCGGCCGATGCCAACATGCAAGTGGTGCAACCAACCACCGCCAGCCAGATCTTCCACGTGCTGCGCCGCCAGATGGTGCGTGATCTGCGCAAGCCGCTGATCATCATGACGCCCAAGTCGTTGCTGCGTAACAAGGATGCGACCTCGCCGCTGTCCGAGTTCACCAAGGGCAGCTTCCAGACGGTGATCCCCGAGCAGGATGAAGCCATTGTCAAGAAGGCCGCCAAGGTCAAGCGCGTGATCGCGTGCTCTGGCAAGGTGTACTACGACTTGGTCAAGAAGCGCACCGAAAAGGACGCCGACGACGTGGTCATCCTGCGCGTCGAACAGCTGTACCCCTTTCCGCACAAGGCGTTTGCTGCCGAACTCAAGAAGTACCCCAACGCCACTGACGTGGTGTGGTGCCAGGACGAGCCTCAGAACCAGGGTGCCTGGTTCTTCGTGCAGCACTACATCCACGAGAACATGCTCGAAGGCCAGAAGCTGGGTTACTCCGGCCGCGCTGCTTCTGCATCGCCGGCCGTGGGCTACTCGCACCTGCACCAGGAACAGCAAAAAGCGCTGGTGGACGGTGCTTTCGCCAAGCTCAAGGGTTTTGTCCTGACCAAGTAAGGCCAGTTGCGACCCGACAACAGAACAGACAAAACCCCATTCCGAAAGAATTGATATGGCTATCGTAGAAGTCAAAGTCCCCCAGCTGTCCGAATCCGTGGCCGAAGCCACCATGCTGACGTGGAAGAAGAAGGCCGGTGAGGCTGTAGCAATCGATGAGATCCTGATCGAAGTCGAAACCGACAAGGTGGTTCTCGAAGTGCCCGCGCCCGCCGCCGGTGTGCTGGCCGAAATCGTTCAGGCCGACGGCGCCACGGTGGTAGCGGAGCAGTTGATTGCCCGTATCGACACCGAAGGCAAGGCGGGTGCTGCGGCGCCTGCGGCTACGCCAACAGCGGCAGCTCCCGCCGCTGCGGCGGCTCCTGTGGCCGCTGCGGCCGCAACCGGTGGTTCCAAGGGCGACGTGGCCATGCCCGCCGCCGCCAAGCTGCTGGCCGAGAACAACCTGTCTGCATCGGCTGTGGCTGGTACGGGCAAGGATGGCCGCGTGACCAAGGGTGACGTGCTGGGCGCTGTGGCCGGTGGTGCTGCCAAAGCCGTGGCTGCCCCCAGCGCAATCCCAACGGGTGTTCCTACCAAGGTGCTTCCCCAGGTGTCGGCCCCCGCTGCCAAGGAAGACCTGGGCGACCGCCCTGAGCAACGCGTGCCCATGAGCCGCCTGCGCGCGCGCGTGGCCGAGCGCCTGCTGCAGTCGCAGTCCACCAACGCCATTCTGACCACGTTCAACGAAGTGAACATGGCCCCGGTGATGGACATGCGCAAGAAGTTCCAGGACGCATTCACCAAGGAACACGGCGTAAAGATCGGCTTCATGAGCTTCTTCGTGAAGGCGGCTGTGCACGCCTTGAAGAAGTACCCCGTGCTCAATGCCTCGGTCGATGGCAATGACATCGTCTATCACGGCTACTTCGATATCGGTATTGCCGTGGGCTCGCCCCGCGGCCTGGTGGTGCCTATCTTGCGCAACGCCGACCAGATGAGCTTTGCCGAGATCGAAAAGAAGATCGCTGAGTACGGACAGAAGGCCAAGGACGGCAAGCTGGGCATTGAAGAAATGACCGGCGGCACGTTCTCCATCAGCAACGGCGGCACCTTCGGCTCCATGCTGTCCACTCCCATCATCAACCCGCCCCAGTCGGCCATCCTGGGCGTGCACGCCACGAAGGACCGCGCCGTGGTCGAAAACGGCCAGATCGTGATTCGCCCGATGAACTACCTGGCGATGTCTTACGACCACCGCATCATCGACGGCCGCGAAGCCGTGCTGGGCCTGGTGGCGATGAAGGAAGCGCTGGAAGATCCATCGCGCCTTCTCTTTGACATCTGATAGCCCCTGAACTGACCCACCCGCGTGGCCGGCCACTGGCCGCCCCCGCCGGTGGGTCTTTTTCCAACTGAACGATTGAGTGAGACCGACATGAGCAAACAATTCGACGTGATCGTCATCGGCGGCGGCCCCGGCGGCTACATCGCCGCCATCCGCGCTGCCCAGCTGGGCTTCAACGTGGCCTGTATCGATGAATGGAAGAATGAAAAGGGCGGCCCCGCTCCGGGTGGCACGTGTACCAACGTGGGCTGCATCCCGTCCAAGGCGCTTTTGCAGTCGTCCGAGCATTTCGAGCACGCCAACAAGCACTTTGCCGAGCACGGCATTACGGCTACCGGCGTGAAGATGGACGTGGCCAAGATGATTGCCCGCAAGGACACCGTTGTGAAGCAGAACAACGACGGCATCCTGTACCTGTTCAAGAAGAACAAGGTCAGCTTCTTCCATGGCCGTGGTTCGTTCGTTAAAGCCGCCGAAGGTGGCTACGAAATCAAGGTGGCAGGCGCCGCCGAAGAGTCGCTGACGGGCAAGCAGATCATCATCGCTACGGGTTCGAACGCCCGTGCGCTGCCCGGCACGCCGTTTGACGAAGAACTGGTGCTGTCCAATGACGGCGCGCTGCGCGTCGGCGCTGTGCCCAAGAAGCTCGGCCTCATCGGCTCGGGTGTGATCGGCCTGGAAATGGGCTCGGTGTGGCGCCGTCTGGGTGCTGAGGTCACCATCCTCGAAGGACTGCCCACGTTCCTGGGTGCGGTGGATGAGCAGATCGCCAAGGAGGCCAAGAAGGCTTTCGACAAGCAGGGCCTGAAGATCGAGCTGGGCGTGAAGGTCGGCGAGATCAAGACGGGCAAGAAGGGCGTGAGCATTGCCTACACCAACGCCAAGGGCGAAGCCCAGGCACTGGACGTGGACAAGCTCATAGTCTCCATCGGTCGCGTGCCCAACACCATTGGCCTCAATGTCGAAGCTGTGGGCCTGGCCCTGGACGAGCGCGGCGCCATCGTGGTGGACGGCGACTGCAAGACCAACCTGCCCGGCGTGTGGGCGGTGGGCGATGTGGTGCGCGGCCCGATGCTGGCGCACAAGGCCGAGGAAGAGGGCGTTGCCGTGGCCGAGCGTATTGCGGGCCAGCACGGGCATGTCAACTTCAACACCGTGCCCTGGGTCATTTACACCAGCCCCGAAATTGCGTGGGTGGGCCGCACCGAGCAGCAGCTCAAGGCCGATGGCGTGAAGTACAAGGCGGGCACTTTCCCGTTCCTGGCCAACGGCCGCGCACGCGCGCTGGGCGATACGACGGGCATGGTCAAGATGCTGGCCGATGCCGACACCGACGAAATCCTGGGCGTGCACATCGTCGGCCCCCAGGCCAGCGAGCTGATTGCGGAAGCTGTCGTCGCCATGGAGTTCAAGGCCAGCAGCGAAGACATCGCACGCATCTGCCATGCACACCCCAGCTTGAGCGAAGCCACCAAGGAAGCGGCCCTGGCCGTGGACAAACGCACGCTGAACTTCTGATTTTTTGATAAAAAAGGGCTCTAGCGCTTATCCAGTAAGCGCTGGAAGCTATTAAATTCATAGTATCAGAGCATCCATCACGTGACTGTTAAACAGGCTTACCTGGCCGAGCTGGCCGCCAAAGGCTACCAAAGTGACCCTGCCCAGCTGCGTGCAGTGGATGCCCTTCAGCGTTGTGCTGATGACTGGGCCGCGTACAAAGCCCAGCGTTCCAACGCACTCAAGAAGCTGATCAACCGGCCTGATGTGCCGCGCGGTGTGTACATGTACGGCGGAGTAGGGCGGGGCAAGAGCTTTCTGATGGAATGCTTTTTTGACGCGGTGCCCTTGAAGCGCAAGGTGCGCCTGCATTTTCACGAGTTCATGCGCGAAGTGCACCGCGAACTGGCGGGCCTGCAGGGCACAGTAGACCCCCTGGATGTGCTGGGCGCGCGCATTGCCAAGCGCTACAAGCTCATCTGCTTTGACGAGTTTCACGTGGCGGACATCACCGACGCGATGATCCTGCACCGCCTGCTGGCGGCGCTGTTCCAGAACGGTGTGGGGTTTGTTACCACGTCCAATTTCAAGCCCGACGACCTGTATCCCGACGGCCTGCACCGGGACCGCATCCTTCCTGCGATTGCGCTGTTGAACGAGCGGCTCGAAGTGGTCAACGTGGACAACGGCACCGACTACCGCCGCCGAACGCTGGAACAGGTGAAGCTGTACCACACCCCGCTTGGGCTACAGGCCGATGCGGAGATGAACACAGCCTTTGACCGGCTGGCCGAAGTGCACGACGAAGACCCGGTGCTGCACATTGAGGCCCGCGAGATCCGCGCCCGCCGCAAGGCCGGTGGCGTGGTCTGGTTTGATTTCAAGACCTTGTGTGGCGGGCCGCGCTCGCAAAACGACTACCTGGAGATAGCGACGCAGTTCCACACAGTGCTGCTGTCAGATGTGCCATACATGCCAGTCAGCATGGCGTCGCCAGCGCGGCGGTTTACCTGGCTGGTGGATGTGCTGTATGACCGGCGGGTAAAGCTGATCCTGTCGGCCGCTGTACCCCCCGAACAGCTCTACACCGAAGGCCCGCTCGCTCATGAGTTCCCGCGCACGGTATCGCGGTTGAACGAGATGCAGTCCAAAGAGTTTTTGGCGCTGGAGCGCCGCATGGTCGATACGGGGCTGACTTGAGATTGCTGTTGCCATTGCCACTGCGTTCAACCGCTGGCGCTGGGGTGCTTGCATGCGCATCGCTGTTTTTGGCAGGTGCGACGGCGGCAACCTCGGTACCAACGTCGGCTGCAGAGACAGCAGCCGAGCACAGTAAGGCCGAGGCGGCAGCCCATCGCAAGGCAGAGCGTGAGCTGATTCAACGCGCGCGTGCGGCTATTAACGCCAGGCGACAGAGCGATGAGGCCGTGTGTTATCAGCGCTTTTCGGTGGAAGACTGCTTGCGTGGAGTGCGCGCCCAAGTGCGCGACGCTGAAGCGAGGCTGCGCAGCCGGGAGATTGAACTGAACGATGCCGAGCGAAAGGAACGTGCCGCAGACCGGCTTCGGTCCATAGAGGAAAAACAAAAGCCGGTGCCAGGATCTGCAGCGTCGGTCCCAGGGCTGGGTGCTGCGGTACGCAACGCCCCCGCTGCCGGTCCCAACGCGACCAAAGCCCAGCGCGACCACGACGCGGAACTGCGTGCGCAAGACCAGCGCAACCGGGCGCAAGCGCATGCACGTGATCAATCGGTACGCAATGCAGACAATGCCGACCGCGCCGCCAAGGCCCGGGCCCGGCAGGCCGAGGTGCTGAAGGCCGCTGAGGAGCGGCGGGCCAGGGTAGAAAAATCTCAGGCAGATGCCGCGGCCGCTGGGCGCAAACCGGCTGCGCCTTTACCGGTCGAATCGCCTGCGCGATAAAGCCCCAGACGTTTCACCAGCCGCCGCAGGAGATTTTTAATGCCGCTGGCTGTCCCTGGTACGGTAGGGAGGGTAGGCCGTCAGGCGCGACTTGCCTCGACAGGCGTGAGGCGCGCCACTTTCTTTTCTTCCACCAGCGCTTCGATTTTGACGATAACAAGCGAAAGGTTGTCGCCGCCCCCACGTGCACGCGACCTGGCTTTTTCGATAAGGAACTCGGTGGCCTCGCGCGGTGACAGCGAGTCGACTACCGAGGCCAGCTCGGTGGGGGAGAAGTAATGCCACACGCCGTCGCTGCAGGCCATGAGCACGTCGCCCGGCTGCAATTGCGGAACTACATGGGTGGTGATGGGGGGATCGCTTTCGGTGCCCAGACAGCCCACCAGGATGTTGGAGTGGGGGTGGTTGTTGGCCTCGGCCTCTGTCAGCTCGCCACGGTCCACCAGTGCCTGCACATACGAATGGTCGCTGGTGCGAGTAACCAGGCGCGAGCCCTGAAAGTGGTAGATGCGTGAGTCGCCCGCATGCACCCAGTGGCAGTCACCGCGCGGGTTGATCAGAAAGGCTGCGATCGTGCTGTGGGGTTCTTGCTCTGCCGAGATGGCAGTGAGGCGAATGACGATGTGGGCTTCTTCCACCATGCTTTTGAGCATCGCCACCGGGTCATCGGTGTCGGGGGAGTACCTCTCGAACAACTGGCGGGCCGTCATCATGACCTGGTCAGAGGCCTTGCGCCCACCGCTGCGTCCACCCATTCCGTCGGCCACCACGCCTAGCACACAGCCGTTGTGCCGCTGGTGAGAGATCAAGGCCACCTGGTCTTGCTGGTACTCACGGTCACCCTTGTGGATGCCGGTGGACGCGATAAGGCGGAACGCTTTGGTCATGCTGCTGATTGTGGGGGAGCGTGTGCAAACGCCCACCGGGGAAAGCGGGCCAGGCGCGTATTATCCGCCCGCCTGTGGCATTTTTGCCATCCCGTGGCGCCTTGCCTTGAAACCCAGCCTCCACTCCCCACAACGCCAACTGATCGAGCTGCGCATGGAGCACGCGGATCTGGATGCCTTGATCGACCGCTGCGCCGTCGATGCGGTGCCTGACCAGCTGACGTTGCGCCGTCTCAAAAAACGCCGCCTCGCACTGCGCGACGCGCTGGAGCGTCTCGAGCGCGAGCTGCAGCCGCAGGAGCCCGCCTGATGGCGCTGGTCGCGATGGTGCAGGAGGTTTTTGCCACCGACGGTGTACTGGCCCGGGCGGATGTGCATTTTCAGCCGCGCGAAGGGCAGATCCAAATGGCTGTGGCCGTGGCGCGCACCATCGAAGAAGGGGGCGCTTTGGTGGTTGAGGCAGGTACCGGCGTAGGCAAGACGTTTTCCTATCTGGTTCCCGCGTTGCTCAGCGGTGAGCGGGTGCTGCTGTCGACCGCCACCAAGGCACTGCAAGACCAGTTGTTTGCCCGCGACCTGCCGCGGTTGGCTCAGACTCTGGGAGTGCCGGTGCGGATGGCGCTGCTCAAAGGCCGAGGCAGCTATCTGTGCCTGTACCGCATGGAGCTGGCTCGCCATGATGCGCATGCCCAGGACCGCGGTGTGGCGCGCGTGCTGGCCAAGGTCGAAGCCTGGTCGCACGCCACAAAATCAGGAGATCTGGCGGAGCTGACGGGGCTGGACGAGCGCTCGCCGGTGATTCCGCTGGTCACATCTACCCGTGAAAACTGCCTGGGCTCGCAATGCCCGCGATTCAGGGACTGCCATGTTCATTTGGCCCGGCGTGAAGCCCTTGCGGCAGACATCGTCGTCATCAACCACCACCTTTTTTTTGCTGACGTGGCGGTGCGCGAGTCGGGGATGGCCGAGCTGCTGCCCACAGTGCGCGTGGTGGTGTTCGACGAAGCGCACCAGATCAACGAAACCGGGGTGCAGTTCCTGGGGGGGCAGCTGTCCACTGGTCAGTTGATGGACTTCAGTCGCGACCTGCTGGCGGTGGGTTTGCAGCATGCTCGCGGGTTGGCCGACTGGACCGGGCTGGCGGGGCTGGTCGAACTGTCAGCGCGGGATCTGCGCCTGGCTGTGGGCCAGGTTCGGGGCAGCGCCAAACTCAGATGGATGGACGTGGTGCCAGACGGCGTGGTGGCCGACGCCTGGCTGGCCGCCATGGACCGTGTGGCATGGGCTTGCACCAGAGCGCAGGAGGCGCTCGACACCGTTAGTGAAATCGCGCCAGACTTTGTTCGTTTGTATGAGCGCGGGGCAGAGTTGCTAGCGACGTGGGCCCGCTTTTCAGGCCCTGGCAGCACTGACGTGGTTCGCTGGGTGGATGTGGGAACGCAGGTGCGGCTCATGGAGTCGCCCTTGGACATCGCCGAAGCCATGAGAACCCGCATTCTGGGCACACCAGCCGAACACGCAGACGCCGACGGGTGGCCGCAAGAACCCGCCGACACACCCGCAAGGGCGTGGATATTTACCTCGGCCACGCTGGGTGACGATGACCGACTGACCTGGTTCACGGAGCGCGCTGGACTGCAGGGCGCCGAGATCTTGCGAGTAGCCAGTCCGTTTGACTATGCAGCGCAGGCAGCGCTCTACGTACCAAGCCATCTGCCATCCCCTGCAGACCCGGCGCACAGTGCCGCCGTGGCCCACTGGGTGGGTGACGCCGCAGCGCAGTTGGGTGGACGCACACTCGTGCTCACAACCACCTTGAAAGCCCTGCGCAACATCGGCGACCTGCTAAAAACCCGCTTTGCGGCATCTGGTGCGCTGGAGGTGCTTGTGCAGGGCGAATGGCCCAAGCGGCGGCTGATGGAGCGCTTCCGAGAGGGCGGTGAACAGGGTCTGCCGGGCTGCGTGCTGGTGGCCTCTGCGACGTTTTGGGAGGGTTTTGACGTGCCCGGCGACGCGCTTCAGCTAGTGGTGATCGACAAACTGCCATTCCCCCCGCCCGGCGACCCTCTTGTGGAGGCGCGCACGCAAAGAATTGAAAATGCGGGTGGAAAGGCTTTCAAGTCCTACGCGCTGCCTGAGGCCGCTGTGGCGCTCAAGCAAGGCGCTGGGCGCTTGATAAGGCGCGAATCAGACCGGGGCATACTGGTGGTGGGTGACATCCGGCTGGTCACCATGGGCTACGGCAAGCGCTTGATGGCTGCCTTGCCCCCCATGCGGCGCCTGGAGTCCCCTCAAGCGTTTGAAGAAGCGCTGCAGGCGCTTACCAGAACTTCCACCAAGGATCAGACTTGCCTTTGAAGCCGCTCTTGATCAATTCGCTTTGTGGGTAGGACATGTCCATCACCCGGCGCGCATCGTCGCGCAACTGCGTCATGCCCAGCGCGTCGTACGACTGAATGAGGATGTACAGCGCTTCTTCGAGTGCAGGCACACCCTGGTAGTCGGCCAGCGCCACCTGCGCACGGCTGATGGCGGCCACATAGGCGCCGCGCTGAAAGTAGTAGCGGGCCACGTGGACTTCATACTGCGCCAGCGAGTTCACGATGTAGGTCATGCGCTGGCGCGAGTCCTGTGCGTAGCGCGATTCGGGAAAGCGCGTCACCAGCTCGCTGAAGGACTCGAATGAATCCTTGGCGGCTTTTTGATCACGCTCGGAAAGGTCCTGGCGGGAGATGAACGAAAACATGCCGAGGTTGTCGTTGAAGTTGACCAGCCCCTTGAGATACAGCGCGTAGTCAAGCGCTGGGCTGGCGGGGTGCAGCTTCATGAACCGGTCCAGCGTGGCAAGGGCCTGCGCCTTTTCGCCCGCCTTGTATTGGGCATAAGCCTTATCGACCTGGGCCTGCTGTGCCAAAGGAGTGCCTGCCGCGCGTCCTTCGAGCCTTTCGAGTAGTGGCACAGCCTTGTCATAGCCACCACTGTTGATCTCGTCCTGTGCCTCTGCGTAGATGCGGTTCGGGCTCCATCCCGCTGTTTTGTCTTCGGATGTGCTGGAACAACCTGCCAGCAGGCCAGCAACCAGCAGGGCAGAAACGAGGGGCAGTGGGGCACGCAGCATCGCAAGCAGCTTTCAGCAAAAGGGGAAACGGGTGTGGCAGGGGGCACGAGAGCTGATGCATTGATGCAAGCAACTCTCTCTAACTCTGACGGCGCCCTGGCGCACGAAAGGGCATTGTAATGGTGGCCGAACCTGTCAATAAACGTTACGTACCTGGCCTTTGGAACTGCTTTGGTACTGGCGAGGGGCGCGGCTTTCTACAATGGCCTCCATGTTTGTTCACTTGCGCCTGCACACCGAGTTTTCCGTCGTAGACGGTACCAACCGCATCGATGAGGTGGCCAAGGCGGCTGCCAAGGACGGCCAGCCCGCGCTGGCTATCACCGATCTCAACAACCTTTTTGGCGCCATCAAGTTTTACAAGGAAACCCGGGGTAAGGGCGTCAAGCCCATTCTGGGGGCCGAGATATTCCTGGAAGGCGAAGCTGGCAGTGGGCCGTCTCGCATCATCGTTCTGGTGCAGGGCCGCCAGGGCTACCTCAACCTTTCAGAGCTGTTGGCCCGCGCGTGGACGCGCAACATCGTCAAGAACCAGGCGCTGTGCACCTGGGACTGGCTGCAGGAGCTCTCCGAAGGCCTGATTGCCCTGGCGGGCGCGCAGGCCGGGCCTGTGGGCCAGGCCCTGCTCAAGGGCGATGACTCTGGTGCCGCCGATGTGGCGCTGCGCCTGGCTGGGATTTTTCCGCATCGCTTTTACATTGAGCTGCAGCGCGCTGGCCGCGCGGACGATGAAAGCCATGTGGTTGCTGCCGCCGAACTGGCCGCGCGCCTTAACCTGCCGGTCGTGGCAACGCATCCGGTTCAGTTTGCAACCGCAGATGACTACGAAGCACATGAAGCGCGTATCTGCATCTCTGAGGGCGAAATTCTTGCCAACCCCCGCCGCGTGCGCAAGTTCACGCGCGACCAGTATTTCAAGTCTTCGGCCGAGATGGAGACCTTGTTCGCCGACGTGCCGTCGGCCATTGCCAACACGGTGGAGATTGCCCAGCGCTGCAACCTGACCCTGGTGCTGGGCAAGCCACAGCTGCCGGACTTTCCAACGCCCAACGGCATGCCGATTGACGAGTACTTTCGCGTCGCGTCGTTCGATGGGCTGGAAGCGCGGTTGGAGTTGCTGTACCCCAACGTGGCAGAAAGGGACAAGCAGCGCCCCCGGTATGTGGAGCGGTTGGAATTCGAGATCGGCACCATTCTCAAGATGGGTTTCCCGGGCTACTTCCTCATCGTGGGCGACTTTATCCAGTGGGCCAAGGCAAACGGTTGCCCCGTAGGGCCAGGACGGGGTTCGGGTGCAGGGTCGCTGGTGGCGTACGCGCTCAAGATCACCGATCTGGACCCGCTGGAATACAACCTGCTGTTCGAGCGATTCCTGAACCCCGAGCGTGTATCGATGCCCGACTTCGACATCGATTTTTGCCAGTCCAACCGCGACCGCGTCATTGACTACGTCAAGGACAAGTACGGCAAGAATGCCGTAAGTCAGATCGCCACGTTCGGCACCATGGCCGCCAAGGCCGCGATCCGCGATGTGGGTCGGGTGATGGACATGAGCTACACCTTCTGCGACGGCATCTCCAAGCTCGTGCCAGGCAAGCCGGGCATGTCGTACACGCTGCAGTACCCGCCGGACCCGAAGAAAGAGGGCGATAAGAACAACTACGCGCTGGAACTGGAGCCCATGCTTTACGAGCGTGTGCGCAAGGAGGAAGACGTCAAAACCGTCATCGAGATGGCGCAAAAGCTCGAAGGCATGACGCGGAACATCGGCATGCACGCCGGCGGGGTGCTGATCGCGCCGGGCAAGCTGACGGATTTTTGCCCGCTGTACCAGCAGCCGGGCAGCGAGTCGGCGGTGAGCCAGTACGACAAGGACGACGTGGAGGCCATTGGCCTCGTCAAGTTCGACTTCTTGGGGCTGGCCACGCTGACCATCCTGGAGATTGCGCGCGAGTTCATCATCAAGCGCCACAAGGGCCAGGAGCACTTCGCTTTTGAAACCATTCCGCTGGACGACGGGCCGACCTACCGCCTGTTCTCCGAAGGCAAGACCGAGGCCGTATTCCAGTTTGAAAGCCGCGGCATGCAGGGCATGCTCAAAGAAGCCAAGCCGAGTCGGCTGGAAGACCTGATTGCGCTGAATGCGCTGTATCGACCAGGGCCCATGGACCTGATTCCGAGCTTTGTGAACCGTAAACACGGCAAGGAAGTGGTGGAGTACCCGCATCCGCTGGTGGAGCCCGTGCTGGCCGAAACCTACGGGATCATGGTGTACCAGGAGCAGGTGATGCAGACCGCCCAGGTGCTGGGCGGCTACAGCCTGGGCGGTGCTGACATGCTGCGCCGGGCCATGGGCAAGAAGAAGGCCGAGGAGATGTCCGAGCACCGGGAGATCTTTCGCAAGGGTGCGGCCGAAAAGAATATCAGCCAGGAGAAGGCTGACGAGGTGTTCGATTTGATGGAGAAGTTCGCGGGTTACGGCTTCAACAAGTCGCATGCTGCCGCTTACTCCTTGCTCGCGTACCACACCGGTTGGCTCAAGGTGCATTTCACCGCCGAGTTCTTCTGCGCCAACATGACCGTTGAAATGGACGACACCGACAAACTGAAGGTGTTGTACGAGGATGCGGTCAAGAACTTCGGCATCAGCTTTGAACCACCGGATGTGAACCGGGGCTTTTACCGGTTCGAACCCGTCACTGACAAGATCATTCGCTACGGCCTGGGTGCCGTAAAAGGTGCTGGCCAGCAGGCCGTTGAAGCCATCGTGGCGGCGCGTGAAGGGCGGGGAGAGGGGCCGCAGGGCTCTACCAAAGGGCCATTCACCAGTCTGTTCGATTTCTGCTTGCGCGTGGACAAGGCGCGCATGAACAAGCGCTCGGTCGAGGCGCTGATCAAGGCAGGGGCGTTTGATTCGATCAACCTCAACCGCGCAGCGATGGTGGCGTCCATCGACCGGGCGTTCGAGTTTGCGGCGGCCACGCTGGCCAATGTGAACCAGGGGGGCTTGTTCGACATGATGGGCGATGACGCCCATGGCTCCAGCACTCAGGAGCCCGATCTGGTGGATGCGGTTCCATGGGGCATCAAGGAGCGGCTCACGCTCGAAAAAACGGCGGTGGGGTTCTACCTGTCAGGTCACCTTTTTGACGAAGTGGCCACCGAAGTGCGGCGCTTCGTGCGCACCCAGATCGACGAGCTTCTGGACAGCCGCGAGCCCCAGGTGCTTGCGGGCATCATCAGCGACTTTCGGGTCATCAATGGGCAGCGCGGCAAGTTGGGCCTGTTCAAGCTGGACGACAAGTCGGCGGTGATCGAGGCGTCGGCCGATGAGGCCCTTCTCAATACCTACCGCAACCAGCTCAAAGAGGACGAATTTGTCGTCATGATGGGGCGTTTGCAGCTGGACCATTTCAGCGGCGGGCTGCGGGTCAAAGTGCAGCAGGTGTGGGACCTGGCTGGGGCGCGTTGCCGGTTTGGCAAGTACCTGCATGTCATGGTGGGCGACAAAGCGCCCGACGTACCCCGTTTGGTGCGCGAGTTTCCTGCCCGGCGCGAAGAGGTGGCCGAGGGTGAGCTGGTGCACGGCCTGCGTGTTCGCATGGGTGTGCGCTGCACTGCGGACGACGCGTCGGCAGTCGCTGAATTGCAGCTGGGTGAAAGTGCGCGTTTCTACCCCACCGATGCGGCCCTGGCAGCTTGGTTGGCGCAGGCAGGCACGGGTACCGCCACCGTGGTTTACGAGTAGTTCAGGGGCGCCAGGGAGAATCTGCACCGCATGGCTTGAAAAAACCGGGTCAACAACCAATTTCTCTCACAGCAGTACCCCGCGTGGGTCGCTAGAATGAATTTCATGGCAACAAAACCACCTTCACCCCCCACCGCGCCGCCCGTGACACGGCCAGCGCGGGATGACGGCGGTTCGGTCGTGCTCGAAAGACGCACCCAGAAAACCCAGCCGCCACAGATGTACCAGGTGGTCATGCTCAACGATGACTACACCCCCATGGAGTTCGTCATCGTGGTTTTGCAGGAGTTTTTCAGCAAAGACCGTGAACAAGCCACCCAAATCATGTTGAAGATTCACCTCGATGGCAAAGGCGTCTGCGGCGTTTATTCACGCGATGTGGCTGCCACCAAGGTGGAACAAGTGCTTGACGCCGCCCTCAAGGCGGGCCACCCACTGCAATGTGTCAGTGAACCTGTTGCATAACAGGTTTTTGATCCCGATCTACAGTTATCTCTTCCACGCAAGCACAAAGGAGTTCACATGATTGCCCAGGAACTGGAAGTCAGCTTGCACATGGCCTTTGTTGAGGCCCGCCAACAGCGCCACGAGTTCATCACCGTGGAGCATCTGTTGCTTGCACTGCTCGATAATCCCAGCGCAGCGGAGGTGCTGCGCGCTTGTTCGGCCAACATCGATGATCTGCGCTCATCGCTGTCGAATTTTATTAAAGACAACACGCCTCAGGTCGCTGGCAGCGATGAGGTAGACACCCAGCCCACTCTGGGCTTTCAGCGTGTGATCCAGCGCGCCATCATGCACGTGCAGTCCACGGGCAACGGCAAAAAAGAGGTGACGGGCGCCAACGTGCTTGTGGCCATCTTTGGCGAGAAAGATTCACACGCCGTGTACTACCTGCACCAGCAGGGTGTGACGCGCCTTGATGTGGTCAACTTTATTGCCCATGGCATCAAGAAGGGCGAGCCACCAGAACCCGCCAAGCCCGAAAGCCAGGGAGAAGGCGAAGAGGGCGGTTCCTCTGAGCGCAACGAAAAAGCCTCGCCGCTGGAGCAGTTCACGCAGAACCTCAACCAGGCCGCCAAAGACGGCAAGATCGATCCGCTGATCGGGCGCCACTACGAAGTAGAGCGCACCATCCAGATCCTGTGCCGTCGCCGCAAGAACAACCCGCTGCTGGTGGGTGAAGCGGGCGTGGGCAAGACGGCCATTGCAGAAGGCCTGGCATGGCGCATTACGCAAAACGACGTGCCGGAAATCCTGGCCGAGGCGGTGGTGTATTCGCTCGACATGGGCGCTTTGCTGGCTGGCACCAAATACCGCGGTGATTTCGAGCAGCGCTTGAAGGGTGTGCTCAAGTCCCTTAAGGACAAGCCCAACGCCATTTTGTTCATCGATGAGATCCACACCCTGATCGGTGCGGGTGCTGCGTCTGGCGGCACGCTCGATGCGTCCAATCTGCTCAAGCCAGCGCTGTCCAGCGGCCAGCTCAAGTGCATCGGCGCCACCACCTTCACGGAATACCGTGGCATCTTCGAAAAAGATGCTGCGCTGTCGCGCCGCTTCCAGAAGGTGGACGTGGTGGAGCCCACGGTGCAGGAAACCATTGACATCCTGAAGGGCCTGAAGTCGCGTTTTGAAGAGCACCACAGCGTGAAATACGCAGCGGCCGCCCTGCAGGCTGCGGCTGAGCTGAGCGCCAAGTACATCAACGACCGCCATCTGCCCGACAAGGCGATTGATGTGATTGATGAAGCCGGTGCTGCCCAGCGCATCATGGTGCCCAGCAAGCGCAAGAAGACCATTGGCAAGGCCGAGATCGAAGAGATCGTGGCCAAGATCGCGCGCATTCCGCCTGCCAACGTGTCCAACGACGATCGCGGCAAGCTGCAGACGCTGGAACGCGACCTCAAGAGTGTGGTGTTCGGCCAGGACAAGGCGCTCGAAGTGCTCGCCAGTTCGGTCAAGATGGCCCGTTCTGGCCTGGGCAAGGGCGACAAGCCCATTGGCTCGTTCCTGTTCAGCGGCCCCACGGGCGTTGGCAAGACCGAGGCGGCCAAGCAGCTGGCCTACATCATGGGCATCGAACTGCTGCGTTTTGACATGTCGGAGTACATGGAGCGCCATGCTGTGAGCCGCCTGATCGGCGCGCCTCCGGGCTATGTCGGGTTTGATCAGGGTGGGCTGTTGACCGAAGCCATCACGAAGAAGCCGCATGCGGTGCTGTTGCTCGACGAAATCGAGAAGGCGCATCCGGACATCTTCAACGTGCTGCTGCAGGTCATGGACCATGGCACGCTGACCGACAACAACGGGCGCAAGGCCGACTTCCGCAACGTGCTCATCATCATGACCACCAACGCGGGCGCCGAGACCATGAACAAGGCGACCATCGGCTTTACCAACCCGCGGCAGGCGGGCGACGAGATGGGCGACATCAAGCGCCTGTTCACGCCCGAGTTCCGCAACCGGCTCGATGCCATCGTCAACTTCAAGGCGCTGGATGAGCAGATCATCCTGCGCGTGGTAGACAAGTTCCTGCTGCAGCTCGAAACGCAGTTGGCTGAGAAGAAGGTCGAGGTCACCTTCACTGACACCTTGCGCAAGCACTTGGCCAAGAAGGGCTTTGATCCGCTCATGGGCGCCCGCCCGATGCAGCGCCTGATCCAGGACACGATTCGCCGCGCGTTGGCAGATGAGTTGCTGTTCGGTCGCTTGACAGAAGGTGGACGCCTCACGGTAGACATTGAGCTCAAGACCGACGACAAGGGTGTCGAGACGCCTGAGGTTCTGCTGGACATCCAGCCCTTGCCGAAGAAGGAGCGCTCTGCCAAGTCTGAGCCAACCGAGCCGGAAGAGGCCACCGCAGATTGATGAGCGATGCTGGCACGATGCGGATTCACTCCGTGTTGTGCCGGCAAGGTCTATCGCTCGAATGCTCCAGGCAGCCAGCCATCGCAAGATGGCTGGCTTTTCTTTGTGCGCCCAGCATGGGCGCACTCTTGGAGGTGCAAGTCCTCCCGTAAGTTGATCACGACGAACGAAGTGAAGCGCAACTGCATGAGGGTGACCAAGTGTGGGGAGGAAGCGTGGATCGAAGCTGCGAGCCG
>CAMTXG010000048.1:0-70896 GCA_947085645.1 uncultured Gammaproteobacteria bacterium
GCCTTTTTCTTTCAGGCGCACGGCCTCTTCAACGGCGATCTCGTCAAAGGGGTTCATGCTCATCTTCACGTTGGCGATGTCCACACCCGTGTTGTCCGACTTGACTCGAACTTTCACGTTGTAGTCCACCACGCGTTTGACGGGAACGAGAACTTTCATGGTTGGGTCTTTCTGAAAAAACAGGGAATCGGTCACTGTGACAGTGTGCGGTGCAGGTCGCGCAATTCGCGCTTGAGCACCTTGCCAATCGCGCTGCGCGGCAGCTCGTCGATGAAATGCAGCGCGGCCAGCCGCTGCGTCTTGCCCGCGCGAGCGTTGTACCAGGCCATGATCTGGCTGGCATCGTCGGGGGCGCCGAGCCGGCGGCACACAAAGGCCACCGGTGTCTCGCCCCACTGTTCGGAGGGCACACCGGTCACGGCCACGTCCTCCACGGCCGGGTGCTTGCGCAGCTCGGCCTCAAGATCGCTGGGGTAGATGTTGAAGCCGCCGCTGATCACCATGTCCTTGCGGCGGTCCAGCAGGGTCAGAAAGCCCTGTTCGTCGAACCGGCCCACATCGCCGGTGCGGATGAAGCGCTTGCCCGTGGCGTCAAACCACTCGGCCTCGCGCGTCTTGTCGGGCTGGCCGTGGTAGCCGGTCATCATGCCGGGCGAATGGCCCACCACCTCGCCCGTAGCGCCGGGCGGCAGTTCGTTGCCGTCTTCGTCGATCAGGCGGATGTCGCTGGTGGACGCGGGCTGGCCCACCGTATGCAGCTTGTTGGGGTGTTCGTGCGCGGCCAGGATGCAGGTGCCGCCGCCTTCGGTCATGCCGTAGAACTCGAACAGCGCGCCCGGCCAGCGCGCCAGGATGTCGGCCTTCAGCTCTGCCAGAAAGGGTGCACTGGTGCAGAACTTGGCACGAAACGACGACAGGTCGAACGCGCCAAACTGCGGCAGCGCCATGATGCGCTGGTACTGCACCGGCACCAGCATGGAGTGCGTGGCGCGGATCTGCTGCGCGGTCTGCAGGTAGCGCAATGCATCAAACTTTTGCATCAGCCGCACGCTGCCGCCCCAGCACAGGCCGGGGAAGAACGACACCAGTGTGGTGTTGGAGTACAGCGGCGTGGCCAGCAGCGTGACACTGTCAGGCCCGTAGCCTTGCGCAAGGCCGCGCACCAGGTGCGCCCAGCGCATGCCGTGCGACTGCACGATGCCCTTGGGGTTGCCGGTGGTGCCTGACGAATAAATGATGTTGAACGGATGCTCGGGGCTCACGTCCACCGGCTGCGGCACCGCGCCTTCGGGGGCAAGCCATTCAGGCCACGGCGTGCCCGCGCCCGCGTCGTCCAGCGCCACAAGGGTCAGCGCACCAGCGCCTTCCATCACCGCAGGCGGCACTGCCGCCCTGCCCTGCGCATCGGCAAACAGCACGCGCGCCTGGGCGTCGCCCAGCATCGAGGCCATCGCATCAGGCGTGACCGACGGCGCCAGCGGCGCCACCACCACACCCGCGCGCAGTGCGCCCAGGTACACGGCCGCATAGCGCACCGACGACGCGGCGCACACGGCCACCACATCGCCCGCCTGCAGGCCCCGCTGCTGCAGCGACGCGGCCACGCGGTCCACCAGGGCATCGAGCGCGGCCCAGTTCAGCGCGGTGTCGTCGTCGGTCAGCGCACTGGCCTGGGGGCGCAGCTGCGCGTTTTCGCGCAGAAGGTCAGAGACGAGCCGGAACGGCGGGAAGGGAGCGACAGCGACGGAAGCGGCGGGAGCGGCAGAAAAAGCGGGAATGGCGGTGCTGGTCATGGCACAACTTACTCGAAGATGATGCCCTTGTCGCTGATCACTTTGCCCCACTTGGTGTAGTCGCCCATCACCCGCTTGGCCATCTGGTCGGGGGACTGGTAGTTGGCGATGGCACCGGCGTTGAGCAGCTTGTCCTGCACTTCCTTGTCGGCAAGGATGGCCTTGACCTCCTTGCTGATGCGCTCGACCACCTCCTTGGGCGTGCCGGGCGGGGCCATCAGGCCGCCCCACGACACGGCATCAAAGCCCTTGAAGCCCTGCTCCGCAATGGTGGGCACATTGGGGATCACGCCCACGCGCTGGGGCGAGCCCACGGCAATGGCGCGCAGCTTACCGGTCTGGATGTGGGGAAGCGCCGCCACCAGGTCGGCGTACATCATGGGCACTTGGCCACCCAGCGTGTCGGTGATGGCGGGCACACCGCCCCTGTAAGGGATGTGCTCCATCTCGAACTGGCCCAGCTGCTTGAGCAGTTCCATGCTCAGATGGCCAAAGCTGCCCACACCCGAGGAGGTGTAGTTGAGCCGGCCTGGCTGTGCCTTGGCGTGGGTAATGAGCTTTTGCAGGTCGGTCACCGAAGGCATCTGCGCCGGGTTAACCACCACCACAATCGGCAGGTCGTACACCGTGGCCACGGACATCAAGTCCTTGGTGGTGTCGTAGCCGGCCTTCTTGTACAGGTGCGGCGCCAGCAGCGTGGGCGTGGCCAGCATCATCAGCGTGTAGCCGTCGCCGGGCGTCTTGGCGATCTGCAGCGCAGCAATCGAGCCCGACGCACCCGCGCGGTTTTCCACCACCACGGGCTGCTTCAGGCGCTCCGCCAGCTTCTGGCCCACGATGCGCGAGGCGGTGTCGGTGGGGCCGCCCGGCGGAAAGGGCACCACCAGCTTGATGGGCTTGCTGGGCCAGGCCTGGGCATGTGCCGGGGCCGTGCCCAGCAGTCCGATGGCCGACACAGCCGCAACTGCGGACAGCACGGCGCGGCGGGAGAAAGCAGCAGGGAAAAGGGATAGTTTGTTCATGGCCGAAACGTCTTGTCTTTCAGTGATCTTTAGCGCTGCGTAGGCCCACGCCGTCAGAAACTGGCGCGGCCGAAGCGAGAGCAGCCGCGCAAGGGCCGCCCCGCCGCGCTGGCTGCGTCCCCCTGCCCGCAACGCGCAGCGTTGCGAGAGCGGGGGTGACGCCGCAAAGCGGCTCAGGGGGGTGTCAATCTAATTTGGCGCCAGAGACCTTCACCACACGCTCCCACACAGGCGCATCCTTCTTGAACTGGGCGCCGAACTGCTCAGGGCTGCTGCCCACCGGCAGGAACCCCATCTGCTGGAAGCGCTCGCGCACCTCAGGCAGCGCGATGATGGCCTGCAGCTCGGTGCCCAGCCGGGCCACCACCTCGGGCGGCGTCTTGGCAGGGGCGCTCATGCCGAGCCAACCGGTCACCTGGAACACCTCGTCCTTGATCCCCTGCTCGGCCATGGTGGCCAGCTTGGGCAGCGCGTCCATGCGCTGGGTTCCGGTCACGGCCAGCGGCTTGAGGCGGCCCGAGTCGATGTACGGCCGGGCCGACTGCAGGCTGGCAAACGCCATCTGCAATTGCCCGCCCACCAGGTCTTGCAGCATGGGCGCCTCGCCCCTGTAGGCCACATGGTTCATGTCGGCCTTGTGCTTGTCGGACAGCCAGGCGCCGGCCAGGTGGGCATACGAGCCCATGCCCCACGAGCCGTAGGCGATCTTGCCCTTGTTGCGGTCGATGTAGGCCATCAGTTCGGAAGCGGTGTTGACGGGCAGCTGCGGATGCACCAGCAGCACCACCGGCGCCAGGGCGATCTGCGTGATGAGGGCCTGGTCCTTTTCCGGCTGGTACGGCAGGCGCTCGTACAGGTACTGGTTGATCAGCATCGTGGTGCCCAGCGACACCAGCAGCGTGTAACCGTCGGCCGGTGACTTGAGCGCCTGGTCAGTGCCGGTCACGCCGCCAGCGCCGCCACGGTTTTCCACCAGCACGGGCTGGCCCAGGCGGGCCGAGAGCTTCTCGCCCAGCGTGCGGGCGGTGATGTCGGTGGCGCCCCCGGCCTGGTAGGGCACGATGAGCTTGATCGGCTTGCTGGGCCAAGCGTCTTTGCCCGTCTGGGCCAGGGCTGAGCCCAGCAGGCCGGTGCTGATCAAGGCGGTCAGGCCTTGCAGGGCCAGGCGGCGGGGAATACGTGAAAAGTTCATGCTTGTCTCCTAGTCGAGGTTAAAAAATGACTCTAGCGCTTATCCAGAAAGCGCTTACAGCTATTATTTTTATAGTAATCAGAGTGGGGGCAGCGTGAGCACGCCTTTGTCGCGCAGAGCAGCAAGCTCTGCTTCGGGCAGCTGCAGCAGCTGCTGCAGCACCTCGCGCGTGGCGCCGCCCAGCGTGGGCGGTGCGTTGCGAATCGGCAGGCGCTGGCCGTCCATCCGGTAGGGCGGCGCAAACACGTGCGTCGTGCCCGCGACGGGGTGCGGCATCTCTTGCAGCAGCCCGCCACGGCGGGTGCGCTCGCTGGTCAGCGCCTCGTGCAGGCCCGCCACGCGGCCGCAAGGAATGCCCGCAGTCGCCAGGCGCTCCAGCAGCACATCGCGCGCAAAACCGGCGATCAGCTCCTTGAGCATGGGGCTGAGCACCAGGCGGTTCTTGGCGCGCTCCACGTTGGTGGCGAAGCGCGGGTCTTCGACGATGTCGGGGCGATGGATGACCTGGCGGCAGAACTTGTCAAACTGCGCGTTGTTGCCCACCGCAATGATGAGCGGGCCGTCGGCCGCGTCATACATGCCGTAGGGCACGATGGACGGGTGGGCGTTGCCGTAGCGTTGCGGGTCGTGGCCCAGCAGCATGGCGTCGAGCCCGTAGTAGCCGGTGATCATCAGGCCGCAGTCGTACAACGCCATCTCGATGTGGCGGCCCTGGCCTGTTTTGCATCGGCGAAACAGCGCCGCCAGCACGGCCTGGGCGGCGTACATGCCGGTCATCATGTCCACGGCAGCCACGCCAAACTTCAGGGGCGGCTGGCTGGCCTCACCGTTGATGGCCATCAGCCCCGCCTCGCCCTGAATCACCAGGTCGTAGCCAGGGCGCTTGGCCTCGGGGCCCGAGCTGTCGTAGCCCGCCACCGAGCAGTAGATGAGATCCGGCTTGATGGCCTTGAGCTGCTCATAACCCAGGCCAAGTTTCTCGGCGCCGCCGGTCTTGAAGTTCTGAACCACCACGTCGCACTGCGGCAGCAGGTCGCGGATGATCTTCACGCCTTCGGGCGTCTGCAAGTCCACCGTGATGGACCGCTTGTTGCGGTTCATGCTGTTGTAGTAGGTGGTCTCGGTCTTGCCGATGCGCATGCCCCAGTCGCGGGTGTCGTCGCCGCGGCCGGGGTGCTCCACCTTGATCACATCGGCGCCAAAGTCGGCCAGCACCTGGCCGCACAGCGGCCCGGCAAACACGCGCGACAGATCGAGAACGCGCACGCCTTCGAGCGGAAAGTCCATGCCCTCGGGCAGCGGTGGATAGAGATTTGTAGTGGTCATTGCTGAGTGTCTTAATTACCTGCACCAGGTGCTTTGACCTGGCGCAGGCGTGCGAAATCGGCCGGGCGTTTTTCTAAAAACGCACCAATGCCTTCGCGGGATTCTTCGGTGGCCTGCGACTGCACCATGAGCTGCGCTTCCAGCTCCAGCTGGTCGGCCAGTGGCTGCGCATAGGCGCTGCGGCACAGGGCCTTGATGTGGGCCATCGCCAGGTCTGGCCCGGTGGCCACTTGCGCAGCCAGGGCCAGCGCCTGGGCCAACGCCTCGCCCGGCTCCGCCAGGCGGTTGACCGCGCCCAGCGCATAGAGCCGCACGCCCGAGATGCGTTCGCCCGTAAGGCACAGCTCGGTCAGCACCTGGCGCGATACGAACTCCGCCAGAAAGGCGGTGGCGCCGCCGTCGGGCGTGAGGCCCACTTTGACATACGCCACAGAGAACACGGCATTGCGCGCAGCCACCAGCATGTCGCAAGCCAGCGCCAGCGACAGGCCCGCACCGGCAGCAGCGCCCTCTACCGCCGCGATCACCGGCTTGCGACAGTCACGCACCGTGCGGATCAGGTCGTGCAGGCCTTCGAGCTTGGCGCGGCGCTCTTGCACCGGCAGCTCACGCCGCTTGGCCAGCTGGCGCAGGTCGCCGCCCGCGCAAAAATGCCCGCCCTCGCCCGTGAGCACGATGGCACCGACGGTGGGGTCGGCCTCGGCCTGCGCCAGGGCTGCGGTCAGCGCCGCGTAGAACGCGGGCGACAGCGCATTGCGCGCAGCCGGGTTGTTGTTGGAAAGCACGAGCACCGCGCCGTCGCGGCGTTGCAGCAGAGGCAGTGGCTGCTCCATGGCTTCAGTTCCGACCAAGTTCAATGAAGCGCGCCAGGTGATGGTCTTCATCACCAAACTGGTGGTCCACCATGACCAGGCGCTTGGCATAGTGCGACAGGGGCAGCTCCCACGTCATGCCGATGCCACCGTGCAGCTGGATGCTTTCTTCGGCCACCAGCGCGCCGATGCGCCCCATGGTTACCTTGGCGGCCGAGAGGGCGCGCTCGCGTTCGGCGCGGTCGGTGCTATCCATCGCGGCCGCCGCGTTGATGACAGCCGAACGCGCCTGCTCCACTTCGAGCAGCAGGTCGGCCATGCGGTGCTGCAGGGCCTGGAAGCTGCCGATCGGCACGCCAAACTGCTTGCGCGTTTGCAAATATTCCAGCGTGTGCTTCTTGGCCACGTCCATCGCGCCCAGCGCCTCGGCGCACACGGCCAGGATGCCCCAGCCCACCGCATGCTCCAGCGTGGCCAAGCCCTGCCCTTCGGCACCCAGCAGCGCGCCAGCGCCCACCTGCACGTTCTGCAGAGTGACTTCGGCCACGCGGCCACCGTCGATGCGGCCCATGCCACGGCGCGTGAGGCGCGCCGCATCGGCGGGCACGATGAACAGCGAGATGCCGTCTTCATCATCCACTGCGCCCGCAGTGCGCGCGCTCACCAGCAGCAGCTGGGCCTGGTCGCCATGCAACACCACGGCCTTGTGGCCAGTGAGCAGCCAGCCGTCGCCATTGCGCACCGCGCGGGTGGTGACGCGGCTCAGCGCATAGTGCGCGCCGGGTTCCTCATGCGCCAGCGTAGCCACCGTGCTGCCGTCGATGATGCTGGCGATGTGCTCCTTTTGCGCAGCGCTGCCGGCCAGGCCCAGGGCCCGGCCCGCCACCAGCGCACCCAAAAACGGCTCAGCCACCAGGCCGCCGCCCAGGGCTTCAAACACCACGGCCACGTCAAAGCCAGCGCCGCCAAAGCCGCCATCGGCCTCGGGAAACAGCGCGCCAATCGCACCCAGCTCGGCAAAGCGACCCCACAGCGCCGGGTCCATGCCGGTATCGCCGTAGGCAATGCGGTTGCGGGTTTCAATGCCGTATTGCTCGGCCACAAAGCGGTTCAGGGTGTCCGCCAGCATGCGGCGGTCTTCGGTATGTTCAAAGTTCATCGCGGCAGCCTCACAGACCAAGGATCATTTTGGAAATGATGTTCTTCTGAATTTCATTGGAGCCGCCAAAGATCGACAGCTTGCGGTAGTTGAAGTAGTTGGCTGCTGCCGTGGCCGCCTCTTTGGGCCCCACGGGTTCGTCGGCGTAGCCTTCGTACTGGGCTTCTTCGATGAAAGGCAGCGCATACGGGCCCATGGCGCGGCGGATGAGCGACAGGATCTCCTGGCGGATCTCGGTGCCCCGGATCTTGAGCATGGAGCTTTCAGCCCCCGGCACGCCACCACCGGCTACGGCGGCAATCACGCGCAGGTTGGTGGTCTTCATGTTTTCCAGGTCAATCTCGACCTGGGCCATACGGGCGGCAAACAGCGGGTCCTGGTCCAGCGGCTTGCCGTTCTTCATCACCTTGGCGGCAATCACCTGGAGCTTGGCCAGTGCGGCAATGCAAAAGCCCACGCCTGCGATGCCGGTGCGCTCGTAGGTCAGCAGGTACTTGGCGTACGTCCAGCCCTTGTTCTCTTCGCCCACCAGGTTCTCCACGGGCACCTTCACGTCGGTGAAGAACACTTCGTTGACTTCCTTGTCGCCATCGAGCGTGCGAATAGGGCGCAGCTCCACGCCGGGCGAATTCATGTCCACCAGCAGGAAGCTGATGCCCGACTGCGCCTTGGCCTCGCGGTCGGTGCGCACCAGGCAGAAGATCATGTTGGCGTGCTGGCCCTGGGTGGTCCAGGTCTTCTGGCCGTTCACGATGTAGTGGTCACCTTGGCGTACTGCGGTCGTTTTGACCGAAGCCAGGTCCGAGCCCGCGCCGGGTTCGGAGTAGCCCTGGCACCACCAGTCCTCGCCGCTCAGGATGCGCGGCAGCCAGTATTTCTTCTGCGCCTCATTGCCAAACTTGATGAGCACCGGGCCCAGCATGTTCACGCCAAAAGGCACGATGCGCGGGCCACCGGCCAGTGCGCATTCGGTGTCGAAGATGAATTTTTCGACCGCGCCCCAGCCGGGGCCGCCGTAGGCCTCGGGCCAGTGGTTGGCCAGCCAGCCGCGTTCGTTGAGGATGGCGTGCCACTCGTCCTGGTCGGCCTTGGTCAGGCGCTGACCGGCCTTGACCTTGGTGGCGATGCGCTCGGGCAGCTTGGCTTTCAAGAAAGCCTGCACCTCGGCGCGGAAGGCTTCTTCTTGGGGGGTGAAATTCAGGTCCATATCGGGTCGCTTGCAGTCTCAGAGTTCGGTGGTGTGACGCTGGCTCAGAAGATTTCAAAAAGGCCCGCAGCGCCCATGCCACCTGCAATGCACATCGTCACAACGCCGTACTTGGCCTTGCGGCGGCGGCCTTCGAGCAGCAGGTGGCCCACCAGGCGGGCGCCGGTCATGCCAAACGGGTGGCCGATGGCAATCGCCCCGCCGTTCACATTCAGCCGCTCGGACGGAATGCCCAGGCGGCGCTGGCAGTACAGGGCCTGCGAAGCAAAGGCTTCGTTCATTTCCCACAGGTCAATGTCCTGCACCGTGAGGCCGTGGCGTGCCAGCAGCTTGGGCACGGCAAACACGGGGCCGATGCCCATCTCGTCGGGCTCGCAACCGGCCACCGCAAAGCCGCGGAAAGCGCCCAAGGGCTGCAGGCCACGGCGCTCGGCCTCTTTGGCTTCCATGAGCACGCAGGCGCTCGACCCGTCCGACAGTTGCGATGCATTGCCTGCGGTGATGAACTGGCCCGGGCCCTTCACGGGCTCCAGCTTGGCCAGGCCTTCAAGCGTGGTGCTGGCGCGGTTGCAGTTGTCGTGCGTGGCCGTCACTTCGCGGTAGGTGACCTCACCGGTCTCCTTGTTCTTTTCCATCATGCGCGTGGCGCAGGGCACGATCTCGTCGGCAAACACGCCGGCCTGCTGTGCGGCGGCGGTGCGCTGCTGGCTTTGCAGCGAAAACGCGTCCTGGTCTTCGCGGCTGATGCCATAACGGTGGGCCACGATGTCGGCCGTATCGATCATGGCCATATACAGCGCAGGCTTGTGCTCCTGCAGCCAGGGGTCGGTGTCTGCCGGGTTGCCAGCGCGGATGGCCGAGATGCTCTCCACACCGCCCGCCACCATGGCGGGCACGCCTTCGGCCACGATGCGGCCTGCGGCGATGGCCACAGACTGCAGGCCTGATGCGCAGAAGCGGCTGGCCACCATGCCCGCCACCGACAGCGGCAAGCCCGCGCGCAGGGCCGCCTGTCGGCCAATGTTCTTGCCGGTGATGCCTTCCGGGTAGCCGCAGCCCATCACCAGGTCTTCGATCAGTTCGGGCTCGATGCCCGAGCGCTCCACGGCCGCCTTGACGGAAAAGGCCGCCAGCTGCGGGCCGGGCGTGGCATTGAACTCGCCCCGGTGCGACTTGGTCAGCGGTGTGCGGGCTGTGGAAACGATGACGGCTTCACGCATTATTTGCTCCTAAATTTATAGCTTTTAGCGCTTATAGATATTGCGCTAGAGGCCAAATTGACCCAAAAATTGATTCAAAACTGATGCAGCGCGATGTACAGCGCGCTCGGCGCTGTGCACTGCGCACGGCCGTCTTCAGCCGGGTTTGTTCAGGCTGTCGAAGTTGCGCCCCTCGGCCACCAGCTTTTCGAGCAGCGGCGCGGGCTGCCAGAACAGCGGGTCGTCATTGGCGAACTCGCGGATGTCGGCCAGCACCTTGGGGAGGTCCGCCATGTCCGCCCACTTCATGGGGCCGCCGCGGTGGCGCGGAAAGCCGTAGCCCGCCACAAAGGTCACATCCACATCCAGCGGGCGCAGGGCAATGCCTTCGGCCACCACCTTGGCGCCTTCGTTGACCATGGCGGCCATGTAGCGGCGCATGATTTCGTCGGCCGTGAAGCTGCGGGGTGTGACGCCCTTCTTGGCGCGCTCGGCGTCTACGATGGACAGCACTTCCGGATCAGGCTGGCCCACGCGAGCGCCATCGGGGTAAAGGTAAAAACCGCGCCCCGTTTTTTGCCCGAACCAGCCGCGCTCGCAGATGCGGTCGGCAATCTCCACGTAGCGGGCCCGTGGGTCGCGCGTGGCGGCGCGGCGCTTGCGGGTGGCCCAGCCAATGTCGCCACCGGCCAGGTCGGTCACCTGGAAGGGGCCCATTGCAAAGCCAAAGCCGCGCACCGCAGCGTCGATCTCGTAGGGGCTGGCGCCGTCTTCCAGCAGGTAGTCGGCCGCCTGCTTGTACACGGCCAGGATGCGGTTGCCAATGAAGCCGTCGCACACGCCCGCGCGCACGGGCACCTTTTTCAGCTTGCGGGCCAGCTCAAACGCCGTGGCCACCACGTCGGGCGCCACCTTGGCGGGCACCACGATCTCCAGCAGCTTCATGATGTTGGCGGGGCTGAAGAAGTGCAGGCCCACCACATCCAGCGGGCGGCTGGTGGCGGCGGCAATGGCGTCGATGTCGAGGTAAGACGTGTTGGTGGCCAGCACGGCACCGAGCTTGCACACGCGGTCCAGATCGCGGAACACGGTCTTCTTCACCTCAATGTCTTCGAACACGGCTTCGATCACCAGGTCCACCTGGGCGATGTCGGCGTAGTCGGTGCTGCCGGTGTAGCGCGCCATCACGGCGGCTTGGGCGGCGTCGGTCATGCGGCCCTTGGCCACCAGGCCGTTGTAGACTTTTTCCACATTGGCACGGCCCCGGGCGATGGACTCGGCATCGCGCTCGATCATGGTCACGGGCAGGCCAGCATCCAGCGCGGCGACGGCAATGCCCGCGCCCATGGTGCCGCCGCCGATGACGGCAATGCTGGCCACGGGGCGCGGCTGCGCAGCCTGGGCCTCGGGCACCTTGACCACTTCGCGTTCAGCAAAGAACGCGTGGATAAGGCCAGCGCGCTGCGGGCTGTCAAGGCATTCCATGAACAGGGCGCGCTCGCGGGCCATGCCTTCGTCAAACGGCAGCTGCACGGCGGCTTGCACGCATTCGATGATCTTGAGCGGCGAGAACAGGCCGCGCGACTTTTTGGCGGTCTCGGTCTTCTGTTCGTCCAGCCAGGCCAGCGCGGCTTGGGACTCGGCAATGGCCAGGTCGCGTGTGCGGCGCACGGGGGCGTTGGCGACCAGCAGCTCGCGCACATAGGCCAGGCCCGCAGCCAGCGGGTCAGCACCTTCCACCAGCTTATCGACCAACCCTGCGTCCAATGCCGCCTTGGCCTTGAGCGGCTGGCCGCTGAGCATGATGGCCGTGGCCGCCTGCACGCCCATCAGGCGCGGGGCGCGCTGCGTGCCACCCGAGCCGGGCAGCAGGCCCAGGTTCACTTCGGGCAGGCCCAGCGTGGCCGCAGGCAGCGCCAGGCGGTAATGGGCCGACAGCGCCACCTCCAGCCCGCCGCCGAGGGCCGCGCCATGCAGCACAGCCACCACGGGCTTGTCTGAGCCTTCAATGGCGCGGCAGACCTCGGGCAGCAGTGGGGCCACCGGCGGCTTGCCAAATTCACGGATATCCGCCCCGGCGATGAAGGCCTTGCCTGCGCCCACCAGCAGCACGGCCGCCACGTCAGCATCGGCCTGCGCCTGCTGCATCGCAGCCAGCAGGCCCTGGCGCACGGCGGCGCCCAGGGCGTTGACGGGCGGGTTGTCGATGGTGACGACCAGAACATCGCCATGCAACGCGGTAGTGACAACGGAAGATGCGGGAACGGCTGCGCCCATGCGGGGAAGTCTCCTGGTAATGGCTGTGCCTGTTGATGACCAGGTGATTGTTGATGCGTGAAGTTATCTTGACAATTACATAGCCCATTGACAGACTGTCAAAGCATTTTTGACAAAGCACCACAAACCGGCCCTTTCACGCCCCCGCCATGGAACTCACTTCTCTCACCGTGCTGGTCGACATCCTCGATGCCGGCAACCTCAGCCAGGCCGCCCGCAACCTGAAGATGACGCGCGCCAACGTGAGCTACCACCTGCACCAGCTGGAAAAGTCGGTGGGTGTGCAGCTGGTGCGGCGCACCACCCGCCGGGTGGAGCCCACCGAGGTGGGTCTGCGCCTGTACGCGCACGGCCGCGCCATCCAGAACGAAATGCTGGCTGCGCGCGAAACCATTGCCACGCTGGGCCGGGGCCTGCAGGGCCGCGTGGGCCTGAGTGTGCCCAGCGGCTATGGGCAGATGGTGATGTCGGACTGGTTGATTGACTTCAAGCGGCTTTACCCGGGCATCGTGCTGGATGTGCGTTTTGAAAACCGGGTGGACGACCTGATTCGCGATGAGGTGGACATCGCCATCCGCGTGATGCCCGAGCCGCCACCCACGCTGGTGGCCCGCGACCTGGGCAGCGTGCGCTACATCGCCTGCGCATCCCGCGCCTACGCCGAGGCGCAGGGCCTGCCCCAGAGCTTTGACGCGCTGCAGGCCGCGCCAGTGATCACTTCAGGTGTGGTGGGCAAGCAGCTGCGCCTGCGCGGCTACCGGGGCGCCGAGCGCCAGGAGGTGCTGCTGGAGCCCACCATCATCTCAGAGCACTTTCCCTTCTTGCGCCAGGGCATCCTGGCCGGGCTGGGCGTGGGGCTGGTGCCCGACTACGTGGTACAGGACGCCGTGACCAGCGGTGAGGTGCTGACCACGCTGGACGACTGGCGGCTGAGCATTTTTGGTACGCAGATGTTCATGCTGTACATGCCCGACCGACACCAGACGCGCGCGGTGCGCACATGTATCGAGTACCTGCTGGGGCGGGCGCTGCCGCAGTCGGGGCACGGCAGCGATGCTGTGGCTGCGGGATCGGCCTCAGTGCCCTCGGACTGAAAGGCTGAGACCGCTCGTTGAACCCCGCGCCGTTCAGGCTGAGCCTGAACGGGTTGCAATGTCCAAAGGCAGGTCAGCGCAAGCAGCCAAGCCGACCCAAGCCGCAGAGCAAGACTGCGAACGTCCTATGGGCCGTCAGTTGGGCCCCATGAAACTGCGCGTGCTGTACAGCTCCGTGGGCAGCCTGTTCAACACCGGCAGACCTGTGGCTGTGTCCTTGCCCTGCTTTTCGATGTAGCTGAAGAACACATCCGCATCCAGCACGCCAATGTCCAGACGCCGCGCTGCGGGCACGGCGGCCAAGGTCTTGTAGCCATCACCGCCGGTGGCATTGAAGCTCAGCACAAACAGCTTGTAGGTCTTGCCCACATCCAGCGCGCCCCACGCGCCCGTCGTGGGGTTGCGCGCTTCGATGTTGGTCACGCGCTGGCCGAACGCGGCCTTGGCGTTCACGTCGTAGCGCAGACCTGCGGTGTAAGGGTATGGTCCCGTGGATCCACCCGTGCCGTAGATTGCCTCCAGCCCGTCTTCCAGCATGCCCTTGACCTCCTGGCCAGTGATGTCCAGGCGGAACAGCATGTTGCCGAACGGCAGCACCTGGATCACCTGCGCAGCCGTCACGGTGCCTTGCAGCGGGATGCGCACGCCACCGCCACTTTGCAGGGTGATGTCGGCACCGCCGTATTTTTCGTTGGCCACATCCAGGTACGCCTGGGCCACCAGTTGCTGGATGTCGCCGCCGCGCAGGCTGACGCTGCCTTCGGCATTGCAGGCCGCACTGGAGCGGCTGTAGTCCACCGATCCCACACCGCCGGGCACACGGCGCGAGCACAGTTCCTTCGGCACCACGGCCACCTGGGTCTTGTTGAACACGGCCACGCGGTCTTTGAAGGGCTGCAGCGTCGTGGTTGCGGCCGGCGAAGGTGCGGTAACACGCAACACACCGGTGGCCACTGCGCTGGCCTTCAGTGCCGTCTTTTCGGCATCTGTCGCAGCCTTTCCGCCGATGGTGAAGTTGTCGCCAATCAGTACATGCGGCGTTCCGGCGCACTGCGTAACTTCGCCCTGGGCGTTGAAGCTGACCTTGAGTTCACCCACCACCTGCGCGTATTCCCACGCCTGAACCACACACACGGGCTTGCCGTCCTTGTCCGTGACGCGCGTGGGGTACGCGCCTGCGGGCGAGCCGACGCCTGCGGTGGTCAGCGTGTTGGGGCCCAGCAGGGTGTGCGAGTCACCACCCACCACCACGTCCACGCCCGAAAGGCGCGCAGCCACTTGTTTGTCGTACTCGTAGCCGATGTGGCTGAGCACGATGACTTTGTCGATGCCTTTGGCGCGCAGCGCGTCGATCTCGCGCTGCGCGGCCACGGTTTCGTCCTGGAAGGTGGTGTCCGGGTCGGGGCTGGACGACGCCTTGGTCTTTTGCGCAATGGTCAGGCCGACGATGCCGATCTTTTGCCCATCACGCTCGACCACCGTGGAGGGGCTGACGTAACCCGGAGACCGTGTGGCATTGAGCGCCGAGGCGGGGCCAAACTGCACATTGGCGCTGAGAATCGGCGTCTTGCAGGTGCCTTTTCGCATCAGGTCCAGAAAGCCCTTGAGGCCCGTGTCGCCCTTGTCGAACTCATGGTTGCCCAGCGTGAACGCGTCAAAACACACGGTGTTCATCATGGCGGCGTCTGCCTCGCCATCGGCCCCGGCGCGGTTGAAGTACAGCGTGCCGGTGATGGCGTCGCCCGCGTGCAGCTTGAGCACGTTGGGGGACTTGGCTGCCAGCTCGCTGATGGCGGCCGTGACGCGCGGAAAGCCGCCTGCGTCCACCGCCACATCCACGGCCGATGCGCCACCCGCAGACAGCTTGAGTGTTTTGGACTTGGATTCCAGCGTGGAATGGTGGTCGTTGATGTGCAGGATGGTCAGCTCCAGCGGCTTGCCCTGTTCACCGCTGTCAGACCCACCGCACGCGGCCAAGGCACCGGCCACCGCCAGCGCCAGCATTCCCACACGCACGCGGCGCATCTTGGTTTCCCACCCACTGATCTTCATGTTTGGCCCCTGTGACGGTTGTTGCGCAAAAGCCTGCATGGTGGTGTGGCTGCGTGACAGAGGGATGAAAAACAACGTGCGGCGTGGTGCCGCAAAAACGCCACAGGCTCCCGAGAGGAGCCTGTGGCGGTGTCTGCGAATGGGCCGCTTGCCCCCACTCTGATGAACTCACGAGCAGCCTGCAGGGCAAAAATATGAGAAAAACAAGCACCTAGCGCTTATCCAGCAAGCGCTAGCGGCTATATTTTTAGGAGCAATCCTTAAATCCGACCTTCTTCGACCGCGTGGCACGCGATGCGGATGCCGCCTATGCTGAGCAACTTCGGGCGTTCGGTGCGGCAGCGGTCGTTCACGTGCGGGCAGCGCGGGTTAAAGGCGCAGCCGGGCGGCGGGTTCAGCGGGTTGGGCACCTCGCCCTGCACGGGGGTGCGGGCCTTGCCGGTGTCGTGCATCTTGGGGATGGCATCGAGCAGCATGCGGGTGTAGGGGTGGCGCGGGGTGTCAAACAACGTGTGCTTGTCGGCCAATTCCACCAGGCGGCCCAGGTACATCACGCCGACCTGGTCGCTGACGTGGCGCACCACGGCCAGGTTGTGGCTGATGAACAGGTAAGTGAGCTGCCGCTCGCGCTGCAGGTCCTTCATGATGTTGAGCACCTGGGCCTGCACTGATACGTCAAGCGCACTGGTGGGCTCGTCGCACACCAGGAACTCGGGCTCGGTGGCCAGGGCGCGCGCAATGGAGATGCGCTGGCGCTGACCGCCGGAGAACTGGTGCGGGTACTTGACCATGTCGAGTGGCGACAGGCCCACGGACTTGAGCAGTTCGCCCACGCGTTGTTTCAGCTCGGCCTTGTCGGTGATGAGACCGTGTTCCTTGAGCGGCTCGCCAATGATGTCTTCGACCAGCCAGCGCGGGTTCAGGCTGGCGTACGGGTCCTGGAAGATCATCTGGATACGGCGGCGCATGGCCTTGGCGTCGTTGCCCTTGAAGGCGGCGTGTGCGTCCTGGTTGTCAAACGTGAGGCCGCCGCGCGTGGGCTCGTACAGGCCCACCAGCAGGCGGGCCACGGTGCTCTTGCCGCAGCCGGACTCACCCACCAGGGCCAGCGTCTTGCCTTTTTCGATCTCGAAGCTCACGCCGTCCACCGCATGCAGCAGCGTGCGGGGCTTGCGTTCGATCACGCGGTTGAGCCAAGGGGCCGATACGTCAAAGGTCTTGGCCAGGTCGTGCGCCTGCACCAGGGCTTTGCTGCTGCCAGCAGCGGTTGCGCGTGGGGTTGGGACGGCGCTCATGCAGCCACCCCGGTTTTTGTTGTGGCACCAGCGTGCAGCCAGCAGGCGGCGCGGGTGGAGCCTGCGTCCATCAGGTCAGGGCGGTCGGTCATGCAGCGGTCAAAGGTCTTGGGGCAACGCGGGTTGTAGGCGCAGCCCTTGGGGATGGCGTTCAGGCGGGGCATGGCTCCGTCAATCTGGTTCAGGCGTTCACGGTCCACCGACATGTCGGGAATAGAGGCCATGAGGCCGCTGGTGTAGGGGTGCGAAGGCTTGTTGATGACATCGTGCACGGGGCCGATCTCGGCCACGCGGCCGGCGTACAGCACAGCCACGCGGTCGCAGGTTTCAGCGATCACGCCCATGTCGTGCGTGATCAGCATGACGGCAGCGCCACGCGATTTGCAGATGTTTTTGAGCAGCGTGATGATCTGCGCCTGGATGGACACATCGAGCGCCGTGGTGGGCTCGTCGGCCACGATGAGTTTGGGCTCGGCGGCCAGGGCCAGAGCAATCACCACACGCTGGCGCATGCCGCCAGAGAACTGGTGGGGGTAATGGTCGATACGCTCTGCTGCGGCTGGAATGCCGGTGTCTTGTAAGAGCGAGATCGCACGCTGACGGGCCTCTTCCGGCGTGACTGGCAAGTGGGCCAGGATGGTTTCCGTCAACTGGCGGCCCACGGTGTACAGCGGGTTCAGCGAGGTCAGCGGGTCTTGAAAGATCGCGCCGATGCGGCGGCCACGGATGTGGCGCATTTCATCATTGCTGAGGTTGTCGATGCGCTGGCCTTCCAGCAGGATCTGGCCCGAGGCCACACGGCCCGGTGGTTCCAGCAGGCCGATGATGGCGGCGCCTGTGAGCGACTTGCCCGCGCCGGACTCCCCCACCACGCCCAGGATCTCGCCGGGTGCGATGGAGAAGGAAATGTCGTCCAAAGCGCGCAGGGTACCGCGACGGCTCGGGAATTCGACAACGAGGTTTTTGACTTCTAGAAGACTCATGGGGATATCGCTTTTCTCTTCTTGTTCTGTTTAGCGCAGTCGTGGATTCAGAGCGTCGCGCAACCAGTCGCCGAGCAAATTCACAGACAAGGCAATCAACACCAGCATGGCACCGGGGAACACGGTGATCCACCATTCGCCGGAGAACAGGTAGTCGTTGCCGATGCGGATCAGCGTGCCCAAAGATGGCGATGTGGGCGGTGCGCCCACGCCCAGGAAGGACAGCGTGGCTTCGGTGATGATGGCCGTAGCCACCTGGATGGTGGCCAGCACCATGACGGGGCCCATGACGTTGGGCAGCACGTGCTTACGCATGATGCGCAGGGGCGAGACACCCGTCACGCGGGCGGCCTGCACGTATTCCTTGTTGCGCTCTACCAGCGTGGAGCCGCGCACTGTGCGTGCGTACTGCACCCAGCCGGTCAGCGAGATGGAGATGATCAGCACACCAAACGCCAGCGACTCGTGCGCGTTGGGGAACAGCGCGCGGCCAACACCGGCAATCAGCAATGCCACCAGGATGGCGGGGAAGGACAGCATCACGTCGCACAGGCGCATGAGCACGGCATCGATCCAGCCGCCGCGAAAGCCTGCCAGCAGGCCAAACGCCACACCGACCACCACAGAGAGCACCACCGAAGCGAGGCCCACCACGAGGGAGATGCGCGCGCCGTAGATGAGCGCAGAAAGGATGTCGCGGCCCTGGTCATCGGTGCCCAGGGGGTACTTCATGGAGCCTTCCGCGATCCAGGCGGGGGGCAGCCGCGCATCGCTGAGTTCGAGCGTGGCCAGATCAAACGGGTTGTGCGGTGCAACCCACCCGGCAAAAAGCGAGCAGAACACGCAGATCAGGGCAATGGCTGCCGCGACCATCGCCATGGGCGATGTGCGGAAGCTGTAGCCAACGTCGCTGTCAAACCAGCGGGCAAGGGTAGTTTTCATTGTGGGGAAACCAGTAAACATGCAACAAACGCACGGCCCGGGTAGCGGCCGCGCGTTGTCCATAGGCTGTCAATTAGCGATAGCTATGTCGTACCTTCGTACTTCAACTTCTATTTCTTTTCCGAACTCTCTCGTCTTTCTTGGGTTACTTCTCGATACTCATCCACTTGAAGGGCATGAAGTTGTCAGCCATTTGCACCAGGCTCACCTTCTTGCTGACACCCCAGGCCAGGGCTTGCTAGTGCAAAGGCAGATGGCCAATGTCCGCGCTGTGCAGGTCAAACGCTTCCTTGATCATGGCATCGCGCTTGGCCTTGTCGGTTTCCACCAGAATCTGCTTGGTCAACTCGTCCAGCTTGGGATTGCAATAGGCACCCAGGTTGAACTGTCCCGCACCACCCTTGTCGTCCGGGCAGATCATCAGCGCGTTGAGCGCGTTGTGCGCGTCGTACGTGGTGGGCGTCCAGCCCAGCATGTAGAAGCTGGTGTCGCGGCGCAGCACCTTGGGGAAATACGTGCCCTTGGTTTCAGCCTGCAGGTTGATCTTGACGTTGATGCGCGAAAGATTGGCGGCCACGGTCTGGCAGATGCGGCCATCGTTCACGTAACGGTCGTTGGGGCAGTTCATGGAGACTTCGAAGCCGTTGGGGTAACCAGCGTCGGCCATGAGCTTCTTGGCGGCTTCCACGTCATACGGCAGGCGCTTTGCACCCGCTTCGAAGCCATTGATGCCCGGCCCCACCATCAGTGCCGATGGGTTGGATGCACCACGCATCACCGTGCGCTTGATGCCGTCGATGTCGATGGCCTGGTAGAAAGCCTGGCGCACGCGCTTGTCCTTGAAGGGGTTCTTGCCCTTCACGTTGGAGTACAGCAGTTCGTCTCGCTTTTGGTCCATACCCAGAAAAATCGTACGCAGCTCGGGGCCGGTGATCGCACGGGTATTGGCGCCGGTGTTCACACGTTCGATGTCCTGCACTGGCACGGGCTCCATCACATCCACCTCACCCGACAACAAGGCAGCCACGCGCGTGGCATCGTTTCCGATGGGGGTGAACACCACCTCCGCTACGTTGCCCTCGATCTTGCCCCAGTAGGTGCCGTTGCGGGTGAACACCGAGCGCACATTGGGCTGACGTTCACGCAGACGGAACGGGCCCGTGCCATTGGCGCGGAACGATGCGGCGTTTTCGATTCCCTTGCGGCGGTCGACGGGCACCACGGCCTGGTTGGTTTCGCACCACTTCTTGCTCATCATGTACGAGGTGGTGATCACGTCGGGCAGGATGGGTTGTGGTGCATTGGTTTCGATTTCGACGGTGTGGTCATCGATTTTGCGCACCACCTTGACGTCGCTGTTGGTGGCTTTCAGGTCAGAACCCTCCCCCTTCATGCGGCCGAAGCTGAACACCACGTCGTCGGCAGTGAACGGTGTACCGTCATGGAACTGCACGCCTTTGCGAAGTTCGAAACGCCACACGGTGGGGGCGGTCTGCTTCCAGGCGGTGGCCAGGGCAGGGGCCAGGCTCAGGTCCTTGTTGCGGCTTACCAGGGGTTCGTATACGTTACCGGTCACGCTCAGCTGCAGCGATTCATTGAGCGAGTGCGGGTCCATAGACAGGGCGTCGCCCTGGTTAGCGATACGGATGGTCTGCGCATTGGCCACCAAGCTTGTCGCTGCCAGCGCGGCAAACAGTGCTGTCACAGCAACGTTTTTCTGGAATTTCATGGAAATCTCCTGGTAGTGGATGGGTTGCGAAAGTGTGGAACTTCCGGGATGAATGGAGTGGCTGGATGGAATGGATAGACGCTGCGTAGTACCTGGGTGCCAGCGGTGCCTCAAGGCATTGCCAGTGGCATGGCCTGCTCGATGAGGCTGGCGTGCAACGCAGAGCCCAGGGGCAGAATGTCGTCATTGAAGTCGTAGCGGCTGTTGTGCAATGCGCTGCCACTCGAACCCGTGCCCTGGCCTATGCGCAGGTAGGCGCCGGGCTTGGTCTGCAGCATGAACGAGAAATCTTCGGCGCCCATGCTGGGCTCCAGGTCGCGCACCACATGGTCTGCACCCAGCAGTGACTCGGCCACGTCGCCCGCGAAAATGGCCTCACTCTCGCTGTTGATCGTGGCGGGGTAGATGCGCTCGTAGTGCACCGAGGCCGTGGCACCAAACCCCAGCGCGATAGCGTTGCACAGCTCTTTGAGGCGCTGCTCCACCATCTCCTGCATGATCGGGTCGAACGTGCGCACCGTGCCCACCAGCGTGGCAGAACCGGGCAGCACGCTGAAGGCCCCCAGATCGCCCGCCTGCATGGCGCAGATGCTGACCACGGCACTTTCGATGGGGCGGACGTTGCGCGAAACTATGCTTTGCGCGGCCGTGATGATGTGCGCCGCCACGACCACCACGTCCACCGTCTGATAGGCATGGGCACCATGGCCTCCACGGCCGGTGATCTCGATAGTGAAGCGGTCGGCCGCTGCCATCATCGGCCCGGCATTGATACCCACCGTGCCGGGCTTCATCGCGGGCCAGTTGTGCATGGCATAGATGGACTGCACCGGAAAGCGGTCAAACAGACCGTCTTCCATCATCACGCGGGCACCGGCAAAGCCTTCTTCGCCCGGCTGGAACACGAGCACGGCCGTGCCGTCGAAGTTGCGGGTCTCGGCCAGGTAGCGCGCCGCACCCACCAGCATGGCGGTATGGCCATCATGACCACAGCCGTGCATCAATCCCTGCTTGCAGGACTTCCATGAGAAGTCGTTGTGCTCGGTCAGTGGCAAGGCGTCCATGTCGGCCCGCAGGCCCACCATGCTGCCGCTGGATGTACTGCGTCCGCGTACCACACCCACTACACCGGTGCGACCGATGCCGTCGTGGATTTCGTCCACACCACAGAGCTTCAAAGCCTCTTTCACCCGGTTGCTGGTGTAGACCTCTTCGAAACCCAGTTCGGGGTGGGCATGCAGGTCCCGGCGCAGCGCGGTCAGCTCGGGGTGGTATTGCGCGATGTACGCAAACGCCCGGCCGCCGGCCTTCAGGCGGGGGCCTTGCATCAGTGGCCTCCTGCCTTACCCACGCGCAGACGCGGATCAACGGCAAAGTACAACAGATCCACCACCAGGTTGATCACCACAAAAATCAGCGCAATTAGGCACAGGTAGGCGGCCATCACGGGGATGTCGGCAAACGTCACGGCCTGAATGAACAGCAGGCCCATGCCGGGCCACTGGAACACCGTCTCGGTAATGATGGCAAATGCAATCAGACCACCCAGTTGCAGGCCGGTGATGGTCATCACAGGCACCAGCGTGTTCTTGAGCGCATGGCCAAAGTGGATGGCGCGGTTGGACAGGCCACGTGCGCGTGCGAACTTGATGTAGTCGGTGCGCAGCACCTCCAGCATTTCCGCGCGCACCAGCCGCATGATCAGCGTGAGCTGGAAGATGGCCAGTGTGATCGCTGGCAGCGTGATGTGGTGCCAGCCTTTGGCTTTGAGCAGGCCGGTACTCCACCAGCCCATCTGCACCACCTCGCCACGGCCAAAACTGGGGAACCAGCCCAGGGTCACTGCGAACACCAGGATCAGCAAGATGCCGATCAGGAAAGTCGGCAAAGAAACGCCCAGCAATGACAACGTCATGAACAACTGGCTGGTGAAGGTGCCACGCTTAAGGGCAGCGTACACCCCCATCGGCACACCAATCGCGAGGGCCAAGAAGGCAGCAACCAAGGCCAGCTCCAGCGTCGCCGGGAAGCGCTCGGCAATAAGGCGAGACACCTTGGCCCCCTGGCGCAGGCTCAGGCCAAACTCGCCTTGAGCGGCATTCGCCAGAAAGTGCCAGAACTGAATGAAAAACGGTTTATCAAGACCGAGCGAAGCGCGCAGTTCGCGAATCTGTTCGGGGGTGGCATCCTGGCCCAGCAGGAACACCACAGGATCTCCCACGTACTGGAACAGCATGAAGGAAATGAAGGCCACCGTGACCATGACAATCACAGCCTGAATCAGGCGGCGCAATATAAAGGCAAGCATCAGAAAGTCGAGTGTGTGTTCGATGGGAACGCCGCAGCCACTTTTGATGGCAGGGCGCTGGTTGGCAATACGTCGTCAAACTAAACCAAAGAGAGCAAGGGCCGCGTGGCCCTTGCTCTCCATGTGTCGAGGATAAATCAGTTCACCTTGACCGTACGCATGTCGACGCGGTTATCTGCGCGGTGCGTCAACTCGATGTTTTTCTTCACGGCCCATGGGATGACCTGGTCGTGCAAAGGAATGTGCGACACCGTGTCGTTGGACAATTGCAGCGCTTCCGTCAGCATGCGCGAACGCACAGGGGCATCTGTTTCTGCCTTGATGCGATCCACCAGGTAGTCCATGCGCGGGTTGCTGTAACGACCCACGTTGTAGTTGCCGTCGCCGCCTTGGCCCACGGTACGCACCAGGGACTGCAGGCTGTACAGCGCGTCAAACGTTGGCACACCCCAGCCCAGCATGTAGATGCTGGCTTCGTAGCGCTGAATCATCGGGAAGTAGTTGACCAGCGGCAGGGTGCGCAGCTTGGCCTTCACACCCACTCGCGACCACATGGCCGTAACGGCCTGGCAAATCGCTTCATCGTTGATATAGCGATTGTTCGGGCACGCAAAGTCGACTTCAAAACCATCAGGGTAGCCCGCTTCAGCCAGCAGCTTCTTGGAAGCCTCTACGCTGTAAGGAAAGCGCTTGCCCACAGCTTCGGTGTAACCCGCAACTTGAGGTGCGACAAGGGTACCCGTTGGCTTGCCCAGGCCGCGCATGATGGTGCGCGAAATGGTGTCCGCATCAATGGCTTGGTATAAGGCCTTGCGCACACGAACATCCTTGAGCGGGTTTTTGCCCTTGATGTTGGAGCCAGGAAGTTCTTCGCGGAACTGGTCCATACCCAGGAAGATGGTGCGGTTCTCAATGCCGTCAATAACCTTCAGATCAGGGCTGGCGCGCAGGCGGCCCAGATCCTGGGGCGTAGGGTCAAGCACCATATCCACTTCGCCAGACAACAGTGCAGCAATGCGCGTGGCAGCCGACTTGATGGGGGTGTAGACGATTTCCGTCACGTTGCCGTCCATCTTGCCCCACCAGTTGGGGTTGCGCTTGAACGTCATCTTCACATCGGGCTGCCACGACTCAAGCGTGTACGGGCCCGTGCCCATGGCGTTGCGGTGCGCAAAATTCTCGTCGGTGCCCTTGATGTCCTTGGGCTCTACCGACCTGTTCTTTTCTGCCCAGGCCTTGCTCATCATGCGCAGCTCGGTCATCTGGCGCAGAAGCACGGGGTTCGGCGCGGACAATATGACGTCAATGGTTTGGGCATCGACCTTCACGATCTTGCTGATGCCTTGCACGTAAGGCGTAAAGTTCGAGGTCTTTGCCATGGCGCGCTCCAGCGAGTACACAGCATCGTCTGCCGTGAAAGCTGACCCATCATGGAACTTGACGCCCTGGCGCAGCGTAAAACGCACCTGCGTGGGGCTTACTTCCTTCCACGCGGTGGCGAGAACAGGCTCCACGTCGAACGTCTTGCTGTTGTAGTAGACCAGGCTCTCATACACATTGGCATGAATACCGTTTTGCAATGCATTGTTTTGGGAATGGATATCCCAGGTCGCGATTTCCCCCTGGCTTGCCCACTTGAATGGCTTGGCGTGCAACGCTGGAGATGACAACAGCGCAACGGCAGCAGCCACCGACAAAAGACTGTATTTGAGTTTCATGGAACCCTCTTGAATAAA
The DNA here is from genome assembly GCA_947085645.1 of uncultured Gammaproteobacteria bacterium. Classification (GTDB taxonomy): domain Bacteria; phylum Pseudomonadota; class Gammaproteobacteria; order Burkholderiales; family Burkholderiaceae_C; genus Acidovorax. The sequence goes on from CAMTXG010000048.1 coordinate 24,127, forward strand.
AGTTTTACTATGCAGTAAAGGTTGCTCTATAGCCAACGGGAAATCCCTGAATCCCGGGCGCACTGAAGGGCCTATAACGCCGTTTCGAGTGAGCTTTGCATGCAAGGATGGTGCCAGGAAGATGCACCACGGCATGCATTGAACAGGCAATGACTCCGATGAACAGAGCGGAGACCCATAACAGCCTCGGATTTCCCCGTCTGGTATGCCACTCATGTGGCCTGAGTTACGGGAATCACGGTCCGCAATACCGAGCCAAGGTTGATGCCTCGATGGATGCATGAGCGGGAAAATTCAGCGGAGTCCCTATACCGAGCATCTCGTCGATTTGCAAATTGATATCACCACCAGCGTCGCACGCCATTGGATGCAGCCCGCGTGCCCGTCCATCGAGCGCCCTCAAAAAATCCTATGAACGCTGCAACCCAAGCTCCAAACGTAAAAAAGCCGCCCGAAGGCGGCTTTTATAAGCTTGATACTGATACTGGCCAAAAGCCAGTCCCAATATTAGAAGCTGTGACGGATACCGATGTCGTAGCCGGTGGAGTTGCGGCCAGCAGCAGTCACGGAACCGTTCAGAGCGGAAGCAGCGCCGTTCTTGTTGCCAACGCGAGCAACCGTCGTGTACAGAGCCGTACGCTTGGACAGGTTGTGCACGTAGCCCAGAGCGATCTTGTTCGAACGTGGGTCAGGACCTGCGGTGTCGATCTTGTAGGTGGAGTAAGCCAGGCGAATTTCGCCAGCGCCCATGGGGATCAGACCACCGATCAGGAAGCCCTTGCCTTCTGCACCGTTGTCGATTTCGTCTTGGTTGTAGTGAGCCATGATCTTGGCAACGCCCAGATCATAGGAACCACCCAAGTTGAATGCAGTGATATCGCCAGCCAAGTACTTGGTTTCAGAGAATGCCAGAGCGACGTTGATAGGGCCATTGGCGTAACCAGCGCGCAGAGCCAAGCCGTTGCCGTCCTTCTTGTTGGCTGCGTTGCTCAGGTTTTCACCCATGTAGTACTGAGCCTGGCCGTAGAAACCGCCCAGCTTGCCTGGCAGGAAGTAGCCGATGGCGTTCGAAGCGCGCACGGTGGTTGGGCCACCCAGGCTGGAGTTCAGGGTTTGGGTGTTGCCCACGCCGACCACGCCGAACGGATCGAACACGACCAGGTTCCAGAATTGGGGGGTGTAGTCACGGCCCAGACGCACTTCACCGAAGCCGCCGTTCAGGCTAACCGTCGAACGACGGTTGAAAGTCAGACCGCCGCCGCCAGCAGCTGCTGCGCCTTGGTTGTTGGTGCTGGTGTTAGCGCCGGAACCGTTGTCGTTGTTCACGCCAGCTTCGAGCCAGAACGAAGCGGACATGCCGCCACCCAGATCTTCAACGCCGCGGAAACCCAGACGGCTGCTGTTGTAGCCGGAGTTTGTCAGTTGCGACTTGTTGGCGACGCTACCGGAGCCGTATGCGTATGTCGCATCGACAATACCGAACAGGGTCACGGAAGATTGAGCCATTGCAGCGCCGGAAGCAGCCAGCACAGCCAGGGCAATCAGGGATTTTTTCATTGCGAGTTACTCCAAGGTTAAACATAGGGCGCCGGTACGGGGGGTCTAGCGTGCCAAGCACCTGCAAAGTCCCGCCGGTTCCCCGGGCCAACCTCCTGGTGGGGAAGTTGCTCTTATTGCACCAGACCCGGCCAGGTTTCGCAAAGGAATTCACCCACAATCGGCCCGAAAGGGGAAATCCGTTGCAGTGTTGCAACATTTCATCCAGACCCGGCAAAATCAGGATGACGCCGCCTCATACCCTTGGATTGGCGACGCTTTATTTGTATCCAAGTGCAAATTGTGTTGCACCACCCTTGCCATATCAAAGGTTTTTATGGATTCGCTGTTAACTGCTGCAGACAACGCTTTACGGACGCTATTCGGCGAGCCCCAGGCGTCCGAGCGCACACCTGCCCATGGCATCGCCGAGGGCGCGCTCGACCCGGCCCAGAAACGCTTGGCCGGGGCACTGATGCGGGTAAACCATGTGGGAGAGGTCTGTGCCCAGGCGCTTTACACCGCCCAGGCAGCTGTCACACGCAACCCTGAGTTGCGCGCCCATCTGCAAGAAGCCGCCCGCGAAGAGACCGACCACCTCGCCTGGACACAACAGCGGCTGGATGCACTGGGTGCACGACCCAGTTTGCTCAACCCGCTGTGGTTTGCGGGCGCCTTCGCGCTGGGATTGGTCGCCGCCAAAATCAGCGACCGCACCAGCCTCGGCTTTGTGGCGGAGACCGAAAACCAGGTGGCAGCGCATCTGCAAAGCCACTTGCAGCGACTACCAGAGCAGGATCTGGCCTCGCGGGCTGTGGTGACCCGCATGAAAGACGATGAAGCGCGGCATGCAGCCCAGGCTCGCGCCTCCGGCGCGCTGGCGTTGCCGGCACCGGCCCGGGCTGCCATGCGGGCAGCGGCCAAGGTGATGACCACCACAGCCCACTACGTTTAACCCGGCAGCAGGAAGGGCTGGTTCAAGCCTCCAGCACCTCAAAACCGGTGGTGATGTCCGCTGTTTTGCCCAGCATGATGCTGGCCGAGCAATATTTGTCGTGGCTCATGGCGATGGCGCGCTCCACTGCGGAGGGAGGGATTGCCTTGCCGGTGACGGTGAAATGCATGTGGATCTTGGTGAACACTTTCGGATCCGTCTCAGCGCGCTCCGTGGTCAGCTTCACACTGCAACCCCGCACATCGTGCCGACCACGCTTGAGGATCAGCACCACGTCGTAGGCGGTGCAACCGCCAGTGCCGGCCAGCACCGTCTCCATGGGCCGGGGCGCCAGATTCTGGCCGCCATTGGCGGGATTGGCGGCATCCGGGGCGCCATCCATGGTCAAAACATGGCCGCTGCCGGTCTCGGCAACAAAGCCCATGCCCGACCGTGTTCCGGCTCCGCCCGTCCAGCTGACTGTGCATTCCATTTGTATTTCTCCTTGGTGACTGTGTGTTGACGTGGTTTTTTTCGCACGGAATCATCCGGCGCGATAAATTTGATGTGGATTTTGCTGCAACGCAACACGACTCGCGCTAAACTTCATCCCACGCGCTGCTTTTCAATCAATAACGAAGCAGATGGAACAAAGACCGAAACGAAGTTTCCAGCCTTTTCCCCGCACCGATTGTCTCCTCCATCTCCTCAAAGGATGGATTCAGCCCCAGGCCTCACGGCCCGGGGCTTTTTTTTGGCTGAAATGGCTCCGCGCGGCGCCCACCGGCGAATCAGCCTGCAAAAACCGACACCCTATGATGTGGGCCCCCGCCACCTGCGCTGCGGCGGCCTCCACCTTGCTCCCGTCATGACCCAGCACCTCACTCCCGCCGACTACCTGAAAAAAATCCTGACCGCCCGCGTCTACGACGTGGCGGTGGAGTCGGCCCTGGAGCCTGCAAAGAACCTCAGCCGCCGTCTGAACAACCAGGTGCTCCTGAAGCGGGAAGACCAGCAGCCCGTGTTCAGCTTCAAGCTGCGCGGCGCCTACAACAAGATGGCGCACCTGACGCCCGAGCAACTGCAGCGCGGCGTGATCTGCGCGTCGGCCGGCAACCACGCCCAGGGCGTGGCCATGAGCGCCCACAAGCTGGGCACGCGCGCCGTGATCGTGATGCCCACCACCACGCCGCAGCTCAAGATTGACGCCGTCAAGACGTTGGGCGGCGAGGTTGTGCTGTTTGGGGATAGCTATTCCGACGCCTACACACACTCGGTCAAGCTCGAAAAGGAACAGGGCCTGACCTTTGTGCACCCGTTCGACGACCCGGACGTGATTGCGGGCCAAGGCACCATCGCCATGGAGATCCTGCGCCAGCTGCAAAGCCTGGGCAGCAACCAGCTCGATGCCGTGTTCGTGGCCATCGGCGGTGGCGGGCTGATTTCGGGCGTAGCCAACTACATCAAGGCCGTGCGGCCCGAGATCAAGGTGATCGGCGTGCAGATGAACGACTCGGACGCCATGATCCAGTCCGTCAAGGCACATGAGCGCGTGACGCTGGCCGACGTGGGCCTGTTCTCGGACGGCACCGCCGTCAAGCTGGTGGGCGAGGAAACCTTCCGCATCACCCACAGCGGCCTGGTGGACGACTTCATCACGGTGGACACCGACGCCGTCTGCGCCGCCATCAAGGACATTTTTGTGGACACGCGCAGCATTGTCGAGCCCGCAGGGGCGCTGGCCGTGGCCGCCATCAAGCAGTACGTGGCCGAGAAAAACACCAAGGATGAGACCTATGCCGCCATCCTGTGCGGCGCCAACATGAATTTCGACCGTCTGCGCTTCGTGGCCGAGCGCGCCGAGGTGGGCGAGGAGCGCGAGGCGCTGCTGGCCGTCACCATCCCCGAAGAACGTGGCAGCTTCCGCCGCTTTTGCGAGGTGGTGGGCGATCTGCCCGGTGGCCCGCGCAACGTGACCGAGTTCAACTACCGCATCAGCGATGCAGCGCAGGCCCATGTATTTGTGGGCCTGACCACGCAGGGCAAGGGCGAGTCGCAAGAGATCGCCAAGAATTTCAGCCGCCACGGCTTTGAAGCGCTGGACCTGACCCACGACGAGCTGGCCAAGGAGCACCTGCGCCACTTGGTGGGCGGCCACTCGTCGCTGGCGCAGGACGAGCGGCTGATGCGCTTTACCTTCCCTGAGCGGCCGGGCGCGCTGCTCAAGTTTCTGAGCCTGATGCAGCCGACCTGGAACATCAGCCTGTTCCACTACCGCAACCAGGGCGCCGACTATGGCCGCATCCTCGTGGGCATGCAGGTGCCCGCCGAAGACGCCGCCACCTTCGACGCCTTTCTGGCCACGCTGGGATATCCGTATGTGGAAGAGACGCTGAACCCGGCCTACCGGTTGTTCCTGCGCTCCAAGTAACCAAAATATGAGTCAAATTGGCCTCTATCGCTTATCCCATAAGCGCTAGCAGCTATCAAATCTGACATATCAACCGGCCGCCCATGCAAGCCTTGCGCCACTACCTGCTGGCCGTGCAGTTCTTCACCCGCATACCGGTCACCGGGCGGCTGGCGGCGTGGGTGGGATACAGCCCCGCCATGCTGCGCGCCAGTGCGGCGCACTTTCCGGGCATTGGCTGGCTGGCGGCGTTGCTGGCGGCGGTTGTCTATGCAGCACTGTTTTGGGCGTTGGCACCCAACCCGCTGGCCCCAGCCGTGGCAGCCGTGTTCTGCACCATTGCCACCGTCTTGATGACCGGCGGCTTTCACGAAGACGGTTTGGCCGACGTGGCCGATGGGCTGGGCGGCAGCTATGACCGCGAACGGGCGCTCGACATCATGAAAGATTCACGCGTCGGCGCGTTCGGCGCCATGGCGCTGGTGCTGGCGCTGCTGGCCAAGGTCAGCCTGCTGGCGCTGCTGGGGGCGCACAGCCTGCTGGCGGCGCTGGCGGCACTGGTGGGGGCGCATGTGCTGTCGCGCTTTTGGCCGTTGCTCATCGTGCGCAGCCTGCCGCATGTGGGCGACACGGCGCGGTCTAAAAGCAAGCCGCTGGCAGACCAGATATCGGGCGGGGCGCTGGTAGCGGCAATTTTATGGTGTTTTTTGCCGATAGCGCTTGTCTGGTATGTGCAATCAGCTATCTATTTAATAGCGTCGGTTCTTTTTAGCGCTCTGGTCGCCGCCTGGATGGCACGCTGGTTTGCCCGTCGGCTGCAAGGTTTTACTGGCGACTGCCTGGGCGCCACACAACAGGTCAGTGAAATCGGCTTTTATCTGGGCGCGGCGCTGGCCCTGCGGTGGCTGTGACCGCCCCCCCGGCCAGCGCACGGCTGTGGCTGGTGCGGCACGCGCAGCCCCAAGTGGCACCCGGCACCTGCTACGGCGCGCTGGATGTGCGGGCCGACCCAGCAGCCACCCGCGCGGCGGCACAGCGCCTGGCGGCCGCCGTGCCGCCAAAGGCGTGGGTTTTTCATTCAACGCTACAAAGATGTGAGCTACTCGCGCTTGATCTGCAAGCGCTAAGGCCCGATTTGGGCTCAAAACCCGACGCCCGCCTGCGCGAAATGGACTTTGGCAGCTGGGAGGGGCGCAGCTGGGACGACATCGGCAAACCGGCTGTTGACACCTGGACCGCCGCCTTCGCCACCCACGCCCCGGGCGGCGGCGAGAGCCTGAGCGACGTGCTCACCCGCGTGTCGCTGGCGCTGCAGGATGCGCAGCGACTGTGCAACGCGACGGCGAGCCAGGATGTGGTGTGGATCACCCACGCAGGCGTTGCGCGCTGCGTGGCCTGGCTGCACCAGGTTCAAGAGAAGAAGTGGGAAAGCGCCATGCCCCGACCGGATGAATGGCCAGTGGCAGCCCCTGCGTGGGGCGAATGGGAGATCCGCAGCCTGTCCTGAAGCCCGGTCAGTTCTTGAGCGGCATGTCCAGGGTCAGCGTGGCAGGCCCGTCCAGGCTGCTACCCAGTTGCGCCTGGCGCGGGCTGAGCGCCTGCAGCACCAGCCCCTCATCAACCTCGGCCCCCAGGCGGAACGGCTTGGCGGGTTTGCCGTCCACCGCAATCAGCGCGGCGCCGCCACCGCTGCTGCGGCCTGACAACACACCGATCAGGGAGAACCGGCTGGCCAACGACGCAACCGGCGTGGCCGGTGCCGCACCGGGCGCCGCAGGCACAGCGCCCAGCAAACGCGCCAGGGCCTGGGCGTCCGGCGCGGCGGGCGCTGCAAGCGCCACGGGGGCTACTGTGCCCGCGGCGGGGGCCGACAGGCGCATGCCCCAGAACACAACGCTGGCGCCCGCTGCAGCCCATAAGGCCAGAGTCCCCAGGCGTACGCCCCATTTGCTGTGTGAATTGGTCACCATGCGGGGATTATGATTCACGCGATTCGACCATCCCGAGAGACCGCCTGCAGTGAACACGACTTCCCTTACCCTCCTCATGCGCTCCGCCCGCCACCGCCTGGCAACCAATGTGGCCCGTGGCTTCACCCTCATCGAGCTGATGGTGGTGCTGGTCATCATCGGCGTACTGGCCGCCCTCATCGTGCCCAACGTGCTGGACCGCGCGGACGACGCCCGCAGCACCGCCGCCCGCACCGACATCACCAACATCATGCAGGCGCTCAAGCTGTACCGGCTGGACAACCAGCGCTACCCCACGGCAGAGCAAGGCCTGCAGGCACTCATCACCAAGCCCACGTCCGGCCCTGTGCCCAACAACTGGAAGCTGTACCTGGAGAAGCTGCCCAATGACCCGTGGGGCCGCCCCTACCAGTACCTGAACCCGGGTATCAAGGGCGAGATTGATGTGATGTCCTTCGGCGCCGACGGGCAGTCGGGCGGCGAAGGCAAGGACGCTGATATCGGCAGCTGGCAGTAACACGTGGCCCCCACGGTCGCGCACTGCGTGTCGCTCCCTGCCCCCCAAGGGGGATGTGTTTCGCCTTGGGGCGGCCCGGCGGCGAAACCGTTGCCCCCCCACGGTCGCGCACTGCGTGTCGCTCCCTGCCCCCCAAGGGGGCCGGGCCTTGCTTGGGGCGGCCCGGCGCTGCGGCCGCATGCCTTCTGGAGGCGCAGCGACCGCTGCAAGTTCGCGTCGCACAAGCCCATGAACCGTTCACGCGGCTTCACCCTCCTTGAACTGCTGGTGGTCATCAGCATCATCGCGCTGGCCACGGCCGGGGTGGGGATTGCGATGCGCGACAGCGGGCAGACCCAGCTGGAGCGTGAAGCGGCCCGGCTGGCGGCGTTGCTGGAGTCGGCCCGGGCGCAGTCAAGGGCCGGGGGTATCCCCGTGCGCTGGCGCGCGCTACCGCAGGGGTTCCGGTTTGAAGGTTTGCCGCCCAGCGCGCAAGCCGCTTTGCCCAGCCAGTGGCTGGATGCAGGCACCACGGTGCGCGGGCAAGGCGCCGTGCTGCAGCTGGGGCCCGAACCCCTGATAGGCCCGCAGCAGGTGCTGATCACGCACCAGGCGCACCCCGACCGCACCCTGCGCATTGCCACCGACGGTGTGCGGCCGTTCTCGGTGGAGTCAGTGCAGTGACCCGATCCACCGCGGCGGCAAACCGGCAGCGGGGGTTTACGCTGGTCGAGGTGCTGGTGGCGCTGGCCATTGTGGCGATTGCGTTGATGGCGGGCCTGCAGGCCACCACGGCCCTTACGCGCAACGCGCTGCGGCAAAGCGATATCGTGCTGGCCCAGTTGTGTGCCGAAAATGAACTGGTCAAGGCCCGGCTGTCACGCCAGATGCCCAGCGTGGGCGACAGCACTGTGACCTGCGAGCAGGCCGGGCGCCAGCTCACTGTCGCGATGATCGTGCGCCCCACGCCAAACCCCAGTTTTCGGCGCATCGACGCGCAGGTGCTGGATGGCGAGAGCTCTATCTTGCGGATCTCGACCATCATTGGAAGGTATTGATGGCCCCCCTGAGTCGCTTCGCGCTTCCGTGCCTCAGCCAGAGGCTACGGCTCTTCGGGACCGTCCAAGCCTGCGCAGGCAGGCTTGGAGCCGCGGCCCTCAGCCCCCGGGGGGACGACGGCCTTTGCCGCGGGACGGCCCTTGCTGGCCGCCCTCGCGATGGCGCCGCGCCGGTTTCGTACGCCATGGGTTCGCGCGGCTTCACACTCATAGAACTGCTGGTCGCCATTGGCGTGATGGCGCTGATCGCCATCCTGAGCTGGCGGGGGCTCGATGGCATGGTGCGGGCGCAGGAGCAGACGCGCCAGCGCGCCGATGAAATGCTGGTGCTTCAGGCGGCAATGGGCCAATGGGGCACCGACCTGGACGCGCTGATGCCCATTGCCCACACCACGCCACTGGACTGGGACGGCCAGGTGCTGCGGATGACGCGCCGCAGCAGTGCGGTGCCCGACGAGGGCGCGCTGGTGGTGGCTTGGACGCGCCGCAACAACACACAGGGCGCGGGCCAGTGGATGCGCTGGCAGTCGCCGCCCGTCCGCACCCGGGCCGAGTGGCAGGAGGCCTGGCAACTGGCGGCCCAGTGGGCACGCACACCTGGAGACGCCGAGCGGCGCTTTGAGGTCACGCTGCTGCCGCTCACCGACTGGCAGATTTTTTATTACCGGGGCGGTGCGTGGTCCAACCCGCTGTCCAGCACCGGCACGGCGCCGGGCGATGCGGCGTCGGCCATCCCCGACGGCGTGCGCCTGCAGATCACCCTGCCGCCGGGCCAGGCGCTGGCGGGGCAACTGACCCGGGACTGGGTCAAGCCGGCGCTGGGCGGAGGCAGGTCATGAGCCGACGACCCCCAAGATCCCACGCCCAAATTGGTGCGGCCCTTCTCATGGCCATGCTCACCGTCACGCTGGTGGCCACATTTGCCGCGTCGGCCATGTGGCAGCAGTGGCGTGCGGTAGAGGTCGAAACGGCTGAGCGCGGCCAGGTGCAGTCGGCATGGATCTTGATTGGTGCGCTGGATTGGTCGCGGCTGATTCTGCGCGAGGACGCCATAGCGTCGGGGCCGGACCATCTGGCGGAGCCCTGGGCCGTACCACTGCAGGAGGCGCGCCTGTCGACTTTTCTGGCTGCCGAGGGCAATGTGTCACAGGTGGACGATGCGAGCACCGATACGACCGATGCCTTTTTGTCGGGTCAGATCACCGACATGCAGGGGCGGCTCAACATCACCAACCTGGTTGTAGACGGGCAGGTGCAAGCCGTGGCGTTGCGGCAGTTCACCCGGCTGTTCGAGCGCCTGGGTCTGCCGCAGCAGGAGCTGGGGCGAATGGTGGAATCCATGCGCCAGGCCCAGTCGACTGAGGGCAACGACGGCAACCAGGCCCCGTTGATGCCGCCCACCGTGTCACAACTTGGCTGGCTGGGCCTCTCACCAGCCACCATTGCAACCATCGCCCCCCATGTCACGCTGTTACCCGTACGCACGGAAGTCAACCTGAACACCGCCAACCTGGAGGTCTTGATGGCAGCCATCGACGGGCTGGACATGGCCAGCGCCCAGAAAATGGTGCAGGCCCGCGAGACCCGGCACTTTGGCAAGCTGCTCGAAGTCAGCGAACTGATCGGCGCCCAGCCAGGCATCATCAATGAAAGCGCTTTCTCCATCCAGTCCTCCTACTTCGAGGTACGAGGCCGATTACGCCTGGGTGACGCGATCGTGGACGAGCGCTCGCTGGTGCGCAGACAGGGCAGAGAGGTCACCACGCTATGGCGCGAACGCGGCGCTTTCGACCGCGAGACCACGCAGTCCGCCTCCGAGATGCAGCGCTGAGGCGGGATACCCTGCCCACCCAGTCACCCTGCCCCGTCGAACGGTCACGCCCTCCCCCTAAAATGGCCCGCAAAACCCGTCCATGAGCACCCTGATCCTTTTTCTGCCGCCCGCCCGTCCAGGGCCCGCCACCGAGTACAGCTACACGCTGACGGCGGACGGCCACACCGCACTTCGCCACGCCACCGCCCCTGCGGCACTGCTGCCCGAGCCCACGCGCCCCGGGGGTGAGGTCGTGGCCGTGGTGCCTGCGCGTGCGCTGTCGTGGCAGCGGGTGTCGCTTCCGCCGGGTCTGCCCCTGGGTGCGGGACAGCAGACGCCGCGCCTGCGGTCGGTGCTGGAGGGCTTGCTGGAAGACCGCGTGCTGGACGATGCGGCCCAACTGCACTTTGCCATCCAGCCCGGCGCGCAGGCGGGCAGCCCTGTGTGGGTGGCGGTGTGTGACCGCGCCTGGCTGCGCGAGAACCTGCAGGCGCTGGAGGCTGCAGGCCGCCGTGTGTCCCGCGTGGTGCCCGAATTTGCCCCCGGCCCCACCGCCAGCGGCAACCCCGAGCTGTGTGCGCTGGGAACGCCCGAAGAAGCCTATGTGGTGCTCACAGGCCAGGGCGCAGAACAAGCGGTGGCCGTGTTACCACTGACCACCATGGCGCTGACCCTGGCGCGCGCAGGCATGCCCCCGGCCCAGGCGGCCAGCGACGAGGACAACACCCTGGTGGTGCGCGCAGAGCCCGCCGTGGCCACGCTGGCCGAACGCACGCTGGGCCAGCAAGGCCAACGCGTGGCACTGCACACCACCAGCCAGCGCGCGCTGGATGCCGCGCGCGGCGACTGGGACCTGGCGCAGTTTGACCTGGCCAGCACCGGCCGCACGCGTGCCCTGCGCAAGGCGGGCAGTGCGCTCAGCGCGGCGCTGTATGCACCCCAGTGGCGTGCTGCGCGGTGGGGTGCGGGGTTGCTGGTGGTCGCGCACCTGGTAGGGTTGAACGCATGGGCCTGGCAAGAACAACAGGCGCTGGCCGCCAAGCAGGCGGGCGTGCGCAATGCGCTGACCCAGACCTTCCCGCAGGTAAAGGTGGTGGTGGACGCACCCGTGCAGATGGAGCGCGAACTGGCCCTGCTCAGGCAAGCTGCTGGCAGCGTGTCGGCACGGGACCTGGAGCCCCTGCTGGCGGCAGCAGGCACCGCGCTGCCCCCGGGCCAGCAGCCCACGGGCATTGAATACACCCCCGGCGAACTGCGCCTGCGCGGCGTGACGCTGGGTGCTGAAGAGGAACCCGCGCTCGCTGCGCGGCTGCAGGCCGCGGGCTACCGCGTGCGGCTGGACGATGGCAGCCTGCTGCTGCAAGTGGGCGAGGGCGCCCCATGAACACCATGACACGCAACACTGCACTGAAAGCACGCTGGCAGGCCATGGCCCCGCGCGAGCAGAACCTGGTGCTGGCCGCAGGTGGCCTCATCACCCTGGCGCTTCTGTGGTGGGTAGCACTGGCGCCAGCCCTGGCCACGCTGCGGGCCGCACCGGCACGCCACGCCGCGCTCGACACACAGTTGCAGCGCATGCAAAGCCTGCAGACCGAGGCCCAGCAATTGCAAGCCGCCCCACGCAGCAGCCCCGGCGACGCTGTGGGCGCATTGCGCACGGCGCTCACCCAGCGCCTGGGTGCCACGGCACAGCTCAATGTGGTGGGCGACCGGGCCACGGTCACCCTGAAGGGCGCACCAGCCGACGCACTGGCCCAGTGGCTGGCGCAGGCCCGCAGCAATGCACGCGCCACGCCGGTTGAAGCGCGCCTGGCACGCAGCACCGCAGCAGCCACGGCGCCCAACGCCGCAGCGCCCCTCACCTTGGGCAACCCGGTGGCGGCCATGCCGCGTTGGGATGGCACGTTGGTGCTGGTTCTGCCCGCTGCACGCTGACCGACGCATCCCTACTTTCTCGTCCCTTATCCAGACACCTGCTCAGTGACCCTCAACACCCGTACACGCAACCCAGCCCGCAGCCCCGCGCGCGCGCCCGGCGCCTCTGCGCCGCGCACGGCCTGGGGCTGGGCGCTGGCCGGCGCCGTGCTGGGGGTGTTGCCTGCGGTGGTGGTGTTTGCACCCGCCCACTGGCTAGCCCAGGCGGTAGCCCAGGGCACCCATGGTCAGGTTCTGCTGCAACAGGTGCGCGGCACGGTGTGGACCGGGTCGGCCCAACTGGTATTGACGGGGGGCAATGCCAGCCAAGACCGCGCCGCGCTGCCCGGGCACGTGGACTGGCAGTTGCGCCCCACCTGGACCGGCGTGCGCGTGCAGTTGCACGCAGCGTGCTGCACCCCCGCACCGTTGCAGGCACAGGTGTTCGCACGATGGGCCGGCATGCGTCTAGCGGTGGCGGACGGCCAGAGTCAGTGGCCTGCGGCGCTGCTGACCGGGCTGGGCACGCCCTGGAACACCTTGCAGCCCCAGGGCCAGCTGGCCCTGCAGACACAGGGCCTGCAGGCCACCTGGGCGGCGGGCCGCATGGTGCTGACGGGCCAGGCGCAGCTGGATGCGCGGGCCATGTCGTCGCGCCTGTCCACCCTGCGCCCCATGGGCAGCTACCGGCTGGTGCTGCAGGGGGGCGATGTGCCCACGCTGGCACTCAGCACGCTGGACGGGCACCTGCAGCTCAGTGGCACCGGCCAATGGGTGGGCCAGCGCCTGCGTTTTGCGGGCGAGGCCAGCGCCAGCCCCGAGCGCGAGGCCGCGCTGTCCAATCTTCTGAACATCATCGGACGGCGCAGCGGCGCGCGCTCCATCATCACCGTGGGTTAGTTCTATGACGTCCTTGTTTTCGCCCCACCTGCGATTTACTATCAAAATAATAGCTGTCAGCGCTTTACTGGTAAGCGCTAGCGGCCAAATTGTTGCGCAAACGGCCATCGATACACGCACCGGCAGCGTGCGCCAGAGCGAACCCGTCACGCTGAACTTTGCCAACGCAGAGATTGAGGCCGTGGCCCGCACCATGGCCACCATCACCGGGCGCAACGTGGTAGTGGACCCACGCGTCAAAGGCCAGCTCAACCTGGTGACCGAACGCGCCGTGACGCCCGCCGCCGCCTTCCAGCAGTTTCTGGCGGCGCTGCGGCTGCAGGGCTTTACGGTGGTGGAATCGGCCGGGCTGTACAAGGTGGTGCCCGAGGCCGACGCCAAACTGCAGGGCGGCAGCGTGACCGTGGTGCAGGGCAGCGCAGGCAGCGCTCCTGCAGGCGGGCAAATCGTCACGCAGATTTTCAAGCTCAATTTTGAAAGCGCAGCCAACCTGGTGCCCGTGCTGCGCCCGCTGATCAGCCCCAACAACACCATCAACGTGAACCCCGGCAACAACTCGCTGGTGATCACCGACTACGCCGACAACCTGCAGCGCCTGGCGCGCATCGTGGCGGCGATGGATGTCTCCAACGCCAGCGACGTAGAGGTGATCCCGCTGCGCAACGCCTTAGCGGCCGACCTGGCCCCGCTGGTGGCACGCCTCATCGACGGTGGCGGCACAGGCGGCGCGGGCACTCCGGCCGCAGCACCCGGCCAAGCCGACACGTCCTTCAGGACCACGCTGATTGCCGAACCGCGGAGTAACTCGCTGATTCTGCGGGCGGCCAACCCCGCCCGCGTGTCCCAGGTGCGCGCGCTGGTAGCCCAGCTGGACCAGGCCCCCGTGCCCGGCAGCAGTGCGGCCAACGGCAACATTCACGTGGTGTACCTCAAGAACGCCGACGCCACCAAGCTGGCCACCACCTTGCGCGCGGCCATGGCCGCCATGGGCGGGGGCAACAACGGTGGGGCAGCCAGCGGGGGCGGCAATAGCAGCGCTCCTGCCAGCACGGGCCTGAGCACGGGCGGTGGCCTGTCCAACGCAGGCTCGTCCGGCAGCAGCAATCTGGGTCTGGGCGGGGGCGCCAGCAGTGGCATGGGCACCAGCAGCACCAACAACAACCAACCCTCCACCGGCGGCCAGATCCAGGCCGACCCCACCACCAACTCGCTCATCATCACCGCGCCCGAGCCACTGTACCGACAGCTGCGCACTGTCATCGACAAGCTCGATGGACGCCGCGCACAGGTGCTGGTCGAGAGCCTGATTGTCGAAGTCTCAGCCAGCAAGCTGGCCGAATTCGGCATCCAGTGGCAGGGCCTTCTGGGCAAACAGGGTGACGGCATGATTGGTGCAATTGGTACCAACTCGGGTCTGGTCGGCGCCAACATCTTGAGCGCCGCTATAGCGCTAGCGTCCAAGAACCCCACCTCCATCGGAACTGCCGCGAACTCCCTGGGGCCCGGCCTGAACATAGGCTTGGCCCCACGCATCAACGGCCAGTACTACCTGGGCGCGCTGGCCAGTTTTCTGCAAAACAGCGGCGATGCCAACGTGCTCTCCACCCCCAACCTGATGACGCTGGACAACGAAGAGGCGCGCATCATCATTGGCAGCAACGTGCCTTTTGTGACGGGCTCGTATGCCAATACGGGGACAGGCAGCAACGTCAACCCGTTCACCACCGTGGAGCGCAAGGATGTGGGCCTGATGCTCAAGGTACGGCCGCAAATCAGCGAGAACGGCACGGTGAAGATGTCCATCTATCAGGAGGTCTCCAAGATAGACGGCAACACCCTCAGCAACCCCAACGGCCCCACCACCAGCAAGCGCTCCATCGAATCGAACGTGGTGGTGGACGACGGAAGCATCATTGTGATTGGCGGCCTGCTGGAAGACAGCTACCAGCAAGGCCAGGACAAGGTGCCGGTAATGGGCGACCTGCCCGTGGTGGGCGGCCTGTTCCGCAGCGAGAACCGCACGCGCAACAAGACCAATTTGATGGTATTCCTGCGCCCCGTTGTGGTGCGTGACAACGCCACCAGCGACGCGCTGATGCTGGACCGCTACGAGGCCATTCGCGCGCTGCAGCAGGCCTCACAGCCCAAATCCAGCGCAATAATGAATTCGGTCAATGGCGCGCCCGTGCTGCCTGCGCTGCCCCAGCGGGCCGAGCCCGCTCCGTATGTGCAGCCCGCGCAGCAGATGGGCCAGCCGCCCGCCCCACCCGCGGTGTCTACCCCCGTGGCGCCGCAGCCCATGCAGCAGCTGGTGCCCGCGCCCGTCCCGCCCCACAGTACAACGCCCAACAGTACAGGTGCGCCGATAAGCCGCGCACCCACCGACCCGGCCACGCAAATGGTCTCAGCGGTGGCGCCCGGCCCTGGCGTGCTCTGAGGAATTAGCCGCCCATGCGCCACCCCCTGCCCTACGCCTTTGCCCGCACCGCCCAGCTGCTGCTGGAGGACGACGGCCACCAGCTGGTGCTGTGGCACGGCCCCAACCCCGATGCGGGCGCGCTGTCCGAAGTGCTGCGCAAACACCCCGTGCAGCAGATGCAACCCCTGGACGCGCCCGGCCTGGCCCAGCGGATCAGCGCGGCCTATTCGCACAGCGAATCGAGTGCCGCCACGGTGGTGAGCGAAGTCGAAAGCGATGCCGACCTGTCGCGCATGATGCAGGAGCTGCCTGCCGTCGAGGATTTGCTGGAATCTGCAGGCGACGCTCCCATCATCCGCATGCTCAACGCCCTGCTCACGCAGGCCGCACGCGACGGCGCCAGCGACATCCACATCGAGCCCTACGAGCGCCATTCGAGCGTGCGTTTTCGCGTGGACGGCAGCTTGCGCGAAGTAGTGCAGCCCAACCGTGCGCTGCATGCCGCGCTGATCTCGCGCCTCAAAATCATGGCCGACCTCGACATCAGCGAAAAGCGCCTGCCGCAGGACGGCCGCATCAGCCTGCGCCTGGGCACCCGCGCCATCGACGTGCGCGTGTCCACCCTGCCCAGCGCCCATGGCGAACGCGCCGTGCTGCGTCTGCTGGACAAGAGTGAAAGCAAGCTGAGTCTGGAGGCGGTGGGCATGCAGGGCGAAACCCTGCGCCGTTTTGAGGGCCTGATCTCGCAGCCGCACGGAATCATCCTGGTGACCGGGCCCACGGGCTCGGGCAAGACCACCACGCTGTATGCAGGCCTGGGCCGCCTGGACGCGACGCGCAACAACATCATGACGGTGGAAGACCCCATCGAATACGAGCTGCCGGGCGTGGGGCAGACGCAGGTCAACAGCAAGATCGACCTGACCTTTGCCAAGGCCCTGCGCGCCATCCTGCGCCAGGACCCGGACATCATCATGATTGGCGAAATCCGCGACTTCGAGACCGCGCAGATCGCCATCCAGGCCTCGCTCACCGGCCACCTGGTGCTGGCCACGCTGCACACCAACGACGCCGCCAGCGCCGTCACGCGCTTGACGGACATGGGTGTGGAACCCTTCCTGCTGTCGTCCTCATTGCTGGGTGTGCTGGCCCAGCGACTGGTGCGCAAATACTGCAGCCATTGCCACGGCGCGGGGTGCGACCAGTGCGGCCAGACGGGTTACACGGGCCGCACGGGCGTGTTCGAGCTGCTGGTGACCACCGACGCGATCCGTGCGCAGATCCACAACCAGGCCTCCGAAGCCGACATCCGCACCGCTGCGCTGGCCGGTGGCATGGCGCTGATGCGCGACGACGCCGAGCGGTTGATTGCGGCGGGCATCACCAGCCGCGAAGAAGTGCTGCGCGTCACGCGGGATTGAGCACCGCAGCCTGGGGCCCCAGGCTTCTTAACTACAATTTTGATAGCTACCATCGCTTACTGGACAAGCGCTAGCGGCCAAAAACACCAAAAAATCGTTGCTTGAAAGGCGCCGTGCTGTCCAGTGCGGCACCGTCGGCGCTCGGCTGCGGGTGTCTGCCATTGGCAATGGCTGTTGGCGCGTGTCCTACGGCGCCACTGGGCGCTGGCCGCTTAAGAGACACGCGACGCTGCGAAAGGATAGGAGGGCAACAGCGTTGCACGGTGTATCGCCCCGCCACGGGTGCGCGCACCGCTCCCGCCACCTTGCCCACCTCGCAGACCTTGAGCCGCAGCAAGCAGCTGAGCACCCTGCGTTTCAATGGCGACGGCATCATCACCGCCGACACCGCGCGGGGCGACACGCTGGCGCGCGAAACCATCGGCCACATCCTCACAACGCAGGGCGGCACGCCCCCGGTGGGCGACCCGCCATTGCCCGGAATCAACCGCGTCCGCGCCGAGACGTTTTTTGCCGACCTGGACAAGATCGAAGTCTGGGCCGCCAAGGCACGTGACGCGACCACGGCGTTGGCGCTGGGTGAGCACACGCTCAAGGCCACCCAGGCCATGAATGCCGTGGCGCACAAGATCGAAGACTTTTTTGCGCGCAGCCGCCTGGCCGCGTACGACCTGCGCGCGGCCACGGCGCTCAACCCGTCGCTGGAGGAATACACCGCCATGGCGGGCCAGCAGCTGGACCTGTCGTCTACCGCCATCACTACCTTGCCGCTGGCAGCCATCACGCCGCAGGCCCTGCTGCCGCTGACCGAGGGCGTCAACCCGGCCTGGGCCTCCGCGCTGCGCAGCATTCGCGACCACACGGTGGCGCCGCTGCTGGGGCGCCGGGCGGACGCCTTGACGCAGGACGAATGGGCCAGCATCCGCAAGGCACTGGCACCCTGCCAGCAATGGCTGGCAGACCGGCCCGCCACGTCGCTGGATGCGCTGGACGAGGAGCTGCTTCACACGCTGCACCGCAGCGACGCCCGCGAGCGGGTGATGGCGCTGATTGCGGAGGACGAGGCCGAGCAGACACACAACGAACACACCAAGGATCTGGAAAAGTTGCTGCGCTTCAAGCGCGACCTGATGGAGCTGCTGAACAACTTTGTCTCGTTCTCGGCCTTCTACCAGCGAAAAGGCGCGATCTTTCAGGCGGGCACGCTGTACCTGGACGCGCGCAGCTGCGACCTGACCG
Organism: uncultured Gammaproteobacteria bacterium; assembly: GCA_947085645.1. Lineage (GTDB taxonomy): Bacteria > Pseudomonadota > Gammaproteobacteria > Burkholderiales > Burkholderiaceae_C > Acidovorax. Next base: position 42,237 of record CAMTXG010000048.1, read on the forward strand.
TGCAGGTCACCGATGCGGCCCAGCACGCCAAGCTGGCGGGCCTGGCCAAGACCTACCTGGCCTACTGCAACTGCACGCGCAAGGGCCAGAAGATGGGCATCGTGGCGGCGTTCACCGCGGGCGATGTGGACTTTCTCTTCGTGGGCCGCAACGGTGTGTTCTATGACCGCAAGGGGCTGAACTGGGATGCCACCATCACCCGCATCGTCGAGAACCCGACCAGCATCTCCCAGGCCTTCTTGTCACCGTACAAGAAGTTCGTGCGCCTGATCGAAGAGCAGGTGGCCAAGCGGGCGGCGGCGGGCGAAGCGCGCGCGCAAAAGTCGCTGGGCTCCACCGCCAGCACGCTGGCGAACACCGAGCTCAAGACCGTGGGCACCACGGCCGACACGGTGACCGCTACCCCCGCGACGCACCGATGTGGGCACCGATGTGGGCACCGTGGCGGCCATTGGCGTGGCCCTGGGCAGCATCAGCGCGGTGGCGGTGGGCATCTTTGCCAAGTTTGTGGATCTGGGCGTGTGGATTCCGCTCGGGCTGATCGGCATCGTGCTGGCCATCTCCGGCCCCAGCATGCTGATCGCCTGGCTCAAGCTGCGCCAGCGCAGCCTGGGCCCGCTGCTGGACGCCAGCGGCTGGGCCATCAACGGGCGCATGCGCATTAACACGCGGCTGGGTGGTTCGCTGTCTCAAACCGCCAAGGTGCCCGCCACCGCACGGCGCACGCTCAAGGACCCGTTTGCCGAGTCCAAAGCGCCGCTGTGGTGGATTGTCGGAACGCTGGTGGTGCTGCTGGCTATGGCCATCACCGCATGGCGCCTGCAGTGGCTGGACCGGTGGATGGCGCCCACACCCCCCGCAGCAGGGCCCGTGGCAACCACTGCACAAACTGCGAACGCCATTCCGGTGGCGCCGCCTGCAGTCGCACCCGATTAGCGGATCTGCAGGGCAGGCTTACGCGCCGCTGTTTGCGCTACTGCGGGCATGGGAGGGGCCGCGACGAAGGCGGACTGCGCGGGCGTCGCACCGTCCTGCAGCTTGAACTGGCTGACCGCGCTGGTCAGGTGGTGCGCCTGTTCCCGCAAGGACTCGGACGCGGCGGTGGACTCTTCCACCAGGGCAGCGTTTTGTTGCGTCATCTGGTCGAGCTGGCCAACCGCCTGACTGATCTGTCCAATGTTGTCACTTTGCTCAGCGGACGACGCCGTGATCTCGGCAATGATGTCGGACACGCGGCGCACGCTGCTCACGATCTCGGTCATCGTCTGACCGGCCTGGCTCACAAGGCGCGAGCCGTCTTCGACGCGCTCTACGGACGAGCTGATCAGGCCCTTGATCTCCTTGGCCGCCTCGGCACTGCGCTGGGCCAGGTTGCGCACCTCGCTGGCCACCACGGCAAAGCCTCGGCCTTGTTCGCCAGCGCGGGCTGCTTCTACTGCTGCGTTCAGCGCGAGGATGTTGGTCTGGAACGCAATCGAGTCGATCACGCCGGTGATGTCGGCAATCTTGCGCGAGCTGGTGGTGATCTGGTCCATGGTGGTCACCACCTGCGACACCACCGCGCCGCCGCGTGCAGCCACTTCGGCAGCAGACGACGCAAAGTCGCTGGCCTGGCGCGATGACTGTGCGCTTTGCTGCACGGTACTGGTCAGCACTTCCATTGACGAGGCAGTTTCTTCGAGGTTGGCGGCGGTCTGCTCGGTGCGGTGACTCAGGTCGTGGTTGCCGCTGGCGATCTCGGAGCTGGCGGTAGAGATGTTGCCCGCCGCGTCTTGCACCTGGCGCACAAGGCCCCGCAACGAGTCCTGCATGCGGCCCATGGCGGACACCAGTTGGCCCACCTCGTCCTGGTTCATCACTGCCACATCGCGCGACAGGTCGCCGCTGGCAATGCGCTCGGCCAGTTCTTGCGCCTGGCCTAAAGACTTGGTGATGGAACGCACGCTGAAGAAGGTGAGCGGAATCAGCACTGCCAGCGCCAGCAGCAACCCGAAGCCGATCAGCGCCGACATGGTGGAGGTGCGTGACTCGACCCCAGCACGGGCTTCGTCCATACGGGCGCGGGCTGTGGAGGCCAGGCTGGAGAACAGCATGTCGGTGGCCTCCATGTGGACCTTGAGGCGGTCTGCATAGGCGCCACCGCCCGCGCCATCGAGCTGCGCGCCCTCGATTTTCTCGAAGATGGGAGAAATGCCGGTTTCGTACTGCTTGATCTCGTCCAGCGATTTGTCGATGGACGCCACAAAATCGGCATCGCCCGACTGCACCTGGCGCACATCGGCCAGGCTCTTGCGCAAGGCAGCCAGGGTTTTGGCCCAGGACTCGCGCAAGGACGACACCTCGACCGAGTTGTTGAAGTTGATGATGATGTCTTTTTCGGTCCGACGCAGGTCACCCAGGGTGGTGCGCAGGTCGGACATGTCTGTCAGGGTCTGCACCCGCTGTGAGAACAGCTCTTGCAGCGTGCCCCGGGTGCGGTCCAGGGCAATGTAGCCCATGGCGCCAATCACCACGAGAAGAATCAGAGAGAAGACAGTCCCGAAGTAGAGACGCGTGCGGATGGAGAAGCGGCCGAGAGCATTCATGGCTCTTCCTTACATTTTTTAACAGATAACCCGGCGTAGCAAATTTGATGCCACAACCCCTCCCTGCCTTCTGGGCCGAGGGTAGCCGCGACTATAGGGCCAGCCCGTCCGTCTGAGGCACAGGGTAAGCACGGCCCCCGGGGCCGCTTCCAGGGAATCCTCGGGGGCAGTAGGAGCGCTTATGCGCCCGTGGCCGCCGGAACCACCGGTATGTAAAGTTGCCCGCCGCTGCGCTGGAATTCCACGGCCTTGGTTTCCATGCCTTGCGCCAATGCGTCGGCCTCGGCCATGCCCTTTTGCTTGGCGAAGTCACGCACCTCCTGGGTGATCTTCATCGAGCAGAATTTGGGCCCGCACATCGAGCAAAAATGCGCCACCTTGGCACTGTCCTTGGGCAGGGTTTCGTCGTGGTAGTCCTTGGCGGTGTCCGGGTCCAGGCCCAGGTTGAACTGGTCTTGCCAGCGGAAGTCGAAGCGTGCCTGGCTCAGCGCGTCGTCCCGCGCGCGGGCGCCGGGATGCCCCTTGGCCACGTCGGCAGCGTGGGCCGCAATTTTGTAGGCGATGATTCCCTGCTTCACATCGTCACGGTTGGGCAAGCCCAGGTGCTCCTTGGGCGTGACGTAGCACAGCATGGCCGTGCCCATCCAGCCGATCATGGCGGCACCAATGGCGGAGGCAATGTGGTCGTAGCCCGGCGCGATGTCGATGGTCAGCGGGCCCAGTGTGTAGAACGGCGCTTCGTGGCAGGTCTTGAGCTGCTCGGTCATGTTGGCCTGGATCATGTGCATGGGCACGTGGCCGGGGCCTTCGATCATGGTCTGCACGTCGTGCTTCCAGGCGACTTGCGTGAGTTCGCCCAGCGTATGCAGTTCGGCAAACTGGGCTTCATCGTTGGCGTCGCTCGCGCAGCCGGGTCGCAGGCCATCGCCCAGGCTGAACGACACGTCGTACGCCTTCATGATGTCGCAGATGTCTTCGAAGTGCTCATACAAAAAGCTCTCGCGGTGGTGCGCCATGCACCACTTGGCCATGATGGAGCCGCCGCGCGACACGATGCCGGTGCGGCGCTGCGCCGTGAGGTGGATGTAAGCCAGGCGCACACCGGCGTGGATGGTGAAGTAGTCCACGCCCTGCTCGGCCTGCTCAATCAGCGTGTCGCGGAAGATCGCCCAGGTCAGGTCTTCGGCCACGCCGCCCACCTTTTCGAGCGCCTGGTAAATGGGCACGGTGCCAATGGGCACGGGCGAGTTGCGCACGATCCAGTCGCGCGTGGTGTGGATGTTCTTGCCGGTAGACAGGTCCATCACGTTGTCGGCACCCCAACGGATCGCCCACACGAGCTTTTCGACTTCTTCTTCAATGCTCGACGTGACGGCCGAGTTGCCGATGTTGGCATTGATCTTGACCTTGAAGTTGCGACCAATCGCCATCGGCTCCACTTCAGGGTGGTTGATGTTGGCGGGGATGATGGCGCGGCCACGGGCCACTTCGTCGCGCACGAATTCGGGCGTGATGATGCGCGGGATGCTTGCGCCCATGGGGTTGCCCATCAGGCGCTGCTCGCGGCCTGCATCCTGCATGTACTGCTCCATCCACTCGCGCTTGCCGTTTTCGCGGATGGCCACGTACTCCATCTCGGGGGTGACGATGCCCTTCTTGGCGTAGTGCATTTGCGTGACGTTGGCACCACTCTTGGCGCGCAGGGGCTTGCGCTGCAGCGCGGCGGCTTCGGCACGCAGCTGGGCCAGGCGGGTGGCGTCTTCGCTTTTCTGCCCGTCATCCAGCGCCACGGGGGCGCGGCCTTCGTAGTGCTCCACATCGCCGCGTGCGGCAATCCAGCCTGCGCGCACGCTGGCCAGGCCTTTGCGCACGTCAATGGCGGCCCCGGGGTCGGTGTATGGGCCGGAGGTGTCGTACACGCTGACCTGCTCGCCATTGGTCAGGGCGATGTCGCGCACGGGCACGCGCAGGTCGGTGTGCAGGTGGCCGGGGATATAGGCCTTGCGGGATGCGGGAAAGGGCTCGCGGGTCAGCGCCAGCAGTTCGGCGAATTTTTCGGTGCTGGCCAGCTTGGCGTGGGGATCGGGGGCGTTCATGGGGCAGGTCTCCTGGTTCCGGTGGCGGTGGATAACTGCTCCGGAATGGACCTGTGCGCCCCCCAGGACGGCGCACTGCAGCGCCTGAGGCATGGGCGTGCCAGCAGGACTGCAGGCACGGGACAAGGAGGTCGGCTCTTCTTCCGCCGGTATGAACCGGATCAAGTTCGTCGGGTTCGCATGCAGCCTGACTGAACGTCAGACCCCATGCATCTCAGCGCTTACGCACACCCCGGAGCAGACGCGAGTATAGGCCAGCCCCATCAAAGCATGTGACAGTCAAATCAGCCGTTCGAGCAAGACCACCACAAAGAAAACAACGGCCGCGATGATCGTCCACTTCAAGATCACCAGCCCCAGCCGTTTGTAGAACACCTGGCCGGTGCCGACATAAAACCCGAAACACACGGCAGAGGCGAGCAACAGGGACAGGGCCAGCCAGCGAACTATCAACATGGCAAGCTGCGCTACCAGGCGCGCACTGGCTGGGAAAAGCCGATGGGAGCCTTGCGCTCGTCATCGAACGTGACCACCTCCCACGCATCGCGCTGGGCCAGCAGCTCGCGCAGCAGAAGATTGTTCATGGCATGGCCCGAGCGGAATGCGCTGTACGCAGCCAACAGCGGTTTGCCGATGAGGTACAGGTCGCCCATGGCGTCCAAAATCTTGTGCTTGACGAACTCATCGTCATACCGCAGCCCGTCGCTGTTGAGCACCTTGTAGTCGTCCATCACGATGGCGTTGTCCAGCCCACCGCCCAGCGCCAGACCGTTGGACCGCATCATTTCCACGTCGCGCGTGAAGCCGAAGGTGCGCGCGCGAGCAATGTCGCGGCTGTAGTTGCCCGCGCCCATATCGAACTCGACCCGCTGACCGGTGGAATCCACGGCTGGGTGGTCAAAGTCGATCTCAAAGTTGAGCTTGTAGCCGTGGTACGGCGTAAGGCGGGCCCACTTGGCGGCTGCGCCCTCGCCTTCGCGCACCTCCACAGGCCGCAGGACGCGAACAAAACGCTTGGGTGCGTTTTGGAGCTCTATCCCCGCACTTTGCAGCAAAAAGACAAACGATGCGGAAGATCCATCAAGAATGGGGACTTCTTCAGCCGTGATGTCCACGTACAGGTTGTCGATGCCCAGACCTGCACAGGCCGACATCAGGTGCTCCACCGTGTGCACCTTGGCATTGCCCACCGCGATGGTGGAGGCCAGCCGGGTGTCGGTGACCGCCTCGGCGCGGATCGGAATGTCCACTGGCTGGGGCAGGTCCACCCGCCGAAACACGATGCCGGTGTCCGGCTGCGCAGGCCTCAGGGTCAACTCGACCCGCTGGCCGCTGTGCAGCCCTACGCCAACGGCGCGGGTCAAGGTCTTCAAGGTGCGTTGCTGGAGCATTCCCGCATTTTAGGGGCGCAGGGGAGTCCATGCGCTGCACGGGTCCAAGTGGCACCACGGTGGGCGTCCCGCTCGTTTTCCCTGCTCCCGCCGGCGACGGGCCACTCCACAATCGGTCACGACTTGCTGATGCACATCAAGAGGTTGGCCCGACACCTCGGCACGCCCCTCCGCTTACGATCGACGAATCGTATATTTTTCGGATCCCAAGGAGTTATCACATGAACACACTGAGTTTCAGAAGCAAGATCTTGCTGATGTTGGCCACGGCGCTGGTAGCTTTGCTGTTCATGGCCGTCAGTTCGTTGCTGCAGCAGCGCTCTCAGATCATCGAGTCGCGCAGCGAGCTGCTGACCACGGCAGTACAGTCCGCACACAGCATTGTGGCGTCGTACCAGAGGAAAGCCGCCAGCGGCGCCATGCCGGTAGACGACGCGCAAAAGGCCGCCAAGGAGGCGCTGCGGGTTTCGCGTTTTGGCGGCCCTGACGGCAAGACAGAATATTTCTACATCTGGACCCTGGACTCCAAAGGCGTCATGCACCCCATCAAGCCGGAATGGGAGGGGCAGGACATGGCGGGCAAGGTCAAGGACGGAGCGGGCACGGACATCCTCAAACAGATCTCTGACGCCCTGCGCGCCAGCTCTACCGGCCGGGTGTTCGTGCCCACCATGTTCGCGCGCCCGGGCTCTCAGGAGCTGGTGCCCAAGCTGCAGTACGTGATTCGCGTGGACGGCTGGGACTGGATGGTGGGGTCCGGCCTTTACACCGACGATATCGACCAGCTGGTGCGCAAGACCCTGTTTTCCAATCTGGCCATCGTGCTCGCGGTCATGCTGGTCGTGGGAGGCGTGGGCCTGCTGGTGGCGCGGTCGGTGCTGCGCCAGATTGGCGGCGAGCCAACCGACGCCATTGCGGTGATGTCCGAAGTGGCTCAGGGGAATCTGGACACAACCATTCCGGCGGCACCTGCGGGCTCGCTGCTTGACAGCCTGGGCCACATGGTCAGCTCACTGCGCCAACTGGTCACAGAGGTGCGTTCGGCCACCGAAAACATCGCTACTGCATCCAGCGAGATCGCCCAGGGCAACAACGACCTGGCGCACCGCACGGAAGACACAGCCAGCAACCTGCAGAGCACCGCCAGCAGCATGGAAGAGCTGACCAGCACCGTCAAGCAGACCTCGGAATCGGCCCAGACCGCCAACCAGATGGCAACCTCTGCAGCCACTGTGGCCGCACGCGGCGGCGAAGTGGTGTCGCGCGTGGTGGCTACCATGCAGGACATCAACGCCAGCAGCAACAAGATCAGCGACATCATCGGCGTCATTGACGGCATCGCGTTTCAGACCAACATCCTGGCGCTGAATGCGGCCGTGGAAGCCGCCCGTGCTGGCGAACAGGGCCGAGGCTTTGCCGTGGTGGCCAGCGAGGTGCGCAGCCTGGCCGGGCGCAGCGCTGCGGCCGCCAAGGAAATCAAGGCGCTGATCGGCGCGTCGGTCGAAAAGGTGGCGTCTGGCACGCAACTGGTGGGCAATGCAGGTGCCACCATGACGGAAATTGTCGAAAGCGTGCAGCGCGTAACCGACATCATTGGAGAGATCCGTTCGGCCACATCCGAGCAGAGCCAGGGCATCGCGCAGGTCAACACGGCCATGAACCAGCTCGATCAGATGACGCAGCAGAACTCGGCGCTGGTGGAGCAATCCACCGCTGCGGCCGACAGTCTGCGTGAGCAGGCCATGAAGCTCACGCAGGTGGTGGCCCTGTTCCGTGTAGATGGCAGCACGTCGTCGGGTGCCACACCGCGTGCGGCCCCGGTACCCTTGCGCACTGCCACACCCCGCCCAGCTGCAGCCCTGTCCAGGGGCCGACCCTCGGCGCCCACCGCTTCGCGCAACCCCGCCCCTGCCAAGGCTCCTGCTGCACTGCAGTCCAAGGCCAGCCCCCAAACCAACAAGCCCGCACAGGACGACGCGGGGGATTGGGAAAACTTCTAAGCCAACCCTTCCACCCAGCAACCCATGAAAAAAGCCCCGACCTTGCGGTCGGGGCTTTTTCTATGCGCCGGTGTCTTTGGTCCGCTATCTACTTCATAGCTGTCAGCGCTTTATCTGATCCAATTCCGAAAGAAAACAGTCTAAAAACAAAGCGGATCATGCGCGGATAGCTCATCTTTCAATAGCAAGCCTCAATCTGCCTGCTTGCGCAGGAAGGCGGGAATCTCCAGGTCGTCCATGCCGCCGGACGACAGGGCGTCCACGCGGGCCGCTGCCTGGGTGCGGTTGGTACGCCACACGCTGGGCACCGACATGCTGCCGTAGTCGGCCTGAGCGCTGCCGCCCGCATGGCCGCCTTGCACACCCACGGCAGAACCCAGCGTGCCACCGCCCACCACGGGCATCTGGTAAGCCATGTTGTCGGTGCCGGTGCGCAGGCCACCCTGCACCACCGAGATCGGCTGGCGGCGTGCGCTGGCACGTGACAGACCGGTTGCAACCACCGTCACGCGGATCTCGTCACCCAGGTTCTCGTCGTAGGCGGCGCCAAAAATTACATGCGCATCAGTCGATGCGTAGGCATTGATGGTGTTCATGGCCTGGCGCGACTCGGACAGTTTGAGGCTGCCCCTGCTCGCCGTGACCAGCACCAGCACGCCCTTGGCACCCGACAGGTCGATGCCTTCCAGCAGCGGACAGGCAATGGCCTGCTCGGCCGCAATTCGGGCGCGGTCAGGACCGCTGGCCGTGGCTGTGCCCATCATGGCCTTGCCAGGCTCGCCCATCACCGTGCGCACGTCTTCGAAGTCGACGTTCACCTGCCCGTATTCATTGATGATTTCAGCGATACCGCCCACGGCGTTCTTGAGCACGTCGTTGGCATGCGCGAAAGCTTCGTCCTGGGTAATGTCGTCGCCCAGCACGTCCAGCAGTTTCTCGTTGAGCACCACGATCAGCGAATCGACGTTGGCTTCCAGCTCTGCCAGCCCTTCGTCGGCGTTCTTCATGCGACGGCCGCCTTCCCAGTCGAAAGGCTTGGTGACCACGCCGACGGTGAGGATGCCCATTTCCTTGGCCACGCGCGCGATCACGGGTGCAGCACCCGTGCCGGTGCCGCCACCCATGCCGGCGGTGATGAACAGCATGTGCGCGCCCTGGATCGCGTCGCGGATGTCTTCCACGGCGGCCTCAGCGGCATCGCGTGCCTTTTCGGGCTTGCCGCCTGCGCCCAGGCCACTGCCACCGAGCTGGATCACGCGGTGGGCCGAGCTGCGGGTCAGCGCCTGCGCATCGGTGTTGGCGCTGACGAATTCAACGCCCTGCACGGACCGCGCAATCATGTGCTCAACGGCATTGCTGCCGCCACCGCCCACGCCGATCACCTTGATCTGGGTGCCCTGGTTGAATTCTTCGGCTTCGATCATTTCGATGGTCATGTTGGAGCTCCTGGTTCTAAATTCGTATGCAAATGCCAAATAGGGAATGAGGGATCAATGCGTGAAGAGCATGGCGGGCCGGTGCATCGCCATCGCTCGCGCGGTCTTCGGTGAGGGCTCCCGCGCGCTAGCCACAAGGGGTATTTCATGGTCAGAAATTCCCCACAATGAAATCTTTGAAGCGGCCAAACGCCGTCTTCATGGAACCGCTCTTTTGTGCCACTTTGAAGCCGCGCAACCGCGCAAGCCGGGCCTCTTCCAGCAAACCCATAACGGTAGCAGCACGGGGCTGGGCGACCATGTCAGACAACGCGCTGGAATACTTGGGAATGCCCCGGCGAACGGGCTTCAAGAAGATGTCTTCGCCCAGCTCGATCATCCCGGGCATGACCGAGCTGCCGCCTGTGAGCACGATGCCCGACGACAGCACTTCTTCGTAGCCCGATTCACGGATCACCTGCTGGACCAGCGAGAAAATTTCTTCCACCCGCGGCTCGATCACGCCTGCCAGCGCCTGCTTGCTCAGCATGCGCGGGCTGCGGTCGCCCAGGCCTGGCACTTCCACCTGGGCGTCGGGGTCGGCTAGCAACTGCTTGGCGTAGCCGCTCTCGACTTTGATGTCTTCGGCGTCCTTGGTTGGAGTGCGCAGCGCCATGGCGATGTCGCTGGTGATGAGGTCGCCCGCAATCGGGATCACGGCCGTGTGGCGGATCGCACCGCCCGTGAAGATGGCCACGTCGGTCGTGCCCGCGCCGATGTCCACCACCACCACGCCCAGCTCGCGCTCGTCGTCCGTCAGCACGGCCTGGCTGCTGGCCAGCGGGTTCAGCATGAGCTGCTCCACCTCCAGCCCGCAGCGGCGCACGCACTTGATGATGTTCTCGGCCGCGCTTTGCGCGCCGGTCACGATGTGGATCTTGGCTTCGAGGCGGATACCACTCATGCCGATGGGCTCTTTCACATCCTGCCCGTCGATCACAAACTCTTGTGGCTCCACCAGCAGCAGGCGCTGGTCGCTGCTGATGTTGATGGCTTTGGCCGTCTCCACCACGCGGGCCACGTCGGCGGACGTGACTTCCTTGTCCTTGACGGCCACCATGCCGCTCGAATTGAGGCCGCGAATGTGGCTGCCGGTGATGCCGGTGTACACGCGCTGAATCTTGCAGTCGGCCATCAGCTCGGCCTCTTTCAGCGCCTGCTGGATGCTCTGCACCGTGGCGTCGATGTTGACCACCACGCCGCGCTTCAAGCCATTGCTGGGGGCCACGCCCAGGCCGGCCAGCTTGAGCTCGCCATTGGGCAGCACCTCGGCCACCACGGCCATGACTTTGGCCGTTCCGATGTCCAGCCCCACCACAACGTCTTTGTATTCTCTTGCCATATCAGCCTCTGCCCTTCTCTGTTCTGTCCCGCTGCCGCCCTGCGCCCTGCATGCCTGTCAATGTGTTGTGCATCGCGTCATCTCCTTCGCACGCCGCCGGTGACCCCGGCCGCAGCCCCTGCGGCATCCGGGATCACCGTGGTCACACCGCGCATGCGCAAGGCATAGCCGCCCGCATGCCGCAGATCGGCAGACTCCAGTGCATCCACACGCCGCCCATACTGCGCAGCCACCTGCGTCAGCGTGCGAGTGAATCGTTGCGTTCGCAGCACCACCTCTTGCGGGGTACCGCCGCCCAGTTCCACCACCGCGTCGCTGTCGAGCCTGGCGCGCCAGCCACCGCGGCCCGTCAGCTCCAGCTCTTCCACCTCCAGCCCCAGCGGGCGGAAAACAGGCTGCAGCAAGCCATGCATCTGCAGCGCCTCGGCCGACGTGCCGCGGGGGCCCAGCAGGCGCGGCAGGCCTTCCTGCTCCACATCGCCCACATTGGCTTCGAACACCTCGCCCTGGCTGTTGACCATTGCCGAGGCAGACTCTGGCCCCCAGAACGCCACTGCGTCGTGCTCCTGCAAATCGACGTACAGACTGGCCGGGTACACCCGCCGCACCTGCGCGCGGCGCACCCAGGGCACCTGCTCAAACGCCTCGCGCGCAGCCCGCAGGTCCACCGTGAAAAAGTTGCCTGCCAGGTGCGGCGCCACGTTGGCCCGCAATGTCACCGCGTTGTTGTGCGCCAGCTCGCCCTGCACCACGATGCGGGCAATGGCAAAGCCCGGATAACGCAACATCCACCACGCGCCCGCTGCCAGCGCACCCAGGGCGAAGCCCACGAACAGGACCGACGCGGTCAGGTTCATGAGCTTGACGTCCAGGGGTGCGGGCAGCGTGTTGGTCATTGCCGAACAGCTCCTTGCGCGTCACGGGCCGACGTGTCCAGTGCGGCATCGCACAGGATGCGAAGGCATAGTTCCTCGTAGCTGATGCCTGCAGCACGCGCCGACAGTGGCACCAGCGAATGCCCCGTCATGCCCGGCGAGGTGTTCATTTCCAACAGGAAGGGCTTGCGGTCGCTGGCGCGAATCATCAGGTCCGCACGGCCCCAGCCACGGCAGCCCAGCGTGCGGTAGGCGTCCAGCACAATACGCTGGATCTCGCGCTCCTCGGCTTCAGGCAGACCGCTTGGGCATTGGTACTTCACGTCGTCCGTGAAGTATTTGTTCTGGTAGTCGTAAGCGCCATCGGGCGCGACGATGCGGATCACGGGCAACGCGCGGGCGTCGGCACCCTGGCCGAGCACGGGGCAGGTCACTTCTTCGCCGTCGATGAACTCCTCGCACAGCACGTCGGGGTCATAGCGAGCCGACAGCGCGACGGCCTCCTGCATATCGGAGTACCCGCGCACTTTTGTCACGCCGATGGACGAGCCCTCGCGCGGAGGCTTCACGATCAACGGCAGGCCTAACTCGTCCGGCACGGTGCGCACCACTTCGCGCTGCTGACGCTCGGGCGCGAGCCACACATAGCGTGGCGTCGGCAGGCCCTCGGCCAGCCAGACGCGCTTGGTCATGACCTTGTCCATGGCGATGGCCGAGGCCATCACGCCCGGGCCGGTATACGGAATGCCCAGCAGTTCCAGCGCACCTTGCACCGTACCGTCCTCGCCGTGGCGGCCGTGCAGCGCAATGAAGCAGCGTGCGTAACCGTCGCGCTTAAGGTCACCCAGGTCGCTTTGGGCCGGGTCGAACGCATGCGCATCCACGCCGCGCGAGCGCAAGGCTTGCAATACACCGCTGCCAGACATCAGCGACACCTCGCGCTCGGCGGATGCACCGCCCATGAGCACGGCCACCTTGCCCAGCTTCTTCACATCAATGTTTGAATCAAAATGGGTCATAGCGCGCTCCCCTCAAGCGCTGTTAGCTCACTATTTTGTAGCATCTCAACCACCTTGCCAGGTACGGCGCCAATCGATCCGGCGCCCATGCACATCACCACATCGCCATCGCGCGCGTTATCGGCAATGACCTGTGGCAGGTCGGCCACGTTGTCGACAAAAATCGGCTCCACACGGCCTGCCACGCGCAGCGCACGGGCCAGCGACCGGCCGTCGGCAGCTACCACCGGCGCCTCGCCAGCGGCGTACACCTCGGTCAGCAGCACGGCGTCGGCGTTGCCGATGACCTTGACGAAGTCTTCAAAACAGTCGCGTGTGCGGCTGTAGCGGTGCGGCTGAAAGGCCAGCACCAGACGGCGGCCGGGGAACGCCCCGCGCGCTGCTGCCAGCGTGGCCGCCATTTCCACCGGGTGGTGGCCGTAGTCGTCAATGACGGTGAACTGGCCGCCACCCTTGGCGGGCAGCTCGCCATAGCGCTGAAAGCGGCGGCCCACGCCCTTGAAGTTGGCCAGCGCGCGCTGCACGGCTTCGTCTGGGATGTTGAGTTCCACCGCGATGGCAATCGCCGACAGGGCGTTGAGCACGTTGTGTTCGCCCGCCAGATTGAGCACGATCTCCATGTCGGGCAGCGTGACGCCGTTGCGCCGCTGCACCGTGAATCGCATCTGCCCAGCCTCGGCTTTTACGTCAATCGCGCGCACCTGGGCGTCTTCCGAAAAACCGTAGCTGGTTATCGGGCAGGTCACGCTTTGCAGGATGTCGCGCACGGCCGGGCTGTCGACGCACAGGATGGCCGTGCCATAGAACGGCATGCGGTGCAGAAAGTCGACAAACGCGCCTTTGAGCCGCCCAAAGTCGTGCCCATAGGTCTCCATGTGGTCGGCGTCGATGTTGGTGACCACCGCCATCACGGGCAGCAGGTTCAAGAACGATGCATCGGACTCATCCGCCTCGACCACGATGTAGTCGCCGCTGCCCAGCTTGGCATTGGCGCCCGCACTGTTGAGCTTGCCGCCGATCACAAAGGTCGGGTCCAGACCCGCCTCGGCCAGTACGCAGGTCACCAGGCTGGTGGTCGTCGTTTTGCCGTGGGTGCCCGCAATGGCGATGCCTTGCTTGAGGCGCATCAGTTCGGCCAGCATCAAGGCGCGGGGCACCACGGGGATCTTCTTCTCGCGCGCGGCTAGCACTTCGGGGTTGTCTGATGTCACCGCTGTCGAGGTGACCACGGCATCGGCACCGTCGATGTGCGCGGCCGCATGGCCCAGGCAGGTCTTGATACCCAGCCCCTCCAGGCGGCGCAAGGTCGCGCTGTCGGCCAGGTCCGAGCCTGAAATGCGGTAGCCCAGGTTGAACAGCACCTCGGCGATGCCGCTCATGCCGGCGCCGCCGACGCCGACAAAATGGATGTGGCGAATGGCGTGTTTCATGATCCGGCCAACTCCTCGCAGGCAGTCACCACTTCGCGGGTGGCGTTGATTTTTTGCATGTTTTTGGCCTTGAGCGCTACATCCACAAGGGTTGAGCGCTCCATATTCAATAGCATTTTCGACAGCCCGTCGGGCGTCAGGTCGCGCTGCTGCACCAGCCATCCGCCGCCCGCATTCACCAGGAACTGCGCGTTGGTGGTCTGGTGGTCGTCCACAGCCGAAGGGAACGGTACAAAAATGGATGCGGCGCCCACTGCAGCAATTTCGGTCACGGTGCTGGCGCCTGCTCGGCACACGATGATGTCGGCCGCTGCAAAAGCGCTGGCGGTGTCGTCAATGAACGGCGTCAGTTCGGCATCGACCCCCGCAGCCGCATAGTTGGCGCGCAGCGCATCGATCTGCGTGGCGCCGCTCTGGTGAATCACCTGCAGGCGCTTGTCTGCGGGCATCAGCGCAATGGCCTGCGGCACGATTTCGTTGAGCGCTCGCGCACCCAGGCTCCCGCCCACCACCAGCACGCGCAGCGGGCCGGTGCGACCAGCAAAACGCTCAGTCGGGCCAAGCTGTTCGGTAAAGGGCTTGCGCAGCGGGTTGCCCACCCACTGGCCTTGCTTGAACACATTGGGGAAGGCGGTGAACACCCGGTCGGCCACGCCCGCCAGCACCTTGTTGGCCATGCCCGCCACCGAGTTCTGCTCATGCAGTACCAGCGGCTTGCCGGCCAGCACGCCCATCATGCCGCCCGGAAACGTGATGTAGCCGCCCAGACCCACCACCACATCGGGTTTGACCCGCCGGACCACCTGCAGCGCTTGCCAGAAGGCGCGCAGCAGGCGCAGCGGCAGCAGGGCCAGCGTGACGATGCCCTTGCCGCGCACACCGGAGAAGTCGATCAGTTCGAGCGTGAAGCCATGTGTGGGCACGATGCGTGATTCCATGCTGCCCGGCGCACCCAGCCAGTGCACGCGCCAGCCGCGCGCGCGCAATTCTTCGGCTACTGCGAGGCCTGGGAAGATGTGGCCACCGGTGCCACCCGCCATGATGAGGGCTGTCTTTTGCGTGCTCATACGCGGCCTCCCCGCATGAGGTGTTTGTTCTCATAGTCAACACGCAAAACCACTGCCAATGCCACCAGATTCATCAAGATCGCCGACCCCCCAAAACTCATCAAGGGCAGCGTGAGCCCCTTGGTTGGCAGCGCGCCCAGGTTCACGCCCATGTTGATGAAGGCCTGAAAGCCGATCCAGATCGCAACGCCTTGGGCCACCAGCCCTGCAAACACACGGTCCAGGGCGATGGCCTGGCGGCCGATGTGCATGATGCGGCGCGTCATCCACAGGAACAGCACGAGGAGCGTGAGCACGCCCACCAGACCGAATTCTTCGCCAATCACGGCCAGCAAAAAGTCGGTGTGCGCCTCGGGCAGCCAGTGCAGCTTCTCGACGCTGCCGCCCAGCCCGACGCCAAAGACCTCGCCGCGCCCGATGGCGATCAGCGAGTGGGACAGCTGGTAGCCCTTGCCCAGCGCATGCTCCTCGCTGAACGGATCAAGGTAGGCAAACACGCGCTCGCGGCGCCAAGGCGAGCTGGCAATCATCAGCGCGAAGGCAGACACCAGAATGCCCGCGATCAGGAAGAACATGCGGGCGTTGACGCCGCCCAGAAACAGGATGCCCATGGCAATCACCGCCACGACCATGAACGCGCCCATGTCAGGCTCGGCAAGCAACAGCACGCCCACAATGGCCACTGCCGCGCCCATGGGCAGCACGGCGCGAAAGAAGCGCTCTTTGACTTCCATCTTGCGCACCATGTAGTCGGCGGCATAGATCAGCACCGCAAACTTGGCCAGCTCAGACGGCTGAAAGCTCACCGGCCCGATGGACAACCAGCGGCGTGCGCCATTGACCACCTTGCCAACGCCGGGAATCAGCACCGCGATCAACAGCAGCAAGGCCACCACAAACAACCAGGGCGCCGCACGCTCCCACAGCGCCATCGGCACCTGGAACGCCAGCAGCGCCACCACAAAACCAACCACCAGGTACATGGCGTGGCGCGTGAGGAAATGGGTGGACGCGTAGTTGGCAAAGCGCGGGTTGTCGGGCATAGCGATCGAGGCCGAATACACCATGATCAGACCCCAGGCGAGCAGCGCCACCACCACCCACAACAGCGCCTGGTCAAAACCGAGCACGCTGGCGGGTGTGCTGGACGAGCGGCGGTATTCGGTGCCCCCCACGCGCACGGGCAACACATCGACGGCCTTGCCCGACAGGCCACCAAACCAGGCAGTGGCGCGTTGCAAAAAGGTGTTTGCTTTGGTGGTCATTGCAACCCCTGCGCCGACTGGCCAGCGTCGTCTGCCAGCATGCGCACCGCATCGCAGAAGACCTGTGCACGGTGTTCATAGTCCTTGAACATGTCAAAGCTGGCGCAGGCGGGCGACATCAACACCGCGTCGCCCGAATGCGCACGCTCGGCAGCCATCTGCACGGCCTGGGGCAGTGTCTCTGCGTCCAGCAGCGTGACCCCAGCGTCTTGCAGTGCCGCGCGGATGAGTGGCGCGTCACGGCCAATCAACACCACGGCGCGGGCATAACGCGACACGGGTGCGGCCAGCGGCGCAAAGTCCTGGCCTTTGCCCTCGCCACCCAGAATGACGACCACGCGGCGCTCGGCGCCCAGGCCGGTGAGTGCCGCCACCGTGGCGCCCACGTTGGTGCCTTTGCTGTCGTCAAAGTATTCAACGCCGTTGATGATGGCCACCGGCTCCACGCGGTGCGGCTCACCGCGGTATTCGCGCAGGCCGTACAGCATGGGTGCCAATGGGCAACCTGCAGCGGACGCAAGCGCCAGCGCCGCCAACGCATTCATGGCGTTGTGGCGGCCTCGGATGCGCAGCGCATCTGCCGGGATGAGGCGCTGGATGTGCAGCTCTTCCTCTGCCTCGTTGCGACTGCGCTTGCGGGTTTCGTCGGCCTCCATGGCGCGCACGAGCCAGGGCATGCCACTGACTACTTCGATGCCAAAGTCACCGGGGCGCCGGGGCT
This sequence comes from uncultured Gammaproteobacteria bacterium, assembly GCA_947085645.1. Taxonomy (GTDB): domain Bacteria; phylum Pseudomonadota; class Gammaproteobacteria; order Burkholderiales; family Burkholderiaceae_C; genus Acidovorax. The sequence goes on from CAMTXG010000048.1 coordinate 59,503, forward strand.
TGTCGCCGCCAAAGGTGAGGTGCGTGCGCACCTGGGGCTTTTGCAGCTTGACCTTGACGGGTGGCGGAAGCATCGCCATTACTGCAGGGTCTTCGCGGTTCAGAATCATGAGGCCCGTCTGGCCAAAGATGCGCGCCTTGGCGGCGGCGTAGGCGTTGATGTCGCCATGCCAGTCCAGGTGGTCCTGTGTGATGTTGAGCACCGTGGCCGCCGTGGGTTCGAAGCGCACTTCACCCACGTTCACGTCGTCAAGCTGAAAGCTGGACAGCTCCAGCACCCACACGTCGGGCAGCGTGCCTGCATCGATGTGGGTGGTCAGCGTGTCGAGCAGGGTCGGACCGATGTTGCCCGCCACGGCCACGCGCTTGCCCGAGCGCTCCACCAGCTGGCCGGTGAGCGAGGTCACGGTGGTCTTGCCATTGGTGCCCGTGATGGCCAGCACTGCCGGGGCATAGCCCTGCGACACGCGCAGCACGCCCAGCGCCATGGAATACAAGCTTAATTCACCCCCAGCGCTTACCCCATAAGCGTTAGAAGCTACCAAAACAGGAGCAATCGCTTCGGGACTCAGACCCGGCGAGCGGTACACCGCATACAGGTTCTGCCCTTCGACCAGGCTGGCATCAAGCGCACCCGAGACAAATCGCACTTGCGGCAGCTCGTGCTGCAGGGCTGCCAGCTGGGGCGGGGCGCTGCGCGTGTCAGCCACAGTGACCTGTGCGCCCCAGCGCGCGCACCAGCGCGCCATGGCCAGGCCCGATGCGCCCAGGCCCAGGATGAGGACGTTCTTGTCCTGCAAGGGCGCCACTACTTCAATGGGCGCGCTTTCAGATTCTGCGGGAGTCTGTGCGGTATCGACGGTGTCTTCGTCGCCCTGATCCACGGCAGCGGGGACTACCTCGGGTGCAGCCACCTCGGCAAAAATCTGCGCCACAAAGTCTGCTGCGGCCTTGGCGGCCGAAATGGCGGGGGCCTGCTCGGGGTTCCAGGCATGGGCGGACTTGCCCGGTGCCGAGGCTGGGGCAGCGGGCTCAGTCACTGGCTCGTCTGCCGCAGCATGCGAGCCCTCCGAGTCCGCATCGGTTTGGGCATCACTATCGGCCTGTGCTGGCACTGCAGCTGCAGGCGTCTCGACGGCTGAATCTTCCGGCTCGCTGTGCGCCTGTACATCGCTCAACTCCGGCGTGCCCACGCTCGCGCCGACCTCTTCGGCCTCAGCGGCTGTTTTGCCGGGGAGGAGGGGATCGCTGGGGTTCATCGCAATTTCAGGGTGGACAGGCCCACCAGGCACAGCAGCATGGTGATGATCCAGAAGCGCACGACGACCTGCGTTTCCTTCCAGCCGCTCTTTTCAAAATGGTGGTGCAGCGGCGCCATCTTGAGCAGGCGCCGACCTTCGCCGTAGCGGCGTTTGGTGTATTTGAACCAGGTCACCTGCAGCATCACCGACAGGGCCTCAACCACAAAAATGCCGCCCATGATGGCCAGCACGATTTCCTGCCTGACGATGATGGCGATGGTGCCCAGCGCTGCGCCCAGCGCCAGCGCGCCCACGTCGCCCATGAACACCTGCGCTGGGTGCGCGTTGAACCACAGAAAGGCCAGACCCGCACCCGCCATGGCCGCGCAGAAGATCAACAGCTCGCCAGAGCCCGGAATGTGCGGGAAGAACAGGTATTTGGAATACACCGAGCTGCCGGTGACATAGGCAAACACGCCCAGGGCCGAACCCACCATCACCACCGGCATGATGGCCAGGCCGTCCAGGCCGTCGGTCAGGTTCACCGCATTGCTGGAGCCCACGATGACCAGGTAGGTCAGGATGACAAAGCCCAGCACGCCCAACGGGTAGCTCACCTCCTTGAAGAACGGCAGCTGCAGGCCTGCCTTGGGCGGCAGGTCGAGCGAAAAGCCCGACTGCACCCAGCCCACAAACAGCTCCCACACCTTGGCATTGGAGCTTTCGGAAATGCTGAACACCAGGTACAGCGCGGCGATCAGACCAATCACCGACTGCCAGAAATACTTCTCGCGCGAGCGCATGCCCTCGGGGTCTTTGTTGACCACCTTGCGCCAGTCGTCCACCCAGCCAATGGCACCAAAACCCAGCGTGACGATGAGCACGATCCACACGAAGCGGTTGGACAGGTCAAACCACAACAGGGTTGAAATGGCAATCGACAGCAAGATGAGCACACCGCCCATGGTGGGCGTGCCGCTCTTGGACAGGTGCGTCTGCATGGCGTAGCCGCGGATCGGCTGGCCGATCTTGAGCGAGGTGAGCACGCGGATCACCTTGGGGCCCGCAATCAGGCCGATGAGCAGCGCCGTCATGGCGGCCATCACCGCGCGGAACGTGAGGTACTGGAACACGCGGAAGAAACCGAGTTCGGGCGACAGGCCCTGCAGCCATTGCGACAGCATCAGCAGCATGGCGCCTCCCCAGCTTGCCCGGCCTGAGGTGTCACCACGTGGGTGTTTTCAGTGCGTTGCGTCATGGTGTCCCTCCAGTGCCCGGTTCTGCTTTTGTTGTGGTTCTTGCGGCTGCGCTGCGGCGGTTGCAGTGGCGGCTATCGCCTCCACCACCTGTTCCATCTTCATGAATCTCGATCCCTTGACCAGCACACTGCCCACGGTGGACAGGGCATCGCGCACTGCCACCAGCAGCGCACTCATATCGTTGAAATGCCGGGCACCTCCATAAGCCGCGGCGGCGTGCACCGACTGCGCACCCAGCACGAACAGCAGAGGGATGCCTGCCGCACGCGCATGGGCACCAGCCTCGGCGTGGAACTGCGGGCCCTGGTCGCCCACCTCGCCCATGTCGCCCAGCACCAGCAGTTGCGGGCCGGGCAACTCGGCCAGCACGTCGATGGCGGCGCGCAGGGAATCGGGGTTGGCGTTGTAGGTGTCGTCCACCACGGTGATGTCGCGGCCCGCGCAATTCACACTGAAAGCGCGCGAGCGGCCCTTGACCGGCACAAAGTCGTTCAGCCCTTGGGCGATGGCGGCCAGGGGCGCACCCGCTGCCAGCGTGCAGGCAGCGGCTGCCAGCGCATTGGTCACGTTGTGGCGCCCCGCAATGTGCAGGTGGGTGGACACTTCGCCTTGTGGCGTGGCCAGTGTGACGGCCCAAGCGCCCTCACCCCAGGTGGCCTGTGCGCAGGCCACGTCGCCACCTTCACCAAAGGTGAGCGCGCTGCGGCCGGGCTGGGCATGGGCCAGCGACTGCCAGAGTTCTGTGTACGCGTCCCCCGCAGGGAACACCGCCACGCCGTTGGCAGGCAGGCTGGCGAACACAGAGCCGTTCTCGCGCGCCACGGCTTCCACCGTGTGCATGAACTCCAGGTGCTCACGCTGCGCGTTGTTGACCAGCGCCACCGTGGGCTGCGCCATGGCGGCCAGCGTGGCGATCTCGCCCGGGTGGTTCATGCCCATTTCGATCACGGCGGCGGCGTGGCTGGCCCGCAGTCGCAAAAGCATCAGCGGCACGCCGATGTCGTTGTTGAAATTGCCCTGCGTGGCAAAAGCAGCGTCGCCTTTCCAGGCACGCAGGATGGACGCGATCATCTGCGTCACGGTGGTCTTGCCGTTGCTGCCGGTCACGCCAATCAGCGGAAGGCTGAACTGGGCACGCCACCCGGCCCCCAGTGCGCCCAGCGCAGCCAGGCTGTCAGGCACCTCGATGCCGGGCAGGCCCGCGGCTTCCAGCCCGCCATGGGCCATCGCCGCAGCAGCCCCGCCTGTCTTGGCATCGGCCAGAAATGCATTGGCATCAAACCGCTCGCCTTTGAGCGCCACAAAAAGGTCCCCGGCCTGCAAGCTGCGCGTATCGGTGTGCACCCGGGTCAGCGGTGTGGCCGGGTCGCCCACCAGACGGGCAGACGGAATGCGCGGCAGCAGTAAGGCACAGGCCTGCTGCAGGGTCAGCGTGGTGGGCGTTGCTGTGCGGGTGTTGGTCATGCCCATGTGGTGGCTCCTCGGGCTTGCAACGCGCTCTGCGCATGGGCCATGTCGGAGAACGGCTGGCGTACACCGGCGGTCTCCTGGGTGTCTTCGTGGCCCTTGCCTGCGATCAGCACCACATCAGCAGGTGCGGCGTCGGCGATGGCCTGCGTAATGGCGGCGGCGCGGTCGGGCTCGGCACGCACCACGCTGCTGGCGATGGTGCCTTGCAGGATCTGGTGCAGGATGGCCGCCGGGTCTTCGCTGCGCGGGTTGTCGCTGGTCACCACCACCTGGTCGGCCTGTTGCTGCGCCACGGCGCCCATCAGCGGGCGCTTGCTGGCATCGCGGTCGCCACCGCAGCCGAACACGCACCACAGCTGGCCGCCACGCTCTGCCGCCAGCGGACGCAGGGCCTGCAGTGCTTTTTCAAGTGCATCGGGTGTGTGAGCGTAGTCCACGGCCACCAGCGGTTGGCCCACAGCCACCAGCCGCTGCATGCGGCCGGGCACCGGTTGCAGGCCAGCGCAGGCTTGCACCGCGTCGCCCAAAGGCACGCCCAGGCTGCGCAGCGTGGCCAGCACACCCAGCAGGTTGAGCACGTTGTACTGGCCGATCACGCGCGTTTGCAGTGACTGCCGGTCTGCGCCTTCGACCACGGTGAAACGCAGGCCCTGGTCGCCCAGCGCAATGTCTTGCGCAGCGATGCGTGCGGCGCCCTGCGCAGAGACGCTCCACAGGTCCAGCGCACCCGCTGCCAGCTCAGCGTGCAACTCGGCACCAGTAGCGTCATCCACGTTGATCACTGCCGCCCGCAAGCCGGGCCAGTCGAACAGCGCGCGCTTGGCCAGCCAGTAGTCGGCCATGCTGCCGTGGTAGTCCAGGTGGTCCTGCGTGAAATTGGTGAACACGGCCACACGCATGGCGGTGCCGTCCAGCCGCGCCTCGGCCAGCCCGATGGACGACGCCTCGATCGCACACGCCGCCAGCCCCTGGTCGGCGAACTGCCGGAACGCGCGCTGCAGGCGCACGGGGTCTGGCGTGGTCATGCCGGTGCTCTCCAGCGCGGGCGGCACACCCAAGCCCAAAGTACCCACCAGCGCGCATCCAGTCTTGTTTTTTAGCTCACCATTCGATAGCGCATTCAAGGCACCTGCCAGCCACCACGCGGTGCTGGTCTTGCCGTTGGTTCCCGTGACGGCCAGCACATCGAGGTGATCGGTGGGCTGCGCAAACCAGCGCGCCGCAATCGGCCCCGTGGCGGCCTTCAGGCCCTGCAGTGCCGCCATGTGCTCGCCCGAGAAATCAAAGGCATCCACCCCCGACAGTTCAACCAGGCACGCGGTGGCGCCCCGCACCATGGCGTCCGCCACGTGATGGCGGCCATCCGTCGCGGCACCGGGCCATGCGATGAAGCCGTCCCCGGGCAACACCTGGCGGCTGTCGGTGTGCAAAGTGCCGGTGACGCGCGTACGCAGCCACTGCACGGCCTCATCGGCCGACGTGAGCGCCAGCAGCGTGTCGGGCATCACAGCGACTCCTCCACCGCGTTGGCCACAATCTGCGGCTTGACGGCCATGTCGGGCTGCACGCCCATCATGCGCAATGTCTGCTGCACCACTTCGCTGAACACGGGTGCGGCCACGGCGCCGCCATAGAACACGCCGTTACTGGGCTCATCAATCATCACGGCGACGATGATGCGCGGCTTGTCGATGGGTGCCATACCGGTGAACCAGGCGCGGTACTTGCCCGATGCATAGGTCTTGCCGATCTGCTTGCGCGCGGTGCCAGACTTGCCGCCCACCGAGTAGCCCAGGGTCTGCGCCTTCTGGCCCGTGCCGCCGGGGCCGGCGGCCATCTGCAGCATCTTGCGCACCTGGTCGGCCGTGCGTTCGGAGAACACAGGCACACCCACGGCGATGTCGTCGCTCTTGAGCATGGTGGCCGGAATCACGCGCCCGCCATTGGCAAACACGGTGTAGGAGCGCGCCATCTGGAACAGGCTGGCCGACAGGCCGTAGCCGTAGGACATGGTGGCCTGCTCCACCGGGCGCCAGCTCTTGTAGGGGCGCAGTCGGCCGCTGACCGCGCCAGGAAAATCGATCTGCGGCTTCTGCCCAAAGCCTGCGGCCGAGAAAGTCTCCCACATCTCGCGCGCAGGCATCTGCATGGCGAGCTTGGTGGTGCCCACGTTGCTGGATTTCTGGATCACGCCTTCCACCGTGAGCACGCCGTAGTTGTGCGTGTCGGAGATGGTGGATCCGGTGATGTTGATGCGCCCTGGCGTGGTGTCCACCATGGTTTCGGGGCGCACGCGGCCTGATTCGAGTGCGATGCCGATAGTGAAGGGCTTCATCGTGGAGCCCGGCTCGAACACATCGGTGAGCGCGCGGTTGCGCAGCTGCTCGCCCGTCAGGTTTTGGCGCTTGTCAGGCACGTAGCTGGGGTAGTTGGCCAATGCCAGCAACTCACCGGTATGTGCATCGAGCACCACCACGCTGCCCGCCTTGGCTTTGTGCAACGCGACCTGGTCGCGCAGCTTTTGGTACGCAAAAAACTGCACCTTGCTGTCGATGGAAAGCTGCATGTCCCTGCCATCCACGGGCTGCACGGTCTCGCCCACGCCCTCGACCACGCGGCCCAGGCGGTCCTTGATGACACGGCGCGAACCGGCCTTGCCCGCCAGCTGGTCGTTGAAAGCCAGCTCCATGCCCTCCTGGCCATGGTCTTCCACATTGGTGAAGCCCACCACGTGGGCGGCCGCTTCGCCTTCGGGGTACTGGCGCTTGTATTCCTTGCGCTGGTAGATACCCTTGATGCCGAGCTTGGCGATCTGCTGGCCCACGTCCCAGTCGAGCTGCCGCTTGACCCAGACGAACGTCTTGTCCTCATCGGCCAGCTTCCTATGCAGGTCGGCCAGCGGCATGTCAAGCAGCTTGGCCAGTTGCTTGAGCTTGTCGCGCACCTCGGGCTTGTCCTGCTCCACGTCTTCCGGGATCGCCCAAATGCTGGCCGCTGGCACGCTGGACGCCAGGATCAGGCCGTTGCGGTCCAGAATTTTGCCGCGGTTGGCGGGCAGTTCCAGCGTGCGCGCAAAACGCACCTCGCCCTGGCGCTGAAAAAATGCATTGCCAAACACCTGCACATACGCCGCGCGGGCGCCCAGGCCCACAAAACCCAGCGCAATCGCGGCCACGATGAACTTGCTGCGCCACACCGGCGTCTTGCTGGCCAGCAACGGGCTTGCGGTGTAGACCACGCTGCGGCTCATGGCTGCACTCCTTCCGCGCGGACGGCCGTGCGGGGGCCCTCAGCTGCAGCAGCAGCGACACCGTGGGGGTCAGACACGTACTGCGTGATGGCCGGAGTGGCGGTGCGCATGTTGAGTTGCGCGCGCGCGATTTTCTCCACCCGCAGCGGCGTGGCCTGCGCACGCTTTTCCACCTGCAGGCGCTGATGCTCGGTTTCCAGGCGACGCGCCTCGGCGGTGGCGCGGTCCAGCTCGGTGAACAGGCGACGCGACTCGTACTGGGTGTGGACCAAGTACATCGCGCTGGCCAGCACAGCCACCAGCAGGACGAGGTTGAGCCTGGTCATGTCAAGCCAGCTCCGTGCGTTCGGCCACGCGCATGATGGCGCTGCGCGAACGGGGGTTGGCGGCCACTTCGGCCGCGCTGGGCTTGATACGGTCCAAAGCCACCAGCTTCATGGCCTGCGGCGCGGCAAAGGGTGCGCGGCGGTCGTAGACCTCTTTGGAATGTTTGGCGATGAACTGCTTGACGATGCGGTCTTCCAGCGAATGAAAGCTAATCACCACCAAGCGCCCGCCCGGCTGCAGCACCGAGAGGCTGGCCTCTAGCGCCTGTTGCAGCTCTTCAAGCTCGGCGTTGATGAAAATCCGAAGAGCTTGAAATGTGCGCGTTGCAGGGTTCTGGCCCGCTTCGCGGGTTTTGACTGCACCAGCCACGAGATCGGCCAGTTCTGCGGTGGTTGCAAGAGGACCCCGCTCTTCGCGCCTCGCGACAATCGCCTTTGCAATGGGGCCAGCAAACCGTTCTTCACCGTAGTCACGTATCACCTCCGCAATCTGACCGACTTCGGCCGTGGCCAACCAATCGGCCACGCTTTCGCCGCGCGTGGTATCCATGCGCATGTCCAGCGGGCCGTCAAAACGGAAACTGAAACCCCTCTCGGGGCTGTCGATCTGGGGCGAGCTCACGCCCAGGTCCATCAGCACACCCGCCGCACTGCCCGCAGGCAGATCGGCGAGGTGGCGAAATCCTTCGTGCCGAATGGAAAAACGCGCATCGGTGATGCGCGTTGCTTCGGCGATGGCTTCGGGGTCCTTGTCAAAGGCCACCAGCTGGCCCTGTGGCCCCAGCCTGAGCAGGATCAGGCGCGAATGCCCGCCGCGCCCAAAGGTCGCATCGACCCAGGTCCCGGAAGGCTCCGGGCCTGCACCGCCCAGGAGATAGTCCACAGCCTCATTGAGCAGGACAGTGGTGTGTTGCAAAGGGGATGTCACGGGGGGCCTTAAAAGGAGAAGTCCTTGAAGACATCCGGCATGTCGCCCTGCATGGCCTTGGCTTCCTGCTCGTCGTAGGTGGCCTTGTCCCAGAGTTCGAAATGGTTGCCCATGCCCAGCAGCATGGTGTCTTTGGAAATACCGGCCGCTTCACGCAGCTCGGGCGAAACCAGCACGCGGCCCGTGGCGTCCATGTCCACATCCATGGCGTTGCCCAAAAAAATGCGCTTCCACCACTGGGCGGACATGGGCAGCTGGGCAATACGCTCGCGGAACTTTTCCCATTCGGGACGGGGAAAGACCATGAGGCAGCCGTGCGGGTGTTTGGTGATGGTGAGCTGGCCCGATGCGGTGGCCGCCAAGACGTCACGATGCCTGGTCGGCACAGACAGCCGACCCTTCGCATCGAGACTCAGCGACGAGGCACCTTGAAACACGGACAGATTCCCAACTCGGTTTTTTGATCCTCCCGGGCCCGTGCAATGGACTCGGAAGGCACTTTTCACCACTTAATTGCACTTTTTTGCACTGTAGCAGGAAAAGCACGCCGAGCAAGGGGGGGGCCAACAAACTTTTGTAATGAAATCAACGACTTAGGCGCGACTCTGCAGCCTACAAAGAAGCAAAAGTCGTTGAAAAATAAGAACTTACAGAAGCCTATGAAAGTGACCTCTCAAGGCTTGACCGAGTGGTCACAGGATGTAGCGCGACAGATCTTCGTCCTGGCTCAGCGTCTGCAAGCGGCCATCCACATAGGCCGCGTCGATGGTGATCGTCTGGCCCGACAGGCGCGTGGCGGTAAAACTCACCTCGTCCAGCAGGCGCTCCATCACAGTCGACAGCCGGCGCGCGCCGATATTTTCAGTGCGCTCGTTCACCTCAAAGGCAATATGCGCCAGGCGCGTGATGCCTTCGGGCGCAAATTCGAGCGTGACACCTTCGGTGGCCAGCAAGGCCTGGTACTGCTTGACCAGCGAGGCATGGGTCTGCGTGAGGATGGCTTCAAAGTCTTTCACCGACAAGGACTCCAGCTCCACACGGATGGGAAAACGCCCTTGCAGTTCAGGAATGAGGTCGCTGGGCTTGGACAGGTGAAACGCCCCGGACGCGATGAACAGGATGTGGTCCGTCTTGATCATTCCGTATTTGGTGGTCACCGTGGTGCCCTCCACCAGCGGCAGCAGGTCGCGCTGCACGCCTTGGCGCGACACATCGGCCCCGCTCGTCTCCTGGCGCGCAGCCACCTTGTCAATCTCGTCGATGAAGACGATGCCGTTCTGCTCGGCATTGGCAATGGCACGGGTCTTGATCTCTTCCTCATTGACGAGCTTGCTCGCCTCTTCCTCCGTGATGAGCTTCAGGGCCTCGGCGATCTTGAGCTTGCGGGTTTTGCGCTTGTCCTGGCCCATCTGGCTGAACATGCCACGCAGTTGCTCTGCCATTTCTTCCATGCCCTGCGGGCCCATGATTTCAAGCTGCGGGCGGCCTTCGGCCACGTCGATCTCAATGTCCTTCTCATGGAGCAGCCCTTCGCGCAGCTTCTTGCGGAACACCTGCCGCGCGGTGTTGTCGGCCACGGGTTCGGCGCCCGCCGCAGTGCGGGCCGTTGGCACCAGCACATCCAGAATGCGCTCCTCGGCCGCGTCTTCAGCGCGCGTACGCACCTTCTTCATTTCGGACTCGCGCGTCTGCTTGACGGCCATCTCGGCCAGGTCACGGATGATGGAGTCCACATCCTTGCCCACATAGCCCACCTCGGTGAACTTGGTGGCTTCGACCTTGATGAAGGGCGCATCGGCAAGCCTTGCAAGGCGGCGCGCGATCTCCGTTTTACCCACGCCGGTCGGGCCAATCATGAGAATGTTCTTGGGCGTGATCTCCTGGCGCAGGCTGCCCTCCACCTGCTGGCGGCGCCAGCGGTTGCGCAGTGCGATGGCCACGGCGCGTTTGGCGCTGGCCTGCCCCACGATGTGGTGGTCCAGTTCAGAGACGATTTCCTGGGGGGTCATGGACGACATGGCGAAAATTCCAGTCAAATTTGGCTCTAGCGCTTATCCATCAAGCGCTAGCAGCTATCAAAAACATATCAAAGCGATTTACGGACCGTGAACGTACGTGACCTACAGGGTCTCGATGGTGTGGTTCATGTTGGTGTAGATGCACAGCTCGCCTGCAATCTCCAGCGACTTCTTGACGACGTCCTGCGCAGACAGGTCGGTGTGGTTGAGCAGTGCCTTGGCGGCCGAGTGCGCGTAGGCACCGCCCGACCCAATGGCCACGATGCCCTGCTCAGGCTCCAGCACGTCGCCATTGCCGGTGATGATGAGCGAGGCTTCCAGGTCGGCCACCGCCAGCATGGCTTCGAGGCGGCGCAGCACGCGGTCGGTGCGCCAGTCTTTGGTGAGTTCGATGGCCGCCCGAACCAGGTGGCCCTGGTGCTTGTCCAGCTTGGCTTCAAAGCGCTCAAACAGGGTGAATGCGTCGGCCGTGGCGCCCGCAAAACCCGCCAGCACCTTGCCGTGGTGCAGCTTGCGCACCTTGCGCGCGGTGCCCTTGACGACGATGTTGCCCAGGGTGACCTGACCATCTCCGCCAATGGCCACTTGCACGCCCTGCGGGGTCTGGCGGCGCACGCTCAGGATGGTGGTGCCGTGAAACACCGGATGGTTGTCTTGTGATGAATCCATAGCTACGGCAGATAAGGGTTACTGCTCATTTTGCAAGCGCGCGGCAGCCAGGCTGGGGTGCTCCGCAGGCGGACGCTACCACTCCGACAGGCTCCTAGTGTGGTGTCTCAGAAGTAAGCATCAAATAATAGAACTGGCCGCCCGGGCCACAGATGCCAGGATGGTGTCGGCGCTTTTGCGCCACACAAAGGGCTTGGGGTCCTGATTGTGGCGATCTATGTAGTCCCGTATGGA
>CAMTXG010000049.1:0-53312 GCA_947085645.1 uncultured Gammaproteobacteria bacterium
CTAGTGTCCTGAGTTGGAAGTTCGTTGAGGAAAGAAATCTGCCGAAATCGCTGCCAAGCTAGGCGCAAAGCGGAGACATGCCGGGCGGCATGGCGAGTATTTGCAACGACGCATGGCGGGGATTGTCGGTAGATTTATTCACCGAATTTTCAACTTGGGACACTAGGTTGTTTCGGCAGGCCTCAGGCATATGGTGACCAGCAGCGACGCGTTTTCCACCGCTTTGAGTGCATGCAGCGCGCGGGGCGCAAGGTGCACAAAATCGCCCGTGCGCAGCTGTTGAACACCTTGCTCGCTGACAAACTCCACGACGCCTTCGATGCACTGCACTGTGGCTTCGCCCGGGGTCTGGTGCTCTTTCATGGATTTGCCCACGGGCAGCACCACGCGCATCACTTCAAGCTGTCCTGCCTTGAGGATGGCGGTGGTGACGGCTTCTGGAAGCCGGTCACCCAGGGGGCGCACGCTGACGATTTGACCGGATTGGGCGTGGGGCAGTGCCATGGCATTTCTCCTTGCCGACCTTCGCGAATATGCAAGGGCTGCAATGCAAAGGCGTGGGCGATGAAAGCTACTTTGCCTGCACTTGGCAGTCCGCGCAAGGCGTGGGGAACCCACGCTGAACAGGCCTACACCGACCGGCTGCGCGCCAGTGGCGGGTTCTTGGCAAAGTAGCGGGTGATGCCGCGCATCAGCGCGTCGGCCAGTTGCTCCTGGTAGGCGGGGCTGCGCAGGCGTTTTTCTTCTTCGGGGTTGCTGATGAAGGCGGTTTCGACCAGTACGCTGGGGATGTCGGGCGCCTTCAGCACGGCAAAGCCGGCTTGCTCCACGCGGGGCTTGTGCAGTCTGGCCATGCCGCCGATCTCGCCCAGCAGTACGGCGCCCAGTTTCAGGCTGTCGTTGATTTGTGCGGTGGTGCTCATGTCCAGCAATGCGCTTTGCAATTGCCGGTCTTTGGACTGCACATTGATGCCGCCTACCAGGTCTGCACTGTTTTCTTTGTTGGCCAGCCAGCGCGCGGCTGTGCTGGAGGCGCCTCCCTGGCTCAGCGCAAACACGCTGGCGCCACGCGCGGTGGGCACCGTGAACGCGTCGGCATGGATGCTGATAAACAGGTCGGCCTGCACGCGTCGTGCCTTTTGCACGCGGGTGGCCAGGGGGACAAAGTAGTCGCCGTCGCGCGTCAGGTAGGCGCGCATGGGGTTGCCACCGACGGTGGTGGCGTTGATGCGGTCGCGCAGCAGGTACGCCACGCGCAGCACCACGTCTTTTTCGCGCGTGCCTGCGGGGCCGATGGCGCCGGGGTCTTCACCGCCATGGCCGGGGTCCAGCGCCACGATGATGATGCGATCGGTCTGGGTGGATGTGGCACGGCTGCCGGGGCGCGTGGGCTCTGGCGGCACTGGCGCGGTGGCCACCATGGGTGGGGGGGCAGGCGGGCCCGGGCGCTGGCTGCGTTGTGCAATCAGATCGCCCAGCGGGTCGTGCTCGGTGGGGGGCACGGTAGCCCGTGCGGCGGCGGCTGCGGCGGTCGTGAGGGGCGGTTTGGGTGCAGGCGTGGGCTTGGCAGGGGCTTCGCGCAGGCGCTCGGCAATCAGCGCCTCCAGCGGGTCCACCGGCTCGGCGGGGTACAGGTCAAACACCAGTCGGTGCTGGTAGGCGGCCACGGGCGGCAGCGTGAACACCTGGGGCATGGCGGCCTGTTTCAGGTCCACCACCAGCCGCACCACGCCGGGCGCGTTCTGGCCCACACGGATGCCGGCAATGTTGGGGTCGTCGGGCTTGACCTTGGCGACCAGCTCGCGAAGCTCGGGGCTCAGGTCAATGCCTTCAATGTCCACCGCCAGCCGGGGTGGCGTGGTCACAAAAAACTGCTTGGCCACCAGCGCACCGTCGGATTCGATGGTCACGCGCGAATATTCGGGCGCGGGCCACACGCGCACGGCCAGGATGGTGGCGCCCCGTGCAATCTGCTGCGTGCCCAGCAGCAGCACCAGTGTGCCCGCCTGCAGCACAGAGCGGCGCGAGGGCAGGGGGGCAGCAGCGGGGCGGGCGGGCAGGGTGGGTTCGTTCACGGCGTCTCAGAGTGCTTGCAGCAGGCTGCGCCCGGTGGCAGTGTGGGCGTGCAGCGTGACCTTCCTTTCGGTGTCATCGATTGCTTCAATGTGGATAGCAAGGTCTGCAAGCGGGGTAAGCGCTGCAGCCTTTTCTGGCCATTCTGCCACCTTGAGGCCGGGGTTGGCAAAAATGTCCCTGAAACCCGCGTCCTCCCACTCGCGCGGGTCGTCAAAACGGTAGAAGTCGAAGTGCCAGATGGCAAGGCCCGGCGCCTCGTGTGGCTCCACCACCGCATAGGTGGGGCTCTTGATGCGGCCCTCTACGCCGAGGGCGCGCAGCAAGTGGCGCACCAGTGTGGTCTTGCCCGCGCCCAGGTCGCCGTGCAGGGTTACAAAGGCATTGGCCAGCAGGGGCTGTGCGGCAAGGCGCTGCGCGAAGGCGGTGGTGTCGTCCTCGCTGTGCCAGGTGATCTGACGGGGTGGTTCTGCCGGGGCGGCAGCGGCGCTTCCTACAATCTGGCCGGTATGTGGTGCAACAGTCAACTCGTTCCTCAAATGCAGGAGTGGGCCCGCGAGCTGGGATTTTCCCAAATCGGTGTGGCAGGGGTGGACTTGTCTGCCGCAGAGCCGGGTCTTTCGGCCTGGCTGGCGCAGGGCTTTCATGGTGACATGCATTACATGGCATCGCATGGCATGAAGCGCGCCCGCCCGGCCGAGCTGGTGCCCGGCACCGTGAGCGTGATCACCGCGCGCATGGATTATTTGCCGCGTGACACCGCCATGGACGCACCCGAAGGCTGGCAGGCGGTGGAGCTTTCGCGCCTGTCCCGCCCGCAGGAGGGCATTGTTTCGGTCTACGCCCGGGGCCGGGACTATCACAAGGTGCTGCGCGCGCGCCTGCAAAAACTCAGCGACCGCATTGCCGAGGCGATTGGCCCGTTCGGCCAACGCGTGTTCACCGACTCGGCCCCCGTGCTGGAGGCGGAGCTGGCCGCGCGCAGCGGCCAGGGCTGGCGCGGCAAACACACGCTGGTGCTCAACCGCGAGGCGGGGTCGATGTTCTTTTTGGGCGAAATTTACGTGGACATGGCCCTGCCCGAGAGCGCGCCCGTCACGGCCCATTGCGGCAGCTGCAGCGCCTGCATCGATGTGTGCCCCACGCAGGCCATCATCGCGCCGCACCGCGTTGACGCGCGCCGCTGCATCTCGTACCTGACCATCGAGCACGCGGGCCCCATCCCCTTGGAGCTTCGCCCGCTGATGGGCAACCGCATTTACGGCTGCGATGACTGCCAGCTGATCTGCCCCTGGAACAAATTTGCCCAGGTGAGCCGCCTGCCCGACTTTGATGAGCGCAAGGGCCTGGCGGGCCAGCAGCTGGTGCACCTGTTTGCGTGGGATGAGCCCACCTTTTTGCGCATGACCGAAGGCGGCCCCATCCGCCGCATCGGTCACGAGCGCTGGCTGCGCAATGTGGCCGTGGCGCTGGGCAATGCGCTGCGGGCGACGGGGGGCCAGGCGGTGCGTGCAGCATTGCAGTCCCGCGCTGAGGACCCCAGCGATCTGGTGCGCGAACATGTCGCCTGGGCGCTGGATTTCGAATGAAATTGGCCTCTAGCGCTTGATGGATAAGCGCTAGCAGCTATAAAAATGGGAGCGTCTGGCGCTGCTTTGATGCCGTTTCTTGCTGCTACCGCGCCAGCAAACCTGTGTCCTTGAGGGTCAACACCAGCCCCTGGGTGAACTCTTCATACCCGGCAGCATTGGCGTGGATCTGGTCGGCCCGCAGCCGCTCTTGCGCGAGCACGCCCGACCAGCCTTTGCTGTGCAGCGGCACTTTCAGTTCGCTGGCGATTTCTTCGTACATGGCGTGGTCGCTCAGGCGGCCTACCGCAGCCATCATCGTCAGCTCGGGCACGGCCACCAGCAGCACCTGCGCGCCACTGGCCTGCGCGTCGGCGCAGATCTGGCGGATGTTGCTGCGGGTAGCAGTTGCGCTCTGGCGGCGCAGAAAGTCGTTACCGCCAATGCTCACGATCACCAGCGCGGGGGTGTGCTTTTGCAGTAGCCCGGGCAACCGCGCCAGTGCATGGGCCGAGGTGTCGCCCGACACGCCGCCGTTGACCACCTTCCAGCCTGTCAGGCGTGCCAGCACGGCCGGGTAGGCGGTGTCGGCCGAGGCACCCACGCCTGAGGTCAGCGAGTCGCCCAGGGTCAGCACGGTGGCATCGGGTGGCAACGATTGCGCGCGCGGGGTTTTGCGCCCGCAGCCCACCAACGGCACAAGCGCCAGTGCCCCCAGGCTTGCCATCAGCGCGCGGCGGCTTGCCACGGATTCGGAACGCAGGGGTCTGCGTGAATCATTCACCGGAGAAACCCCAGCGCAAACGGCAGGCTGACCATGCCCAACAATGTGGAGAGCGTCACCAGCCCGGCCACATACGGCCCGTTGTAGCCCATGCGCGCCGCCAGCACATAGCAGGTAGAGGCAGTGGGCAGGGCCGAGAACGCGAGCAGCATGGTGGTCTGCACGGCATTGAGCCCAAACAGCCGCGCCATCGCAAACGCCAGCAGCGGCTGCACCAGGTGCCGGATGGACAACACCGCCACGCTCAGCGCCTTGCCGCGCGAGAGCAGGCCAAACTGCAGGCCTGCGCCGGCTGCCATCAGCCCCAGCGCGAGCGACGCCGCACTGATGCGGCTGACCGTGGGGCTGGCCCATTCCGGAATCTGAAAGCCCAGCAGGTTGGCCACCAGGCCCGACACCGTGGCGATGATGAGCGGGTTGCGCACCAGCTCCCGCGCAAAGCTGTGCTGGCCGTGCCGCGCCATGGGCCACACGGCCGCCACGTTGAACAGCGGCACACACACGCCGATCAGCACGGCAATCATCAGCAAGCCCTCGGCGCCCGCCAGGCGCTCGGCAATGGCCAGACCAATGAACGAGTTGAAGCGGAACGCCACCTGTGCGCTGGCCGCGTGATCGCGTGCGTCGATGTGTTTACCCAGCCAGGGCCAGTGCGGCAGGCTGTAGGCCAGCGCAATGCCCGTGACGCCCATCGTCAAGCCCGCAGCAATCAGGCCTGAGGCAGCGCCAATGTCCACCGGACTCTTGACGATGGACTGGAACAGCAGCACCGGGAACAGCAGGTAGTACACCAGGCTCTCCACAGGCTGCCACACCGACCGGTTGAGGGCGGTGTACCGGCAGATGAGGTAACCGCAGAGGATGAGGGAGAAGTCCGGGATCAGGAGCTGGGCGTAGTTCACGCGCCAAGAATACTTGATGCAGGGCTGGGTGTTGGGGTTAGCCCTTATGTGGAATCCGCAGGGTAACAATCTGCTTGTTGCGCATAACATCAGCGCTGTTTGTCACCCCGCTCGAAGGAGAACTCCATGCATCGTCGTCAATGGCTCGCGCTGACCGTACTGGCCGCAGCAGCAGGTACCGCAGCCGCTCAGGGCTACCCCAACAAGGTGATCAAGCTGCAGGTGCCGTTTGCACCCGGTGGCACCACCGACATCATTGCGCGCGTGATCGCTGACCCGCTGGGCAAGGCCCTGGGCCAGACCGTGATTGTGGAAAACAAGGCCGGTGGTGGCGGCATCGTCGGCGCCGCCGAAATTGCCCGCTCTGCGCCAGACGGCTACACGCTGGGTGTGGCCACGGTGTCCACCACAGCGGCCAACCCCGCCATCAACCCCAAGACGCCCTACAACACGCTGACGGACTTCACGCCCATCATCAACATTGCGGCCACGCCCAATCTGATTGCCGTGAACCCCAACTTCCCGGCCAAGGACTACAAGTCGTTTGTGGCCGAGGTGCAGAAGAACCCCGGCAAGTATTCGTACGCATCGTCGGGCACGGGCGGCATCGGCCACCTGCAGATGGAGCTCTACAAGAGCCTGTCCAACACATTCATCACGCACATCCCCTACCGCGGTGCGGGCCCGGCGCTGAACGACACCGTGGCCGGCCAGGTGCCGATCATTTTTGACAATATCCCCTCGGCACTGCCCTTCATCAAGGACAACCGCCTGGTGGCCATTGCCGTGGCTGCACCCCAGCGCGTGGCGGCATTGCCCAATGTGCCCACGTTCAAGGAACTGGGTCTGGAGCCTGTCAACCGCATGGCTTACTACGGCATCCTGGGCCCCAAGGGCCTGCCCAAAGAGGTCGTCGACAAGATCAATGCCGCTGTGCGCACGGCACTTGCAGACCCTGCAGTCAAAAAGCGCATTGAAGACACCGGCTCCATCGTGGTGGGCAATTCGCCAGAGCAGTTTGCCGAGCAGATCAAGGCCGAATTCGCGGTCTACAAGGATGTGGTCGCCAAGCAAAAGCTGAAGCTCGAATAAGCGTTGCGCCTCACCCTCCAAAAGCCGCCCCGTCGCCCGGGCGGCTTTTTTACGTGCTATCGTTTTTCAATGCTCCCAACCAGTCTGACCGCGATTGACACCTTTGTGGATGCCCTGTGGCTGGAGGACGGTCTGTCGCGCAACACGCTGTCTGCCTACCGGCGCGACCTCACGCTGTACGCCCAGTGGCTGGCCGACCAGCAGCCGCCACTGGCCTTGGATGACACTGCCGAGCACCAGCTGCAGTGCTATTTCGCCGCACGCCACGCGCAAACCCGCGCCACATCGGCCAATCGCCGCCTCACGGTGCTGCGCCGCTACTTTCACTGGGCGCTGCGTGAGCGGCGCATCACAGTTGACCCCACGGTGCGGCTGCAGGCAGCACGCCAGCCCCTGCGCGTACCCAAGACCTTGTCGCAGGCGCAGGTGGAAGCCCTGCTGAATGCGCCAGACGTCGGCAACCCTCTGGGCCTGCGCGACCGCACCATGTTGGAGCTGATGTACGCCAGCGGCCTGCGCGTGACGGAGCTGGTCACGCTCAAGACCTTTCAACTGGGCCTGAACGAAGGCGTGCTGCGGGTGATGGGCAAGGGCAACAAGGAGCGGCTAGTGCCCTTTGGTGAAGAAGCCCGTCAGTGGATAGGCCGGTACCTGCAGGAGGCCCGGGGAGCGATTCTGGGCGGCCAGCAGACCGACGACCTGTTTGTGACCCAGCGCGGTAGCGGCATGACGCGCGCCATGTTCTGGGTCATCGTCAAAAAATGGGCGCAGGTGGCGGGCATTACCGTGCCGCTGTCGCCCCACACGCTGCGGCACGCGTTTGCCACGCATCTGCTCAACCATGGGGCTGATCTGCGGGTGGTGCAGCTGCTGCTGGGCCACGCCGATATTTCCACCACCACCATCTACACCCACGTGGCGCGCGAGCGGCTCAAGTCGCTGCACGCGCAGCACCACCCGCGCGGCTGAATTCGGATGCAAAAGAAAATGGCCTGCGAGCGCAGGCCATCGACGCCGGAAGGGGTGCGGTTAGCTGCCGCCTGCCTCCAGGCTCACTCTTCGTTCAGGCTTTCCGCCCAGGTCAGCGCCTGCAGGTGAGCCCAGTTGACCTGTCGGTTGGACAGGTGTAAGGCTTCAGCGTTCTTGGCAAACGCCACCTCGTCACCGCTTTCGCAGGCGATGGTCAGCTCGAGGAACGGTGCAAACACCCCTGTGCGGCGCAGCAGGGCGTCCATCACGGGCTCGGGCAGGGCGACGGATTCCAGCGCTTTGTCGAGCGGAACCCCCAGCATGGTGTCCAGCAGCGAGAACACACCCACCACAAAGGCGTTGTCGCATTCTTCGGGTGGCAACAGCTCGGCGGCCAGCAATTCCATCAAGCGGCCCCGCACCACGGCGGTCTGACCCACGGCGGGCGGTGCACCTCCTGCGCGGGACGTGGTCATGAGCAGTGCGGCCCAGCGGAACAGCTTTTTAAGGCCCAGAATCATCACCGCATGGCGGAACGAGGTGATTTCGCACGACAGGCCAAAGCCTGACGAGTTGATGAAACGCAGCAGATTGAAAGACAGCGTGGGGTCTTTCTTGAGCAGGTCTTCGATTTCGGCCGTGCTGGCCTGTTTGCGCACCAGGTTGATGAGCTGGATGATCGTGGCCTGCGAGGGGCGGATGGTGGTGGCCTTGACCAGCGACGGCTTGGCAAACCAATAGCCCTGGAACAGCTTCACGCCCAAGCCACGCATCAGTTCGTACTGCTCGGGGGTTTCAACTTTTTCAGCGACCAGTGTGGCCTGGCTGTGGGTGGTAGCAAACTTGACCAGCGGCCCGGCCAGCTCGGGCTTGAAGGCCTGCATATCCAGTTTGATGAACGCGGCCAGCGGCAGCCAGCTGGTGTAGGCGCGGCGCAGCGCCGCTTGATCAAACGCCAGGCGGAACCCTCGCGTGCGCAAGGCGTGCAGGGTGGGCACGCGGCCTTCGATCTCCTCGGCGGTGGCGGTGTCGGGCAGGGGCGGTACTTCCAGCACCACCTTTTCAGGGTGGATCAACTCCAGGTGACCGCCTGAGAGGCTGTCGTGCGTGCAGTTGATGAACACCGTCTTCTTGCCGACCAGGGCTTCGGTGCCTGCGTACGACAGCGCGTTGAAGAGCAGGGCTGCATCGCTGGCGGCCGTGTGCGAATCGGATGCGGTGGACCGGTCAAAAAGCTCGTAGCCAAAAACCGCTCGGCTTTCGTCCACGATGGCTTGACGGGCGATGATGGCAATGTTCTCGTCAACGGCTTCAACCGTGAGGGACGCAGCTTCCGGGGTGTCTTGTTCAGGTGTGCTCGACATGGGGTCTGCAGTAGTGGATGGCGGGGCTCTGCGTTGATTCTAGACCGGTAGGTCACCAGCGCGAACGATTGGTTTGCACCTGCGCTGCCATTCGACTCACGCTTGTGTCAACTGGTCTGCCCAGGCCAGCGCCTGCAAATGCGCCAGGTTAATCTGCTGGCTGGTGAGGTGCAGCAAGCCCGCCGTGCGGTCAAACACCGCATCGTCGCTGGATTCACAGGCCTCGGCCAGGGTGAGCAAGTCGCCCAGAAACCCTTCGCGCCGCAGCAGGGCGGCCTTCACGGGGTCGGGCACGTTCAAGAGGCCAATGGCGGATTCCATTGGCATGGACAGCATCACATCCAGCAGCGAGAAGATGCCCACGACAAACGCTTGGTCGGCGTCTTCGGGTGGCAAGGTCTCCAGCGCCAGCAGCTCCATCAGGCGGCCGCGCTCCACGGCGGTCTGGCCCACGGACGACGGTGTTCCGTTGTTGCGCGAGGCCGTGAGCAGCAGCGCGGCCCAGCGAAACAGCTTCTTGAGCCCCATCAGCATCACGGCCTGGCGGAATGACGTGATCTCGCGGTTCAGCCCGAAACCGGCGGAATTGATGATACGCATCAGGTTGAAAGCGAGCCCGGCGTCCTTCTTGAGCACTTCTTCAATGTCGTCGGTGCTGGCCTGCTTGCGGACCTGGTTGATGAGCTCGATGATGCTGGCCTGCGAGGGCGTGAGCAACTTGGCCTCGACCAGTGAGGGGCGCGCAAACCAGTAACCCTGGAACAGCTGTACGCCTTGGCTCGACACCATGTCGTACTGCTGGGCTGTTTCCACCTTCTCTGCGATCAGCTCGGCCTTGGAGTTGCGGCCGGCATAGCTGATCAGCACTGCCAGCTGGTCAGCCGCCAGCACCGACAGATCCAGCTTGATGTAGTCGGCCAGCGGCAGCCAGGGTGCATAGGCTGACTCCAGCACGGTGTGGTTGAACGCCAGGTGAAAGCCCCGGGCGCGCAGCTCGGCCAGGATGGGCATGCGGGTGGCCACTTCGTCGGCCGCGGTGTGGCCCAGCGGAGGGATCTCCAGCACCACCTTGTCGGGGTCCACCAGCTCCAGGTGCCCGCCCGACAGGCTTTCGTGCGTGCAATTCACGAAGATGAGCTTCTTGCCCACCAGCTCATCGGTGCCCGCGTGAGAGAGGGCGGTAAACACCAGAATGACATCGGTGGCTGCTGTGTGGGCGGCGCCGCTGCGCGAGCGGTTGAACAACTCGTAGCCCACCACCACCTGCTGGGCGTTGACGATGGCTTGCCGGGCAATCATGGCCACCGACGTTTGGTTGCCCGGTGGCGCGGGAGGGGTGCCTGGGGCGGAGGGTTGGGTCATGGGTGTCATCGTAAAAAAGAGGCAGGCCACACAGGGTGCATGCCGCTGCAAATTGTAGGAGTCATCGAATTCCTGGGCGCGTGCACAACTTCTCGGTGGCCCCTGGCGCATGAAACTGGCGCGGCCCACACCAGTGCGCCCGTGGAACTGGCTTTGCCAGGCCACCGGGTGCGTCCCCCTCCCGCAGGAGAGGGGGAAGACGCGAAGCGGCTCAGGGGGTGCTTCATCTCAAACTTGCTGCAGCCAGCGCAGTTCGGCATCGGTAAAACCCGCGCGGCGGCGCGCTGATTCGTTGAAAGGGGGCTTCAGGCGCGGGGCTTCGTACTGCCGCACCAGGGTGCCGTAGTGGGTTTCGGGGTCGTGGCCTGCGCGTTCGCACAGCCAGCGGTACCAGTGGTTGCCAATGGCCACGTGGCCGACTTCGTCGTGCAGGATGACATCGAGGATGTCTACCGCCGCCAACGCATCGGGCGTACCCACCTGGCGCAGCTTGGCCTGGATCTGGGGCGTGGCGTCCAGCCCGCGCGCCTCCATCGTGCGGGGCACCAAGGCCATGCGGGCCAGGATGTCGTGCTGGGTCTTCTCGCACATGGTCCACAAGCCCTGGTGGGCCGGAAAGTCGCCGTAGTCATGCCCTTGCGCGCGCAGGTGGTCGCGCAACAGGCGAAAGTGTTTGGCCTCTTCGCCTGCCACCAGCATCCAGTCGGTGTAGTAGGCCCGGGGCATGCCATCAAAGCGCCAGACCGCGTCGAGTGCCAGGTTGATGGCGTTGAACTCGATGTGCGCGATGGCGTGGATGAGGATGGCGCGCCCGTGGGCCGTGGCGGGCGAGCGGCGGGCCACCTCGTTGTGGCGCAGGAGTTCGGGTCGTGCGGGGCGGCCGGGCAGGGCGCCGGGATCTGCGGGGGCCTCAGGCGTGTGATTTGCTATCGAAAGAGTAGCTGCTTGCACTTGCAGGTCAAGCGCTGCGGCCGCTTTTTGTTCGGGGTCTGCAAGGCACAAGACCTGCAATGCGCGGTGGCGAAGCTCCATCCTTACAATTCTAGGCCTTGCCATCGGCGCCAAGGCACACGCTTTGTAACGATTGGCGACCTCTCGGGGCGCTCCGCTTGTGCGCTGGCCCCCTCATCTTTTGGAAGTGGTGCATGGCAATTTATGAACTCGATGGCGTGTCTCCGCGACTGGCGGCATCGGCCTGGGTGGCCGACAGCGCGCAGGTCATGGGCAATGTCGTGCTGGGCGAAGACGCCAGCGTGTGGTTTGGCACCGTGGTGCGCGGTGACACCGAAAGCATCACGATTGGTGCGGGCTCCAACATCCAGGACGCCAGCGTGCTGCACGCCGACATCGGCCAGCCCCTGGTCATCGGCGAACGCGTCACCGTGGGCCACCAGGTCATGCTGCACGGCTGCACCATTGGCGACGAGTCGCTGATAGGCATCGGCGCCATCGTGCTCAACGGCGCAAAGATCGGCAAGAACTGCCTGGTGGGCGCGGGCGCACTGGTCACCGAGGGCAAGGAGTTTCCCGATGGTTCCATGATCATCGGCAGCCCTGCCAAGGCCGTGCGCGAACTGTCGCCTGAGCAGATTGAAGGCCTGCGCCAGAGCGCTCAACATTACATCGACAACGCACGCCGCTTTCAAACCGGCCTGCACAAGATTGCGTAAATCTCATCTGCTTGCATTACCAAGCACCGCCGCTGACTTTTTCTCCTGGAACCCCCTGCGTGTCTGAACTCCACAAGTTTCTTTTTGACGGCCTGCCGGTGCGCGGCATGATCGTGCGCCTGACCGATGCCTGGACCGAAATCTTGCGCGTGCGCAAGGGCAACTCTGCCACGGGCGCTTACCCCGCCCCTGTGAGCGAACTGCTGGGCGAGATGGCTGCGGCGGGCGTGCTGATGCAGTCCAACATCAAGTTCAACGGCGCGCTGGTGCTGCAGGTGTTTGGTGATGGCCCGGTCAAGCTGGCCGTGGCCGAAGTGCAGTCGGACCTGAGCCTGCGTGCAACCGCCACCGTGAACGGCGCGGTGCCAGACACCGCCCGCCTGAGCGACATGGTGAACGTGGCCGGTGGCGGCCGCTGCGCCATCACGCTGGACCCCAAGGAACGCCACCCGGGTCAGCAGCCCTACCAGGGCGTGGTGCCCCTGCATGGCGACCAGTACGAGAAGCTGGACCGCCTGTCCGACGTGCTGCAGCACTATATGCTGCAGTCCGAGCAGCTGGACACCATCCTGGTGCTGGGCGCCAACGAGCAGGTGGCAGCAGGCTTGTTGATTCAGCGAATGCCCATCAAGGGCGAAGGCAATCTGGCCTCGGGCCTCACGCACCGCGAGAACGAAGACCAGATCGGCCACAACGAAGACTACAACCGCATTGCCCATCTGGCCGCTAGCCTGACCCGTGAAGAGCTGCTGACGCTGGACGTGGACACCATCCTGCGCCGCCTGTTCTGGGAGGAAAAGCTGCTGCGATTTGAACCCCAGCAGGGCGACAGCGGCCCGCATTTTGCCTGCACCTGCAGCCGTGAACGCGTGATCAACATGCTGCGCAACCTGGGCGCCGAAGAGGCCGAGAGCATCCTGGCCGAACGCGAGAACATCGAAGTGGGCTGCGAATTCTGCGGCCAGCAGTACCGCTTTGATGCGGTGGATGCGGCGCAGATTTTTGTGTCCCCCGCAGTGGTGCAGCCCTCGGGGCCGACGGGCATTCAGTAGTCCGGTCACCGATGGCGCCATCGTCGCCTCCGCTGCCATCATTGATGGTGGCTTGTGGCGCGCACTGGTGCGGCGCCGTCGATGGGTGTTGACCATCGTTGACAATGTCCAGCGCCAACCCCACCTAAGATCCCTCCGTCCCCCATGGCCGCCATCCGTATGGCCGCGCACCGGGGAAGAAACTGCAGAGAGTGCGCCAATGGGGGTGCACCGCGCTGCGGATGGGTCAAATGAGGGGTGTCATGGAGTTTCTTCGTCGAGTTCTGGGTGGTCGCAGCGCAAACTCCGTGAGCGCGGCGCCGCTGGCGTTGTTTGACAGCTCTGCCGCACCCGATTCGCGCCGCCCCGATACCTTGCTGGCGGCCCTGGATATTGATGCCGCCATCAACGCCCACGAGCGCTGGAAAGCCCGCCTGATGGACTACCTGGAAGGCCGTACCACCTATGGGGTGGACCCGGCGCTTGTGCGGCGTGACACCCACAGCGCTCTAGGCCGCTGGCTGCACGGCGTGGGTGCCGAGGTGCTCGGTGACCAGGCCACGTATCCGCTGCTGCTGGCACGCCACAAATACTTTCATGATCAGGCGGCAAACCTGGTTGAGTTGGCCCAGCAAGGCGAATGGGACAAGGCGGTGCAGTTGCTCAACGGCGGCTATCGCTATGGTTCCAGCCAGGTGGTGTTGCTGCTCAAGGAGCTCAAGCGCGGGCTGGGGCAGTAGCGGCCTTTGACCCTTCGTTGGGAGTTTTGGGCCTAAGAACCTGTTCAAGATCTTTTCGGGGTCACACAAGTACCTTGCCGGGATGGGGTGCAAGGCGCGGTGCGCAGCCGATAGCCCGTGCTATCGGCAAGCGCCGCAACGCCGCAGACCGCCCGGCAAGGTACTTGCCCGAAGGGTTGGAGTGAAATCGGGCGATTGGACGCCCCGGCTGCTTGCATGGGCACGAGCCCATGCGGCGCATCCGAAGCATCCATTCATCCCGATTGCACTCCAATGCGATCCCCGAAAATATATTGAACAGGTTCTTAGGCTTTTGGTCTGGGCTGCACGGTGCAGAGGGTGCGGTGTCGCTTGTTTCGCCCAGGGCCCCGCCCTTCACGCATCAACGGGTGGAAGCCTCGCGTCCCGTCAACGCCGTAAACAGCCGGTGTTCGCATTCCGGGTCGCTGCATTTATCGCAGTTCCAGGCCCGCAGGCGGGCCGATCTGGGGCTGGAATCTGAGTCAAAAACGCCCCTGGCGCTTGTCCCATATTCGCTGGTAGCTACATATTTAATAGCATTTAGCGCATTCTCAATGCGCTTTTCACCCAGTCCATACACCACGCGGTAGGCCCTGCCGCTGCGCGCCAGTACCGCCCGCAGCCGGGCGTCAGCCGCTTCGCGTGCAGGTTGCTCATCCGGCGGACACGGCAGGTCCAGCCCCATCAACAGCGTGAGGGTGGCCTGGGGGCAGTCGTGGGGTTCGGTAGCGCAGACGATCTGCGCAGAGGTGGCGGCGATGCGCTGCTGCAGGTCCAGCGCAAGCGTCGCGGCCCCAGTGCCGGGCGCGCCCAGCAAGGCAATGGTCGGCGGGGCAGACACGGGCGTGAACAGGGAGCGAGAAAACCGCGCCTTAGCGCGGTGTGAACTGCACGTAGATTTCGTTGGGCTTGACCATGCCCAGTTCGCTGCGCGCCTTTTCTTCCACCATATCCAGGCCCTCTTTCAGGTCGTGCACCTCGGACGACAGGCGCGCGTTGGCTTGTTTCGCCTGGTCGTTGGCCGCCTTTTGCACGTCAATCTGTCGCTGCATCTCGTTGACGCGCGACACGCTGCCCCGCCCCAGCCAGAGCTGGGCGTGCAGGGCCACCAGCAAGGCCAGCAGGATGACGGGGACGATGCGGGAGACCATGGACGACGACGGTTCAGACCCTTGAGCCGTGCCGCGCCGCCGGGTTGGCAGCACCAGGCCATGGCTGCGTCCTGGGCACGCTGCAGGCCAGTGCACCCGTGGAACCGGCTTGGCCGGGCCACTGGGTGCGTCCCCCTCCCGCAGGAGAGGGGGATGACGCGAAGCGGCTCAGGGGGAGCTTCATTTCAAGTTGTAGAACGCAGCGCGGCCAGGGTATTGCGCGATTTCGCCCAGGTCTTCTTCGATGCGCAGCAGCTGGTTGTACTTGGCGATGCGGTCCGAGCGCGACAGCGAGCCGGTCTTGATCTGGCCAGCGTTGGTGCCCACGGCGATGTCGGCAATGGTGCTGTCTTCGGTTTCGCCCGAGCGGTGCGAGATCACGGCGGTGTAGCCCGCGCGCTTGGCCATCTCGATGGCGGCAAACGTTTCGGTCAGGGTGCCGATCTGATTGATCTTGATGAGGATGGAATTGGCGATCTTCTTGTCGATGCCTTCCTTCAGGATCTTGGTGTTGGTCACGAACAGGTCGTCACCCACCAGTTGCACCTTGTCGCCCAGTCGTTCGGTAAGAACCTTCCAGCCGTCCCAGTCGCCTTCGTGCATGCCGTCTTCGATGCTGATGATGGGGTACTTGTCGACCCAGGTGGCCAGCATGTCCGTCCACTGCTCGGCGGTGAGCTTGAGACCGCCTTCGCCTTCCAATACGTACGCGCCGTCCTTGTAGAACTCGCTGGCCGCGCAGTCCAGGCCCAGGGCGATCTGGTCGCCAGCCGTGTAGCCCGCAGCTTCGATGGCCTGCAGGATCAGCTGGATGGCGGCTTCGTGGTTTTCAACGCTGGGGGCAAAGCCGCCTTCGTCGCCTACGGCGGTGCTCATGCCCTTGTCGTGGATGATCTTCTTGAGCGCGTGAAACACTTCGGCGCCCCAGCGCACGGCTTCGCGGAACGTGGGTGCGCCCACAGGGATGATCATGAACTCCTGCAGGTCCAGGCTGTTGTTGGCGTGTGCGCCACCGTTGATCACGTTCATCATCGGCACGGGCAACTGCACGCTGCCCATGCCGCCCAGGTAGCGGTACAGCGGCAGGCCAGACTCTTCCGCCGCAGCGCGGGCTACGGCCATCGACACGGCCAGCATGGCGTTGGCGCCCAGGCGGCTCTTGTTCTCGGTGCCATCGAGGTCGATCAGGGTCTTGTCCAGAAAACCCTGTTCCGACGCGTCCAGGCCCAGCACGGCTTCGGAGATTTCGGTGTTGATGTATTCCACGGCCTTGAGCACGCCCTTGCCCAGGTAGCGGCTCTTGTCGCCGTCACGCATTTCAATGGCTTCGCGGCTGCCGGTGGACGCGCCTGAGGGCACGGCGGCCCGGCCCATCACGCCCGATTCGAGCAACACGTCGCACTCGACGGTGGGGTTGCCGCGGCTGTCCAGAATCTCTCGACCTACGATGTCAACGATGGCACTCATGGGTTTCCTTTTTGCAGAAGTTTTGAATCAAAATGGGCTCTATCGCTTGTTGGGTAAGCGTTAGTAGCTATTAATTTATGAGTATCGTGTGCCGCGATCAAACGCCTTCGACACACACCATGCGCATCACGGCTGCGCCTTCGCGGGCCGCCTTGGCTTTTTGGTATTCGGGGGTGTCGTAGAAAGCGCGGGCCGCCTCGAAGCTTGGAAATTTCAGGATGACGGTGCGGCCGGGGTTCCAGTCGCCTTCCAGCACTTCCACCTTGCCGCCGCGCACACACACTTCGGCGCCATGGGCTTGCATGGCCAGCGTGCTCCACTTGCGGTACTCGTCGTACTGCGTGGGGTTGGTGACGGTGACGGATGCGATGACGTAACCACTGCTCATGTCTCAGGCTCCAAAGTTGTTTTCGAGGAATCCGCTTTTCTTGGTGATGTCGTCCAGCGCCACCAGGGTCTCCAGCAAGGCCTTCATGTGCTTGAGCGGCACGGCGTTGGGGCCGTCCGACCAGGCTTCGGCGGGCTTGGGGTGAGTTTCCATGAACAGACCCGCCACGCCCGCAGCCACGCCCGCGCGGGCCAGCACAGGCACCATGTCGCGCGCGCCACCGCTTACGGCACCGAGGCCGCCGGGCTTTTGCACCGAGTGGGTCACGTCAAACACCACGGGCGCGCCGGAGTTGCGCATCTCGGCCAGGCTGGTCATGTCGGCCACGAGGTTGTTGTAGCCAAAGCTCACGCCACGCTCGCAGGCCAGGAAGCGGTCTTCCGACAGGCCTGCTTCGCGTGCGGCGTCGCGGGCCTTGTCGATGACGTTTTTCATGTCCCAGGGCGCCAGGAACTGGCCCTTCTTGATGTTGACTGGCTTGCCCGATTGCGCCACGGCGCGGATGAAATCCGTCTGGCGGCACAGGAACGCGGGGGTCTGCAGCACGTCCACCACGCTGGCCACCTCGGCCACGTGCGAGGTGTCATGCACGTCGGTCAGGATGGGCAGCTGCAGCTGGCGGCGCACTTCATCCAGGATCTTGAGGCCAGCGTCGATGCCAACGCCGCGCTTGCTGGTGCCAGACGACCGGTTGGCCTTGTCGAACGAGCCCTTGTAGATGAGGGGAATGCCCAGGGCAGTGCAGGTTTCCTTGAGCTGACCTGCGACGTCAAGCGACATCTCCAGGCCTTCAATGGAGCAGGTGCCCGCGATCAAAAAGAAGCGCTGGTCCAGGCCGACGTTGAATCCGCACAGCTGCATGGTCATTCCAATCAGGCTTTCGCCGCTTGCTGATGTTCGATGGCCGCCTTGATGAAGGCGTTGAACAGCGGGTGACCGTTCCACGGGGTGGACTTGAACTCGGGGTGAAACTGAACGCCGATGAACCAGGGATGCACGCTTTGGGGCAGTTCCACAATTTCGGTGAGTTCTTCGCGCTGCGTCAGCGCTGAGATCACCAGCCCCGCCTTGCGCAGCTGGTCCAGGTAGTTCACGTTGGCTTCGTAGCGGTGGCGGTGGCGCTCGGTGACCACGTCGCCATAAATGCTGTGCGCCAGCGTGTCCTTGGATACATCCGAGCTTTGCGCGCCCAGGCGCATGGTGCCGCCCAGGTCCGAGTTTTCGTCGCGTTTCTTGATCGTGCCGTCCGCATCCTTCCACTCGGTGATCAAAGCGATCACGGGGTGGGGGGTCGTCGGGTCGAACTCGGTGCTGTTGGCGTTGGCCAGGCCCGCCACGTGGCGCGCGTATTCGATGGTGGCAACCTGCATCCCCAGGCAGATGCCCAGGTAGGGCACCTTGTGCTCGCGGGCAAACCGGGCGGTGGCAATCTTGCCTTCCACGCCCCGCGCTCCGAAGCCGCCGGGCACCAGGATGGCGTCGTATTTCGCCAGCTTGGCCGAGGCATCGGCCGCTTCAATGGTTTCAGAGTCGACATGCTCGATCTTCACGCGCACATGGTTGCGCATGCCCGCATGGCGCAGCGCCTCGTTGACCGATTTGTAGCTGTCCGACAGGTCCACATACTTGCCGACCATGGCAATGGTGACTTCGCCTTGCGGGTGCTCGGTCTCGTGGACCAGTTCATCCCAGCGCTTGAGGCTGGTGGGAGGCGTGTTCAGGCGCAGCTTGTCGCAAATCAGGCCGTCCAGGCCTTGTTCGTGCAGCATGCGGGGCACCTTGTAGATGGTGTCCACATCCCACATGCTGATCACGCCCCATTCCGGGACGTTGGTGAACAGGGAGATTTTTTCCCGCTCCTCGGCGGGCACCGGATGCTGCGCGCGGCACAGCAGGGCGTCGGGCTGGATGCCGATCTTGCGCAGCTCTTGCACGGTGTGCTGCGTGGGCTTGGTCTTGAGCTCCCCTGCGGTGGCAATCCACGGCAGGTAGGTCAGGTGCACAAAGGCGGCGTTGTTGGGGCCGAGCTTGAGGCTGAGCTGGCGAACGGCTTCAAGGAACGGCAGCGATTCGATGTCGCCCACCGTGCCGCCGATCTCCACAATGGCCACATCCACGGCATCGGGGGTGCCAATGCCGGCGCCGCGCTTGATGAATTCCTGGATTTCGTTGGTGACGTGGGGGATGACCTGCACGGTCTTGCCCAGATAGTCGCCGCGGCGTTCCTTCTCCAGTACGGACTGATAGATCTTGCCCGTGGTGAAGTTGTTGGTTTTCTTCATGCGCGTTTCGATGAAACGCTCGTAGTGGCCCAGGTCCAGATCGGTTTCTGCGCCGTCGTCGGTCACAAAAACCTCGCCGTGCTGAAACGGCGACATGGTGCCCGGGTCTACGTTGATGTAGGGGTCAAGCTTGATGAGGGTGACTTTAAGGCCCCGCGATTCGAGGATCGCGGCAAGGGAGGCTGAGGCGATTCCCTTACCGAGGGAAGACACCACACCGCCGGTGACGAAGACGAATTTGGTCATGTCTGAAGGGGGCCTCTCGCAAGAGGTCTCCTGGTGGTGGGAAATTGGGATTATAGATGGCGCCCCCGCCACGCCCACCGGGCAGGGTCCCCCCCGTCTGCTAAATTCGCACCATGAATGAGCTCGCTGGCAAACACATTGTTCTGGGTCTGAGTGGAGGCGTGGCTTGCTACAAGGCGGCTGATCTGTGCCGCCAGCTCATCAAAGAGGGTGCCACCGTGCAGGTGGTGATGACCGAGGCGGCCGAGCAGTTCATCACCCCGGTCACCATGCAGGCGCTTTCTGGCCGCCCCGTTTATGGATCGCAGTGGGATGCGCGCGAGCCCAACAACATGCCTCACATTAACTTGAGCCGTGAGGCCGACGCGGTTCTGATAGCGCCGTGCAGCGCCGATTTCATCGCACGGCTGGTGCAGGGGCGGGCCGACGAGTTGCTCAGCCTGCTATGCCTGGCCCGCCCAGCGCAGCGGGTGCCGTTGTTGCTGGCTCCTGCCATGAACCGTGAAATGTGGGCGCACCCTGCCACCCAGCGCAACCTGGCCCAGGTGGCGCTGGATGGTGCGCTGGTGCTGGGGGTCGGCAATGGCGATCAGGCCTGTGGTGAGACGGGCGATGGCCGCATGCTGGAGCCGCTGGAGTTGCTGGACGAACTGATCGCGTTTTTTGCGCCCAAGCGATTGGCAGGCCAGAAGGTGCTGGTCACTGCCGGGCCCACGTTTGAGGCCATCGACCCTGTGCGCGGCATCACCAATTTGTCCAGCGGCAAGATGGGTTTTGCCATTGCGCGTGCCGCTCGCGAAGCGGGGGCAGAGGTAACGCTGGTCGCAGGCCCTGTGCATGTGCCCACCCCGCGTGGCGTGCGCCGTGTGAATGTGCAGTCTGCGCAGGAGATGCTGGTGGCGGTGGAACAGCGTGCGCAGGCCGCTTCTGTTTTTATTGCCACTGCGGCGGTAGCGGATTGGCGACCTGCCAGCCCCTCTGCAGAAAAAATCAAGAAAGACGGCTCGGGCCAGGCTCCGACTTTGGGCTTTACCGAGAACCCGGACATTCTGGCCACGGTGGCCAAATCGGCGCATGCGCTGGCAGGAGACCTTTACTGCGTGGGCTTTGCCGCTGAAAGCCATGACTTGCTGGCCCATGCCACGGCCAAGCGGGCCCGCAAGGGGGTGCCGCTTCTGGTGGGCAACATCGGCCCCGCGGCGTTTGGTCAGGACGACAATGCCTTGTTGCTGGTGGACGCTGACGGGCACAGAGAGTTACCTCGCGCATCCAAGCGTGCGCTGGCAAAGCAGCTGATTGAAGAGATTGCGTTGCGGTTGTCATCGCGGCGCGCGTGAGTTTCGCCACAGAGGGGGCTTGCATGAAAACTGGTGCCACCAAACCCGAATGGGATACCCCCCCCAATGGCGACTTCGCCAGTTACGTGGAGCGCTTGACGGCGCCGCCACCCGCGGGCAAGGCGCCACCGATGGTCACGCGCGCCACTTCGCCGGTACGTCAGCCTGCGGCGAGCAAGTCTTCCACGCCCGACTCCCAAGTGCTGCCACCCGAGCTGGCGCAGGTGTTGCTGCCGCTGATGGGTGTGTTGCGCACGGTGCGCGCGGTGCTGCTGCTGTTCCTGGTGATGCACGGCGTGGCATTGTTTGTGTTCAGCCAGGGCTCGTTGCCAGGGCTGATTTTTATGATCGTGCTGTGGTGGGGCTTGGGCTGGCTGATCCAGGCGGCCCAGCCGCGCAATTCAGGAAAGAAGAAACAGTGAAGATTGACGTCAAGATTCTCGACCCGCGCATGGCGGACCAGTTGCCCACCTACGCCACACCCGGCAGTGCAGGGCTTGACCTGCGGGCCTGCCTGGACGCCCCTTTGACCCTGCAGCCCAACGGATGGCACTTGGTACCCACCGGCATCGCTGTCTTCATCAAAGACCCAGGCTACGCCGCGCTGATACTGCCGCGTTCCGGCCTCGGGCACAAACATGGCATCGTGTTGGGCAATCTGGTGGGTCTGATCGACAGTGACTACCAGGGGCAGCTCATGGTGAGCGCGTGGAACCGCAGCGGCGTAGCATTCACACTGGAGCCGATGGAGCGGCTGGCGCAGTTGGTAGTCGTGCCTGTGGTGCAGGCGCAGTTCAATGTGGTGGCGGAGTTCGCGGCCACCAAGCGCGGCGAAGGCGGCTACGGATCCACCGGCAAGGCGTAGCGTTTTTGGGGCGTGGTATGCCCCGTGTTGTAGGCGGCGGCTTACGTTTCGTAGGGTCTGTTACTGACCTGTATGGCGTCCGTAGGTCTACGCTTGGGGCACTTCGTTCGTTGTTCCAATCAAGGCAGTGCGTAGCGAGGCAAAAATATCCTTTGCCCTGCGTCCGCCCTTTGAAATCAGGAGATTCCCAATGTTGTCCATTACCCGCTCTTCCCGTCCCTTTTTCATCGCTGGCGCGCTCGTGCTGGTTGCTTCTCTTGCTGCCTGCGGCCATAACCGCTCGGCCCCGCAGCCGCAGTATTCCGGCGGATACCAGACCCCCGCACCCGCTTATCCTTCCAACCCGCAAGGCACTGAATACGGCCGTGTGTCAAATATCGAGGTGCTGCAGGGTCGCGCCCAAGGCCAGACATCCGGCGGCGGAGCCCTCCTGGGTGCGGTCGTGGGCGGCGTTCTGGGCAACCAGGTCGGCAAGGGGTCAGGCCGTACGGCGGCCACCGCCGTTGGCGTGTTGGGTGGCGCTGTGGCGGGCAACGCGATCGAGGGCCGCAACAACAGCGGCGAGTCCGTGCAGGGCTACCGCCTGTCGGTCCAACTCGATCACGGCGGCTACCGTGTTTACGACGTGAGCACGCCCGGCGACCTGCGCGTTGGTGATCGCGTGCGGCTGTACAACGGCCAGATTTCGCGCATGTAAGCCACACATCGCCGACAACAACGGGCACCTGGGTGCCCGTTGTCGCTTTAGTGCGAAGTACGTTCAGTGGGTGTTCAGTGGAGCAGCGAATTGCTGGGTGCTTGGGGTTGCACGCGGAAGAACCCTGTGCCTGCGCTCCCTCGGCCAATTTCGTCTTCTGTGGCATCGCGTACGGCCTGTACGGTCAGCTGCAGCCTGAGCGCAATGCCCGCCAACGGGTGGTTGCCATCCAGCACCACATGTTCCGGATAGATTTCTGTCACGGTGTATAGCCCGTTGCGAGGCGCGTCGGGGTTGCAACCTTCGGGCAAAGCCGTGCCCTCAAATGTCATGCCTTCTTCGATCTCCGGCGGAAACAGCGTGCGCGGTTCGAGGAACAGCAACTGGTCATCAAAGTCGCCAAAGGCATCTTCGGGTTCCAGATGCAAGGCCAGGGTGGAACCCGGTGCATGGCCCTGCAACGCCTCTTCGATACGCGGCAGCAGGTCGTCTCCGCCCACCAAGAATTCCACGGGGTCATCCAGCACATCGAGCTCTTCGCCCAGGGTGTCCTTCAGGGTCCAGGTCAGTGCGACCACACATTGTTGGGTAATTTCCATAGGAGAATTGTCGCAGTTTGATCAACGGCCCCGCAAAGGGTAGACCTGCTCCCATGGATATTCAGCAACCCCTTCCCCTGCTCGGTGGCCTGACCCCCGCCCAGTTCATGCGCCGCCACTGGCAGAAAAAGCCTTTGCTCGTGCGCCAGGCTATTCCCCAGTTCAAGCCGCCGGTGCTGCGCTCTGAGCTGTTTGCGTTGGCTGCAGACGAAAGCGTCGAGTCGCGCCTTGTTCAATCGATCAAAGGGACATGGAAGCTGCGCCACGGTCCGTTCACCCGCAGGGCGTTGCCCGCCCTGCAGCAGTCGGACTGGACACTGCTGGTGCAGGGCGTGGATCTTCACAACGATGCGGTGCATGCACTGATGCAGCAGTTCCGGTTTGTGCCTGAGGCCCGGCTGGACGACCTGATGATCAGCTACGCCAGCAACGGCGGTGGCGTGGGGCCCCATTTCGACAGTTACGACGTCTTTTTGCTGCAGGCCCACGGACGCCGGCGCTGGCGCATTGGTCGGCAAAAGGACCTGAGCTTGCGGGACGACATTCCTCTGAAGGTGCTCGCTCATTTCGAGCCCGAAGAGGAGTTTGTGCTGGAGCCCGGCGACATGCTCTACCTGCCCCCGCGTTACGCCCATGATGGCATCGCCGAAGGCGAGTGCATGACGTATTCCATCGGTTTTCGCTCGCCTGCACGCGCTGAAATGGCGCAGGAACTGTTGGTTCGCCTGGCAGAAGATGCGGGTGATGAGGGCATGCCCTTGCTGTACCGCGACGCCCGCCAGGAAGCGGTTGCCCAACCTGCCGCCATTCCTGCAGGCCTGCAGGAGTTTGCGCGCGACGCCCTGAGCAGTGCTCTCGCGCAGCCGCTGGTGCTGGAGAGGGCCTTGGGAGAATACCTGACCGAGCCCAAGGCCAGCGTCTGGTTTGAGCCAGGCGATGCGGGCGTGATGCTGGAAGGGGTGCGTCTGGACCGCAAGAGCCGCATGATGTATGACGTGCACCACATCTTCATCAACGGCGAGAGCTACCGCGCGGCGGGCCGCGATGCCACGCTGATGCGGCGCCTGGCGAATGACCGACAACTTACCTCGCGCGATCTGGCGCGGGCGAGCGACGATGCGCTGGAGCTGCTCTCGTCGTGGTGCGATGCGGGCTGGGCCCATGCCTGGACTGCATAACCGATCACAGGAAACGTTCACCATGAGGACGCCATGACCGATGTGCCTGAACCGTCTGCCGAACCCTTGGGCGCGTTGCCCACAGGGCGGTTCAGTGGCCGTGACATGTTCCGGCAAATGGTGCGCGATGCTTTTGCCACCGCTGCGCGGGACGGCTGGCCAGAAATTTTCATCGCTGATGCCAATTTTCACGATTGGCCGTTGGGTGAACGCGGCGTGGTCGAAGCGCTGCAGGACTGGGCCTGCGGTGGCCGCCGGTTCACCATGCTGGCGTGCACTTACGAAGATGTCATTCGCCGCCATGCGCGTTTTGTGCGCTGGCGCGGCACCTGGGATCACATCATTACCTGCCGCCGCAGCCCGGCGGCCGACCCGCTGGACATCCCCAGTGCGCTCTGGTCACCGCAATGGGTGATGCACCGCCTCGACCCCGAGCGTTGTGTGGGGGTGACCGGCAACGAACCGGATCGGAGGGTGCTGCTGCGTGAGACGCTCAATGAATGGGTGCGCAGCAAGAGTTCTCCCGGCTTTGCTGCGACCACGTTGGGGCTTTAAGGCGGTGCCTGGCCCAGGGCATGTGGCACCTTCACCGCATCAAGTTGTTGTAAACCTTTCGTCAGTGTTAGTCAGTATTGACTAAATGCCAATATAATCCGGGGTTGCGCCGAAAAGGTGCAATCCATGTGCATCGTGCCAATGCGTACAGGGGCTTTATTAAAAAGCCTTGCGCGGTGGCTTTTCAAGATTCTGTTTGTCCAACTAGGAACATCTCAATGAAGAACTCTCTCGTTCTGGCCGCCCTGATCGCTGCTGCTGCACTCGCCGCTTGTGGCAAGAAGGAAGAACCCGCTCCAGCACCAGCACCAGCTGCCGTGGAAGCGCCTGCACCAGCTGCAGAAGCCGCCGCTTCGGACGCTGCCGCTTCGGCCACCGCTGCTACTGACGCTGCTTCGGCTGCTGCAGACTCTGCCAAGGCTGCTGCTGACTCTGCTGCTTCCGCCGCTACCGGCGCAGCTTCCGAAGCCAAGTAATTCGCTTCAGGTGCAGCCACGCCCACCACGCGGTGGGTTTGGCCAAATGCCCGAAACCCCCGTACCTTTGTTGGGCGGGGTTTTTTTTCGTCGTTTGGTTGTACTGGGTGCGGATTGCGCGACGCACCAATTCGCTTGGCGTGTTCAGGCGACGGAAATCCATTGCGTTCCCGCGCTGGGGCTGGCCACCACAATCTGTTCGGGAAGCCAGCCCAGCGCCTGAGACAGCGCAAGTTGTGCAAGGGCTGGGGTGTTGTTGCGGGCACTCAGGTGGGCCGCTACCACGCACGTCAGACCGGTGTGCGTGACGGCGCGCAGGATGTCGGCGCTTTCCGCATTGGCCAAGTGCCCAAACCGGCCGCCCACCCGTCGCTTGAGGAAGGCTGGGTAGCTGGACGCTGCCAGCAGCTCCGGGTCGTGGTTGGCTTCGATCATCAGCGCGTGGCAGCCTTCCAACTGGCGCAGCACGTGGTCGCTGGCGTGGCCAAGGTCCGTCATCACTCCCAAATGCGAGGTGCCGTCTGAGCACCGCAGCTGCAGGGGCTCTCGCGCATCGTGGGGCACTGTAAAGGGCTGAGCGCTGAAGGTTTCCATATCGATGGTCTCCATGTCGCGGGCCACACGCAGCCAGCCACCCAGGTCGGGTGACCCCAGGGCGGCATGGGTGCCCGCACTCATCCAGACAGGAATGCCGTAACGCACTGCCAGCGCCTGCGCGCAGCCGATGTGGTCCGAATGCTCATGAGTAATGAACACTGCATGCACGTCATTTGGCTTCAGTGCTGCGAGCGCCAGGCGTGTCTGCAGTTGGCGGATGCCAAAGCCACAGTCGATGAGCAGGCGGCGCACCTGGCTGCCGGTTCGGCCCTCCACCATGGTGGCATTGCCCGTGCTGCCGCTGCCGAGGTTTTTGAATCGGAGCATGGAGTGGCAACCAGGTGCTTGGCATGGAGCACATTGCCGCAGCGCCGGGAGCACTCAGCAGCAAAGGCATTGTGGGCTCGGTAAGCGCGGGGTGCTTACCGAGGCCAGGAGTGAATTACTTCAGGTCGTCAGCAATAACGCGCACGATGCGCTCGGCATTGGCGGAGGATTCCGGTGTGCCTCCTTCGTTGAGCACGGACACCGTGGTGGACTCACCCTGGCTGCGCAGCACGATGCGGAACTT
The DNA here is from genome assembly GCA_947085645.1 of uncultured Gammaproteobacteria bacterium. GTDB lineage: Bacteria > Pseudomonadota > Gammaproteobacteria > Burkholderiales > Burkholderiaceae_C > Acidovorax. The sequence continues at coordinate 25,986 of CAMTXG010000049.1, forward strand.
GAGCGGCGGTATGGCAGGTGACGAGCTGCTGAACAGCTTGCCAAGGAAGCCAGGCTCCTTTTTGTCCGCATTGGGAGCCACGTAGCGCACAAAGTATGTGCCCTCGTTGCGGTTGCGGTCTTCTACGGTGAAGCCGGTGCGGTCCAGCGACAGGCCGACACGGCGCCAGGCGCGGTCAAAGCCTTCGTCCATCTGCACCACGGGCGTGTTGTTTACCGTGGCGACGCGCGCCGACGGGTTGCGCGAGGCGGGGGCTGCAGCAACCGCCTTGGATTGCTCCTGGCTCACACCCAGTTTGACCATGAGGCGGCGGAGGAATTCGGTTTCCAGCTCCGGGTCGGATGGGCGGGGCTGCCATACGGTGCTGTCTTTGGATTGCGTGCTGTACACCTCTACCATGCCGCGGTGGGTGATGTAGATCTCGGTACCCCCACTGGCATTGCGCTCCAGGCGCGTGCGGAACTTGTCGCGTTCCCCCGTGGAGTACAGCGAGTCGAGTAACTTGCCGAGCGTGGAGCGGATGAAGTCTTGCGGCAGCTTTGCGCGGTTTTCGGCCCAGTCGGTTTCCATGATGCCTACGTTGGACTCGGCCAGGGCCAGGTTGAAGCCGCTTTCCTGCCAGAAGTCGCGCACGGGTTCCCATAGCTTGTCGGCAGGGCGGTTGACCACCAGCCAGCGCTGGTTGCCGTCGCGTTCAATGCGCACATCGCCCAGTTGCAAGGCTGCGGCATTGGCGGTGCCAGGCGTCTGTGCTGCTTGGCCCGCTTGCATGGCCGCCGCAGACACGGCGCCTCCGGGGAACACGTAGCGCGAGTCGCGCGACAGCTGGGTCAGATCGGGAGGGACTTCCAGTGTCGAGCCCCTGCTGGCGCTCTTGTAGTCGATCTTGTCGCCTTCGAAGGCAGCGCAGGCAGACAGGGCCATGGCGAGGGCCAGCAGGCTGAGGCGGGTAGTTGCAGCTTTCACGCGGAAATCCTTGGGAAATGTCTCAGAGGGGTCGGGCGCAGAGCCCGGATTAGATCAGGCCGCTGGAGCGCAGCGCAGATTCGACCACAGCCTCGTTGCCGCTGGTCAGCGGCGTCATGGGCAGGCGCATGGTGCCACCACACAGGCCCATGCGGGCCATGGCCCACTTCACGGGAATGGGATTGGCCTCGACAAACAGGTTTTTGTGCACGGGCATCAGCTGAAACTGGATCTGCATCGCGCGCTGCACATTGCCCGCCAGCGCCGCCACGCACAGCTCGTGCATCAGGCGGGGTGCCACGTTGGCCGTCACGCTGATGTTGCCGTGTCCACCGCACAGCATCAGCGCCACGGCAGTCGGGTCGTCGCCCGAGTACACCCCAAAGCCCTTGGGTACGTCACGAATGAGCCACTGGGCGCGTTCGATGTTGCCGGTGGCTTCCTTGATGCCAATGATTCCGGGCACCTGGGCCAGGCGCAGCACGGTGTCGTGCAGCATGTCGCCCACCGAGCGGCCTGGCACGTTGTACAGCACGATGGGCAGGTCGCCCGTGGCTTCGGCAATCGCCTTGAAGTGCTGGTACTGGCCCTCTTGAGTGGGCTTGTTGTAGTAGGGCACCACCTGCAGCTGGCTGTCGGCCCCCACGCCGCGCGCGAACCTGGCCAGTTCGATGGCTTCGGCGGTGGAGTTGGCACCGCAGCCCGCCATGATGGGCACGCGTTTGGCAGATTGCTCCACGGCTACGCGGATGATTTCGCAGTGTTCTTCGACGCTGACGGTGGGCGATTCGCCCGTGGTGCCCACGACGCCGATGCAGTCAGTGCCTTCGGCGATGTGCCAGTCGATCAGTTTGCGCAGGGCCGGGTAGTCCACGCTACCGTCCTCGTGCATGGGGGTGACGAGGGCGACGATGCTGCCGGTAAGGGGGACGGAAGAAGAGGTCATGTCCGCAGGGATAAACGGTAAAGGGGCATTCTAACTAGGCGACACGGACAAAAGATGTCGTGAGGGTGTGCCGGTGTGCGGGAGTTCCCGCACAGCCGCGATGCGTTGCACAAAACGGGCGGGCTCTGGCATAAATCCGTCTTCATACGCCACCACCCGCAAACCTGCGCAGGCCTCGATCAGTTCGCCGGGCTGCAACAGAAACTCGGGCCGCGCAGGGCGCCCCACGGTTTCGTTGCCCTGGGCAAAGGTTTCATAGATCAGCACGCCGCCGGGCGCCACGCTGCCCACGATGACGGGCAGCAAGGGGCGCCACAGGTAGTTGGTCACCACCACCGCCCCAAACCCGCGCCCCGCAAACGGCCAGGGGCCCGATTCGATGTCTGCGCACACCAGGTCGCCCAGGCCCGCGCAGGCGGCGATTGCGTCTTCGGACCGGTCCACGCCCGTCACGCGATGGCCCAGTGTCTGTAGAAGGCGCAGATGCCGCCCCGCGCCGCAGGCCACGTCCAGGGCCGTGCTGCCCGGGGCAATCAGGTGCGACCAGCGGCGAACCCACTCGGAAGGCGCTTCAGTACCGTGCATGATGCTATGAAAATAATAGCTATTGGCGCTTGATGGATAAGCGCTAGAGGTCAAAAAGACTTAAAAAATAGCGGGGTGTCAGAAACACGACCACACTTGGTCGGCCACCATCACCATGAAGTCGGGCACGGTGTACATGCCAAACACCGCGAGGCACACCAGCACCGCCACAGCCCAGGCAAGCCAGCGCAATGCGGGCGACACCGAAGTGGCCGGTTGTTGGGTGGGCGGGGCGTTCATGGTGGTCCGGAGATACGGGTGTGGGGCAATGTCAGGCCGGTTGGGGCGCATGGCGCTGGATGGGGCTTTCCTTGACGGGCAGGTTCACCAGGCCCGCAAACACCCCGAGCCCGATGGCGATGTACCAGACGATATCGTAGCTGCCGGTGGCGTCATACAGATAACCGCCCAACCATACGCCGAGAAAGCTGCCGATCTGGTGGCTGAAGAACACAAAGCCTCCCAGCATCGACAAATGCTGCACCCCAAAAATTTGCGCGATGGTGGCGTTGGTCGGTGGGATGGTGGACAGCCATAGCGTGCCCATCACCGCTGAGAACACGTATACCGACATCGGCGACAACGGCACGATGAGGAACACGCTGATGGCGATGGCCCGCGCAAAGTAGATGAACGCCAGAATGAACCGCTTGGGCATGCGCTGCCCCAGCGTGCCCGCGATGTAGGTGCCAAACACGTTGAACAGCCCGATCAGCGCCAGTGCATAGCTGGCCACCTGGGGCGACAGGCCATGGTCCTTGAGGTAGCTGGGCATGTGCACGCCGATGAACACCACCTGGAACCCGCACACAAAGTAGCCCGCCATCAGCAAGTTAAAGCTGGGGTAGCGAAACGCCTCGCCCAGCGCTTGCACAATGGTCTGTTCGCGTTTGACGGGTGCAGACCCTTTGAACCCCGGCTCGCGCAGTCCAAACGCCAGTGGCACGATGAGCAACACCATCAGCGATAGCGCCAGCAGTGCCTGCTGCCAACCCAGGCCCGCAATCAGCCAGCCCTCCACCGGCACCATCAAGAACTGGCCGAACGAGCCCGCTGCCGCTGCTACTCCCATGGCCCACGACCGGCGCTCCGGCGCAATTTGCCGCCCCAGCACGCCATAGATCACCGCGTAGGTGGTACCTGCCTGCGCAGCCCCAATCAGCACGCCCGCCGTCAGGGCAAACAGAACCGGCGTGGTCGACAGCGCCATGCCCGCCAGACCCAGTCCATACAGCACGGCCCCCCCCATCAGCACACGAAACGCGCCAAACCGGTCGGCCACCATGCCCGCAAAGATACCAATCAGGCCCCAGGACAGGTTCTGGATGGCAATGGCCAGTGCAAACGACTGGCGGGTCCAGCCCATTTCTTGCGTGATGGGCAGCAGCCACAGCCCGAACCCGTGGCGAATGCCCATGGACAGGGTCACTATGGCCGCGCCACAGGCCAGCACCTGGAACATGGACAGTTTGGGAGGATTCATATGCATGCGCTGGAATGTAGCCAGATTGCGCCAAACGCGCTGATACACCGATGACCAATACAGTTGCAAGCAGGGTCAGGCTCCATGAACCTGTTTGGGGCTGGTTTTATATCCAGCTATTGCTGCGTTGCCGCACTACAATCCGCGCCATGTCTGCCAAACCGTCTTCCGTGTCCGCCAACAGTGAATATTCCGAGGGCTCGATCCGCGTGCTCAAGGGCCTGGAGCCCGTCAAGCAACGCCCGGGCATGTACACCCGAACCGACAACCCACTGCACATCATCCAGGAAGTGCTGGACAACGCCGCCGACGAGGCGCTTGCCGGCCACGGCAAAAAGATCCGCGTCACGCTGCACGCCGATGGCTCGGTCAGCGTCGAAGACGACGGGCGGGGTATCCCCTTCGGCATGCACCCTGAAGAAAACGCCCCGGTGATCGAACTGGTATTCACCCGCCTGCATGCGGGCGGCAAGTTCGACAAGGGCAAGGGTGGCGCTTACAGCTTTTCGGGCGGCCTGCATGGCGTGGGTGTGTCGGTCACCAATGCCCTGGCCACGCGGCTGGAAGCCACGAGCTACCGCGAAGGCAAGGCCGCGCGTCTGGTGTTTTCGGCTGGCGACGTGATCGAGCCCCTGGTGGCCCGGCCGCTTGAGGCGGGCGAGCGCAAGCAGGGCACCTCCGTCCGCGTATGGCCCGACGCCAAGTATTTCGAATCCAGCGCGCTGCCCATGGGCGAGCTCACCCACTTGTTGCGCAGCAAGGCCGTGCTCATGCCGGGTGTGACGGTGCAGCTCGTCAACGAGAAGACCCGCGACACGCAAACCTGGCAGTACAAGGGCGGCCTGCGCGACTACCTCATGCAGACGCTCAACGGCGACCCGGTGATCCCGCTGTTTGAAGGCGAAGGTTTTGCCGACCGCAACAACGAAAGTTTTGCCGAAGGCGAGGGCGCATCGTGGTGCGTGGCCTTCACCGAAGACGGCCAGCCCGTGCGCGAGAGTTACGTCAACCTGATCCCCACCAGCGCGGGCGGCACGCACGAGAGCGGCCTGCGCGATGGCCTCTTCAACGCGGTCAAGAGCTTCATCGAGCTGCACAGCCTGCTGCCCAAGGGTGTGAAGCTGCTGCCCGAGGACGTGTTCGCGCGCGCCAGCTATGTGCTGAGCGCCAAGGTGCTCGACCCGCAGTTCCAGGGCCAGATCAAGGAGCGCCTGAACTCGCGCGACGCGGTGCGCCTAGTCAGCGGCTTTGTGCGCCCCGCGCTCGAACTCTGGCTCAACCAGCATGTGGAATACGGCAAGAAGCTCGCCGAGCTGGCCATCAAGGCCGCGCAGACGCGCCAGAAGGCGGGCCAGAAGGTCGAAAAGCGCAAGGGCTCGGGCGTGGCCGTGTTGCCCGGCAAGCTCACCGATTGCGAAAGCAAGGACATCGCCCACAACGAAGTCTTCCTGGTCGAGGGCGACTCGGCCGGTGGCAGCGCCAAGATGGGCCGCGACAAGGAAAGCCAGGCCATCCTGCCGCTGCGCGGCAAGGTGCTCAACACCTGGGAGGTGGAGCGCGACCGCCTGTTTGCCAACAACGAAATCCACGACATCTCGGTGGCCATCGGCGTGGACCCGCATGGGCCGAACGACACGCCCGACCTGAGCGGCCTGCGCTACGGCAAGGTCTGCATCCTGTCCGACGCGGACGTGGACGGCTCGCACATCCAGGTGCTGCTGCTCACGCTGTTCTTCCGCCATTTCCCCAAGCTCATCGAGGCGGGCCACATCTACGTGGCGCGCCCACCGCTGTTCCGTGTGGACGTGCCCGCCCGGGGCAAAAAACCCGCCGCCAAGATGTATGCGCTGGACGACGGAGAGCTGACGGCCATCCTCGACAAATGCGCCAAGGACGGCGTGGCCAAAGAGAAGTGCCAGATCAGCCGTTTCAAGGGCCTGGGCGAGATGAACGCCGAGCAGCTGTGGGAAACCACACTCAACCCCGACACCCGCCGCCTGCTGCCCGTACAACTGGGCGACATGGACTTTGCCGCGACCGAAGGCCTCATCACCAAGCTCATGGGCAAGGGCGAAGCCGCCGCGCGCCGCGAGCTGATGGAGCTGCATGGTGATGCGGTCGAGATCGATATCTGACCGTGTAGACACAGCGGCCGGTGTTTGTGATGAAAATTTTGAATAAAAATAGTGCCTTGCGCTTGTCTGTATTGGGTTTGTTGCTATGTTTTATGCGGCATTCAGCCCATGCAGACCTGTGGGCGCATGTGGACGAGCGCGGCGTGACGCACTTTGCGGCCGAGCAGCTGGATTCCCGCTATCAGCTGTTTTTTCGCGGCACCGACTTTGATTCCACCCGCGATGTCCCCGCGCAAGCGCCTTCCATGCCTTATGCGCTGCCCGCCAATGGTGCGCGCTTGCTGGCGTTTTTCGACATCGCGCCCGACTACAAGCGCGTGAAGCACCACCTGCGCGCAGCCTCCGGCCAGCATGGCGTGGACTACGAATTGCTACAGGCCGTGATTGCCACCGAGTCCGGCTTTGACGCCGCCGCGGTGTCCCCCAAGGGTGCCGTCGGCCTGATGCAGGTAATGCCGACCACGGCCAGCCGTTTTGGCGTGCGGGCCGACGCCAAACGCACCGTGGAGCAAAAGCTGACCGACCCGGCGGTGAACGTGCCCACCGGCACCCGCTACCTGCGCCACCTGCTGGACCTGTTTCCCGGTCGTATGGACCTGGCGCTTGCCGCCTACAACGCGGGTGAAGGCGCCGTGCAGCGCGCGGGCAACCAGATACCGGCGTACAAGGAAACGCAGAACTACGTGCGCACCGTGATGGGCCTGTACACCCAGCTCAAACCGCCAGCGCCCGTGCAGGCCCAGCGTGCAGCGTCCAGTCGCGTGCGCATGGAGCTGTCGGGCGGTGCGCAAAACCGGGGCAACCTGCCGCCCACCCGCGTGGCGCAGACGCCAAGTGGCCCCCAGAACGTGAATCAAGCAGAACCTGTACCCAACGAATGAGCGACCAACCCACTCTCGATTTCACCACCACAGGCGACGACGGGGGCGACTCCCTGGGCCTGGCGGGCTACGCCCAGCGCGCCTACCTGGAATACGCGCTGTCGGTCGTCAAGGGCCGTGCACTGCCCGATGTGTGCGACGGCCTTAAGCCCGTGCAGCGGCGCATTCTGTATTCGATGGACCGCATGGGCCTGGGCTACAGCGGCCCCACACGCAGCGCGGCCGCCAAGCCTGTCAAAAGCGCCCGCGTGGTGGGCGATGTGCTGGGCCGCTTTCACCCGCACGGCGACCAGTCGGCCTACGACGCGCTGGTGCGCATGGCGCAGGACTTTGCCCAGCGCTACCCGCTCATCGATGGCCAGGGCAACTTCGGCAGCCGCGACGGTGACGGCGCTGCAGCCATGCGCTACACCGAGGCGCGCCTGTCGCGCATTACCAGCCTGCTGCTGGACGAGATCGACGAGGGCACGGTCGACTTCATGCCCAACTACGACGGCTCCACCACCGAGCCGCGCCAGTTGCCCGCACGCCTGCCGTTTGCGCTGCTCAACGGCGCCAGCGGCATTGCTGTGGGCCTGGCCACCGAGATCCCCAGCCACAACCTGCGCGAGATTGCCGACGCCTGCATCGCGCTCATCAAAACGCCGTCACTTAGCGCCGAAGAATTGCTGACCATCGTGCCCGGCCCGGACTACCCCGGTGGCGGTCAGATCATCAGCAGCCCCGGCGACATTGCCGACGCCTACCGCACGGGCCGCGGCAGCCTCAAGGTGCGTGCGCGTTGGAAGATTGAAGATCTCGCGCGGGGCCAGTGGCAACTGGTGGTCAACGAGCTACCGCCCGGAGTGAGCACGCAGAAGGTGCTCGAAGAGATCGAGGAAATCACCAATCCCAAGGTCAAGGCCGGCAAGAAGGCGCTGAGCCAGGACCAGACGCAACTGAAGGCCAGCATGCTGGCGGTGCTGGATGTCGTGCGCGACGAGTCGAGCAAGGACGCCCCCGTGCGCCTGGTGTTCGAGCCCAAGACGGGCAAGACGCCGCAGCAGGAGCTGATCACCGCGCTGCTGGCACACACCAGCCTCGAATCGTCGGCGCCCATCAACCTCACGATGGTGGGGCTCGATGGTCGGCCTACGCAAAAGTCCCTGCGGCAGATGCTGGAAGAGTGGATTGCCTTCCGCCAGACCACCATCACCCGCCGCACGCAGCACCGCTTGAACAAGGTGCTGGAGCGCATCCACATCCTTGAGGGGCGGCAGATTGTTCTGCTCAACATCGACGAGGTGATTGCCATCATCCGCCAGGCCGACGAGCCCAAGGCGGCGCTGATTGCCCGCTTTAACCTCAGCGACCGGCAGGCCGAAGACATTCTTGAAATCCGCCTGCGCCAGCTCGCGCGGCTCGAAGCCATCAAGATCGAGCAGGAACTGAAAGAACTGCGCGAAAGCCAGGGCAAGCTCGAAGACATCCTGAACAACCCCGGCTCGCTGCGCCGCACCATGGTCAAAGAGATCGAGGCCGACGCCAAGACCTTTGCCGACGCACGCCGCACGCTGATCCAGGCCGAGAAAAAGGCTGTGGCCGAAGTGAAGGTGGTGGACGAGCCCGTCACGGTGATCGTGTCGCAAAAAGGCTGGGTGCGCGCCCGCACCGGCCACGGACACGAGGCTGCGAGCTTCGCCTTCAAGGCGGGCGATGGTTTGTACGGCACGTTTGAATGCCGCACGGTCGATACCTTGCTGGCCTTTGGCAGCAACGGCCGGGTGTATTCGGTGGCAGTGTCGCTGTTGCCCGGTGCGCGCGGCGACGGCCAGCCGGTGACCACGCTCATCGAGCTGGAATCCGGCACGCAGCTGCTGCACTACTTTGCAGGCCCCGCCAATGCCACGCTGCTGCTGTCCAACTCGGGCGGCTACGGCTTTTTGGCGGCGGTGGAGAACATGGTCTCTCGCCAGAAAGGCGGCAAGGCCTTCCTCACGCTGGGCGAGGGTGAAACCGTGTGTGTACCGTCGCACGCCGCTGGCACCACGGGCAGCAAGCCGGTGCTGGCTGCCACGCATGTGGCCTGTGCCTCCACCGGCGGGCGCATCCTTACGTTCGAAATCGCCGAGCTAAAAACCATGGCCAACGGCGGTCGAGGGCTGATGCTGATTGACCTGGAAGACAAGGACACGCTGGCGGGTGCCGCAGCCTACACGCGCAGCATTCGCCTCGATGGCATTGGTCGGGGCGGCAAGCAGCGTGACGAGACGCTGGAGATCCGCAGCCTGAACAACGCCCGCGCCGCGCGCGGACGCAAGGGCAAGGCGGCGGATTTGGGTTTCAAGCCCAACGCAGTGACGCGGGTGGAATAAGGCCGCCGTGACAAACCCCAGGGCGCCCCGCAACAAGGTGTCCCGGGGGGGGCGGTCTGGGTGTTGCCGCAGGTTCAATGGTGGATCGGGTTCAGGCAGGGCAGACCCTGATGTGCTGTGCCAGAGTTTGTGCAATGGTGAAAAAGCGCGCAACATCTGTGCACAAACCCAACGCTTCAGGAGACCACCATGCCCAAGCACCTTCGGATGGCCCACAAGCTCTGGCTGGCTGTGATTTTGATTGTGGTCATGTTGGTGGCCGTGGTGGGCTTTGCGGCCTACCGGTCTGCCCAGGTACAGGCCCAGGCCGATACAGCGACCAAAGAAATGGAACAGCGCGTGCAGGCCGCGTTGCGCTGGTCTGGCCTGACAGAAACCAACGCCGCACGAACCCAGGCCCTCATCGTGAGCAGCGACCCGGCGGTGGAGGCCGAGTTCAAGGACGTGATCACGGCCACATCGGCGCAGATCAGCGAAGTGCAAAAATCGCTCGAGTCCATGGCCTTGTCAGAGGCCGACAAGCAGCAGATGGCCAAGATAGCCGCTGCGCGCAAGACCATGATCGACCTGCGCGGCGAGGCCCGCAAGCTCAAAAGCGATGGCCAGCAAGACCAGGCGGTAACGCTGATCACCCAGAAGTACAACCCGTCAGTGACGGCGTACACCACCACGCTGCGTGAGTTTGTGCAGCAGCAGCAACAGGGCGCCGAGGCTGTGCAAAGGCAAATGGCCGCACAGCGCATGCTGACCGTCAAGATCGCGGCTGTGGCGGTGGGGCTGCTGCTGCTGGCCATCATCGTGGGGGCGCACTACCTGATCGGAAGCATCCAGCGGCCGCTGGAGCAGGCCAATGGGCTGGCCGAACGCATCGCAGGCGGTGACCTGAGCATGGAGGAATCTGTGACCCGCGGTGATGAATTTGGTGACCTGCTGCGCTCGCTCTACACCATGAGCAACGCCCTCGGGCGCATGGTGCATCAGGTGCGGCAGAGCACCGACAGCATTGCGATTGCCAGCGCCGAGATCGCCACGGGTAACCACGACCTGTCGGCCCGCACCGAGCAGACGTCGAGCAACCTGCAGGAGACGGCTGCCGCCATGGAGCAGTTCACCAGCACCATTCAGCAAAGCGCGGGCAGTGCCCAACAGGCCAGCACCTTGGCGGTGGGTGCCACCGGCGTAGCACGCCGCGGCGGCGAGGTGGTGACCCAGGTGGTGGCCACCATGGAGGATATCAACCACAGCAGCAAGAAAATCTCGGACATCATCGGCGTGATTGACGGGATTGCGTTCCAGACGAATATCCTGGCGCTGAACGCTGCGGTAGAGGCTGCACGCGCGGGCGAGCAAGGGCGCGGGTTTGCGGTGGTGGCGTCTGAGGTCCGCAGCCTGGCCCAGCGCAGCGCCGAGGCCGCCAAAGAGATCAAGCAACTCATCAGCGCGTCGGTCGAGAAGGTGGAAACCGGATCGCGCCTTGTGTCGGATGCCGGGGCCACCATGACCGACATCGTGCAGTCAGTGCAAAAGGTGACCGACATGATCAGCGAGATCACGGCCGCGTCGTCCGAGCAAAGCCAGGGCATCTTGCAGGTCAACCGGGCCATCGGCAACCTGGACCAGATGACGCAGCAGAACGCTGCTTTGGTCGAAGAAAGCGCTGCCGCCGCGCAAAGCCTGCGGGAGCAGGCCGATCAGCTGGCGCACGTGGTGTCCATGTTCAAGGTCAACGCCGCCAGCTACGGGCCGGCCCAGGCCGCTATTGGTGCGGCACGCGCCACTGCTGCCATGCACACGCCACCGCCTGCAGCCAAAAAGGCCGCGACGCCGACGGCTTCTCGCCTCACTGCAGCATCGGCCGCGAAGGTGTCGGCGACTGCACCTTCGTCGTCTTCACCTGCCACAGGTGGCGCGCCGCGCAAGGCGGCCGCGACCCAAGGCGCGGAGGACGACTGGGAAAGCTTTTGAATATCGCTATGGTTTTGGGAGCTGGTAGCGCTTGATTTCTATCGGTTTCAGGTGCAAATGCATCTGAAATCGTTTTTTATCAAGCGCTATATGCTCATATATCCATAGCAAAACGCGGTTTTAGCCTTCCGCTCAGCTGATTTCTGCAATCAGTTCGATTTCGACACAGGCGCCCATGGGGATCTGTGCCACGCCAAACGCGCTGCGGGCGTGTACGCCCTTGTCGCCAAACACCTGGCCGAACAACTCGCTGGCGCCATTGGTCACCAGGTGCTGCTCGGTGAAGTCGCCGGTGGAGTTGACGAGGCTCATCAGCTTGACGATGCGCTTGACGCGGTTCAGGTCGCCGCCACAGGCCGCTTGCAGCGTGCCCATCAGGTCAATGGCGACCGCACGCGCTGCGGCCTTGCCTTCTTCGGTGCCAATGTCGCGACCAAACTGCGCGGCCCACGGCTTGCCGTCCTTGCGGGCGATGTGGCCACTCAGGAACACCAGGTTGCCGGTCTGCACAAAAGGCAGGTATGCCGCTGCGGGCACCGACACGGGGGGCAGGGTGATGTTGAGTTCTGTCAGCTTGTCGTAAACGCTCATGGTCTTCCTCGGTATGAAGTGATGGGGGCTGGGGGTGGATGTCGCTGGCAGGTGTAACTGCGATCCCGCTGGGTGTGTCGCCGTTGTGGCGGCGCAGCGATGCGCCAGTGTTACACAGCCCGGTGAGCTGCACGGAGCCGCCGACACTGCGGCGCCGCATTAGCATCAGCCCATGCCCGCCATAAGCGCCCCTAATGCTGCTTCGCCCGACTCCGCGCATCCTGTTGATGTTGCGGACGCCGCGGACGCACAGCACTTGTCATACGCGCCGCTGTGGCTTGTGCCCGCCGGGCTGATGGGGGTTCTGGTGGGCGCTGCGCTTCAGTTGCAGCAACCGGCGTTGTGGTCGACCGGTGCGTATGGCGCGCTGTTGTTGGCGGCGTTGTTGTTGCTGGGTGGTTGCGCCTGGACGACCCAGCGCCGCCGTGCGCGGTGGCATGCGGTGGGGCTGCGCTGGTGGGCAACAAAGGGGTTTGCTGGCGCCGCTGTCGCCTTGGCCATGTTCGCTGTGTGCGGCTTGCGCGCAGCCAGTTATTCAGAGCACGCCCTGGCGCCTGCATTGGAAGGGCAGGACCTGCGTGTGACCGGCGTGATTGCCGCCATGCCGCAGGCCACTGAGGCAGGCACGCGTCTGCGCATCCGTGTGGAGACGGCGCGGCTGCACGGCGAGCCCGTGCGTCTGCCGCCGTTGATCGACGTGGCCTGGTATGGCGGTGCGTTTCGGGATGCTGCGGGCCTGGCCGACCTTCAACTCAAGCCACCCGCGCTGCGCGCGGGCGAGCGTTGGGAGATGACGGTGCGCCTGAAGGCGCCGCATGGCTTGCAGAACCCCCATGGTTTTGATTTCGAACTGTGGATGTGGGAGCAAGGTGTGCAAGCCACCGGCTATGTGCGGGTGGGCCCCAAGGACGAGGCGCCGGTGCGCCTGGCCGCCACATGGCAGCACCCGGTGGAGCAGGCACGCCAGACGGTGCGCGACGCCATCCTGGACCGCTTGGGCCGCGGCGCTGACGATGCCGACCCCGCCCGCGCGCGCACTGCGGGCGTGGTGGCGGCACTGGTCACCGGCGACCAGCGGGCCATTGACCGTGCAGACTGGGATGTCTTCCGCGCGACTGGAGTCGCGCATCTGATGGCAATTTCGGGCTTGCACATAACCCTGTTTGCCTGGCTGGCGGCGCTGGTGGTGGGCGCGTTGTGGCGGCGTTCGGTACGCCTGTGTCTGGCGGTGCCTGCGCCGTCTGCCGCATTGGTAGCCGGGGTGTTGCTGGCAGGGGGCTATGCACTGTTCAGCGGTTGGGGCGTGCCCGCACAGCGCACGGTGATCATGCTGGCCGCCGTGGCGCTGTTGCAGCTCAGCGGTCGCCGGTGGCCCTGGCCGCAGGTGTGGCTGTTGGCGTGCGCGGCCGTGGTGCTGGTCGACCCGTGGGCGCTGGCACAGGCGGGTTTCTGGTTGAGCTTTGTGGCGGTGGGTGTGCTGTTTGCTACCAATCCAATATCTGCTAACGCTTGCCAGTCAAGCGCTAGAGGCCGATTTTATGCATTGATTCGAGAGCAATGGGTGGTTACGCTCGCGCTGTCGCCGCTGAGCCTGCTCTTGTTTGGTCAGGTCTCGGTGGTGGGTTTTGTGGCCAATCTGGTGGCGATTCCGTGGGTGACGCTGGTGGTCACGCCGCTGGCGCTGGGTGGTGTGTTGTGGGCGCCGCTGTGGAGCCTGGCCGCGCTCAGCTTGCAGCCGCTGGCGGCGCTGCTGTACTGGCTGGCGCAGTGGCCTGGGGCGGTGCTGTTTTTGCCTGCAGCCCCGCTGTGGGCGGGCGCTGCGGCGGTGGCCGGTGGGGTGCTGCTGGCTATGCGGCTGCCGTGGCGGCTGCGCTTGCTGGCATTGCCGCTGCTCTGGCCGGTGCTCTGGTGGCAACCTGCGCGGCCCGCAGCGGGCCAGTTCGATCTGCTGGCGGCCGACATCGGCCAGGGCAATGCCGTGCTGGTGCGCACCGCAACGCACACGCTGCTCTACGACGCAGGCCCGCGCTTCAGCCGCGAGAGCGATGCAGGTCACCGCGTGCTGGTGCCCTTGCTGCGGGCGCTGGGCGAGCGTGTGGACCTGCTCATGCTGAGCCACCGGGACGCCGACCACACGGGCGGCGCCGCTGCCGTGCTGATGCAGCAACCCGGCGCCGCGCTGATGGGGTCCATCGAGGCCGACAACAACTTGCAGCGGCTGCGGCCCATCCAACCCTGCGCGGCCGGGCAGCAATGGGTGTGGGATGGCGTTGCGTTTGACGTGCTGCACCCACTGGCCGGGGACGATGTGGCAACGCCGCGCCCGCCGCGCCCCAACACCCTGAGCTGCGTGCTGCGTGTGTCGGCTGTGGGTGCCGCAGCCGACCAGCCCGGGGCCGTCGCGTTGCTGGTGGGTGACATCGAGGCGCCCCAGGAGCAGGCGCTGTTGGCGCGCGGCGCCCCGCTGCAAGCCGATGTGCTGCTGGTCCCGCACCATGGCAGCAAGACGTCTTCGTCCTCCCCGTTTCTGGAGGCCGTCCAGCCGCGCACAGCTTTGGTGCAGGCGGGTTACCGCAACCGATTTGGGCATCCGGCCGCTGATGTACTGCAGCGTTACCAGCAGCGCGGCGTCCGCGTGGTGGAGTCATCGCGTTGTGGCGCAGCGACCTGGTCGTCGGTGCAACCCGACGCTGTGGCGTGCCAGCGCGACGTGGCACAGCGCTACTGGCAGCACCGCATGACCGCACCCGGCGATCGAGCCGATGGTGTAGTGCGGTGAGGGGCTGTTTGTCGGCGGTTGGCCAGCGGTTTGTGGGCGGTGGGCGCACAACTTGCTATCCTGTTACCAGGAGGCCCGTTCATGCAGAAATTTGATGAGATGTACGCCATGCTGCCTTTTGATGGCAGTGATGTGCGGGAACACTACAAGCGCTATGCGCAGTGGTTGAGCAAACAGCCCCCTGACGTGATGCAGGCCCGCCGGGCCGAAGCCGAGATGATCTTCCGGCGCGTGGGCATCACCTTTGCCGTCTATGGCGCCAAAGACGAGGGCGGCGCAGGCAACGAGCGGTTGATACCGTTTGACCTGATCCCTCGCATCATCCCGGCCCACGAGTGGAGCAGCATGCAGCAGGGGCTGGTGCAGCGGGTCACCGCCCTCAACCGCTTCATCCACGACGTGTACCACGGCCAGGACATCATCCGCGCGGGTATCGTGCCTGCGGACCTCATCCTTCACAACGCCCAGTACCGCCCCGAGATGGCAGGCGTGCAGGTGCCGCAGAACATCTACGCGCACATTGCCGGCATCGACATTGTTCGTGCGCCCAACGACAAGGGTGAAGGCGAGTACTACGTGCTGGAAGACAACCTGCGCGTGCCCAGCGGTGTGAGCTACATGCTCGAAAACCGCAAGATGATGATGCGGCTGTTCCCCGAGCTGTTCAGCCAGCACAAGGTGGCGCCGGTGGCCCACTACCCCGACATGCTGCTGGAAACCCTGCGCGCCAGCGCGCCCGCCACGGCGGACGAGCCCACGGTGGTGGTGCTGACGCCCGGCATGCACAACAGCGCGTATTTCGAACACGCCTTCCTGGCCCAGCAGATGGGGGTGGAGCTGGTCGAGGGCCAAGACCTCGTGGTCAAGGACAAGTTTGTGTACATGCGCACCACGCGCGGCCTGCAGCGGGTGGACGTGATCTACCGCCGGGTGGATGATGATTTTCTCGACCCGCAGGTGTTCCGCCGCAACTCCACCCTGGGCTGCCACGGCCTGATGGAGGCGTACCGCGCGGGCAACATCGGCATCTGCAACGCGGTGGGCACCGGTGTGGCCGACGACAAATCCGTCTACCCCTACGTGCCCGAGATGATCCGGTTCTATCTGGGCCAGGAACCCATCCTCAAGAACGTGCCCACCTGGATGTGCCGCAAGGACGAGGATCTGCAGCACGTGTTGGCCAACCTGAAAGACCTGGTGGTGAAAGAGGTGCACGGTGCCGGGGGGTACGGGATGCTGATTGGCCCCGCCGCCACGAAGGCCGAGATCGAAGACTTCCGCCGAGCGCTGCTGGCCAACCCCGCGGGTTACATCGCGCAGCCCACGCTCAGCCTCTCCAGTTGCCCCACCTATGTCGATAGCGGCATCGCCCCACGCCACATCGACCTGCGCCCCTTTGTCCTGAGCGGGCGCGAGGTGCAGATGGCCGCAGGGGGCCTTACGCGCGTGGCGCTGCAAGAGGGCTCACTGGTGGTGAATTCGTCGCAGGGCGGTGGCACCAAGGACACCTGGGTGCTGGGCGAAGCCACGGCTAAGGTACCTCCAAAGTCCGCGCAGAGCCAGTCGCAATCCCAGTCTGGTTTGCAAAGCCAAACGCAAAGTCAAACGCAAGGGAGTCTCTGAACATGCTGAGCCGCACCGCCGACCATCTGTTCTGGATGTCCCGCTACACCGAGCGGGCTGAGAACACCGCACGCATGCTCAATGTGAGCTACGAAACCTCCCTGTTGCCGCAAGCTGCCGACGTGGCGCAAACCGGCTGGGAAGGGCTGCTGTCCATCAGCGAGCTGATCCCTGCCTACACCGCCAAACACGGCGAGGTAACGCCCGCCCGTGTGCTGGAGTTCATGGTGCACGACGGCGAGAACCCGTCGTCCATCCTGTCCTGTCTGCGCGCAGCGCGCGAGAACGCGCGTGCCGTGCGCGGCGCGCTGACCACCGAAGTGTGGGAAACCCAGAACCAGACCTGGCTGGAGCTGCGTCGGCAATTGCAGGGTGGCGCCTTTGAGCGTGACCCCGGGCAGTTTTTTGAATGGGTGAAATACCGCTCGCACCTGTCACGGGGTGTGGTGCTGGGCACCATGCTGCAGGACGAGGCGTTTCACTTTCTGCGCATGGGTACGTTTTTGGAACGTGCTGACAACACGGCGCGCCTGCTGGATGTGAAGTTCCATGCGGTCAAGAACGATTTTTTTGGCCGTGCCAGCGAGCGCAACCAGGAAAGCGACTTCTACCACTGGAGCGCGCTGCTGCGCAGCGTGTCTGCGTTCGAGGTCTACCGCAAGGTCTACCGCGACGTGATTACCCCGGGCCGCGTGGCTGACCTGCTGATTTTGCGCAGCGACATGCCTCGATCACTGCACGCTTGCATGCGCGACGTGGTCGACAACCTGGCGGTGCTGGCCAACGAGCAGTCGGGCGAAACGCGACGCAGGGCGGGGCGCCTGCTGGCTGACCTGCAGTACGGCAGTATCGACGAGATCCTGGCGACGGGCCTGCATGCATTTCTCACGCAGTTCCTTGACCGCGTGAATGACCTCGGCGGGGGCATCAGTCGCGACTTTTTGGTGACGTCTGGCGACTGATTGACTGACCGACTGACCGGCTGGGCCATGGGGCGATTGATCGTTTGATCGCTTGCCTGAGACGGATCCCTGTGGGGGTCCTGTTTTGATAGCTGTCAGCGCTTGCTGGATAAGCGCTGGAGCCTGATTTGACTGTTATTTTGGGTGCAGCCAGATTGCAGCGCGTTCAATCCTGCGCATTGCGCTTTTGGTCGCGCAGCATGAAGAGGTAGAGGCTTTCTACCTTCTCGCGCGCCCAGGGTGTTTTGCGAAGGAACTTGAGGCTGGAACCCACGCTGGGGTCGATCTGAAAGCAACGGATCGGAATTTGCCTGCCCAACTCATCCCATCCAAAGTAGTCCGCAAGCGCCACCACCACGGCTTCCAGTGTCACGCCGTGCAGCGGGTTTCGGGCTTGTTTGGCAGGGGCTGCGCTGGCAGCGGGTACAGCGTCTGGCACAGCGGGTTCGCCAGGGGCGTTGTCGGGACCAGGGTATGGGATGGGCTCGGTAGCGTTCATGGGGCGCAAGCATAAAGCCGACTGAGCGTTCGCCAAGCCACTGAGCGCGCCGAGGCCGCTTAAGCAGTGCGCTGCAGATGGGTTTCGCGTTGAAAGAGCTCTGCAGCCCAGTCCACAAAGGCCCGCACCTTGGCGCTCAGGTGCCGGTTGGGCGGGTACACCACATACACCGGCAGCAGGGGCTGGGTCCAGTCCGGCAGCAGCTGTACCAGCGCACCGCTTTTCAGGTGCCGCTCTGCCTGGTACCCCGTGATCTGCCCCACGCCCAGGCCCGCCACGATGGCGGTGACATAGGCGTTGCTCTCGTTCACGCTCACCTGGTAGGGGCCTGTGATGTCGATGGACTCATCACCCTTGCGAAACTCCAGCGGGTAGTGCCGACCAGTCTGCGGAGAGAAATAGATCACGCTGGTGTGCTTCTCCTCGATCTCCAGCGGGTGCGTGGGCGTGCCCTTGCGCGCCAGGTAGTCGGGCGATGCCACGGTAATGAACTCCAGGTTGCCCACGCGCCGCGCCACCAGCGACTGGTCGCTCAGCTCCCCGCCTCTGATCACGCAGTCCACGTTGTCACCGATCAGGTCCACGATGCGGTCGCTCACCCCCAGGTCCACCTGGATGTCGGGGTAGCGCGCATGAAACTCCGCCAGGTGCGGAATGATGAGCAACTGCGCCACCGACGCGCCCACATCGACGCGCAAGCGCCCGCGCGGGTTTGCCCGTGCATTGGTCATGCTGGCTTCGATGTCGTCCAGGTCGGTCAACAGGCGAACAGTGCGGTCGTAGTACGCGGCTCCGTCGGGAGTGACGGTGACGCGCCGCGTGGTGCGGTTGAGCAGCTTCACGCGCAGCCGCTCCTCCAGCGCCTGCACATGCTTGGTCACCGTGGCTTTGGGCAGCGAGAGCGAATCTGCCGCCCGGGTGAACGTGCCGGCCTCCACCACCCGCACGAATATGCGCATGGCCTGTATCTGGTCCATGGCTTCTCCTTGAATCTGGAACGTCAGCACCTACCAGTGGGTGCCAAGAGCGTGTTGATGACCTTTTCATGGTGCCCACAAAGCAGCAACACGCCGCAATCTAGGCGCGTACCGCAGCCCATGCTTCCGGCCTGGGCAAGGTGCGCAACAACGAGTGCGGCGTGTTGCTGCTTTGCCCGAAGGGTTGCCCCGCCGTAGTGGCATTCGCGGCGTTGCAGATCCTCGCCGGACACCGGCCCGACTGCGGTCTGCGCCTAGCACCTGCCACTACGGCGGGGCAACGGGCACCATGAAAACGTCATCAACACGCTCCAGAGAATTCTCACACGGCGATTGCTCTGCGATTGTTGAGCTTTTGGAAACAGTGAGGTGGTGTTTGACCTGTTTATCCCCCAGGCAGAACCCACTACATTTCATCCATCGTCATCCGACCTTCCACCCACTGGGTCTACCCCATGCAGCCCGATCATCCGTCCTCATCAGCTGCAATAGCGCAGCCTGCTGCAAAGCATGCCAAGTCGCCCCGTGTGACCAAGGCTGCAGGTGCGTCTGCATCACTGTGCGCCGATTCCACCATTGAGGTGGGCAAGGGGCACGACGTGGCCGTGCGCATGTATGGCCGCAAGAAGACGGGGCAGGCGTCCCCGCTCGTGGTGCATTTTCATGGCGGGGCGTTCACCACCGGTGACCTGGACAACGGCTGCACCGTGGCATCGCTGCTGGAAGGTGTGGGGGCCGTTGTGGTGTCGGTGGCGTACCCGCTCACCCCGTTCCCGCAGCCGGTGGACACGGGCTACGACGTGCTCAAGTGGGTGCACCGCAACCGCACCAAACTCGGCGGGCAGGGCGCACTGGTCTATCTGGCGGGCGAAGAAGCGGGTGGCAACCTGGCCGCGGCTGTGGGCCTGATGGCGCGTGATCAGTCGCACCCGCCGCTGGCCGGACAGATCCTGCTGTCGCCCATGCTGGACCCGTGTGTGGGCACCGCGTCGTTCCGCGAAGCCACAGGCAGCGCCACCGGGTGCAAGTGGGCCGAAGGCTGGCGCAATTTTCTGCGTTGCCCGCGTGATGCCGAACACCCTTACGCTGTGCCCGGCGCCGCGCATCGCCTGGCCGGCTTGCCGCCCACGCTGATCCTGGTGGGTGACACCGATCCCATGCACGACGAGGCGCTCGCCTATGCGGCGCGGCTGGAGGCCGCTGGCCTGCAAGTGACGCGGCATGTGTTCTCCAAAACGGCGCAGTGGCCCGATGCCTTGCTGCAGACCGGCGCCCAACAGGAGTGCCCCTGTGCGGCTGGCGCACAAGAGCAGTTCCGAACCTTTTTTGAAGCCACCCGAAGTCCGGTGCCTTCCTGAGAAAAGCCGGGAGCCGTAGAAAGTGGTTGACCTCAACGTTGGTTGAGGTTTTTTACTGCGGCCTTCTCGCCTGCCACCTGGTTTCAACGCTGATTTTTCTGGCCCCACCGTGTCGGAGGGAGATGCTTTGTCCACGCATTTCTGCAAGCCGTGCCCGCGAGGTCGCAGACGGCAGGCAGGGCCATTGATATCAACGATTGATACGGAGGAAATCACACCATGAACAACCCTTTGGGCGGCCCGCTCGATTGCTGCTGTCGCTGTCACAACCCGCAGTGTTGCAACGTCTTCTAGCGTTCGCGCACTTTTCGCGCGGCAGGGCGCGTCCAAGTCTTGACTTTGTCACCGTGTCATTGCCGAGACTGCCCATCCCTGCCCGGCGCTGACACCGAATCGGCACAACGCTCATGCACCGGGGCGTGACAGACACCCTTCACCGGCTTGCCTCACAAGGGCGGCCTTAACGATTGAAACGACCATGAACTCCAATCTATTCGCCAAAAATCGCCCCCTGGGCCTGGCCACTATCGCCACCGCCGTAACCGCCGCCGTGGCGGCTGCCATCCTGGTGTTCCAGGCGCCCGTCGCGCAAGCCGATAGCGCCCCTGCTGCGCCACCCGCCATGCCCGTGTCCGTGGCTGCGGTGGTGCAAAAAGACATCGCCCTGTGGGACGAGTTCTCCGGACGACTGGAAGCCGTGCAGCGTGTGGATGTGCGGCCCCGCGCTTCAGGCGCCGTGCAGGCCGTGCACTTCCGCGAAGGCTCGCTGGTGAAGCAAGGGGACCTGCTGGTCACAGTGGACCCCGCCCCTTACGCCGCCGAGGTGGACCGTGCCGAAGCCCAGGTGGTGGCCGCCCAGGCCCGCGTGTCGTATACCCGCAGCGAAATGGAGCGTGCCACGCGCCTGCTCGAAGAACGCGCCATTGCCCAGCGCGAGCACGACGAGCGCCTGAACGCACAGCGCGAGGCCGACGCCAACCTGCGCGCCGCCCAGGCCGCGCTGCAGACCGCGAAGCTCAACCTGGGCTACACCCAGGTGCGCGCCCCCGTGTCCGGCCGCGTGGGCCGCATCGAAGTGACCGTGGGCAACCTGGTGGCTGCGGGCCCCGGCGCGCCCGTGTTGACCACGCTGGTATCCGTGAGCCCCATCTACGCGAGCTTTGATACTGACGAGCAGATCGTGGTGAAGGCCCTGGCAGACCTGCAAAGCGGCCAGCGTGGCAACAGCGCACGCCAACTCATCGAGCGCATTCCTGTGCAGATGGGCACCGGCACTGCGGGCAGCACGCCCCACGTGGGCCGCCTGCAGCTCATTGACAACCAGGTGGACGCCCGGAGCGGCACCGTGCGCGTGCGCGCCGTGTTCGACAACGAAGATGGCTCGCTGATCCCCGGCCAGTTCGCCCGCATCCGCATGGGCCAGGCCCGCAACACGCAGGCGCTGCTGATCAACGAGCGTGCCGTGGGCACCGACCAGAACAAGAAGTTCGTGATGGTGGTGGGCGAGGGCAACAAGGCCGAGTACCGCGAGGTCACCCTGGGCGCGCCGATTGACGGCCTGCGCGTGGTCACCTCGGGCCTCAAGGCGGGCGAGAACATCGTCGTCAACGGCCTGCAACGCGTGCGCCCCGGTGCCGTGGTCGCACCCCAGCCCGTGCCCATGACCGCCAAGGCCGAGATTGCGGGTGATCGCAAGGAAGCCAAGAACAACAGCAAGTCGCCCGCCGCCTGAGCGTGCGAACCAGCGACGCAAGGAATTTGCATCCATGAACCTGTCCCGCTTTTTCATCGACCGCCCCATCTTCGCCGGGGTGCTGTCGGTGCTCATCTTCCTGGGGGGGCTCATCGCATTGCGCAGTCTGCCCATCTCCGAATACCCTGAAGTCGCTCCGCCCTCCGTGGTGGTGCGCGCCCAGTACCCGGGTGCCAACCCCAAGGTGATCGCCGAGACCGTGGCCACGCCGCTGGAGGAGTCCATCAACGGCGTGGAAGGCATGCTCTACATGGGCAGCCAGGCCACCACCGACGGCGTGATGACGCTGACCGTGACGTTTGCCTTGGGCACCGACCCCGACAAGGCCCAGCAGCTGGTGCAGAACCGCGTCTCGCAGGCCGAGCCGCGCTTGCCCGAGGAAGTGCGCCGCCTGGGCGTCACCACCGTCAAGAGCGCGCCGGACCTGACCATGGTGGTCCACCTGGTCTCGCCCAACAACCGCTACGACATCGACTACCTGCGCAACTACGCCGTGCTCAACGTGAAGGACCGCCTTGCGCGCATCCAGGGCGTGGGCCAGGTGCAGATCTTTGGGGGCGGCGACTACTCCATGCGTGTGTGGCTGGACCCGCAAAAGGTGGCGCAGCGCGGCCTGTCGGCCAGCGATGTGGTCACGGCCATCCGCGGCCAGAACGTGCAGGCCGCCGCCGGTGTGGTGGGCGCATCGCCCGGCCTGCCCGGCGTGGACCTGCAGCTGTCCATCAACGCCCAGGGTCGCCTGCAGACCGAGGAAGAGTTCGGCGACATCATCGTCAAGACCGGTGCTGATGGCGCCGTGACACGCCTGCGCGACATCGCCCGCCTGGAGCTGGGCGCGGCCGACTATTCGCTGCGCTCGCTGCTCAACAACGATCCGGCCGTGGGCATGGGCGTGTTCCAGGCGCCGGGCTCCAACGCGCTCGACATCTCGGCCAACGTGCGCAAGACCATGGACGAGATCCAGAAGAACATGCCCGAAGGCGTGGAGTACCGCATTGCGTACGACCCCACGCAGTTCGTGCGTGCCTCGATCAAGTCTGTCATCCACACGCTGCTTGAAGCCATCGCCCTCGTGGTGCTGGTCGTGATCCTGTTCCTGCAGACCTGGCGCGCGTCCATCATTCCGCTGCTGGCCGTGCCGGTCTCGGTGGTGGGCACGTTTGCGGTGCTGCACCTGCTGGGTTTTTCGATCAACGCGCTCTCCCTGTTCGGACTGGTGCTGGCCATCGGCATCGTGGTGGATGACGCCATCGTGGTGGTGGAGAACGTGGAGCGCAACATCGAGGCGGGCCTGACCCCGCGCGAGGCCACCTACCGCGCCATGCGCGAAGTCTCCGGCCCCATCATCGCGATTGCGCTGGTGCTGGTGGCGGTGTTCGTGCCGCTGGCCTTCATCAGTGGCTTGACGGGCCAGTTTTACAAGCAGTTCGCGGTGACGATTGCGATCTCCACCGTGATCTCGGCGATCAACTCGCTGACGCTGTCGCCCGCACTGAGCGCGCTGCTGCTCAAGGGCCACAACGAGCCCAAGGACGCTCTGACGCGCGGCATGGACAAGGTGTTCGGCGGCGTGTTCCGGGGCTTCAACCGCCTGTTCCATCGCGGCTCCGAGGCATACAGCGGTGGCGTCAAGCGCGTCATCGGCCGCAAGGCGCTGATGTTCGTGATCTACCTGGCGCTGGTGGGTGCCACGGTGGGCCTGTTCAAGATCGTGCCCGGCGGCTTCGTGCCCGCGCAGGACAAGCAGTACCTGATCGGCTTTGCCCAGCTGCCCGATGGCGCCACGCTGGACCGCACCGAGAACGTGATCCGCCGCATGGGCGAGATCATGAAGGAGAACCCCAACGTCGAAGACGCGATTGCCTTCCCGGGCCTGTCGATCAACGGCTTCACCAACAGCTCGAACTCCGGCATCGTGTTTGCCACGCTCAAGCCCTTTGCCGAACGCACCCGCGCCGACCAGAGCGGCGGTGCCGTGGCAGGCCAGCTGAACCAGGCCTTTGGCGGCATCCAGGATGCGTTCATCGCCATGTTCCCGCCGCCCCCCGTGGCGGGCCTGGGCACCACGGGCGGCTTCAAGCTGCAGATCGAAGACCGTGCCTCGCTGGGCTACGAAGCCATGGACGGCGCCGTGAAGGCCTTCATGGCCAAGGCCTACCAGACGCCCGAGCTGACCGGTATCTTCAGTAGCTGGCAGGTCAACGTGCCGCAGCTGTACGCCAACATCGACCGCACCAAGGCACGCCAGCTCGGCGTGCCCGTGACGGACATCTTCGACACGCTGCAGATCTACCTGGGCAGCCTGTACGCCAACGACTTCAACCAGTTTGGCCGCACCTACAGCGTGCGCGTGCAGGCCGATGCGGCCTACCGCGCGCGGGCTGAAGATGTGGGCCTGCTCAAGGTGC
Source organism: uncultured Gammaproteobacteria bacterium (assembly GCA_947085645.1). GTDB lineage: Bacteria > Pseudomonadota > Gammaproteobacteria > Burkholderiales > Burkholderiaceae_C > Acidovorax. The sequence continues at coordinate 50,251 of CAMTXG010000049.1, forward strand.
GTTCCGCAACCGGTGAGATGGTGCCGCTGTCGGCGCTGATGAAGATGGAGCCGAGCTTCGGCCCCGAGCGCGCCATGCGCTACAACGGCTACTTGGCCGCCGATGTGAACGGCGGCCCCGCGCCGGGCTACTCGTCGGGCCAGGCCCAGGCAGCCATCGAGCGCATTGCCGCGGAGACGCTGCCCCAGGGCATCACCTTCGAGTGGACCGAGCTGACGTACCAGGAAATCCTGGCTGGCAACTCTGCCATGCTGGTGTTCCCGCTGGCCATCCTGCTGGTGTTCCTTGTGCTGGCCGCGCAGTACGAAAGCCTGACGCTGCCCATCGCCATCATCCTGATCGTGCCGATGGGCGTACTGGCGGCCATGACCGGGGTGTGGCTGAGCAACGGCGACAACAACGTGTTCACGCAGATCGGGCTCATTGTGCTGGTGGGGCTATCGGCCAAGAACGCCATCCTGATCGTGGAGTTTGCGCGCGAGCTGGAGTTTGCCGGGCGCACCCCCGTGCAGGCCGCCATTGAGGCCAGCCGGCTGCGCCTGCGTCCCATCCTGATGACCTCGCTGGCCTTCGTGATGGGTGTGCTGCCCCTGGTGCTCTCTACCGGTGCGGGCGCTGAAATGCGCAGCGCCATGGGCGTGGCGGTGTTCTCCGGAATGATCGGGGTGACGGCCTTCGGCCTGTTCCTCACGCCCGTGTTCTACGTGCTGCTGCGCAAGCTGGCCGGCAACCGCCCGCTGGTGGAGCATGGCACGCATGTGGCGCCCATCTCGCATGCCCCGGGCACTGGTGGCACGGCCCACCCCGTGCTGGCCGCGCCGCGCAAGGAGCACGAGTGATGTACACGACAACAACGACCTTTGTGGCCCTAGACGCTCGTGCCACGCTGCAGCCGAATGCAGCGGACGCATCGGCCGGGGCAGGAGACCAACCATGACCGATTTGCTGATGAAGAACTACTCTGGCGTGGCCCCCTCAGCGCGCAAGCGCAGCCTGCTGGCGCCCCTGGCCGCCGCCCTGGTGCTGGCCGGTTGCATGACCCAGCCCGTGGCTCCCGCGCCGCATGCCGGTGTGCCCGTGCCCACCAGCTTCACCGCAGGCGGCGACACGCTGCCCACGGCCCCCTGGACAGTCGCCGCCCCCGCTGAGGCGCAGCCGCGCGGCGAGTGGTGGCTCGGCTTTCAAGACCCGGTGCTGGCTGATCTGATCCAGCGCTCGGGCAACGCCAACACCAGCATCCAGCAGGCCGCAGCGCGATTGGCTGAAGCGCGCACGCTGCTGCGCTCGGCAGACGCCGCCCGCTCAGTCCAGGTGGGTGCATCGGCTGGCGTGTCACGCCAAGGCGGTGCCAACACCACCGGCAGCAGCACGCCCGCCACGCTGGGCACGGCGGGGCTCAACGCCTCGTACGAGCTGGACCTGTTTGGTCGCCTCTCGCAAACCAGCGACGCCGCGCGCCTGGACGCCGACACGCGCGAGGCCCTGCTGCTGAGCACGCGCCTGATGGTGCAGGCCGACGTGGCGCAAACCTACCTTCAACTGCGCGCCGTGCAGGCCGAGCAGGTGCTGGTGCAGGAGAGCCTGGCCGCGTATGAAGGCACGCTGCGCCTCACGCAGCGCCGCCTGCAGGCGGGCGACGTGGCCGAGCTGGATGTGGCCCGCGTGCAGACCGAAGTGGCGGCCACCGAATCCGACGCTTTGGCCCTGCAACGCCAACAAGCGTTGTTGACCCACGCGCTGGCTGTGCTGGCGGGTGAAGTAGCCAGCGGCTTTGTGTTGCCGCCCGCCACCGGCGACGCCGCGCTGCCGGTCATCCCGCCCGGTGTGCCTGGCACGGTGCTGGCCCGTCGGCCCGATGTGTCGGCCGCGCAAACTACCGTGCTGGCCGCGCAAGCGCGCGTGGGCGTGGCGCAGAAGGCTTGGTTCCCGGCCGTCAAGCTCACTGGCAATGCGGGACATGCGTCGCCCGAGTTGGGCGATATGTTCAAGTGGTCGGCCCGTGCCTGGGGCGTGAGTGCTCTGCTGTCGCTGCCGATCTTTGACGGCGGCCAGCGCGATGCGCAGATCGAGGGCGCCAAGGCCCGCCTGGAGGCCGCGCTGGCCGACCACCGGGGGCAGGTGCTCAATGCGTTTCGTGACGTGGAGGACCAGCTGACCTCGCTGCGTCTGTTATCCGGCCAGGCCGAGGCGCAGGCGCGTGCGGTGACGGCGGCGCGCCGGGCTACGCAGTTGTCGGATGTGCGGTACCGCAATGGGCTGGTGAGCCAGCTGGAGTTGCTGGACGCGCGCCGCAGCGAGTTGCGCAACCGGCGGCAGGAGCTGCAGGTGCGGACGGCGCAGTATGTGGCGACGGTGGGGTTGATTCGGGCGCTGGGGGGTGGATGGGGGGATCAGCCTTTGGCGATTGCCGGTGTGGCGCGGTAATGCTTGTGGGTCGGGTTTTTGAGTGTTTTTGGCTGCTGGCGCTTGATGGGTAAGCGTTGGTAGCTATTAAGTTCGTAGTGAATGATCTGGCAGTAGATTCTTCGGGCTGTGCTTGCGCGAGCTGAGGGTTTCAAAGGCCAAAGTCGGGGGCGCTACCGAATGCGTGGGGGGGGAGGCTGTCGAAGCCAGTGCGACACCCCAACCGTTCGGGCTGAGCCCGTCGAAGCCGGGGCGTCACCCCAAACCGTTCGGGCTGAGCTCGTCGAAGCCGGGGCGCCACCCCGTCCGTTCGGGCTGAGCCTGTCGAAGCCTGGGCGTGCTGGTTGGGAAAGCATGCTTGCGTTGAGGGCGGAGGCCGGGAGTCGCCCGGCGTGCGAGTAACTTTCTTTTGCTTCGCCAAAAGAAAGTCACCAAAGAAAAGGCGACCCCCAGTCTGCGACCCCTTCGCGTTGCGAAGGGGCAACCTGCGTCGGGGCGGTTGCGGGGTGCGCCGTGGAACTCGCTTTGCGCCTGCGGCGCGCCGCCCGCACACCCCGGGCGTTACAGTCCCCTACGCTTGGGCGCTTCCACCCCAATGCCCCCCCCCCACCCCCCCCGCCGCAGGCGCAGCCAGCAGGGGGTGGACGGCCGAACAGCCA
>CAMTXG010000050.1:0-76391 GCA_947085645.1 uncultured Gammaproteobacteria bacterium
GTGGCCTGCAGGGGCTGCAGGGGTCGATTGCCCATGCTATTGGCCTGCTGGGCAAGAACTTGGTGCGCCGCGTGGCGGGTCGATCTCAACCCAGACCTGCGCGGCATGTGAAGCCGCATCCGCATATGGCTTACAAAGGGTAGGGGGCTTAAGTTCGGTGGATTGCGTCTTGGGGCTGTTGTGGCCCACAGTCTCGGCATCGGAAGATTGCACCTCCTGGCGTGAGATGCACCAGCAGTTGAACAACGTGTCATCACACTGGAGTGCGCGATGGAAAGGCACTGACGACGCTGAACCCATCCACGTCCACAAGACAGGCGCTGTAGTTACAGTGGAAGATCGCATCGGGCAGCGCACTATGGCTTGGAAAGACGCTGTCGCGGGGTTTCATTTGCTGGCGCTGGAGTTTTACTTTCCAGCTGATTTGGTGAAGTGTCCGCCTCAGGGGCGCGCGATAACACAAGTTAAAGGTGATATCACCATCAACATCAAAAACGCTTCAAGCGGGGCCTTTCAGTCGATCCTTACGATGAATGGGCAGAGCGTTGGCTCCGCGACGTTGACATTGCGGAGCGATCTTCAGGGCAGATAAAGAGACAGCGCTGGTCGCAGACATTCTGGGCTCGCTGCGACAATCAATCTATGACTACGCAAATCCAGCACAAGCAACACCCAAAGCTCCCCGCGCCCAGCTCTCCCTGGCTCCACGAAGCCATCGCCCGCATCGAAGCCGACTACCAGCGCAGCGCTGACACGCACCTGATCCCGCTGCGCCTGCCCGCTTTTTCCAAGCACGGCATTGACCTGTACCTCAAGGACGAATCCACCCACCCCACGGGCAGCCTGAAGCACCGGCTGGCGCGGTCGCTGTTTTTGTATGCGCTGTGCAATGGCTGGGTGCATGAGGGCTCGACGATTGTTGAATCGTCCAGCGGGTCCACGGCGGTGAGCGAGGCCTACTTTGCGCGGCTACTGGGGCTGCCTTTTGTGGCGGTGATGCCGCGCACCACGTCGCCAGAAAAGATTGCGCAGATTGAGTTCCATGGCGGGCGTTGCCACTTTGTAGACAGCGCAGGGGCGGTGTACGAGGCCGCCCGCACGATTGCCGAGGAGACGGGCGGCCACTACATGGACCAGTTCACCTATGCCGAGCGCGCCACCGACTGGCGGGGCAACAACAACATTGCCGAGAGCATGTTCACGCAGATGGCGCGCGAGCCGCATCCTGTCCCGCGCTGGATTGTGGTGGGTGCGGGCACGGGTGGCACCAGTGCCACCATTGGCCGCTATGTGCGCTACCAGCGCCACGCCACCGAGGTGTGTGTGGCCGACCCGGCGGGTTCGGTGTTCAGCGCCTACCACCGCACGGGCGATGCCACGCTGACGGCGCCGGGGTCGCGCATCGAAGGCATTGGCCGCCCGCGTGTGGAGCCAAGCTTTATCCGCACGCTGGTGGACCGCATGGTCGATGTGCCCGATGTGGAATCGATCGCTGCGATGCGTGCGCTGTCGCAGTTGCTGGGGCGGCGCGTGGGGCCTTCTACCGGCACCAATTTTGTGGCCATGCTGACGCTGGCCAGCGAGATGCGCGAACGGGGCGAGCGTGGGTCCATCCTGTCGCTGCTGTGTGATGCGGGTGAGCGGTACCTGCCCACGTATTTCAATACGCAGTGGGTGGACCAGTGTTTTGGCGATTGCTCTGCGGCGCAGCAGAAAGTGGATGCCTTGATCGGCTGAGCGCCCACCATGCACAGCACCACACGCCGCCAGTGGCTGATGTTGTCCGGCCTGCAAGCCGCCGGGTTGTGTGCCCTGTGGCCCGGTGCGGCGCAGGCGCTACCGGCACGCACTCTGGAGTTTCCGCGCGACCATGGCAGCCACCCCGAGCTGCGCACCGAGTGGTGGTACATCACGGGCCATGTGCAGGCGCAGGGCCAGCCCTGGGGCTTTCAGCTCACGTTCTTTCGCTCGCGGGTGGATGCCACGCAAAACCTGAAGTCGGCATTTGCTGCCAAACAACTGCTGTTTGCGCATGCTGCGGTGACGGATGTGCAGGGCCAGCGCCTGCAACACGACCAGCGCATTGCGCGTGCGGGTTTTGGCGTGGCGCAGGCCAGCGAGGCGGACACGCGCATCCGCCTGCAGGATTGGACGCTGGTACGGAGCGACATGGCAAGCAATCCGGTTGGAAGCCGATACACGGCGCAAATCAGCGGCAGCGAGTTCGCCCTGGATCTGCAGTTCGACAGCACCCAGCCGGTGCTGCTGCAAGGCCAGCAGGGGCTGTCACGCAAGGGGCCCGATGCGGAACAAGCCAGCTACTACTACAGCCAACCGCAACTCGCAGTGGCCGGAGCGCTGACGGTGGGCGGCAAGCGCATTGCGGTCACGCCGGGCACAGGCCGCGCATGGATGGACCACGAGTGGAGCGAGGCCCTGCTGCACCCCGACGCGCTGGGTTGGGACTGGATTGGGATGAACCTGAACGATGGCAGCGCGCTGACGGCGTTTCGCCTGCGCAAGGCCGATGGGTCGGCGTTGTGGGCGGGTGGGTCGTATCGCGCGCCAGGCAAGGCCACGCAGATTTTTGAAGCGAGCGCGGTGGCCTTTACCCCCGATCGGTTCTGGACCAGTCCCCAAAGCGGCGCCCGCTACCCCGTGCAATGGCGGGTGGACACGCCCGCAGGCGTTTTTAGTGTGCACGCGGTGCTAGATGCGCAAGAGCTGGACAGCCAGGGCTCCACCGGCGCCATCTATTGGGAGGGCCTGAGCGACCTGCGCGACGCGGGAGGCCGCACGGTGGGACGTGGCTACCTGGAGATGACCGGGTACGCAAAGCCGATCAAGCTGGGGTGAACAACTAGTGCACTTGTCAGTACTACTAAATTGATAGCTGATTGCGCTTTCCCAAAAATACTCTTCGGGTGGTTTTTTACAGAGTCCCTTTATCAGCAAGCGCAAGCAGCTATTCCATTGATAGCATTGGCGCCGCGGTGGCAGACCAGCTGCAGGTTGTGCATCTTTTACGCTCACTGACTTTTTGCGCGCACAAAGCAACGCTTGCGAATCGGGCATAGACAAATGGTCGCCGCGCATCTACCGCGACGCCCGAACGCAAGCAACCCCAGCTCCACCCTACACTGGCCTTATGGCATCTACCGACCCAAACCCCGCCCGCGGCGCACCGCGCTCCCTGTCTGGCCTTCTTCCTTTCTTGCTGCCCTACCGACTGCGCATTGCGCTGGCCGGGGTGTTCCTGGTGCTGGCAGCGTTGGCCACGCTGGCGTTTCCGCTGGCCTTGCGCAACCTGGTGGACGGTGGCCTGGTCACTGCAGACAAAGGCGCCCAGGCCATGGCGTTGCGCAATCACTTTGAGGCGCTGTTTGCCGTGGCGGTGGCCTTGGGCGTGTTTTCGGCGGCGCGCTTTTATATGGTGAGCTGGCTGGGCGAGCGCGTGACAGCCGACCTGCGCGATGCCGTTTACAGCCATGTGCTCAGGCAAAGCCCGCAGTTTTTTGAAACCACGCAAACCGGCGAAGTGCTGTCGCGCCTGACAGCGGACACCACGCTAGTCCAGACGGTGGTGGGTTCATCCCTTTCAATGGGGCTGCGCAACGCCGTGATGGGCATTGGCGCCCTCGCCATGCTCGTGTGGACCAATCCGTATGTCATGTCGATTGTGATGATGGCCGTGGTGCTGGTGGTGCTGCCCACCATGTGGATCGGCCGCCGGGTGCGGCGCCTGTCGCGCGACAGCCAGGACCGCGTGGCGGACTCCAGCGCCATTGCTGCCGAGGTACTCAATGCAGTGCCCGTGGTGCAAAGCTACACGGCCGAACCGCGCGAGTCGGCACGCTTCAAGCAAGCCGCAGAAAACGCTTTTCAGGTGGCCGTCAAGCGCACCAAGGCCCGTGCGCTGCTGGTGGCTTTCATCATCATCGCCAACGCCGCCTTGTTGCTGTGGGGCCTGTACCGCGGCACTGAGGCCGTGCTGGCGGGCCAGATAACCGCTGGGCACTTGGGCCAGACCGTGGTGTATGTCATCCTGCTCGCAGGTTCTGTGGCCGTGCTGGGTGAGGTGTATGGCGACCTGCTGCGTGCCGCAGGGGCCACCGAGCGGCTGATGGAACTGCTTGCCAGCCGATCACCCGTGGCAGACCCGGCCACACCCCAAGCGCTGCCCACCTCTGACAAGGGGCTGGAGGTGGAGTTTGTGAACGTGCAGTTTCACTACCCCTCGCGCCCGGACCAACCCGCGCTGCATGATTTCTCATTGCACCTGGCCCCCGGCGAAACGGTGGCCCTGGTGGGCGCCAGCGGCGCGGGCAAGACGACGGTGTTCCAGCTTCTGCAGCGCTTTTACGACGTGGACACGGGGGTTGACGGCAAAGCGCTGGGACACATCCGGCTCAATGGCGTGGACATCCGAGACATTCGCCTGGACACGCTGCGGGCCTACACGGGCACCGTGCCACAAGATGCAGTGATCTTCTCGGCATCAGCGATGGAAAACATCCGCTACGGCAACCCCGACGCGACCGATAACGAGGTCAAAGCGGCCACGCGGTCTGCGTTTGCGCATGACTTCATCATGGCGTTGCCCGAGGGGTACGACACTTTTCTGGGAGAGCGCGGCGTACGCCTGTCGGGCGGCCAGCGCCAACGCATTGCGATTGCCCGTGCCATGCTCAAGAACCCGCCGCTGTTGCTGCTGGACGAAGCCACCAGCGCACTGGATGCCGAGAGCGAACGCATGGTGCAGGCTGCGCTGGACACCGCCATGCAGCGACACACGGGCCGCAGAACCACCCTGGTGATTGCGCACCGGCTGGCAACGGTACAAAACGCAGACCGCATCGTGGTGCTGGAACATGGCCGCATCGTGGAGCAAGGCACCCACACCGCGCTGCTGGCACAAGGGGGGGTGTATGCGCGACTGGCGGCGTTGCAGTTCACCGCGTGACGGGTGGGCTGGGCGGGAGAGGAAGGAGCTAACGCTGGCGGACAGATGGCGACCGGGCCCCGCTCCATCGACTGGTAGAACAGACAACAAATGATCGCTATGAATAAGATAGCTACAAGCGCTTACCAGCAAAGCGCTAGAGGCAAAAAACACCAATAATCTTCATCGAAACACGTGCCGCACATTCCGCCCGGGGGCCGCGCGCAACTCGGCAAAGCCCGTGCAAGCGGTGAGGTTCTACTGCAAAGTTTCCTTGGCAGCGGCGGGCAACGGCAGTGGCATCACCGCGATCCCCTCCTCCAGCAACTCCACCGCCTCTTCGGCCGTGGCCTGGCCGCGGATGGCGCGCGCTTGCACCTCGCCGTGGTGCATGCGGCGGGCCTCCTCTGCAAACCGCCCGCCCACATCCTCAGTACTGGCTACGATCTTGCGCGCCAGCTGCAGCCATGCCGCCTGCAAGGCGGGCGGGAGCATGCTGGCGTCCACAGGCGCATGTGCTGGAGATGGCGGAGCAGAGGCAACCAGATTGGGCGAGCCTGACCCGCTGGAAGAACCTGCCAGTACCGCTGCAGGCTCGCGTGCGCCCAGGTTCAACCGCGGAGCACTCAATCGTTTCTCTATGTGGTCATCGCCACACAACGGGCATTGCACCAGGCCACGTTGCCGCTGGTCCTGAAAGTCGCCTTCAGACCCAAACCAGCCCTCGAACACATGGGCCTGCCGACATTGGAGGTCGAGCACCTTCATCGCACGGGTTGCAAATGACCGCAGCCGTCAGCCGTGGCGGCGCAGCAGATACCGGTAGATGAAACCCGGGAACGCAAGGGTCACAAACAACGTACCGGTGATTGCATAAAACTCCCAGCCTTGCGGAGCAATCTGCCCCGCCCGCCGTTCAAGCAAAAGCGCGAGGCCACCCACCACAAAGTACAGCAAAACCAGTTCTGCCAAACGCACCACGAGGGCCTTGCGCTCACCGGCCACCGGCCCGACCACCAGCCAACGGTGGTTGACAAAGGGCAGGTTGGCGGCGATGAAGGCGGCCACGATGACCAGCCATACGGAACCAGTGAGAGACACAGTCAGCGAATCGGATGTCTGGGGAGTCTGACGCTTTGAAGCAGGCTGCTTCAGGTCGCCAGGGCGCGCACAACAGCGTCAGCGCACAGCGTCATCAAGCCGCCGGGCAGCAGGCCCAGGCCCAGGATGAGTGCGCCATTGATGGTGAGAACCACCCGCACATCCAACGGGGCAGACACCGTGGACGCTGTGAGGGGCGCATCAAAATACATCACCTTGACCACGCGCAGGTAGTAGAACGCACCAATTAACGACATGATCACTGCGAAAACCGCCATGGCGATGTACAAGCTCTGGCCCGACGCCACCAGTGCTTGCAGGACCGACAGCTTGGCGTAAAAGCCCACCAGAGGGGGGATACCCGCCATCGAGAACAGGCACACCGCCATCACACCGGCATACAGCGGGCTGCGCTGGTTGAGGCCTGCAAAGTCCGAAATCTCTTCGCTCTCAAACCCTTCGCGCGCCAGCAGCAAAATCACGCCAAAGGCGGCCAGCGTGGTGAGCACGTAGGTCACCACATAGAACATGGAAGCGCTGTAGGCGTTCTCCACAGCCGTGGCATCGACGTTGCCGTTGATCACACCCGACATCAAGCCCAGCAGCACAAAACCCATCTGCGAGATCGTCGAGTACGCCAGCATGCGCTTGAGGTTGGTCTGCGCAATGGCTGCGAGGTTACCGACCAGCAACGAGCTGATCGCCAGCACCGCCAGCATCTGCTGCCAGTCAATCGCCAAAGGCAGCAAGCCATCCACCAACAGGCGAATGGTGATGGCAAACGCAGCCAGCTTGGGAGCGCCACCAATCATCAAGGTAACCGCCGTGGGAGCGCCCTGGTACACGTCAGGGATCCACATGTGGAATGGCGCCACGCCCAGCTTGAACGCCAGGCCGGCCACCACAAATACCAAGCCGAACACCAGCACCTGGTGCTTGATCTGACCGGCGTTGATGGCCTTGAACACTTGGCCAATGTCCAGCGAACCCGTGGCGCCATAAACCATGGACAGACCGTACAGCAAGAAACCGCTGGCCATTGCGCCGAGCACGAAGTACTTCATGGCGGCTTCGGTCGCGGTGGCATTGTCGCGGCGCAGGGCCACCAGGGCGTAGCTAGACAGCGTCAGCAGTTCCAGACCCAGGTAGATCACGAGGAAGTTGTTGCCCGAGATCATGATGAACATGCCCAGCAACGCAAACATCGCCAGCGTGAACATCTCACCGCCACGCAGCATGTCACGGTCCGCTGCGTATGGGCGGCCATAGACCAGCGTGATCATCATGGCCACGGTGGCAAAACACTTGAGCCAATTGCCCATGGCGTCACTCACCACCATGTTGCCAAAGCCATAGAACGTGTTGCCGCTACTGGCATACATGGCCTGCAAGGCTGCCACCACGGCCAGCGTGAGCATGGTCAGAACATAGGTGCCCGTGCGGCGCGGGCTGTGCACCCCCAAATCGACCAGCGCAATCACGCAGGCCATCGTCAACAGCACAATTTCGGGGTAAATCGCTAGCCAGCTGATGTTGTCAATCATCTTCTTGAATCTCTAAGTTCAGTCTGGTCAGTTCAGCTTCGTCAGTGCGACATGCTTGAGCAGTTCCGCGACCGAAGTGTCCATCACGTCCGTAAACGGACGTGGGTACAGGCCCATACCCAGCACGGCAATCGCCAGCAGGGACATCACGAAGAATTCGCGGCTGTTGATGTCCTTCAACTCCTTGACGTTGTCGTTGGCCACCGGACCCAGGTACACACGCTTGAACATCCACAAGGTGTAGGCAGCGCCAAAAATTAGCGCTGTGGCCGATGCAAGGCCAATCCAGAAATTGGCTTTCACCGCGCCCAAAATCACCATCCACTCGCCCACAAAACCCGCGGTGCCGGGCAGGCCGCAGTTGGCCATGGCAAACAACAATGCAAACGCGGTGAAATTGGGCATGGTGTTCACCACGCCGCCGTAGGCAGAGATCTCGCGCGAGTGCACACGGTCGTACAGCACGCCAATGGACAGGAACATGGCGCCTGACACAAAGCCGTGGGCAATCATTTGAACCAGCCCACCGGAAACACCCAGATCGTTGAAGATGAAGAAGCCCAGCGTCACAAAACCCATGTGCGCCACGGACGAATAAGCCACCAGCTTCTTCATGTCCTTCTGGACCATGGCCACCAGACCCACATAGATCACCGCAATCAGGGACAAGGCGATCATCAGCCAGGCCCATTCGCGCGAGGCGTCGGGGGCGATTGGCATCGAAAAACGCAGGAAGCCGTAGGCACCGAGCTTCAGCATGATGGCGGCCAGCACAGCGGAGCCACCCGTGGGCGCCTCCACGTGCACGTCCGGCAACCAGGTGTGGAACGGGAACATCGGAACCTTCACCGCAAACGCGGCAAAGAACGCAAAGAACAGCAGCGTCTGCGCCGTGCTGCTCAGCGGCAACTGGTGCCAGGTGGCGATGTCAAAGCTGCCGCCCGATTGGTTGTACAGGAAGATCAACGCGATCAGCATCAGCAACGAGCCAAGCAAGGTGTACAAGAAGAACTTGAACGCCGCGTAAATCTTGTTCGGGCCGCCCCAGATACCGATGATCAGGTACATCGGTATCAGAGTGGCCTCAAAGAACACATAGAACAGGATGCCGTCGAGTGCTGAAAACACGCCGATCATCAGACCGGACAGGATCAGGAACGCGCCCATGTACTGGTTCACGCGTTCGGTGATGGACTCCCACGAGGCAATCACCACGATCACGGTGATGAAGGCGGTCAGCGGCACAAACCAGAACGAGATGCCATCCACGCCCAGGTGGTAGTGCACATTGAAGCGCTCGATCCAGTCGGCCTTCTCCACGAACTGCATGGCAGCCGTACCGATCTTGAAACCGTCATACAACGGCAGTGTGACCAGAAAACCAATCAGCGCGCCCACCAATGCCAGCCACCGTACGGCGCGGGCATGCTCATCCCGCCCCATGGCAAGCAGCAGCACACCGAAGGCAATCGGCGTCCAGATTGCAAGACTCAACAGACCCATTTTGTTGTTTTCCTTATTTGATGAGCTGCAGGATGACGTCGCCCCAGACGAACCAGGTCATCAGTGCGAACACGCCCAGGATCATGACCAGCGCATAGTGGAAGATGAACCCAGACTGGAACCAGCGAACCACACCAGACACGCTTCGTACAACCTTCCAGGAGCCATTCACCAGCCCACCGTCGATGATGGCTTGATCGCCGCCCTTCCACAGGCCCACACCCAATGCACGCGCACCGCGGGCCAGAATGTTTTCATTGATCCAGTCGAGGTAGTACTTATTCTCGAGCAAGGTATACAAGGGCATCACGCGCGCCTTAATGCCTGCGGGCAGCGCCGGGTTAACCATGTACATGTAGTACGAGGCAGCCACACCCGCCAGGGCCAGCCAGAAAGGCGCCGTCTGCAGACCGTGTAGCGCCATACCGACAGGACCGTGGAAAATTTCAGCCAGCTTCGCCATCGCAGGGTGCTTGGCCGAATCCACAAAGATCACATCCTTGAAGAAATCGCCAAACAGCATGGGTTGGATGAACATGAAGCCCACCACCACGGAAGGAATGGCCAGCAGCACCAGCGGCACGGTCACCACCCAGGGGGATTCATGCGGCTTGGCATCGTGCCCGTGGTGATCATCATGGCCGTGATGGTCGTCATGGTGTGCATCCGGGTTCTGGTCGTAGCGCTCCTTGCCGTGGAAGACTAGAAAGTACATGCGAAACGAATAGAAAGCTGTGATGAATACACCGGCCAACACCGCGTAGTAGGCAAAGTGCGCCGCAGGTAAATTGCTGAAATGAACCGCCTCGATGATGCTGTCTTTGGAGTAAAAACCCGAAAACAGGGGTGTCCCGATCAGCGCCAGCGAACCGAGCAACGACGTGATCCAGGTGATGGGCATGTACTTGCGCACACCGCCCATCCAGCGGATGTCCTGGTTGTGGTGCATACCCATGATGACCGAGCCCGCGCCCAGGAACAGCAGCGCCTTGAAGAACGCGTGCGTCATAAGGTGAAACACAGCCACCGAGTAGGCCGATGCGCCCAGAGCCACGGTCATGTAGCCGAGCTGGGACAGTGTGGAATACGCCACCACACGCTTGATGTCGTTCTGGATGATGCCCAGGAAGCCCATGAACAGGGCCGTGATAGCGCCAATCACCAGGATGAAATTAAGGGCAGTGTCCGACAGTTCAAACAAGGGCGACATACGCGCCACCATGAAGATGCCGGCTGTCACCATGGTCGCCGCGTGGATCAGCGCAGAGATGGGCGTCGGGCCTTCCATCGAGTCGGGCAGCCAGACGTGCAGCGGGAACTGGGCGGACTTGCCCATGGCGCCAATAAACAGGCAGATGCAGATCACCGTGATCAACATCCAGTCAGTACCGGGGAACGCCGTTGCGCCCAATTCGCCAGATTTGGCAAACACTTCGCCATAGTTCAGCGTGCCCGCATATGCAGCAATGAGGCCAATGCCCAGAATGAAGCCGAAATCGCCCACGCGGTTGACCAAGAAAGCCTTCATGTTTGCAAAGATGGCCGTGGGCTTGTTGAACCAGAAGCCGATCAGCAAGTAGGACACCAAGCCAACGGCTTCCCAACCGAAAAACAGCTGCAGCAGGTTATTGCTCATGACCAGCATGAGCATGGAGAACGTAAACAGCGAGATGTAGGCAAAAAAGCGGTTATAACCTTCGTCCTCTTCCATGTACCCGATGGTGTAGATGTGCACCATCAGCGACACGAAGGTCACCACCACCATCATCATGGCGGTCAAGCTGTCTACCAAGAAGCCCACCTCCATCTTCAGCCCTCCCACCACCATCCAGGTGTAGAGGGTTTCGTTGAAGTGGGCGCCGTCCACCGCAACGCTCTTGAGCGTCATCGCCGACAGGACGAACGCCACAAGAACACCGAGGATCGTCAGGGTGTGGCTCAGGCGGCGGCCGATCCAGTTACCACCAAAGGTCGTACCGAAGATACCGGCCAGCAAGGCGCCCGCCAGCGGGGCCAGAGGCACGGCCAGGAGCGTTGAAGCAGAGAGGGTTTGACTCATTCTTGAGAACCTTGGGAATACAGGTGGCTCATCAACCCTTGAGGGTGTTGAGATCTTCCGCGTTGATGCTGGCCTTGTTGCGGAACAACAGCACCAGGATGGCCAAGCCAATGGCCGACTCGGCGGCGGCGACGGTCAAGATGAAGAACACGAACACCTGCCCGTGCATGTCTCCAAGGTAGTAGGAGAAGGCCACGAAGTTCATGTTGACGGCCAGCAGCATCAACTCGATGGCCATCAGAAGCACGATCAGGTTCTTGCGATTCAGGAAGATCCCGATCACAGCCAGCGCGAACAACATCGCGCCCAGCGAGAGAAAGTGTCCCAGGGTCAGTGTCATGGCTTCTTCTCCTCGGCTACGGGCTCAGCCAGCACTTCCGGCACAGGCTTTTGGGTAGCGGTCACTTTCACCACTTCCAGGCGATCACTTGCGCGCACACGGATTTGCTGCGATGGGTTGATCGCCTTGCTGTCCTTGCGCTGGCGCAGTGTCAGTGCAATCGCGGCAATCATGGCAACCAGCAGAATGACTGCTGCAATTTCGACCGGGTACAGATACTCGGTGTAGAGCAAGATGCCCAGCGCCTTGGTGTTCGAATACTGAACAGCCTGACCTGCTGCATTGACCGCGGCGACAGCCGCCTTAGGCTCATCCATGCCGCGGAAACCGCCCATCAACACTGCGGCCATTTCTAGCGCAATCAGTGCGCCCACGGTGGCAGCCAACGGGAAATGCTTCCAGAACCCTTTGCGAACGGAGTCGATGTGGATATCCAACATCATCACCACAAACAGGAAGAGCACCATGACCGCTCCGAGGTACACCAGCACCAGGGCAATCGCCAGGAACTCCGCCTTGAGCAGCAGCCACACTGCGGCAGCCTGCGAGAAAGCGAGGATGAGGTACAGCACTGCATGCACGGGGTTGCGCGCAGTGATCACCCGGAAGGCCGCAAAGAGCAGCACGACCGAGAAGAAGTAAAAGAAACCAGTCTTGGCGTCCATGAATCGGGTCTTTATAGAAGTCTGGCGGAAGGAGGAAGGGGCTCGCTACCGCTCAGCGGTACTTGGCGTCTGCCGCCTTGGCCGCAGCAATCTCACCCTCGTACCGGTCACCGACGGCCAGCAGCATGTCTTTCGTGAAGTACAGATCACCACGCTTTTCACCGTGGTATTCGAAGATGTGCGTTTCGACGATGGAATCCACAGGGCAGCTTTCTTCGCAGAAACCGCAGAAGATGCATTTGGTCAGATCAATGTCGTAACGTGTGGTGCGGCGCGAACCATCACTGCGCACGTCGGACTCAATCGTGATCGCCATGGCAGGACACACGGCTTCGCAAAGCTTGCAGGCAATACAGCGCTCTTCGCCGTTGTCATAGCGGCGCAGCGCGTGCAAGCCGCGAAAACGGGGCGACAAGGGCGTCTTCTCTTCGGGGAACTGCACGGTCACCTTGCGGCGGAACGCGTAGCGGCCGGTCAGGGCCATGCCCTTGAGCAGCTCCACGAGCATGAAGCTCTTGAAGAAATCCTTGAACGAGAAAGGTGCAGCAGCAGCAACAGCAGTCATTTGTGTCCCCGCTTATTTCCAGATATTCCAAGGCGAGAGCAACCACCCGCCCACGATGACCAGACACACCAACGTGACTGGAATAAAGATCTTCCAGCCCAGACGCATGATCTGGTCGTAACGGAAGCGGGGGAATGTCGCGCGGATCCAGATGAACATGGACACCACGAGGAAGGTCTTGAGACCCAGCCAGATCCAGCCCGGAATGAACGAAAGCATCTCGAACGGAGGCAGCCACCCGCCGAGGAACATCAACACGGCCAGGATGGAAACCAGCCACATGCTTGCGTATTCAGCCAGGAAGAAGATCGCAAAGCCCATGCCGGAATACTCCACCATGTGACCGGCCACGATTTCGGCCTCCCCTTCCACCACGTCAAACGGGTGGCGATTGGTCTCAGCGACACCAGAAATCAGGTACACCAGAAAAATAGGCAACAAAGGCAGCCAGTTCCAGGACAGGAAGTTCAGGCCATGGTCTGCGGCCATGCCACGCGCTTGCCCCATCACGATTTCGGTCAGGTTCATGCTGCCAGACACCATGATCACAACCAGGAAGCAAAAGCCCATCGCGATTTCATAGCTCACCATCTGGGCGGAAGCACGCAGGGCGCCCAGGAACGCATACTTTGAGTTCGATGCCCACCCAGCAATGATCACGCCATACACCTCGATCGACGTGATCGCCATCACCAGCAGCAAGCCAGCGTTGACATTGGCCAGCGCCACGTCGGGGCCAAACGGAATCACCACCCAGGCCGCAAGCGCAGGCATGATGGCCATGACCGGGCCAAGCACAAACAAGCCTTTGCTTGCAGCGGCGGGCTGAATGATTTCTTTGGTCAGCAGCTTCAATGCGTCGGCAATAGGCTGCAGCAGACCCAAGGGCCCCACGCGGTTGGGACCGTGGCGTACCTGCATGAAACCCAGCAACTTGCGCTCCCAGAGCGTGAGGTAGGCTACTGCGCCCATCAGCGGCGCGAGGATACAAACAATCTTGAGCAAGATCCAGAGCACGGGCCATCCCGCGCCCGCCCACCACGCGTAGGGCAGGAGATTCAGCCCACCGTTATACAGCGCGTCAATCATGCTGCCACTCCTTCACCGGCAGCCATCCGGGCGTCTGCCGTCAACTGCAGCGACGTGGCGCGGCGCACCAAGCTGTCAAGTTGATAAATCGACGCGACCGCTGGCTCGGCCAAACTGGAATCGCCTTGGGACACTTTGCTGGGCACCTGAGTCACGGCGTTGGACAGTTGCTCCGCAGGCAGCATCGCCAGCTTGCCCGCGGGGGCGTTGGTGGCCCGGGCCAGCACGTCCTGCGAGGTTTCAAAGTCGAAGCCAGGCACACCCAGCACATTCGCCAGCACGCGCAGCACCTTCCAGGCTGGGCGCGTGTCGCCCAGGGGGCGCACTACCGCGTGGAAGCTTTGCAGGCGCCCTTCGGCGTTGACGAAGCTGCCCGAGGTTTCGGTGAATGGCGCGATGGGCAGCAGCACATCACTGATGTCCATGTTGGCCTTGAAGGGGCTCATGGTCACGACCATCTGGGCTTGGCCAATGGCGGCGCTGGCCCGGGCACCGTTGGCCGCATCGAACGCCGGTTCGGTGTTGAGCAACAGCACAGCTTTCAGGGCGCCGGACAGCATCTGACCCGCGTTGAAACCGTTGCCCACGGGGTGGGCACCAGCGAACTGGGCACCCACGGTGTTGGCGGCTTCAGTGAGGTAGCCGACCGTGGCACCGGTCTGCTCGCCGATCCAGTTGGCCAAGACCAACAACTCTGTGGCCTGGCTATGGTGCGCGGCAGCGCTGCCCAGCAGCACGGCCTTGCGTTCACCACCCAGCAGCGAGCGCGCGATAGCCAAGCTGGCCTCGGTCGCTTCAGTTGCACCCTGAGGGGCTGCGACGTTCTTTTCCTGGGCGATGGCCGAGGCGACGGACCCGAGGGCTTGCACCCACTGGCTGGCGTTCTGCAGCATTTGGTGCTTGATGGGCATGGCCCAGTCGCCCACGGAGGAGTCAACCACGCACAGCTGGCCACCATGGCGCACGGCATGGCGCACGCGCAGGGCAAACAGCGGATGGTCCTTGCGCAGGTTGGAGCCCACCACCAGCACGCGTTGCAGCGTGGACAGGGAGGCAATGGACGTGCCGAGCCAACGGATGCCTTCGGGCGCCGCGAATTCGGCATTGCGCAGGCGGTAGTCGATGCTGTCACTGCCCAGGCCACGCACCAGCGCGGAGGCGAGGTACATCTCTTCGAGCGTGCTGTGTGGGCTGACAAGGGCGCCGATGCTGTTGGCACCGTGGTCGGCCTTGATGTTCTTCAGGCCATTCGCCACGTATTCCAGCGCGGTCTGCCAGTCCACGGACTTCCAGACGCCGCCCTGCTTGAGCATGGGCTGTGTCAGGCGTTCGTCGCTGTTGAGCGATTCGTACGAGAAGCGGTCGCGGTCGGCGATCCAGCATTCGTTGACGGCTTCATTCTCGAACGGCACCACCCGCATGACCTTGTGGTTCTTGACTTGCACGATGAGGTTGGCACCGGTGGAATCGTGCGGGCTGACCGAGCGGCGGCGCGACAACTCCCAGGTGCGGGCGCTGTAGCGGAACGGTTTGCTCGTGAGCGCACCCACGGGGCAGATGTCGATCATGTTGCCCGACAGCTCGGAGTCGATCGTATTGCCCACCACGGTGGTGATCTCGGAGTGCTCACCGCGGTGGATCATGCCGAGTTCCATCACGCCGGCCACTTCCTGGCCGAAGCGCACGCAACGGGTGCAGTGAATGCAGCGGCTCATCTCCTGCATGGAAATCAGCGGCCCCACATCCTTGACGGGCACCACGCGCTTTTCTTCCTCGTAGCGCGAGGAGGAACCTCCGTAGCCTACGGCCAGATCCTGCAGCTGGCACTCACCGCCCTGGTCGCAGATGGGGCAGTCCAGCGGATGGTTAATCAGCAGGAATTCCATGACCGACTGCTGGGCCTTGATGGCCTTGTCGCTCTTGGTGCGCACGATCATGCCCTGCGTGACCGGCGTGGCACAGGCGGGCATAGGCTTGGGTGCCTTCTCCACATCCACCAGGCACATGCGGCAGTTGGCGGCAATAGACAGCTTCTTGTGGTAACAGAAATGGGGAATGTAGGTGCCGGCCTTTTCGGCTGCATGCATCACCATGCAGCCTTCGGCGACTTCTACCTTCTGTCCGTCGAGTTCGATTTCAACCATATGCGTTTCTCGCGATCAGGCGGAGGCGGAAGCCTGCGGGGTCTCTTTGCGGATCAGCGCTTCGAATTCTGGACGGAAGTGCTTGATCATGGCGCGCACCGGCATGGCCGCTGCATCACCCAGTGCGCAGATAGTGCGGCCCTGGATGTTGTCTGCCACCGAGTTGAGCAAGTTCAGGTCGCCGTCGCGCCCCTGGCCGTGCTGGATCCGGTCGATCACGCGCCACATCCAGCCCGTGCCTTCGCGGCACGGCGTGCACTGTCCGCAGGACTCGTGCGAGTAAAAATAAGACAGGCGCAGCAGGCTCTCAACCATGCTGCGGGAGTCATCCATCACGATGACGGCGCCAGAGCCCAGCATGGAGCCCGCCTTGGCGATGGAGTCATAGTCCATCGTGCACTCCATGATGATGGAGGCTGGCAGCACCGGAGAGGACGAACCGCCGGGAATGACCGCCTTGAGCTGGCGGCCCTTGCGCACGCCGCCCGCCAGTTCAAGCAGCTTGACAAAAGGCGTGCCCATAGGCACTTCGTAGTTGCCCGGCTTTTCCACGTCGCCGGAGACCGAGAAGATCTTGGTTCCGCCGTTGTTGGGCTTGCCGCATTCGAGGTAGGCTTGGCCACCATTGCGGATGATCCACGGCACGGCCGCGAAGGTCTCTGTGTTGTTGATGGTGGTGGGCTTGCCATATAGGCCGAAGCTGGCCGGGAACGGCGGCTTGAAGCGCGGCTGGCCCTTCTTGCCTTCAAGCGACTCGAGCAGCGCGGTCTCTTCGCCGCAAATGTAGGCACCGAAGCCGTGCGCGGCATGCAACTGGAAGCTGAAGTTGCTGCCCAGGATCTTGTCGCCCAGGTAGCCGGCGGCACGCGCCTCTTCGAGCGCTTCTTCAAAACGGTCGTAAGTCTGGAAGATTTCGCCGTGGATGTAGTTGTAGCCCACGGAGATGCCCATCGCGTAGGCCGCGATGATCATGCCTTCGATGACGATGTGCGGGTTGAACTGCAAGATGTCGCGGTCCTTGCAGGTGCCTGGCTCGCCTTCGTCGGAGTTGCACACGAGGTACTTCTGGCCGGGGAACGAGCGGGGCATGAAGCTCCACTTGAGTCCGGTGGGAAAGCCCGCACCGCCACGGCCACGCAGGCCGGATTCCTTGACGGCGGCGATCACCTGGTCCTGGGTGAGGCCTGCGCCTTCGCCTGTCGCCAGGATCTTGCGCAGCGCTTCATAGCCGCCGCGTGCCTCGTAATCTTTAATGCTCCAGTTCGTACCGTCCAGGCCAGCGTAAATCTGTGGGTCAATATGGCGGTCATGGAAGCAGGTCTGGACACCCGTGGCCCGGAACTGCGAGAGGATCTGTGCGGCGGTAGTCATGCTTGTCCTTCCGCAGCCTTGAGGCCATCGACCAGCTGGTCGAGCTTGTCGTTGTCCATGAAACTACACATGGCTCGGTCGTTGACCAGCATCACGGGCGCGTCGGCGCAGGCGCCCAGGCATTCGCACTGCTGCAGGGTGAACATACCATCCGGCGTGGTCTCGCCCATGGTCACACCGAGCTTCTTTTCAAGATGGTGCAGCGCCTTCTGGCCGTCACGCAGCTGGCAAGGCAGGTTGGTGCAGACATTGAGCTTGTACTTGCCCGTCGGCCGCTGGTTGTACATGTTGTAGAACGTGGTCACTTCGTGCACCGCGATCTGGGCCATGCCCAAGTAGTCGGCGATCACCGCCTCGCTGTCGACACTGACAAAGCCCTGTTCCTGCTGAACGATCGCCAAGCAAGCCATCACCGCCGACTGCTTCTGCTCGGGCGGGTACTTGGCCACCTCGCGTGCAAACCGGGCAAATGTCGCTTCGGTCATACCGGCGGCGCCTGCTGTCAGGCTCTTCGCTTCAGTCGTACTCATCGGTCAATCTCCCCGAACACGATATCCATGGTGCCGATGATGGCCACGGCGTCGGCGATCATGTGGCCGCGTGCCATTTCATCGAGCGTGGCCAAGTGCGCAAAGCCAGGCGCGCGGATCTTCAGACGATAGGGTTTGTTAGCGCCATCGCTCACTAGGTAGATACCGAACTCGCCTTTGGGATGCTCCACGGCGGCGTAAGCTTCACCCTCGGGCACGTGGAAGCCTTCGGTGAATAGCTTGAAGTGGTGGATCAGCTCTTCCATGTTGGACTTCATGGATTCGCGATCTGGGGCAGCCACTTTGTGGTTGTCGGTGATGACGGGGCCGGGATTGACCCGCAACCAGTCCACGCACTGCTTGATGATGCGGTTGGACTCGCGCATCTCGTGCACGCGCACCAGGTAGCGGTCGTAGCAGTCGCCCGTTTTGCCCACCGGCACGTCGAAGTCCATGCGGTCGTAGACGTCGTAGGGTTGTGTCTTGCGCAGGTCCCACGCAATTCCTGAACCACGCAGCATAGGGCCAGTCATGCCCAGATTCAGGGCACGCTCGGGGGGTACGACGCCAATGCCAACGGTACGCTGCTTCCAGATACGGTTGTCGGTGAGCAGGGTTTCATACTCGTCTACACAAGCAGGGAACCGCTGCGTGAAGTCGTCGATGAAATCGAGCATTGAACCTTGGCGGTTCTTGTTCATGACCTCCAGGGCCTTGGCGTTCTTGATCTTGCTGACTTTGTACTGCGGCATGGAGTCCGGCAGGTCGCGGTAGACACCCCCAGGACGGAAGTAAGCCGCATGCATGCGCGCGCCGGAGACGGCTTCGTACATGTCGAACAGATCTTCGCGCTCGCGGAAGGTGTAGATCAGAATGGTGGAGCTACCGCAGTCGTTGCCGTGCGAGCCCAGCCACATCAGGTGGTTCAGCAGGCGCGTGATTTCGGAGAACATCACGCGGATGTACTGGGCACGCTCGGGCACTTCCAGACCCAACAGCTTCTCAATGGCCAGGCAGTAGGCATGCTCGTTGCACATCATGGACACGTAGTCCAGACGGTCCATGTAGGGCAGCGACTGGATATAGGTCTTGTGCTCGGCAAGCTTTTCGGTGGCACGGTGCAGCAGGCCGATGTGCGGGTCGGCGCGCTGAACCACTTCGCCATCAAGCTCAAGCACCAAGCGCAGCACGCCGTGCGCTGCAGGGTGCTGCGGTCCGAAGTTCAGGGAATAGTTCTTGATTTCAGCCATGGTGGATCACGTGGGCGCGCGGCGCCTTTAGTGCAGGCCTCCGTACTTGTCTTCGCGAATGATGCGTGGGGTGATCTCGCGCGGCTCGATCGACACAGGCTCATAAACCACCCGGCGCAGGTCTGCGTCATAGCGCATTTCGACATGGCCAGACAGCGGGAAGTCCTTGCGGAAGGGGTGGCCAATGAAACCGTAGTCGGTCAGGATACGGCGCAGGTCGTTGTGCCCGTCGAAGACGATGCCGAACAGGTCGAACGCTTCGCGCTCGTACCAGTTGGCCGAGTTCCACAGGTCGGCGACGGAGGCCACGACGGGGAAATCGTCATCGGCGCAGAACACCTTAACGCGCAAGCGCTGGTTGAGGCTGACGGACAGCAGGTGTGACACCACACAGTAACGCGCGCCTTCGTTGACCTCGTCGGCGTAGGCAGAGTAGTCCACACCGCACAGGTCAATCAGCTGCTCGAATTGACAGCCTGGCGCATCACGCAACTGCTGCATGGCAGAGACGTAGTCGGCGGCGGAGACTTCGACAGTGACCTCGCCGAGGGCTACATGGATCTTGCGGACCTTGTCGCCCAAAACGGCAGCGACAGTGTCCTGGATTTTTTCAGGGCGAATGGCAACAGAAGACATCATCAACCTCAAACGCGCGCAATGGTGTTGGTGCGGCGGATCTTCTGCTGCAGCTGGATGATGCCGTAGATCAGCGCTTCTGCCGTGGGTGGACAGCCAGGCACATAGACATCCACGGGCACGATGCGGTCACAGCCGCGCACCACGGAGTAGCTGTAGTGGTAGTAGCCCCCGCCATTGGCGCACGAACCCATCGACAGCACCCAGCGGGGCTCCGACATCTGGTCGTACACCTTGCGCAGCGCAGGCGCCATCTTGTTGCACAACGTGCCGGCCACGATCATCAGATCGGACTGACGTGGGCTGGCACGAAACACTTCAGCGCCAAAACGGCCGATGTCGTAGCGAGCCGCAGCCGCATGCATCATTTCAACCGCGCAGCAGGCCAGACCGAATGTCATGGGCCAGAGCGAGCCGGTTTTCGCCCAGTTCACCACGGAGTCGTAACTCGTGGTGACGAAGCCTTCCTTCATCACGCCTTCAATCATCGCATCAGTCCTTGTTGAAGCCCGCTGTCATTCCCAATCGAGGGCACCCTTTTTCCACTCGTAGGCAAAGCCGACGACGAGGATTGTCAGGAAGATCACCACGGCAACAAAACCAGCCCCACCGACCTCATGGAGCGACACAGCCCAAGGGAAGAGAAAAGCGATTTCGAGGTCGAACAGAATAAAAAGAATGGCAACGAGGTAGTAGCGCACATCGAACTTCATGCGCGCATCCTCGAAGGCTTCAAAGCCACACTCGTAGGGGGAATTCTTTGCCTCATCCGGCCGGTTGGGACCCAGTATGTGACCAAGAACCAGAGGGACAACGCCTACGGCGATGCCGACCAAGATGAACAAAAGGACGGGGAGGTACTGATCGAGGTTCATCTTGAGGATGTGCTCACCGCTGTGGCCTTGCCCGCCTGGAACCATGGATGGATCCAGTGGGAAGGCCTTTGTTTTGGTGCCGTCGGCGAGACTCGAACTCGCACAGCTTTCGCCACTACCCCCTCAAGATAGCGTGTCTACCAATTTCACCACGACGGCTGATTTTTTTTGCCTGGATGGCATGAGGAACCTTGCGGTTTTGGCTTTCCAGACAATCCCGGATTCTACCCCGGAAAAACCCTGCTTCGACTTACGAAGCCCAATTTCAAACAGATTATTTGGTCGGAATCTGGGCTGCGCCAGAAGCTGGCACTGCAGGCGCCACTGCAGCGCCAGACGCCGTTGCAGCAGGGGCTCCGCCAGGCACCGCAGCAGCAGGCGACTCCAGCACACTGCCCGAATTGGCGGGGCGCGCATTGCCAAAATAGGCCAGCGTCAACGTCGCACCAAGGAACACCGCTGCAAGCACCGCCGTTGTGCGGGACAGGAAATTGGCACTGCCGCTTGCACCGAACAAGCTGCCCGAACTACCGCTGCCAAAGGCCGCACCCATGTCCGCACCCTTGCCGTGCTGGATCAGGATCAGACCAATCATCGCCAGCGCCGTCAACATCTGCACGGCCAACACCACATTCACGATCGCATTCATTCTCTGTTCACTCCTGATTGATTTGTTACGAGCGCAGCCTCAACGGGCCGCAGCAATAATTTGCAGAAAGTCAGGCACCTTCAGCGACGCACCACCGACCAGACCGCCATCGATATCGGGTTGCGCCAGCAATTGCGCCGCATTACCGGCATTCATGCTTCCGCCGTACAAAAGACGAATGCGATCAGCATGCTCGCTTGCCGCTGACAACTGGGCGCGCAGCACTGCATGTACCGCTTGCGCCTGCTCTGGCGAGGCAGTGCGCCCTGTGCCAATGGCCCAGACCGGCTCGTAAGCCACCACCACCTCGCTGATGCAATGGCCATTGAGATGAATCACCGCTGCCAGCTGACGCTTGACCACTGCCTCGGTCTGCCCGGCTTCACGCTCCTGCAGGGTTTCGCCCACACAGACGATGGGCGTGATGCCCGCAGCCAGTGCGCGTTGCGTCTTCTCGGCCACGGTCGCATCGGTTTCACCGTGGTACTGGCGACGCTCCGAGTGACCTACCAAGGCATATCGCACGCCAAAGTCCTTCAGCATGGCCGCCGAAATCTCTCCGGTGTAGGCACCGACCTCGTGTGGCGATACGTCCTGCGCTGCCACTGCAATGCCCGACCCCATAGTCAAGGTTTGCACTTGCGCCAGATAGGGCGCAGGCACAGCAACCACCACATCGCACGCAGCATTCGCAGCTTCGGCAATGAGTGCCTTGAGCAAGGCCTCGTTGGCAGCCAGACTGCCATTCATCTTCCAATTGCCTGCGATGAGTTTTTTCTTGTTGTTCATGATGATTACCAAGTCAAAACAATCTTGCCAATGTGCTGATTCGATTCCATCAACGCGTGGGCTTGCGAAGCATCAGATGCCACAAACGTGCCGTGAATGACAGGACGCACTTGGCCAGCGGCAAACAAAGGCCACACCCGCTCACGCAACGCGTTGGCAACCGCCCCCTTGAAGGCAACAGGACGCGGACGCAACGTCGAACCCGTGATCGTGATCCGGCGTCGCAAAACCAAACCCGCATTGAAGTCGCTCTTGACACCACCTTGCACAGCAATGATCACGATGCGTCCATCTTCGGCCACACATTCCACCTCGCGCGCCACATAGTCACCCGCCACCATGTCGAGCACCACGTCCACACCTTTGCCATTGGTGATGCGTTTGGCCTCTGACACGAAATCTTGCGACTTGTAGTTGATCGCGTGATGCGCTCCCAAAGCGATACACGCTGAGCATTTTTCATCGCTGCCCGCAGTGGCGATTACCGTGGCGCCAAACGCCCGTGCCAGCTGGATCGCGGTGACACCGATACCACTGGTACCACCCTGCACCAACAGCGTCTCACCGGCCTGCAGACGGCCTCGATCAAAAACGTTGCTCCACACCGTGAAAAACGTCTCCGGCAGCGAAGCGGCTTCCACATCACTCAAGCCAGCCGGCACTGGCAGACACTGCGCCACAGGCGCCACGCACCGTTCTGCGTACCCACCACCGGCCACCAGCGCACAAACGCGGTCGCCCACATGAATGCCCGCATCCGCCATCGCCGCGTCATCACCCGACTCCACCACGCCCGCCACTTCCAGCCCGGGCAGATCCGACGTGCCCGGCGGCGGAGCATAGTGCCCCAGCCGCTGCAATACGTCAGGCCGGTTGATGCCACTGGCGCTGACGCGAATCAGCAATTCGCCGGTGCTCGGCTGAGGCAACGGTCGCTCGCCCAGACGCAACACTTCAGGGCCACCAAATGACGTGATCTCTACAGCGCGCATATTCCAGGTTGATGATAATTTTTAAATGATTTTGGCCGCTAGCGCTTTACTATCAGGCGCTAGCCGCTGCAAATTCAATAGCAAATTACTGGTTAACCAGCCACTTGATCCGAGGAACCACCCGTGGGCACAGCTTGTTGTTGCTGCTGCTCAGCAGGCTGGCGGCCACCGTCACGACCGTGGTCACGGCGTGGCTCGCGGTCACCGCGCTCGGCCGGTGCGGGGCGATCACTGCCGCCGCCTGCAGGACGGTCCGCCAAAACCTTCATCGACAGCTTGACGCGGCCCTTTTCATCCGTTTCCATGACCTTGACCTTGACGATCTGGCCTTCAGTCAGGTAGTCGCCCACACGCTCGACACGCTCGTGCGCGATCTGGCTGATGTGCAGCAATCCGTCCTTGCCAGGCAACAGGTTGATCAGTGCGCCGAAATCGAGAATCTTGGTCACAGGGCCTTCGTAGATCTTGCCGATCTCGACTTCTGCGGTGATCTGCTCAATGCGCTTCTTGGCGATTTCTGCCTTGTCAGCATCGGTCGCAGCGATGGTGATCGTGCCGTCTTCTTCGATATTGATCTGGCACCCGGTCTCTTCGGTCAGCGCACGAATCACCGCCCCACCCTTGCCGATCACATCACGGATCTTCTCTGGGTTGATCTTCATGGTGAACAGCTTGGGGGCAAAGCTGGAAACTTCGGTGTTGGCCGTGCCCATGGCTTCCTGCATCTTGCCCAAAATGTGCATGCGCGCTTCTTTGGCCTGGGCCAACGCAACTTGCATGATTTCTTTGGTGATGCCCTGGATCTTGATGTCCATCTGCAGCGCTGTGATACCGCCTGTAGTACCCGCCACCTTGAAGTCCATGTCGCCCAGATGATCTTCATCACCCAGAATGTCCGTCAGCACGGCAAAGCGGCTGGCATCCTTGATCAGGCCCATGGCAATACCAGCCACGTGTGCCTTCATGGGCACGCCAGCATCCATCAGCGACAGGCAGCCGCCGCAGACCGACGCCATGGACGAGGAGCCGTTGGACTCAGTGATTTCTGACACCACACGCATGGTGTACGGGAACTCTTCCTTCGTGGGCAGCACGGCCACGAGCGCGCGCTTTGCAAGACGGCCATGGCCGATTTCACGGCGCTTGGTAGAGCCCATGCGACCCACTTCGCCGGTAGCGAAGGGAGGCATGTTGTAGTGCATCATGAAGCGGTCTTCGTACTCGCCAGCCAACGCGTCAATACGCTGTGCATCGCGCTCGGTGCCGAGGGTCGTCACCACCAGGGCCTGCGTTTCGCCACGCGTGAACAGCGACGAGCCGTGGGCGCGCGGCAGCACGCTGCTGCGGATTTCGATAGGACGAACAGTGCGCGTGTCACGACCGTCGATGCGGGGCTCGCCTGCCAGGATCTGGCTGCGAACAATGCCCGCTTCGATATCAAACAACATGCCCTCAACCTTGACGGCGTCGAACTCGACACCTTCGGCCTTGAGACCTGCCATCACAGCGGCGTACGACTCACGACAAGCCTGGGTGCGAGCCTGCTTGTTGCGAATCTGGTACGCAGCACGCAGCTTGTCATCGGCAAGAGCCACCACCTTGGCAATCAGGGCCTCATCCTTGGCAGGGGCTTCCCACTGCCACAGCGGCTTGCCCGCATCGCGAACCAGTTCATGGATGGCGTTGATGGCCACATTACCCTGCTCGTGGCCAAACACCACGGCGCCCAGCATGATTTCTTCAGACAGCTGCTGGGCTTCGGATTCGACCATCAGCACGGCCGCCTCAGTGCCAGCAACGATCAGGTCCATTTGCGAACTCTTGCGCGCGGTTTGACCTGGGTTGAGCACATATTCACCGTTGATGTAACCAACGCGGGCGGCACCAATGGGGCCGTTGAATGGGATGCCAGACACAGCCAATGCTGCGCTGGTTGCAATCAACGCAGCAATGTCAGCGTCTACTTCGGGGTTCAACGATACCGTATGGATCACCACATGCACTTCGTTGAAGAAACCCTCAGGGAACAGCGGACGGATCGGGCGGTCGATCAGACGACTGGTCAGCGTTTCGTGCTCGCTGGGCTTGGCTTCGCGCTTGAAGAAACTGCCGGGGATCTTGCCTGCGGCGTATGTCTTCTCGATGTAGTCCACCGTCAGGGGAAAGAAGTCTTGGCCGGGCTTGGCGCCCTTGGATGCGACCACGGTGGCCAGAACCACGGTGTCGTCAATGTTCACCAGCACAGCGCCGGAGGCCTGGCGGGCGATTTCGCCCGTTTCCATGATGACAGTCTTGTCACCCCATTGGAAAGTCTTGGTGACTTTGTTGAAAATGCTCATGTTCAGCTCCTGTTTTAATAGCTGGCAGCGCACTACCAGCTTGTTCTGGAGGGCAATTCAGAACACGATGCCATTCCAGTGAGGCTGCCTGTCGGCGCGCGGCAACAACCCCATTGGAATGACACAGCTTCGCTCTGTTTTGCGACTCCGAAGTAAAAAACGCCTGAGCTAGCGGACTAACCCAGGCGTTTTTGCATGCAATGAAGATTACTTGCGCAGACCCAGCTTGGCAATCAGCGCAGTGTAACGGTCAGCGTCCTTGGCCTTGAGGTAGTCCAGCAGCTTACGACGACGGCTCACCATGCGCAGCAGGCCACGGCGACCATGGTGATCCTTGGCATGCGTCTTGAAGTGGGGGGTCAGTTCGTTGATGCGGGCGGTCAGCAGGGCCACCTGAACTTCTGGGCTACCAGTGTCATTGGCAGCACGGGCGTTGGCCTTGACGACTTCGGCCTTGATGGAAGATGCGATCATTATATTTTCCTTAAATGATCCACGAGCATTGCGTCGCGGAGGGGTTTTACTTGCGCAAGCGGCTGGAACGGCTGCTTGCGTGCGTCTTGCACATTGCAAAACCTTTATAGTATACCGCGATCAAAGTACATGAGCTTCTGCTCATGGTGCTGCTCTTCACAGACAGCCTCCTACATATAAGTCTGTCAACACGCTATTTGCAATGGCGCGAGATAAAAACTGTCGATCCCTGACCCATCGGCTTGCATTTGGAGGCGACGCCCGACCCTCCGCGAGGGAGCGCGCGGTAACTTCCTTCAACCCGCAACATCGTGATTCAAGCACGAGTACATTGAAGACGCTGTATGCATCCGATTCAAAACACCAATGCCGACATCGAGATGAAGACTACGAA
Organism: uncultured Gammaproteobacteria bacterium; assembly: GCA_947085645.1. GTDB lineage: Bacteria > Pseudomonadota > Gammaproteobacteria > Burkholderiales > Burkholderiaceae_C > Acidovorax. The sequence goes on from CAMTXG010000050.1 coordinate 26,252, forward strand.
ATTTATCGACATGAATCTGCCAATTTTTTTCGCGGCCGCCTGGTTGGGCCTGTGCCTCCTCGCAGGGCCCAATGCCGCCCACGCATCAGGAACCCGCAACGACACAACCCTAAAGGCATCGGACACATCCCGACCCGACACCAGAAAAAAAACTGTGAACAAGGTGACCTACCAACGCAGTTCATCGGAGGAAACTCCTGCTCAACGCGACCGCAGAATGTACCGGGAATGCAAAGGCATGCACAACGCCGGAGCCTGTCGGGGGTATACGCGGTGACTCGGCCATTCAGGCATGGCTGCTGCCAATAGGGGTGAATAACACAGCTTACTCGGCAACTCGTGCGTTCCGCGCAGACGAGCATGTGGTGAGTGTTGCCCAACACCAGCAATTGTCTCTTTGACATAGGTTTGCAACTACCGAGGGAGATCGCGAACAAAGCCTACGGAAACCGCGCCGTTCATCCACAAGGAAACGCCATCCGTCTCCCGACTCACCGGGAGAACCGATTTGAATTTTATGATTCAGCGCATGACAACCTGCTCCTGCGCCCACCAGCCTGAAATATTGGCAGCTGAGCAACAACCTCGCTCCCGCCAAAACGGGTTCACCATGATTGAACTCATGGTTGTTGTGGCCATTGTGGCGGTATTGGCATCCCTCGCTGCGCCCAGTTTTCGCGACATGGTAGAAGGCTACCGCGTCCGCCAAGCCATAGAGGAGATGACCAGCACCATCTATTTTGCTCGGTCCGAGGCTATCAAGCGGGGTGGCAACATTTCTGTAAGGCGCAACTGCGCTACTGGCGACGCCGACGATTGGGATTGCGGGTGGATCGTGTTCACAGATGCAGACAACAGCGGCACGCTGAATGGAACGGATGTCATCCTCCAAACTTTCCCCGTCCTGAACAACATGAACGTTGTGAACATCGGCGGCGGCGCTTTCTTTAGGGTAAACCGATGGGGCCAGCCCAACAGTTTGGGCGCTGCCAGTTTCGCAATCAACCCCAAACCCACGGGCGTATCTTCACGACATGCGTCAGCCCTTTGCATGTCGTCCGGAGGGCGGCTGCGTGTCGAAAAGAACTCAGCAACTTGCGCCTGACGGAAACTTTCATTGCCACTTAAAGCCGTTCAACACCATGTTTTCACCACAAGCACCTCTACGCCAGCGCGGCTTTAGCCTGATCGAGTCGCTTGTTGCCATCGTCGTCATGGCCCTCGGAATCCTGGGCATCCTGGGGGTTCAGATGCGAACGCTGGCGGATACGCAGACAGGTGTGCGCCGCGCCCAGGCCATTCGACTGATCGAGGATCTCAGCGAGCGCATCAAGCTCAACCCCAATGCCTTGGGCGCGGCTGTCGTCACCAACCTAACCACGGGCCTGGGTGCAGTCAGTGGCCCCATTCCCAACTGTGCGACCGGCTGCACCGCAGAAGATTTCGCGCGGTCTGAATTGTCGCGTTGGAAGACCACGGTACAAAACACACTTCCACTGGGCGACGCTGTGGTTTTTACGGTGGCTGATGAAACTGACGCGAACAACCGACGGCAACTGGGGGTCATGATCAGCTGGCGCGAAAACGAACGCAACGCGGACTTGGCTCCTGTGTTCACTCCGGACAGCACGGGAGCTGCGGGCGTTGCCTGCCCCGCCAATCGGATTTGCCACCTGCAGTACATCCAGCTGACCGCCCGCTGCGCTACCTACAACCTTTCCGGCGCTGCAACGCCCCTGGTGTTTTGCCCTCTCGCCCGCGGCGAGTTCACCTGAGATGTGCGGACCGTGCTGACCGGCGCCCCGCGCACAACCCATCGGACCAGTCTCCTCCTGCCAATTGACATGACACGCACACGCCCCACCTTTACGGCCCGCACCGAGCATTTCGTTGTGGGCACCCGCAGGCAGCGTGGTGCCACACTGATTGAGCTCCTGGTCGGCATCACCATCGGTTTGATGACCATCGCAGTTGCAGTCGGCGCCTTGATGGTGTCTCGCGGCGTTTCCGGCACCGTCAGTGACGCCAGCCAGATACAGCAACAGGCTGCATACGCTTTCCGGGTCATCGGGCAGCAGCTGCGTCAAGCAGGGTCGATCCGGCTGGACCTGGCTTCGAACAAGGATGACAGCCAGCCGATCGACCCTGCTGACGTGGTGGCGTTTGAAACAACGTTCAACACCGTGACGCAAACCGTCAGCGGGCTCGATAGCCCAGGCGCAGGGCAATTCAAACTCTCCGTGGGTTATCAGAACTACGCAGAGCCAAGCTTCATTTCGGCGCTTCCTGTATCTCTTTTTCGGGATTGCCTGGGCGCACAACCATCGGCAACCATCATCCGGAGTCAGTTTGTGCTCACTGCCAACGAGTTGCGTTGCGCAGGAAACGACAACATTTCACAAGCCGTTATCCGTAACGTGAATGCATTCACAGTTAACTACTTAATCCAGACCGATGCCCTCACCGGAATGCCGCGGATTCGGTCAGTGAATGCTGCAACGGCAGCGGCAGACTGGTCCCGGGTGTTCGGGGTGGAGGTATGCCTGGATCTGATGAGCGAGGAACGCGTAGACGTCCCCGCTGGAAGCACCTATGTCAACTGCGATGGAACCGCAACAGCCTTTGGCGGACGCCTGCACATGGTGTTTCGCAACGTGTACCAGCTACGCAGCCAGGGACTGGCAGGATGACCATGTACGAACAAGCCCCCCCTCCCATGCAACCTCTGTCTTCTCAGCGAGTCAGGCAGCGAGGCATTTCGCTGTTCGTGGTTATCGTCATCGTGCTGCTGTCAACACTGCTGTCTCTATGGGCATCACGAACCTCGCTGTTCAACGAGCTCATTGTCGGCAACGATGCTGATTACCAGCGGGCGTTTGAGGCAGCGCAAGCGCTCATGCAAGACGCGGAGCTCGACATTCGCAGGGCCAAACCGGACGGGAGCGCCTGTGTGCCCGTTGTAGCCAACCCCAACATCTGCCGTGAGCCAGACGCTGCCACGCTCGTCTGGTATCCAGAAGAAGACCAAGACCTCGCCACGCTGTTTGGCACACTTGACCTCCAAGCAACGAAGTGCCTTAACGGCATGTGCCTCAAACGCACGGGCAATCAGGACTTCTGGAGTGACACCACAACGCTCAACGCCATGATTGCCAATAACGTCGGCGCCAGGTACGGGCAATTTACAGGCGCTGAGATCGGCTTGGTCGGCAGCAAAGCCAGTCACAGCATTCTAAAGAACACCACGGCAGGACAAGGCGGCTGGTACTGGGTAGAGGTGATGCCATATGACGCCAATGCGGGCAACACGGGCCTTATTACCAACGGCAGCAACAACCTTGCCCTGAATCTCAAGCCCAATGTGGCCTTCCGCATCACAGCCATCGCCCGAGGCTTGCGCCCTGGCACGCAGGTTGTCCTGCAATCGACCTTTGTTCGCCAAAAACTCAAGAATTGATGGAGTCCGACATGAAATCATCCCTGGTTTTCAAGCGCACCTTGCTCAGCGTGCTGATCTCATCCATCGCGCTTCCCCATTTTGCGTTTGCAGCGCCACTGAACCTGGTGCAGTACCCAGCGGGCACGGCCAGCAAGCAACCCACCCCCAATGTGATCATTTCGGTAGACAACTCCGGCAGTATGGGCGCTGCGGGTATGACCGCACTGAAAAATGCGTTGAAAGATACTTTCGACCCCTCCAATTTGCCCGACGGCTCGCTCCGACTGGCTTACCAAGCCATGTGGGGTTGCAACACGCTCCCGGGCACTCACAGTTCTTGCACCAAAAGCGGGACTGCCTGGAACACCATCCGCGAGCTCAAAGGCTCTACTTCCACGGCAGAGGACAGCCACCGCGGACAGTTTTTCCGTTGGATTGATACCTTGGGTGCTGGCGGAAACACGCCCACCCACACCATGATGTGGAGCGCTGGGGAATACATGAAGACCACCGGTGTTGACAGCCCTTGGAATGAAACCCCCGGAACTGCCGACGCGAGCCCATTGACCTGTCGGCGCTCCTACCACATCGTGATGACTGACGGCGGATGGAACGGGTTCTCGCCACCGGCGAATCCATATCTTTCAAGCATGACCGCCATGACGATCAAGAACGATGATGGTACTGACCGCTTGCTCCCCGATGGCACAAGCTATTCCGTGGCGTCTGATGAAACCCGTATTTACCGGGATGACTGGGGGGGTGGCACTACCAGTCGAACTGTAAGCGGTACCACTTACAACTTCAATTTTCCGACACTTTCGGACATGGCGTTTCACTACTGGGCGACGGACTTGCAGCCCGGCATCACCAATGGCCTTTCGCCTTTGGTGAAAAAGTCCGGCAGTGAGACGTTTGCTGACGGTGCCACGTCGCGCACGATTTCCGAGTACTGGAACCCCAAGAACAATCCCGCTACCTGGCAACACCTGAGCACTTACACCATCGGGTACAACAACGCAGCGACCTGGCCCAATATCGCCACCAATCCGATGTTCAACACTGCCGGTGGCATGTATGGCGGCGATTTTTCCCGGGCCATTGTGGGTACCCGCACTTGGCGCGACCCCATCACGACCAATGAATCTGGCCGCCAAGAAGAGCTTTGGCACATGGCCATCAACAGCCGCGGCAAGTTCTACCCAGCACAAACATCGCAAGACCTGAAAAATGCCTTCATGGAAATTGTCGGCGGCATTGTGGCCGACAACACGGCGCCTGTAACAAGCTTTGCCGGGACTTCGACTACCAACACCCGATCTGATTTTGGCGTGTTCAAGTCGGGTTACGAAGCCAACGGCTGGACAGGTTACGTACGCTCTGACATTGTCGCCAAGGGTACCGGTGTGGAAACTGCCAATCCGGCCTGGGGTGTCAAGGTTGGAGCGCCGCCCAAGGACCGCGTGACGACAGCAGACAAACTTGACGCGCTTGCAGGCGTCACAGGTCGCGTCATCATCACCACCAACGACACGACCAACCTGGGCGCTCCGTTCGAGTGGGACGCCGGTGTGCTCAAGCTTAGCGCGATTCAGAAAACCCTTTTGAATGCTGACGGCATGGGCGAAGACCGCGTGAATTTCCTTCGGGGCGACCGCACAAAGGAAGGCAACACAGTGGCCCAGCCATTTCGGGTTCGTCTCTCCCGCCAAGGTGATATCGTGAACTCCAACGTCTGGTTCACGGGCAGCCCGGTGAGCAATTTCAGTCTCAAGGGATACCAGGCTTTTGCGCGCGCCAACAAGGCCCGCAACCCCATGATTTATGTGGGTGGCAATGATGGCATGCTGCACGGTTTTTCCGCGCTCAACGGTGACGAGAAGTTGGCATATGTACCCAAAGGCGTCTACCCCAATCTCACCGAGTTGTCCAAACCCGGCTACTCGCACCTATATTATGTAGACGGCTCGCCCTTCACAGGGGACGTTGATGTGGGCGACACAGTCACCCCCGACTGGCGCACCATGCTTGTGGGAACGCTGGGTGCTGGCGGCAAAGGCTACTTCGTCCTCGATGTCAGCAAGCCCGGTACAACCGACAATTCCATTGCATCCGAATTCACCACTGCCAACGCAGCGTCCTTGGTGGTGATGGATAAGACCATGCACAAATCGCAGGTGGTCCTGCCCGCCTCAGATGAGGCGGACATCGGACATATTTTTGCCCCCCCCGTGGTTGAAGACACCAACCCCTTTAAGACCTCACAGATTGCGAAGTTGAATAACGGACGCTGGGCGGTAGTGATGGGCAATGGCTACAACAGCAGCAATGAGCGGCCGGTTTTGTTGATTCAGTACTTGGACGGTGACAAGAGCTTGAAAAAGATCGTGGCAGCCACGACGGGTGACAATGTCGTTCAAAATGGGCTGTCTTCTCCGCGCCTTGTGGACATCAATGGCGACGGTAGTCCGGACGTGGTCTATGCCGGTGACCTCAAGGGCAATTTGTGGAAATTTGATGTTTCCTCCGCCACACCAGCAGATTGGAATGTGGCTTTCAGCGGGCAGCCGCTTTACCAGGCCATTTACACGAGCGGGGGCTCCAGCACCAGACAACCCATTACCGCAGCTCCGACCGTGAAAGCCAATGACCGTGGCGCTGGCGGAATGATGGTGGCCTTCGGTACCGGCCGCAACATCACCGAGGGTGACCGCACTGATCAGTCCAAACAAAGCGTGTACTCCATCCTGGACAATACGAAGTACAAGATCACTGCGGGCAAAGTCGTGGTCGATACAGCGGCCGCCACCCCGACCGTCGTCGGTGGCACGACAGACCTGGTTCAGCAAACGATGCTGGGTACTGCAATTGATGGCGGTGGCTCCAGCTCTGGCCGCAAGTTCTGGAAAATGAGCCAGAACCCCGTGCCTTACACCGGTGCCGGCGCCAAGAAGGGCTGGTACGTGCACCTCCCGGAGACAGGCGAGCGCCTGCTCAAAACCATCAATTTCTACGATGCCAGCAACAACCTGGAAGTAATGACGCAGATTCCTGCCTCCGGGGGCAATGCGATCGAAGAGACTTGTACACCCTCGCCGCAGGAAGAGCGCCAGTTCCGCACGTTCCTGAACATCATGGATGGACGTCGACCCAGTGTGCAAGTAATGGACTCCAACGGCGACGGCCTGTTCAGCGCCTTGGACCAGCAGGTGTCGCGGATGCAGACCTCCAAGGGCGCTCAAAGCCCGATCATCGGCAAGGATCTGATCAAGGTCCGTGGTGCTGATGGCTCGCTGGACACGTTTGCCCGTTTGCCCGAACAACCGCTGCGTCCAAGCTGGCGTCAGATGCAGTGACACGGTGACCTTTATGATGACCACCATGAAATCAAACACACTGCCAAAAGCCCGGCAACACGGGTTCACGCTGATCGAAGTCATGATTGTCGTGGCCATCGTGGGCATTCTGGCAGCCATTGCCTTGCCCAGCTACCGGGAGTATGTAGCCCGTGGCCACCGCGCCGAGGCGCGCGCCGGGTTGCTTTCAGCCGCGCAGTGGCTTGAGCGCGCCGCCACGGCGACCGGCACCTACCCGCTCACGGCGGCATTTCCAGCGTCTCTGACGACCGTGCCGACCAATGGCTACACGATCGCGCTGGCCTCTGCCAACGGCCGCACCTACACGCTCACGGCCACCCGCGCAGGGGTCCAGGCTAACGACCGATGTGGCAACTACACCCTGACGGAGACTGGTGTGCGCGGAAATCTACCGCTACCTTTGCCTAGCGGCACGACCGTCGCGGAGTGCTGGAGCCGCTAACCCCGACGGATCAGCGATGGCTCAGGTACCATCCTTATGCCATGCACGCTGCCCTCCCCCACATCGAACAAGCGCTTGGGCTCGCCACCCAAGCGCTTTTTCTTTCCAACCCCAATCCGCGCGTCGGCTGTGTCATCGCTACGCGTGCAGGCCTTGTGCTGGGCGAGGGGTTTACCCAGCAGGCGGGTGGCCCCCACGCTGAAGTCATGGCTTTGCGGCAGGCCGCAGCCTCTGGTCATGACGTGCGTGGCGCCACCGCCTATGTCACCCTGGAGCCGTGTGCTCACCAAGGCCGCACCGGCCCTTGTTGTGATGCGCTGGTTTCCGCCGGGGTTGCGCGGGTGGTGGCTTCGGTACAAGACCCCAACCCCCTGGTTGCAGGACAAGGTTTTGCCCGCCTGCGGGCGGCGGGCGTCGAGGTGGTGGTGGGGCCGGGGGCTGAGGAGTCGCGCAAGCTGAACATCGGGTTTTTCAGCCGCATGATCCGGCGCACCCCGTGGGTACGAATGAAGGTGGCGGCATCTCTGGATGGCGCGTCGGCGTTGCTCAACGGGCAGAGCCAGTGGATCACCTCGCCGCAGGCGCGTGTGGATGGCCATGCGTGGCGCGCCCGCGCATGTGCGGTGCTGACGGGCATAGGCACGGTGCTCGACGATGACCCCCGCCTGGATGTGCGCGAGGTGGAGACACAACGCCAACCGCACCTGGTGCTGGTAGACAGTTCGCTGCAGTTGCCGCTTGATGCCCGGCTGCTGCAGGTGCGGCGCACCTGCCTGATCTACACCGCACTGCCCGACCCTGCTAGGCAGGAAGCGTTACAGGCGCGCGGTGCCACCGTGATTTCTTTACCCAACGCAATGGGCAAGGTGGACCTGGCCGCGATGCTGCGTGATCTAGCCGCCCGCGGCGTGAATGAGCTGCATGTGGAGGCAGGCCACAAGCTCAATGGCTCGTTGCTTCGCGAGGGGTTGGTGGATGAACTGCTGGTGTACCTGGCACCTGTGCTGCTCGGCCCGGGCATGGGAATGGCCAACCTGGCACCGTTGGCCAATTTAAAGGAGGGCCGTGCGCTGGAGTTCACGGCTGTGGATCGCGTGGGGCCCGATTTGCGCATTCGCGCTCGCCTGCCAGGTCGCGATCGGTTCTGAGCGCCTACGCGTCGGGTGGAGCCAGGACCTTGCCTATTTCAAATGCAGCTGAAATTACTATATTTTTGATAGCTAAAAAGCTATTCCAATCAAGCGATAAAGGCATTTTCTCGGATATTTCTCCTGACAGAGATGTCTTTTGGCTTGCCGTTGGTGTTTCGAGAGGTATCTGTCCCATTGGCCGCAACTTCACCCTCACGCAGTACAAGTGGAGGATCTGCAGCCTGACTTCCATGTACGTATTGGCGTTGCGTCCGACTCCCGCAGCACCGGTCGGCAGGCACAATCGCGCGATGCCCTCCTCGCCCGCCCCCGCCTTTCTGGCAACCACCGTCCGCTACGGCCGTCTGGCCGTTACGGCCCTGCTTGCTGCAGGGGCCTTCACCGGCTGCGCGGGGCTGCCCAAGGATGTGGACCGGCCCGTTTCTACCGCCTTTACCTTCCCCGCAGAAACCACTTTGGGCCACACAGTGAATACGCGGCGTGCAGCTGCACAAGGGCGTCACGCATCGGGCTTTTTGCTCCTCAACGGCCCCCAAGATGCCTACAGCAGCCGCCTTGCTTTGGTAGAAGGTGCCGAGAAATCGCTGGACCTGCAGTACTACGCCATTCACGCAGACGCCAGCACCGAGCGGCTGCTGCTCGGCGTGGTGGCGGCTGCAAAACGCGGAGTGCGCGTGCGCGTGCTGCTGGACGACTTTCACAGCACAGGCCGCGATGCGCAGGTAATGCGGCTGGCGTTTGTGCCCAATATCGAGATGCGCATGTTCAACCCGCTGACAGGTGCGCGGGGCTCGGCGCTGGGCCGCATGTTCAGCGTGCTGGGTGACTTCTCGCGGGTGCAGCAGCGCATGCACAACAAGCTATTCATCGCCGACAACGCCATGGGTGTCACGGGTGGGCGCAATCTGGGTGATGCGTACTTCGGCAACGCTGACGCGGGCAATTTTGTAGACCTGGACGTGCTGGCCGCAGGGCCTATTGTTCAGGACCTGTCCCGAAGCTTTGACAGCTACTGGAACAACGAGCGGGCTTACCCGGTGCAGTCACTGATCACCCGGCAAGAACTCGACACCATGCGCGAGTCAATGCGTGCATCGGATGCCGCCCGGCGCGAGCGCATTGAAGGCCAGGGTGGCCCCATGGATCCTGACAGCCAGTCGGCGGCAGAAGGTCGGCGTCCCACTGCAGCCCAGCGCACGCGCATCTGGGACTACCAACCGATGGATCTGGCGCAAGCGCAATTTACCTGGGCGCCTGCGGCTGTGCTGGTAGACAAACCCGCCAAGATTCCGCCCGATGGCACATCAACGGGCGCCTTGCCGGAGAAAGCGCCTGCCCGCGCCACGCCGGTCTCCATCACATCACGCGGCGCCCGGGCTGCGACGGCACTGGTGTCGGCCGCCCCTGCGACTGCGGCTAGCGTGGGGCATGTCAATGCCGACACGCACAACAGCGCGGGCGGTTCCCCGCCTTCCCCGCTCCCCATGGGTACCGCCAACGCAGCCCTCGACGCCGAAACCATCGAAGCTCAAAACGACACGGTGGTAGACGGCCTGCTGCAGCTCATGGGGCAGGCCCGTAGAGACCTCCTTATAGTTTCTCCGTACTTTGTGCCCGGCCCCGACATGAAAAAGGCCTTTGCGGAAGCGAGCGCCCGCGGTGTGCGCGTGCGTGTGCTCACCAACTCACTCGCGTCCAACGATGCCCCCATTGCCCACGCAGGCTATGCGCGCCACCGCCCCGACCTGCTGGCCATGGGGGTGGATCTGTACGAGATGCGCAGCGAGCTACCCGGGGTGTTGAAGGGCGCGTTGGGCTCTACAGGCAGCACGGGTGGCGGGGGTGGAACGGGCTCCATGGGCAGCTCGCGCGCCATGCTGCACTCCAAGCTGCTCATCATGGACGGCCGGCTGCTGGTCATCGGCTCAATGAACCTCGACATCCGGTCGCAACGCCAGAACACCGAGATCGCCTTGCTGATTCGCAGCACCGACTTGTCCCGCCGTGCCACCGCCCAGATTGAAACCGCGCTGAGCGAGGCGGCCTGGCATGTGCAGTTGAAAGACGGCGGGCTCGTCTGGCGCGCCCCCCAAGGCAGCAGCCTGAGCGATGCCACGTCAGAGCCCGATGCCAGCATCCCATTGCGGTTGATGCTGCAATTGCTGGGGCCGATGGCACCCGACCACCTGCTGTAACGCACAGACTGGCACACGGCGTGCCAAAGGTGCCAGCACTCTGCACTCAGCAGCAACCCGTACGCTTCCCTATTCGTGTTGCGCCACCAGCGCCGCAACCCATACCGTGATGACCCGCTGCTCGGTCAACGTGCGCACATGCTGGTAAGCCAACTCGGCCTCGGCGAACCGCCTGCGCAGCAGGTTGAGCCATTGCTTGAGCCGCCCCGCGCGCTGCCGGGGCTCCAGGTCTTCGCAAACCAGCCGCCAGAACGCCGCCAGATGCGGCACCAGGTCGGCCCACACCACGGTGTCAGTACCGGGTTGCCCGGCATCGGCTGCGCGGATGGCGCGGGCCAAACCGGGGTCGGCCACCATGCCACGGCCCAGCATCAGCGCATCGCAGCCTGACACTTCGCGGCAGCGGTGCGCGTCGGCCACCGTCCATATCTCGCCATTGGCCACCACCGGAATCTGCACTGCCGCGCGAAGGGTGGGGATGTGCTCCCAGTACGCAGGGGGCCGATAGCCGTCTGCCTTGGTGCGTGCATGCACCACCAGCTCGGCCGCGCCGCCCGCCTGCATGGCCTGCGCACACTCACGCATCAGCCCCGTGTCGTTAAAGCCCAGGCGCATCTTGGCGGACACGGGCAAATGCGCAGGCACGGCACGGCGCACTGCGGCCACCACGGTGGCGATGCGTTCGGGCTCTTGCAACAGCGCAGCGCCACCGCCATGGCGGTTGACCACCTTGGCCGGGCAACCAAAGTTCAGGTCGATCCCCTCCGGCCCCAACGCAGCCAGGCGTGCCGCGTTTTCAGCCATGCAAACCGGGTCGGACCCCAGCAACTGAGCGCGCACCGGCACACCCGCCAGCGTGCGGCTACCGTTGTTCAACTCAGGCACGTAGCGCAAGAACACCTTGTCGGGCAGCAAGGTACCGGTGATGCGGATGAACTCCGAAACGCAGCGGTCCACCCCGCCCACGCGGGTCAACACGTCGCGCAGAACAAAATCCAGAAGCCCTTCCATCGGGGCAAGCAGCAGGGTCATTGCAAAGGGTCATCTGTGGCTGAACCGGTGCGCAAGACGCAGCACGATACGGGCAGACACACAGAACAAAAAAATATGAATAAAAACAGGCTCCAGCGCTTATCCAATAAGCGCTTACAGCTATCAATAATATAGCATTCACAACTTACGCACAAACGCTTCGCGCAAGGTGGCTCGCCATTGTGCTGCAGCGGGGTCATCACGCAGTCACGGCGGGCTGCTGCAATTGCGGGCATTGAACCGTCAACCCGGTTGTATCCGTGAACGGAGCCTCACCATGCTGCTACAAAAAACCGAAAAAGCCCGCCTGGAACTCTCACCCGGCGTTCGCACCCTGAGCCTGCGCGAGCGCTCGCTGCTGCTGCTTGCCGATGGCAAATCGCTGTCCGACCTGCAGGCCATGTACAACGGGATCGGCGCGCAAATCGTCGACAACCTGATGCGCCAGGGCTACCTCACAGGCCCGACTGCACTCCCCGCCGTGGACGAGCCGTCCCGTGGCGCAAGTCGCAGCCCCACGCCCACGCCATCCATCCAACGGCCCGAGCCAGGCGAATCATTGCGCTCACTGGCGGGCGCCCGCATGTACCTGTTCGACCTTTGCGAGAGACTGTTTGCGCGCCGCGACCCCGATTTGGCGCGACAGTTTCGCGAGGCACTGCGCGCCGCCAAAGACCGCGTGAGCATGCTGGACGTGGGCGAGGCCATGCTGGAAGAAGTCGCCATGACAGCGGGCGCAGAACGCGCGGCCAGCCTGCGTGAGCGACTGGATCAACTGCTGCCCTATTCGCCTGCAGACAACTCGGGGCCGTTTGAACTGACCCAGCCCGCCGACCTGGCCTGACGTTTTTCACGACCGTTTTGCAACGGCAAGGGGCTGGGGTGAGCTATGGGATAACGCTCCCTGCCCAGCCCCATCTGATCCCCAACATCCGGGGACCAGAGCGGAACAGGTCAGGCAGCAGCCAGACGCCAGAGCGACGTCACCTCGGCTGCGCGCGCCGTGTGCAACGCATCGCCTGCATCCGCCACCTTGGCGTGCTGGGGCTTCACGTCGTGCCGGCCCCGCACCACCAGGCCCGCTTCGGCGATCCAGCCCAGCAATTGTTCGCGTGGCCGCAGGCCCAGGTGCTCGGCCAGGTCCGACAGGATCAACCACCCCTCGCCGCCGGGCTCCAGATGGTCGGCCAAACCTGCCAGAAAGCCTTTGAGCATGCGACTGCCTTCGTCGTACACCGCGTGTTCGATGGGCGAGCTGGCACGTGCGGGCACCCACGGCGGGTTGCACACCACCAGCGGCGCGCGGCCGGGCGGAAACAGGTCGGCCTGCAGCAGTTCGACCTGCGGCAGGACGCCCAGTTGCTGCAGGTTCTCGCGGGCGCAGGCCAGAGCGCGCGGGTCCTGATCGGTGCCCACCACGCGATGCACCCCTCGGCGCACCAGCACAGCAGACAGCACCCCGGTGCCCACACCGATGTCAAAGGCCAGTGTCTTGGTCGGCAGCGCCATGCCGGCAACCAGGCCCACGTATTCGCCGCGCACTGGAGAGAACACGCCGTAATGCGGGTGGATGCGGTTTTGCGGAGGTGCGCCCAGGGCGGGCACTTCAACACCCTTTTTGCGCCACTCATGCGCGCCCACAATTCCCAGCAGCTCGCGCAGCGTAGCGACGGAGCGTTCGCCGGTTGCGGGGCCCCAGGCCTCGGCACACGCCTGCCGCCAGTCGGGAGCGCGGCGCAGGTCAATGCTGAAGTCGCCTTCCAGCGGAATCAGCACCGACGCCAGCACCCGCGCGCGCTGCGCCTGCGCCTGGCGGTGCAGGTGAAAGGCTTCAGCGGCGGTGGCGGCAGCGGCCTTTTCGGCGGCTTTGACAGCGGACTTGCTGGGCTTTCCCGATTTCGCGGACTTGGCAGATTTGGCATCGGCCCGGCGCATCAGCGCCTGCAGCAGCATGCGGGCGTTCTGAAAATCGCCCTGCCACAGCAGACCGGTGCCTTCACAGGCCATGCGGTAGGCCGTGTCGGCGGCCAAGGTGTCATCGGCAGTGACGACCCGGCGCGGGGCCGGGGCACCACTCTCGGAGCGCCACTGGGCTTGGTGAATCTGGCCCTGGCGGCTCCATTCGATCATTGAGTGCCTTTGCGTGACTACGCGTTGATGGGGCGCTTCAGGCGCACTTCTTCGATCTTGACGCCACCCACCACAGCCGTCTTGGCGGTGGAGAGCTCCTGCTTGAAGCCCGCCAGTTCATGGAACCGGATGGCGCGCTCGTTGCGCAGGGGCACCCACGCCGTGACGTTGGTGCAACCTTCTTCCTGCAGGCCGTCGCGGGCGGCATCCCACAGTGCCAGGCCAACGCCCTGGTTCCAATGCGTGGGGGCGGCGTAGATGGCCCAGATTTCACCAGTGGTGGGGCGGGATTTTTCGTCGCGCGAGCGGTCGTAGCCGACAAAACCGACGATCTTCTCGCCGTCAACGGCCACTTGGACCTGGGGCTCGCAATATTCAATGGCCTCGCGCCAGTAGGCTTGGCGCTTTTCGACCGACATGGATTTCAACTGCTCGTCTGGCACCAGCCCTTTGTAGACCTCTTGGGCTGAGACGGTATGGATCTGGGCAATGGCTTTTGCATCGCGAAGCGTGGCGGGACGAACCTGGATACTGGACATGAAAAAACCGAACGAAAACGGGGGATGAAAAAACAAAAGGACCGGCATTGTCGCCGCAAACGGTTTTTCCCCCTGTGCGGACGGCTACTGCGGCCTCTGCAAAACATGCTCAAGACCCTGCCGAACCCCGCGTTTACCCTGTCTCCGCGCGCCCTCCAGCATGTCTTTCACCGCATTGCTGAAAGCTTCGACATTCCCCGTTACGCCATGGCCATGGAGCCGGGATGCGACGGACCTACGCCGCTGGCTGACATCCCGGCGCGCTGCGCCAGGGCGCGCTTATTGCGCGGGCGTGGCACGTGCACTTCAGGCGGCAGGCCGTTGACCGCGCCCAGGCTGAGCACCAGCGTCACCGTGCGCGAACCACCATCGCGCTCGTCAGGTGCATAGGCACGGTAGCTGCCGTTTCCCTGCCCGTGGCTGCGCTGCACGGTGTGAAACGCCACACGCGCGCCACTGACCCGGTGGCCGCCAAAGGGCAGTACCCGCAGGCGCGCATCACGGTCCAGCGCCAGGCCCAAGTGCCCTGCGCGGTTGATCAGATCCGTACGAATGGCTCGCCAGGTCTGGCCCTCGTCCGTTGAAAACTGCCAGGTGCCTGCCTGCGCGTCCAGATGTTCAATCACCACGCCTGCCGCCACCAGCAAGTCGGGGCAGTTCTCTTCGACGATGTGGGCCACAGTGTTACCACCCAGGCCGGTACTCCCGTCGCCCGACTGGTTGGCGGCCGGGCGACGGCCGGTGCGCTGGGAGGACGCGTCCTCGGACGACGACGGGCGCGGAGCAATGGCATTGGCATTCATGGAAGTCCCTCTGGAAACTTGGGTTGAGATCAGCGTGTGTGCATTGCCGCGCCTTCCAGGTGCATTTCAATGCTTGACGGAAAGTCTAGAAAGTGCACGACCGTGCGTCCATCGCACAAATGGACTAGTCCGCAACGGTGCGTTGTGCGCAATACTTGGCCATATGACCGCCCGCCTCTTGCTTGTGGATGACCACGCCCTGTTCCGCACAGGCCTGCGCCTGATCGTTCAGGACCACCCATCCGTAGGCGTCATTGCCGAAGCCGGTTCGATTGCCGAGGCCTGCGCACTGAAGGCAACGGACACCGACTTGGTGTTGCTGGACATTCAGCTGCCCGGCATGAGCGGGCTTGATGGCCTGCGCCTGCTGCGCCAGGCCTGCCCGGTCGCCCGCATCGTGCTGGTATCTGCCAGCGTGGCGCCTGACGCGGTCCATGAGGCCCGGGGCCGTAGGGCAGACGGCTTCCTGCCCAAGTCCGCCAATGCAGAAGACATCCTGGAGGCCATCACCTGCGCCCTGTCGGGCAAACCGTGTTTTCCGATCAACAGCGGCAACAGCGCCACCACCCGGGGGCCTGACACACCCACGCTCACCGCCCGGCAACTGGAGGTGCTGTCGCTGCTGTGCACCGGCAAGCCCAACAAGGTCATCGCCCGCGACCTGGGCCTGAGCGAGAACACCGTGCGGGTGCACGTAGCAGCCATTTTTGCCCAGCTGGGCGTGAACAGCCGCAGCGCGGCCCTGCTGGCGGCGCAGCGCCTGGGCCTGTCCACACGACAGCTCCATGACACCTTCTGAGGACGTGGCGGCGCTCGACGCGACCATGCCCCCCACGCGCTGGGGCTGGCGCGTGTGGGAGCGCGATGAAGTGCTGCGCGAGCAGGTAGCACTGCTGCGCCAGAACTTCCCGATGACGCTGCTGGCGTCCCTGGCCACCGCACTGGGCACGCTGTGGGTAATGTCACGCGTCGCCGAGCCACAGGCCGTCGCCGTCTGGCTCATCTCGCACACGCTGGTGGTGGCCGGCGTGTATGCCACGCTGCGCAGCATTGCCCCGTTCTCAGACCCCGCCCCGCAGGCCGCCCGCAAGCTCATTGCCTGCATGGCCGCCATGGGGCTCAGCTGGGGCAGCCTGGGGTACGTGGTGCTCTATTGGGGTACATCCGACAGTGTGATCTATGCCATTGGCATCATCAGCACGGTGTCATCGGGCGCGCTGGGACTGGGGGCGCCGCTGTACCGCGCCTATGCAACCTACCTGACCTGCGCCATTGGTGGCGTGATGATTGCCGTGGCACTGGCAGGCGGCCCGGTGATGTGGCCCGCGCTGTTTCTGACCACCGTCTACTACACACTGACAGGCCTGCAGGCACGCACCGCCGACCGCGCCACGCGCCGCAGCATTGCGCTCAAGCTGGAGAACGAACGCCTGGTGACCGAGCTGCGGGCGGAGTCACAGCGCGCGCTGGCCGCGCAGGCAGCCGCCGAGCGGGCCGACAGGGACAAATCGCGCTTTCTGGCCGCTGCCAGCCACGACCTGCGCCAGCCGCTCCACGCGATGGGCCTTTTTCTCGAATCGCTGCACCGCAGCCCGCTCAACGAACACCAGCAGACCGTTCTCAAGCATGCCCATGCCGCATCGGGCGCCGCTGCAGAGATGCTTACCACCTTGCTCGACTATTCGCGGCTGGATGCCGGTGTGGTGAAGGTGCGGCCGGTTGCCTTTGCCGTGCAACCGCTGTTGACGGCGTTGGAGCAGGAGTTTGGTGCGCAGGCCGACACCGCCGGGCTGGTGTACCGCACGCGCGAGACCTCGGCTGCAGCATTCGCCGACCGGTCCCTGGTGGGCCTGGTGATGCACAACTTCATCTCCAATGCGCTGCGCTACACGGCCCGGGGCGGCGTGCTCATTGCCTGCCGCACCCGCGGCAAGCGGCTGGCGCTGGAGGTGTGGGACACGGGAGCAGGCATCCCTGAGCAGCAATGGGACGATATCTTCAAGGAGTTTCACCAGCTGGGGAACCCGGAACGTGACCGCCGCAAGGGGCTGGGGTTGGGCCTGGCCATTGTTCAGCGCCTCGCGCGCGAGATGAAAACCTCGGTGGAGCTTCGCTCGCACCCTGGCCGGGGGTCGGTGTTCCGCCTGTGGCTGGACCGCTGGCAGGGTGCGCTGGATGACGACGTCACTCCGGCTCTGGATCCGCGCGGCCTGGTGGGGCTGAGGGTGTTGGCCATTGACGACGATGAGGCGGTGCGCCTGGGCATGCAGTCGCTGCTGCAAAGCTGGGGGTGCCAGTGCATCACCGCCGAGTCCAGTGCAGACGCGCTGGAGTGCCTGGAGGACATCACCCCCGACATCATCATCACGGACTTCCGCCTGCGCCACGAAGAAACTGGCAAACAGGTGCTGCAGGCGCTGCGTGCCTACCTGGGCACCAATGTGCCCGCGATCATCATGACGGGCGACACGTCGCCCCAGCGCCTGCGCGATGCGCAGTCCACCTCTGCCCTGCTGCTGCACAAGCCCGTGTCCACCGGCCAGCTGCGCGATGCCATCGTGCAGCTCATCACCCACCCACCGCTCGCAGGCCACGAAGCGCTGGAGCCATTGGGTGACGAAGCGACTACAACCAGCGCTTCAGCAGCCCCATGACCTGGTCAAACCGGGCACCATACGGCGGGTAGAACAGCGAGCCCATCGCCCAGCGCGACTGCACCAGAACCGACTTCTGGTGGCAAAACCGCAGAAAGCCCTGCTCGCCGTGGTAGGCGCCCCAGCCGCTGTCGCCCACGCCGCCAAAGGGCAGGTTGTCGTGCGCGATGTGCATCAGCGTGTCGTTCACCGTCACCCCGCCGCTCACTGTGCGGCGCAACACATCGTCGCGCACAGCCTCGTTCTGGCCAAACCAGTACAGCGCCAGCGGGCGCGGCCCGGCATTGATGTGTGCAATCGCGTCGTCCAGCCGCTCGTACGAGATCACCGGCAGGATGGGGCCAAAAATCTCTTCCTGCATCAGCTGCATCTGCGACGTGGCGCCAAACACCAGCGTGGGCAGCATCTGGCGGCTGGCGCCATCGCCCAGCGTGCCCACGGTATGGGTCGGGGCCTTGCCCGCTGCGGGGTCGATGGTCTGCACCTCTGCCCCCAGCGTCTGGGCCTGCTGAAGCATGGTGCGCAGACGTGCATGGTGGCGGGGCGTGATGATGGAGGCGTAGTCGGCGTTGCCCTCGATGGTAGGGAATAGTCGGTGCACTGCCGCCCGGTAGGCCTGCGTGAACTCGCCCTCGCGCCCACGGGGCAGCAGTAAATAGTCGGGGGCAATGCAGGTCTGACCCGCGTTGAGCAGCTTGCCATGCGCTATCTTGAGCGCGGCATCCTGCATGTCGCAGTGGCCGTCAATGATGCAGGGCGACTTGCCACCCAGCTCCAGCGTGGTCGGTGTCAGATTCTGCGCCGCCGCAAGCGCCACTTTGCGGCCCACAGCGGTGGAGCCAGTGAACACCAGGTGGTCAAACGGCAAGGAGGCAAACAGGGCCGACAGGTTGGCGTCGCCCTGCACCACACAAAACTCGTCGGGAGAAAAGAACTGGGCCACCAGCAAGGCCAGCTGAGCCGATGTGTGCGGCGTGAGTTCGCTGGGCTTGAGCATCACGCGGTTGCCGGCAGCCAGCGCCGTGATGGCGGGCGCCAGCGCCAGCTGCACGGGGTAGTTCCACGGCGCGATTACGCCCACCACCCCCAGCGGTTGCCGCTGAATGAACCCGTGGGCGGGCTGCAGGTACAGCGGCGTGCGTACTTTTTTGGGTTTCATCCACCGGGCCAGGTGGCTGAGCGTGTGCGACAACAGGGTGCGCAATACGAAAAAGTCCGCCACCTCGGTCAGACGGGGGGAGCGCATGCCAAAGTCGGCCTGCACCGCAGCCGCCAGCACTGCTCCGTTTTCATCGAGCATTTTGGACAGACGCAACAAGCGCTCGCGTCGCACCAGCAGGGGCACATCGATGTGCTCACGGCTGGCCTGGCGCTGGAGATCGAAATGGGCGTGGATATCGGCAGGTGTCATGGTTTGATCATAGAAGACACCACCGACAGGTGCATCACAAAAAATAGGGAACCCCCCTTGGTAGAGGGCGCTGGTGGAATGCGCGGATGTGGTCGTGCGTATCAGCGCACGTCGCGCGCTTCAACATCTGTGACTTCGGCGGCGCCCGGCAACACACCGCCGCGGCGCGATCCGGCAGCGTCATCCGCTGCCGGATCTGCCGCTGTTGAGGCGCCGCGTCGGCTGGCAGACCAACGCTCGGATGAACGAAAAACGGTGCTGAACCCCGAGCGCGGGTCCATGCGCATCACCCACGGCGTCACCGGCCGCCCTGTCAACCGCGCCCAGCCCGCCCGCAGGGCCCACACCAGCGCCAGCACCATCACTGCAGCCAGCAGGCTCAGGAACAGCACCAAACCCATGGCGACGACCACCACGCGGAGCAAAAAACGCAAAAGGCCAGCAACAATTTCGTTCAAACAACACCTCTCATTCAAAACAAGGGCCGGGGTACAAGCCCTTGCCCCACCCCTCTCAGCCCTGCGGCGCAGTACCAAACTGGAACACACCGGGCTCCAGCACCGGGTTCACCGTGACCGGGATCACGCTCTTGGGCGGGAAACGCCCTTCCAGCAGCAGCTTGGACAGCGGGTTCTCGATGCGCTGCTGAATCGCCCGCTTGAGCGGCCGCGCGCCATACACCGGGTCAAACCCCACCTTGGCCAATTCTGCCAAGGCCGCGTCGGACACCTCCAGTTCCAAATCCATCTTTGCCAGCCGGGTTTGCAGCAACTGCAGCTGAATCTTGGCAATGGAGGCAATGTTCTGCGCATCCAGCGCATGGAACACCACTGTCTCGTCGATCCGGTTCAGGAATTCGGGTCGGAAATGGTTCTTGAGTTCCCCCCACACCGCTTCCTTGATGTCGTCCGAGTCCTGCCCCACCATGGCCTGGATCAGGTGCGAGCCGATGTTGCTCGTCATCACGATCACCGTGTTCTTGAAGTCCACGGTGCGCCCTTGGCCATCCGTCAGGCGGCCATCGTCCAGCACCTGCAGCAGTACGTTGAACACATCCGGGTGGGCCTTTTCCACCTCATCGAGCAGCAGCACGCTGTAGGGTTTGCGGCGCACGGCTTCGGTCAGGTAGCCGCCCTCTTCATAGCCCACATAGCCGGGGGGTGCGCCGATCAGGCGGGCCACGGAGTGCTTCTCCATGAACTCGCTCATGTCGACGCGGATCAGGTGGTCCTCGCTGTCGAACATAAAACCCGCCAGCGCCTTGCACAGCTCGGTCTTGCCTACGCCGGTGGGGCCCAGGAACAGGAAGGAGCCCGTGGGCCGGTTCGGGTCCGACAGACCCGAACGCGAGCGGCGGATGGCGTTGGCCACCGCAGCAATGGCCTCGTCCTGGCCCACCACACGCTCGTGCAGCTTGGTTTCCATCTGCAAGAGCTTGTCCTTCTCGCCCTGCATCATCTTGGCCACGGGGATGCCCGTGGCACGGCTCACCACCTCAGCGATTTCTTCGGCACCGACTTGCGTGCGCAGCAGGCGGCGCGTGGCGGGTGCTCCGTCTTTGCCAGACTCTTGCGCCTGCGCTTCTTTCAGCTGCTTTTCCAGGTCAGGCAGCTTGCCGTATTGCAGTTCGGCCACCTTGTTGAAGTCGCCCTTGCGGGTGAATTCTTCGATCTGGAACTTGAGCTTGTCGATGGCTTCGCGCACATGGGCGCTGCCCTGCGCCTGGGCCTTTTCAGACTGCCAGATCTCGTCGTAGTCGGCGATTTCCTTTTGCAGCTTGGTGATCTCCTCCTCGATGAGCGCAAAGCGTTTTTGCGAGGACTCGTCCTTCTCGCGGCGCACGGCTTCGCGCTCGATCTGCAGCTGGATCAGGCGGCGGTCGAGCTTGTCCATCACCTCGGGCTTGGAGTCCATTTCGATCTTGATTTTGGACGCGGCCTCGTCGATGAGGTCAATCGCCTTGTCGGGCAAAAAGCGGTCGGTGATGTAGCGGTGGCTCAGCTCGGCCGCAGCCACGATGGCCGGGTCGGTGATGTCCACGCCATGGTGCACTTCGTACTTTTCCTGCAGGCCGCGCAGGATGGCGATGGTGGCCTCTACCGTGGGCTCGCCCACCAGAATCTTCTGAAAGCGCCGCTCCAGCGCCGCGTCCTTCTCGATGTATTTGCGGTATTCGTCGAGCGTGGTCGCACCCACGCAATGCAGCTCGCCCCGCGCCAGCGCGGGCTTGAGCATGTTGCCTGCGTCCATGGCGCCCTCGCCCTTGCCAGCGCCCACCATGGTGTGCAGCTCGTCGATGAAGACGATGGTCTGCCCCTCGTCCTTGGCCAGTTCGTTCAGCACGCTTTTCAGGCGCTCTTCAAACTCGCCACGGTACTTGGCACCGGCCAGCAGCGCGGCCATGTCCAGGCTGAGCACGCGCTTGTTCTTCAGGCTCTCCGGCACCTCGCCCGCGACGATGCGCTGGGCCAGACCTTCCACGATCGCCGTCTTGCCCACACCGGGCTCGCCAATCAGCACGGGGTTGTTCTTGGTACGGCGCTGCAGCACCTGGATGGCGCGGCGGATTTCATCGTCGCGGCCGATCACGGGGTCGAGTTTGCCCAGACGGGCGCGCTCGGTCAGGTCCAGGCAGTATTTGGCCAGGGCACCGCGCTGGCCTTCGGCCTCGGCGCTGTCCATCTTCTGGCCGCCGCGCACGGCCTCAATGGCGGCCTCCAGGCTCTTGCGTGTGAGGCCGTTGTCCTTTGCGATCTTTGCGGCCTCGCCCTTGCTGTCGATCACGGCCAGCAAGAACAGCTCGCTGGCGATGAACTGGTCGCCGCGCTTGATGGCTTCCTTCTCGGTGGCCTGCAGCACACGGCCCAGCTCGGGGCCGCCCTGCACCTGGTCGTTGCCCTGCACCTGGGGCAGGCGCTTGACGGCCGCCTCGGCGGCTGCCAGCAGGCCGGGCACATTGGCGCCCGCACGCTGCAGCAGCGCCTTGGGTCCGTCGTCCTGCTTGAGCATGGCCACGAGCATGTGCACGGGCTCGATGTAGGCGTGGTCATTGCCCAGCGCAATGCTTTGTGCATCGCTCAGGGCTTCCTGGAACTTGGTGGTGAATTTGTCGAGACGCATGGTGGATGTCCTCCGAATTGCGCTGCATTTGAGGCAAAACTGGCGGTATTTCAAGACAGCATGAACACCCAACGCTTGCGCCAGATCAAGAAACACAGGGACGCAGTCGACTGCACGATAGGCAAAAAAAAGCGCAGGCGGTAAACCGCCTGCGCCATTCGGCCTGCGCTTTGTTTTACTTGGCAGGCACGATGACCACCGTGTCGCCCGGCTTGCCGTCGGCACCCGAAGCGCCCGTGGCACCAGTCGAGCCAGTGGATCCCTGGGCACCGTCATAGCCGGTGGCACCTGCAGCGCCAGTGGCGCCGGTCGCCCCGGTGGCGCCTGGAACAGCTACCGTAGAACCTGTGGCGCCAGTGGCACCGGTGGCACCAGCAGGACCCGCAGGACCGGGGACCACCACCACAGGTGCGGTGGCGGGAGGGGAGACGACCGTTTTCTCGCAAGCGGCCAGGGCGAACGTGGCGAGCAAAGCAGCAAGCAGAAGTGAATTTTTCATGGAGACCTTGTTTGGTATGGGACAACGCACGTGACGATGAAACTGTGCGCGTAGTTTCTTTGCTGCAAGGGCACCAATCAATCCTTGACAAGCTGTAGCGCAAATTTACTGACAACGCGTATCCAGCCGTGTAGGACGGACCGACGACAGCTTGTGGTTCACGAGAGGGTTCGCCCACCGTTGTGGTGTTGTGCAGCCCTCTGCCGAAGCCGTAGCACGCATGCGCGCACGGGTTTCGTGCACGGCGGCGCCGCGTCAGGCGTTACCTGCGGTGATGCCCCAGCGCGCCAGCGCTGCATCGTCGCTCACGCGCGCATCCACCCAGCGCGCACCCTGTGTGGTTTCTTCCTTCTTCCAGAACGGCGCCTGGGTCTTAAGGTAGTCCATCAGAAACTCGCAGGCCTGAAAGCTCTGACCCCGGTGGGCGCTGGTCACCGCTACCAGCACGATCTGGTCGAGGGGCTGCAGCAGACCGACGCGGTGGATCACACGGGCACCAAAAATGTCGAAACGCCGAAACGCTTCGTCCACCATGGATTCGATGGATTTTTCGGTCATGCCGGGGTAGTGCTCCAGCTCCATGGACGAAACCTCATCGCCCTCGTTACGGTCGCGCACGGTACCCACAAAGCTGCACACCGCGCCCACACCACGGTTCTCTCGGCGCAGGGCGGCGATCTCCGAAGACAGGTCGAAGTCATCGGTCTGGATGGAAACGCGGGGCAAGGTCATGGAGGGAAAGGTTCGCTACAGGTCAGGTGCCGAATGGGAGAAGGTCCGCGCGATCAAGTCACGGTGAACGGTGCAGTCGGGGCGCCGCCAGCAAGGCGCGTTCTTCCTCCACCACCTTGTGCAACTGCACCAGTGTCGGGGACGGAGGCAACTTGGCCAGGAGCGCCTGCAGGCGCGTGACGTCGCCCACCGAGGGGGCCACCTTGATCTGCGCAATGGCAGCGGGCACGTTGCCCCCTTGCACCAGGGTCATGACCTTGGCGGGCCACTCGCTTTTGTTTCTTGCCATGGGGATGTGGTTGTGCGGTGAAGAATGGATTGTCTGTACGATTCGACCGCACTTTACCCGCACTGACCCGCCCCATGGCCACACAAACCATCACCACCGACACGTACAAGCTCTACCCCTCGCCGCGCAACACGCACCGCGACATCTTCGAGCACCAGGTTTTTGTGCCCCACCCCTACGCCCTCATTGACCTGGATGCGATGGACCTGGTCGGCAAGACCACCCTGTTTGGCGCTTGCCGCCTGCGCGACATGAAGATGGGCCAGGTGGTGACCTTCGAGATGGCGTCTGACCAGGCGAAGTTCGAGCGGCTCTTCACGCCCGACTGAACCCACTTGACTCATGGACGACGAAAACCAGATCCACGTGCCGCCCTCCTTCATGGCGGTGTATACCGATGCGCGCGGGCGCCTGTCTGCAAAGGCTGAGGGCGTGCGCACACGCTATGAGCTATGCGAAGACCTTGCGGGCCACCTGGTCGAGCATGCCCAGACGCTGTACCACGTGCAGGCGCCGTCGGAGGTCGAAATCCTGCGGCGCATCCATGCCGGGCTGTGCACGGCCGAATCTGGCGTGTCTGTGCCAGAAGCCACCTGGATCGTCACCCGCCTGGCGGAGCTGCTGACATGGCCCTGCCCCGAGCTGGTGGCGCAGCTGCCCGAGGCACTTGTCGAAGAGTCCGAGCCCCCGCTGGCGCCCGCGCCCTGAGCCCTTGGTCCACCTCACAGCGCCTCACAGCCCCGTTTCCACCGCAAGCGCTTCGCTATACTGCGCCCCATGCCCACCCACGCCCTCTTTGCCGAAACTGCCGCACCTGCGGTGGCGCGGCCGTGTGTGGTCAAAGCCAAAAAACCCCAGCTCATCTGACCGGAGCTGTGTGGTTCCGTCCCGGATGAGCGACGGAACCCCCTTGGCAAAAACTCCCCCTTTTTGACCCCTGGCCATCTGCGCGCGCACCTGTGACGGTTCTTCCCCTGGTCGAACCTTGAAAGGACGTTTCGCATGCCCGCAGTCTCTGCCTCCCGCACCCCATTCCAGGGTCTCTGGATACCCCTGGTCACGCCGTTCCATGACGGCGACGTTGACCACCCTGCCCTCACAAGGCTGACCACCCACCTGGCCACCCAGGGCGTGGCGGGTTTTGTGGCCTGTGGCTCCACCGGCGAGGCCGCCGCGCTCGACAAGGCCGAGCAGCTGGCCGTGCTGGAGACCGTCCTGAGCGCGGCGCAGGACTTGCCTGTGGTGATGGGCCTGTCGGGCTACCACCTCGGCCAGACGGTGGACTGGGTGCAGACCCTGGCGCAGCACCCGCTGGCTGGGCTGCTGGTGCCCGCACCGCACTACATCCGCCCGTCGCAGGAGGGCTTGTTGCACTGGTTCCGCACCCTGGCCGACGCCAGCGCCGTGCAGCTGCTCATCTACGACATCCCCTACCGGACCGGCGCCACGCTGACCACCGAGACCCTGCTGGCGCTGGCGGAGCACCCGCGCATCCGCGCCGTCAAGGACTGCGGAGGCAACGCGGCCAAGACGCAGGCGCTGATCGCCGACGGGCGCCTGGCCGTGCTGGCGGGTGAAGATGCGCAGATGTTCAGCACCCTGGCCTGGGGCGGCCACGGCGCCATTGCCGCCAGCGCACAGTGGCAAACGCCGCTTTTTGTGGAGCTTATGGAGCTGCTGCGTGTGGGCAAGCTGCCCGAGGCGCGGCGCGTGTGGCAGGCGCTATCGCCCTGGATCGATGCCTGTTTTGCCGAACCCAACCCGGCGCCCCTGAAGGCCGTGTTGGCGCAGGCAGGCTGGATGCGCAACGAACTGAGGGCGCCGATGATGCTGGCCTCCGAAGCGCTCACACAGCGCCTGCAGGCAGTGGCAGCGATCAGCCGCCCGTGACGGGTGGGAAAAAGGCCACCTCTGCCCCATCGGCCAGGGGAGCGGTTTCGTCGCTCAGCGTCTGGTTGAGCGCCATGCGCACCGCCCGGCCGCGCGCGAGACTGTCGGCATGGGCTCCACCGCGAGCAATGAGCTCGTCGCGCAACCCACCCAGGGTGATGGCCTCGGTGTCCAGCGTTTCCTGCCCGGTGCCGATGGCCTCGCGGATCGAAGCGAAATAGCGCACGGAGATCTTCTTCATGACAGGAGCTCCGAGAACGCGATGAACTGCACCGTATCGCCCGGTGCAATCGTCTGGCCCGCCGCGTTGTCGACCACGCCATCGCCCCAGGCGGCCGAGGTGAGCACGCCTGAACTCTGGTTGTTGAACAAGTCCAGCCCGCCCGCCGCGTTGTGCCGCACGCGCAGAAATTCACGGCGTTTATCGGCCTTGGACCATGTGAAATCGGCGCGAGCAGCTATGGATTGAGGAGCAACATCGCTCACGCCCTGTAGCCGCAGCACAAACGGGCGCACCAGCAGCGCAAAAGTCAGAAAGCTCGACACCGGGTTGCCGGGCAGGCCCATGAAATGCGCAGCACCGCTGTCTTCGCCCCCTTTGCGCGGTATCTGGCCGTAGGCAAACGGTTTGCCGGGCTTCATGGCGATCTGCCACAGATCCAGCGTGCCCAGCGCCTCCACGGCGGGCTTGATGTGGTCTTCCTCGCCCACGCTCACGCCGCCGCTGGTCAGGATGAGGTCGTGCGCCGCGCTCGCGGTGCGCAAGGCGTCGATGGTGGCGTCGCGGCGGTCGGGCACGATGCCGAAGTCCGTCACCTCGCAACCCAGGCGCAGCAGCATGGCGCGCAGAAAGAAGCGGTTGCTGTTGTAGATGCTGCCTGCGCGCATCTGCTCGGGCGGCACGTCGCCGGGCATGACGAGTTCGTCGCCGGTGGAGAACAGTGCCACGCGCGGGCGGCGGGCCACTTGCAGCTGGTGCAGGCCAATGCTGGCAGCCAGGCCCAGCTCGGCCGGGGTAAGGCGCGTGCCCGCTGACAACACCACCGAGCCGCGGGTGATGTCTTCGCCCGCCTTGCGGATCCACTGGCCTGGTTTGGGAACAGCGTTGATGCGCACCTGGCCCAGGCCATCACCATCCACTGCACCGCGCAGGGCGTCGCAGTCTTCCTGCATCAGGATCGCATCCGCGCCTGCGGGCACCGGCGCGCCGGTGAAGATGCGGGCTGCAGAACCCTGCGCGAGCGCATCCCCCGAGCTGCCAGCGGCAATGCGCTGCGACACCGGCAGCACCACGCCCAAGGCAGCCACATTGGCGCAGCGCACGGCATAGCCGTCCATGGAACTATTGTCGGCAGGCGGCACCTGCAGCGACGAGACGCAGTCTTGCGCCAGCACCCGGCCATCGGCATCAAACGTGCTGACCGTGTCAGCACCCCGCAAAGGTTTTGCCTGGGCCAGCAGATCGGCCAACGCTTCGTCCAGCGGCTTTAGCAGCTTGTTCATTGCGGGGCGCATGGCAGCAGGCCCCCGTGCAGCTCCCAGTTGTATTCAAAGCGGTGGTCGTATTTGATCAGCCAGTCCACCACGTCAGACGGCGCGTTCAGGTCCAGCAAGGGCAGCTGGGTGGGCACTGGCAGGCTCTGGGGAGCATCGGTGGCCACGGCGGCCACAAAGTCGTCGTCGGGGTAGCGCACGGGCTTGGCCATCTGCCCAGGCTCGGGCGCGCGCCACACTTCCACTTTGAGCAGATCGCTGTCCTTGAAGCCTTCCACCAGCACCCAATCCACGCCCTGGTACAACTCGGCCAGCAGGTGGTGCACGCTGAGCGTGGCGGGTTGCTCGAACTCGCGCACCAGCATCAGGCGCTTGTCCGACGCCGCCACCACCTCGAAGGCACCGGCCTCGCGGTGGCGAAAAGTGTCCTTGCCAGGGTGATCAACGTCGAAACTGTGGTGCGCATGTTTAACCACCGACACGCGCAGCCCCCGCAACCGCAGCTCGGGGATCAATTGCTCGACCAGCGTGGTCTTGCCACTGCCGGAAAAGCCGGCAAAACCTACAACTTTCATCCACTGCTCCTTGGGTTAGCTATTACTTTTATAGCTTCTAGCGCTTACCAGATAAGCGCCAGGGGCATTTTTTACTAAAAATTTTCAATCACCAGCAGACCTTGCGCACGCGGGCAGACAGGCAGCCAAGCACGCACACAACGACAAGGTGGTGCCAGGCGACTACACAGCGGGCGCGCAGTGGCGCTCGATGTATTGCTTGACCAGCTGCACGTTAGCGGGCATGACGTGCACGCGCTTGGGCAGGTCTTCAATGCCTGCAAACTTCTCGGGCCGCTCGGGCGCATGGCCCAACGCTTCGATGATGGTTTCGGCAAACTTGATGGGCAGCGCAGTCTCCAGCACGATCATGGGCACCTTGGGGTCCTGGTGGTGTTCACGCGCCACCTTCACGCCGTCGGCCGTGTGGGTGTCGATGGTGACGCCGTGGCGCTCGAAGTTGTCCTTGATGGTGGCCAGGCGGTCGGCGTGGGTGCTCTTGCCGCTTTCAAAGCCGTATTTGGTGGCGGCTTCGGCAAACAGCGGTTCGGCGCTCAGATCGAACCGGCCATATGCGGGCAGCGCTTTGGCAAACAACGCGTTCGTGCGCTGGCCGTTGCGTCCCAGCAGGTCAAAAATGAAACGCTCAAAGTTGCTGGCCTTGCTGATGTCCATCGAGGGGCTCGATGTCTCGTGCGTGTCGGCTGCAGCGCGCACGCGGTAGGCGCCGGTGCGAAAGAACTCGTCGAGTACGTCGTTCTCATTGGTGGCCACCACCAGCTTGGCAATGGGCAGACCCATGCTGCGTGCCACGTGGCCTGCGCACACGTTGCCGAAGTTGCCCGAGGGCACGGTGAAGCTGACCTTCTGGTTGTTGGTTTCGGTCGCCTGGATGTAGCCCGCGAAGTAGTAAACCACCTGCGCCAGCAGGCGCGCCCAGTTGATGGAGTTGACCGTGCCGATCTTGTACTTGCGCTTGAAGGCCAGGTCGTTGCTCACGGCCTTGACGATGTCCTGGCAGTCGTCGAACACGCCTTCGATGGCGATGTTGTGGATATTTTCGTCCTGCAAACTGAACATCTGCGCTTGCTGGAACGCGCTCATGCGGCCGTGCGGGCTGGTCATGAAGACGCGGATGCCCGTCTTGCCGCGCATGGCGTACTCGGCCGCACTGCCGGTGTCGCCGCTGGTAGCGCCCAATATGTTGAGCTCTTCACCCCGGCGGTTCAGTTCATATTCGAACAGGTTGCCCAGCAATTGCATCGCCATGTCCTTGAAGGCCAGCGTGGGGCCGTTGGACAGGGCTTCGAGCCACAGGCCGTCTTCGAGGTGGCGCAGGGGCACGATCTCGCCGGTACCAAACACTTCGGCGGTGTACGTCTTGGCGCACAGCGCTTTCAGGTCGGCGGCAGGGATGTCGTCGATGTACAGCGACAGGATCTGGAAGGCCAGCTCGGCGTAGCCCTGCTCGTGGTAGGTCTTGCGTAGTTTGGTCAGCATGGCGTCGCTGACCTGCGGGTAATGCTCGGGCAGGTACAGGCCGCCATCGGGCGCCAGGCCCTCCAGCAGGATGTCGCAAAACTTCTTGCGGTCTGCGTGGCCGCGGGTGGAGATGTAAAGCATCAGTTCAGCTCCTCTTTGCGGATGCGCGTGATGGGGGCGAGCACGGTAGGCAGGGCCTGCATCTGGGCGATGACGGCGTCCATGGTGCCTTCGCGGGTGTCGTGGGTCAGGATGATCAGGTCGGTTTGCGTAGAGCCCTCGCCGCCCACTTCGTCAGCCTCGCGCTGCAGCACGGCGTCGATGCTCACACCCGCTTCGGCCAGCAGGCCGGTGACCTTGGCCAGCACGCCCGCCTGGTCGGCCACGGAGAGGCGCAGGTAGTAGCTGGTGACCACTTCGCTCATGGGCAGCACGGGCAGCGTGTCCATGGCGTCGGTCAGCGTGTTGGCCTGGAAGGCCAGGTGTGGCACGCGGTGCTCAGGGTCGGCCGTGTGCAGGCGCGCAATGTCCACCAGGTCCGCAATCACAGCGCTGGCGGTGGGCTCGCTGCCCGCGCCCTTGCCGTAGTACAGCGTGGTGCCCACGGCGTCGCCCTGCACCACCACGGCGTTCATAGCGCCTTCGACGTTGGCGATGAGGCGTTTGGACGGCACGAGGCTCGGGTGTACACGCAACTCGATCCCCTTGTCCGCACGCTTGGTGATGCCCAGCAGCTTGATGCGGTAGCCCAATTGTTCGGCGTACTTGATGTCGGCGGCACCGAGCTTGGTTATGCCTTCCACGTAGGCCTTGTCGAACTGCACCGGGATGCCAAACGCTATCGCGCTCATCAGCGTGACCTTGTGTGCGGCGTCCACGCCTTCGATGTCGAAGGTGGGGTCGGCCTCGGCGTAGCCCAGGCGCTGCGCTTCTTTCAGCACCACGTCAAAGTCCAGGCCCTTGCTGCGCATCTCGGACAGGATGAAGTTGGTGGTGCCGTTGATGATGCCGGCGATCCACTGGATACGGTTGGCTGTGAGGCCTTCACGCAGCGCCTTGATGATGGGGATGCCACCGGCCACGGCGGCCTCAAACGCCACCATCACACCCTTGGCGGATGCGGCCGCAAAAATCTCGGTGCCGTGCACGGCCAGCAGCGCCTTGTTGGCGGTGACCACATGCTTGCCAGCCGCAATCGCTTCGAGCACCAGGCCACGCGCAATGCCATAGCCGCCGATGAGCTCAATGACGATGTCGATATCGGGGTTGGCAATGATGGCGCGGGCGTCGTTGACGACCTGGATGTCAGGGCCCACCAACGACCTGGCACGCTCCACATCGAGGTCGGCCACCATGGTGATCTCGATGCCACGGCCAGCGCGGCGGCTGATCTCGTCCTGGTTGCGCGTGAGCACGTTGAACACGCCGCTGCCGACAGTGCCGATGCCCAGAAGGCCTACTTGGATGGGTTTCATGGGAGTATTACCAGTCAAAATGGGCTTTAGCGCTTATCCATCAAGCGCTAGCAGCTATGAAAATATGAGTAACTGCGTTATTCAACGCACGGATCACGCAGCCGCCGCCAGCTGCGCGCGCTTGCGGTACTGCTCCAAAAAGCGCGCCACGCGGCCAATGGCGTCGCGCAGGTCGTCTTCATGGGGCAGGAAAACGATGCGGAAATGGTCGGGTGCCGCCCAGTTGAAGCCGGTGCCCTGCACCAGCATCACTTTCGTCTCCTGCAGCAGCTCCAGAAAGAACTGCTGATCGTCCTTGATCGGGTACACGGCCGGGTCGAGGCGCGGGAACATGTACAGCGCCGCGCGCGGTTTCACGCAAGTCACCCCCGGGATCGCCGTGATGAGTTCATAGGCCAGGTCGCGCTGCTTGCGTAACCGGCCGCCTTCGCCCACCAGCTCATTGATGCTTTGGTAGCCACCCAGCGCCGTCTGCACCGCCCACTGGCCGGGCACGTTGGCGCACAGGCGCATGTTCGAGAGCATGTTCAGGCCCTCGATGTAGTCCTTGGCGGGCTTCTTGTCGCCCGACACCACCATCCAGCCTGCGCGGTAGCCACACGAGCGGTAGCTTTTGGACAGCGAATTGAAGGTGAGTGTGAGCACGTCCTCGCTCAGCGAGCCAATGGCGGTGTGCTTGGCGCCGTCGTAGAGCACCTTGTCATACACCTCGTCGGCGAAGATCACCAAGCCATGCTCGCGTGCAATGGCAACGATGTCCTTGAGCAGCTCGTCCGAATACAGCGCGCCGGTGGGGTTGTTGGGGTTGATGACCACGATACCCTTGGTCCGGGGCGTGATCTTGGAGCGAATGTCGTCGAGGTTGGGCATCCAGCCATTGGCTTCATCGCAGATGTAGTGCACGGGTGTGCCGCCCGACAGGCTGGCAGCCGCCGTCCACAGCGGGTAGTCGGGCGAAGGCAGCAGCAGCTCGTCGCCGTTGTCCAGCAGCGCATTCGTGGCCATCACGATCAGCTCGCTGGCGCCATTGCCCAGGTAGATGTCGTCCAGCATCACGCCCTTGATGCCCTGCTTTTGCGTCTCGTGCATCACTGCCTTGCGCGCCGCAAAGATGCCTTTGCTGTCCGAGTAACCCGCCGAGTTGGGCAGGTTGCGGATCATGTCGAGCTGAATCTCTTCGGGCGCATCAAATCCGAACACGGCCAGGTTACCGATATTGAGCTTGATGATCTTGTGGCCGTCTTCCTCCATCTGCTTGGCCGCGTCCATGATGGGCCCCCGGATGTCGTAACAGACGTTGGCGAGCTTGGCGGATTTTTGGACGGTTTTCATGCGCTGACGGTGGTGCAGTGGGGTCAGATGGCGGCCAGAGCGGCTGGCACCTTGGCGAAACCTATAATTTGACCACAGTTCCCAAGCGCACTTGTGGCCTGCCCTGGCCCTGCGCGCCGCCTCCGCACCGGCGTGGTGCCGTCCGCAACCCACCCCAACGCCCATGAAATTCCAGCCCGACCGATCCAGCGCACAGACCATCAACGGCTACGGCCCCGGCTGGATCGGCGTGGACGCGGACAGGATCACCCACAGCGTCATCATTGGCTCGGGCGGCCTCAGGCAGGCGTGGCCATGCACACGCTTTGAGGACCTGACACCCGAACACTTTGCGCAACTGGCGGCGCTGGAGACGGAGCTGGTGATTTTTGGCAGTGGCAGCCGCAATCGTTTCCCCCCACCTGCCTGGCTGGCGCCGCTGATCGCCCGTCGGCTGGGGCTGGAAACCATGGACACGCCTGCCGCCTGCCGCACCTACAACATCCTGGCCAGCGAGGGCCGCAATGTAGTGGCGGCGCTGATTTTGGAAAGCTGAACCAGCGCAGACCCAGTCGAGCACCGCCTTCTGTACCACCCTGCGCCGCTGGCAGGACACACTGTCTTACATTTGGCTGGTAACCGATTTCAGGGTAAAATCACCGGTTGCGGTCGGGGGCACCACCAAGAGCAAGAACACACCCGCTCCCCCGGCTTACCAACGACTACATCCTGAGAGATTGAAGTGATATGGCGATCGTTGTCAACAAACCCCTCCCTGAATTTGAAGCCAACGCGACAGGTGGACTCAAGGTCTCCAACACCTCCCACCTTGGCCAGGTCATGGTTCTTTACTTCTATCCCAAGGACAACACCCCTGGCTGCACCACGGAGGCCATGCAGTTTCGCGACAAGTACAAGGACTTCGCGAAGGCTGGCGCCGCTGTTTTTGGTGTGTCGCGCGACAACATGAAGTCGCACGATGAGTTCAAGGAAAAGCTGGAACTGCCTTTCGAACTCATCGCTGACACAGAAGAGAAAATGTGCCACATGTTCGGCGTGGTCAAGAACAAGATCATGTACGGCAAGAAGGTCAAGGGCATCGAGCGCAGCACTTTCCTGGTAGGCCCTGACGGCCTGCTGGCAGCGGAATGGCGTGGCCTCAAGGTGCCCGGCCATGTGGACGAAGTCCTCAAAGCCGTCAAGTCCATCAAGGCCCTGAAGAAGGCAGCTTGATCTGGCGGCGGAGGCATCGGTACTACACGCCATGCCCCCGCGTTCGGTCTTGCCCGGGCACGACACACGGAATAGGCATAATGGATTGATGCACCAGGTTTCCGCAACGTTTGCCCACTCCCCCAAAGCCGCCTTGGCCTCCAGGCGGCTTTTTGCTTTCTGATCACTTCTGACCGAGGCCCTCCCACCATGCCCCTGCCCCCCGCACCCGCCCGGCGCGCCGCCCTCCTCGCGCCCGAAGCCTTTGAAGTCGTCGCCCGCCCTCGTACAGCCCAGACAGCTACCGTGGAACCTGTGGCAATGGCCGCAGCCGCCCCCGCCAAGGCTACGACAGGGCGCGCTCGCGCGTCAGCACCGGCAGCGGTGAGCGCCGCGCCCCTGGTTCAGGTCGAGACACGGGGCCGCGCGCCCGCCCCCGCCAGCCCGCCCGCAGCAGCACCCGCTGGACGCGGCCGCGCCGACACCGTGGCGACCACGCCCGCCCCGCCGCCCGCGCCCCCAGTCGCCGCACACCAGCCAAGCCCGACACCGGTGCCAGCATCACGGCAACGCCCGCACCCGTGGCCGCTGCCGCGCCGTCGCGCAGCAAACGCAGCCGCCCCACCGGCCCGGCCAAGCTCTTTGTGCTGGACACCAACGTGTTGCTGCATGACCCGACCAGCCTCTTCCGGTTTGAAGAGCACGACATCTTTCTGCCGATGATCGTGCTGGAAGAACTGGACGGCCACAAGAAGGGCATGACCGAAGTGGCCCGCAACGGCCGCCAGACCAGCCGCACCCTCGATGCCCTCGCCGGCGTACAGGGTGCCGACATCGGCCGCGGGCTCAAGCTCGACTCCACCGGCCAGCGCGCTGCCGGCGGTTGCCTGTACTTCCAGACCGCGCCGCTGGACTACAGCCTGCCGACCAGCCTGCCCCCAGGCAAGGCCGACAACCAGATCCTGGGCGTGGTGGCGGCGCTGGCCAAGGAACACGCTCCGCGCGAAGTGGTACTGGTGTCCAAGGACATCAACATGCGCGTCAAGGCGCGCGCCCTGGGCCTGAACGCCGAGGACTACCAGAACGACAAGACGTTGGAGGACGGCGATCTGCTCTACGCAGGCGTGATGGCCCTGCCCCCGGACTTCTGGGCCAAGAGCGGCAAGAACGTGGAGAGCTGGCAAAGCGGCGCACACACCTACTACCGCGTGGGCGGGCCAGTGGTGCCGCAGCTGATGATCAACCAGTTCGTCTACTTCGAGGCGCCGGGCGAGCCCAGCCTGTTCGCCCGCGTGAGCGAAATCCGCGAGAAGACCGCCGTACTGCAGACGCTCAAGGACTACGGCTCCGCCAAGAACGCCGTCTGGGGCGTGACCACGCGCAACCGCGAGCAGAACTACGCCATGAACCTGCTCATGGACCCTGAGATCGACTTCGTCACCCTGACCGGCACCGCAGGCACCGGCAAGACCCTGCTGGCCCTGGCTGCAGGCCTCACGCAGGTGCTGGACGACCGCCGCTACACCGAAATCATCATGACCCGCGCCACGGTGAGCGTGGGCGAGGACATCGGCTTTTTGCCGGGCACTGAAGAAGAAAAAATGGGCCCCTGGATGGGTGCGCTGGACGACAACCTGGAGTTCTTGGCCAAGGGCGACGGCGGCAATGCGGGCGAATGGGGCCGCGCGGCCACCAACGAACTCATCCGCAGCCGCATCAAGATCAAGAGCATGAACTTCATGCGCGGGCGTACCTTTTTGAACAAGTACGTGATCATCGACGAGGCGCAGAACCTGACGCCCAAGCAGATGAAAACGCTGATCACCCGCGCGGGCCCGGGTACCAAGATCATCTGCATGGGCAACCTGGCGCAGATCGACACCCCGTACCTGACCGAAGGCTCTTCAGGCCTGACGTATGCGGTGGACCGCTTCAAGGGCTGGCCACACAGCGGGCACATCACGCTGGCACGCGGCGAGCGCTCACGCCTGGCGGACTTCGCCAGCGAAGTGCTTTGATAAGCAAAGGCGCCTGACGATGGCTTTGTGGATGACTGCGTTGAAGCTGGTGCCCTGGGGCGATGTCATTGAGGCAACGCCCCAGATCCTGCAATCGGCCAGAAAGCTGATGGGCAAAACCCGCGCAGGCGGCAACGCAGAGCCCGCGGCAGGCACGCTCACCGGAGACGAAATCCCGTCGCCCGCCTCTCACGCCGTGCAGCTGCAGCAACTGCGGGACCGCGTTGCGCAGCTGGAGCAGGAGCAGCGTGACTCCGCAGCGCTGATCCAGTCCCTGGCAGAGCAGAACGCAGTAGTCATCAAAGCGGTCGAGGCCTTGCGGCAGCGCAATCAACGCCTCACATGGGCCGCGATGGCCCTGGGGGTTCTGGGCATGGGCCTTTTGGTATGGGTGCTTCAGCAATAGTTGCCCACGCCAATCTTTGCCAGAAGCGGGAATGCTTCAATTTTGATAGCTGCTAGCGCTTATGGATAAAGCGCTAACAGCTATTTTTATTAGAAATCGTCTCCCGACCCCATCGCCAGGTTCTCAAACCGCGTCTGGTTCTTCTGGAAGAACAGCTTGATCGTGCCCGTGGGCCCATTCCGCTGCTTGCCGATGATGACTTCGGCCACATTGGGCTCCTTGGAGTCCTTGTTGTAGTAGTCGTCGCGGTAGATGAACATGATGATGTCGGCGTCCTGTTCAATGGCGCCGGATTCGCGCAGGTCGGACATCATGGGGCGCTTGTCGGTGCGCTGCTCCACCGACCGGTTGAGCTGCGACAGCGCGATCACCGGGCACTGCAGCTCCTTGGCCAGCATCTTCAAACCACGCGAAATCTCGCCCAGCTCGGTCGCCCGGTTGTCGGAACTCGCTGCCGAGCCCGAGCCGCTCATCAGCTGCAAATAGTCCACCACGATCAGACCCAGCTTGCCGCACTGGCGTGCAAGACGCCGGGCATTGGCGCGCAACTCGCCGGGCGTGAGGCCCGGTGTTTCATCGATGTGCAGCGAGACGGTTCGCAACTTTTCAATCGCTTCGGTCAGGCGCGGCCATTCGTCGTCGGTCAGTTTGCCCGTGCGCAGATTGCCCTGGTTCACGCGGCCAATCGAGCCCACGATACGCACGGCCAGCTGGGCTGCGCCCATTTCCATCGAG
This sequence comes from uncultured Gammaproteobacteria bacterium, assembly GCA_947085645.1. GTDB lineage: Bacteria > Pseudomonadota > Gammaproteobacteria > Burkholderiales > Burkholderiaceae_C > Acidovorax. The sequence goes on from CAMTXG010000050.1 coordinate 62,642, forward strand.
AAGATGGCAACCGGCAGGCCTTCGTTCAATGCCACATGTTCGGCAATGTTCACCGCAAACGAGGTTTTCCCCATCGACGGACGCGCCGCCAGCACTACCATGTCGCCCGCTTGCAGGCCGCTGGTCATGCGGTCCAGGTCGGCAAAACCCGTGGGTACGCCGGTCACGTCCACCGGGTTGTCGGCCATTTCCTGTACACGGTCGAGCAGGTCGATCACCAGCGTGTCCAGCGACTGAAAGCCCTGTTTGGTGCGCGAGCCCTCCTCGCCGATGGCAAAAATCTTGGATTCGGCCTCGTCCAGAATGCGTTCGACCGTCTTGCCTTGCGGATTGAACGCGTTGGTGGAAATCTCGTCGCTGGCCGTGACCAGTTTGCGCAGGATGGCGCGCTCGCGCACGATCTCTGCATAGCGGCGGATGTTGCTGGCGCTGGGCACGTACTGCGCCAGGTTGTTCAGATAGGCCAGGCCGCCCATCTCCTGCGCCTTGCCCTGGTTCTGCAGGTGCTCGAACACGGTGATCACGTCGGCAGGCTTGCTGGCATTGACCAGCGCGCCGATGGCCGTGTAGATCATCTGGTGCTCGTGGCGGTAGAAGTGGCTTTCTACCAGCAGGTCCCCCACCCGGTCCCAGGCGTTGTTGTCCAGCAGCAGCCCGCCCAGCACGCTCGATTCGGCCTCAATGGAGTGCGGCGGCACGCGCAACTGGGCAATCTCGCGGTCGGGCACGGGCGTGAAGCCATCTTCAAGGGGTGGGAAAACGGCAGACATGGAATCCTCGGAGCTAACCCGGCATGCTAGCGCCCGCACGGCGCAGTGTCATGGCACAAGTCTGTGGATAAGGTTGGGGCAACCGGTGGGCAACCGTGTACAGATCAGCGCCACCCAAATACAAAAGCCGCCCGAAGGCGGCTTTTGCGGCAATCACGTAAAGATGACTGCTTGAGGACGATCAGGCGGTTTCGCCGTAGACCGAAACGGTCACATCCACCACCACGTCGGTGTGCAGCGCAACGCTCACGGTGCTTTCGCTCACGAGCTTGATAGGGCCGTTGGGCAGGCGAATTTGCGACTTGGCAACCTTGTAGCCTTGCTTATTCAGCTCTTCGGCGATGTCATGGTTGGTCACGGAACCAAACAGACGGCCGTCCACGCCAGCCTTTTGCGTCAGCTTGACCGTGGTGCCGGCCAACTTCTCGCCTTGGGACTGGGCTTCTGCCAGCTTGGCAGCAGCGGCCTTTTCGAGTTCGGCACGCTTGGCTTCGAACTCTGCCTTTGCAGATTCGGTGGCGCGACGGGCGCGGCCAGCGGGAATCAGGAAGTTGCGGGCGTAGCCGTCTTTGACCTTGACGATTTCGCCGAGGTTGCCGAGGTTCACAACCTTGTCGAGCAGGATGATTTGCATGGGTTGTGCTCCTTAGATCTTGTGCTGGTCGCTGTAAGGCACCAGGGCCAGGAAGCGTGCACGCTTGATGGCAGTGTTCAGCTGACGCTGGAAGATGGCGCGCGTGCCGGTCAGGCGTGCGGGGATGATCTTGCCGTTTTCGGCGATGAAATCGCGCAGCGTGTCGACATCCTTGTAGTCGATTTCTTCAACACCGGTTACCGTGAAGCGGCAAAAGCGCTTGCGCTTGAACAGCAGGGACTGGGTGTTGCGCTTTGGGCGCTTGTCTTTGTTGAACTTCTTGAACGTGGCCATTGCGGACCCCTTGGAAAATTAATTTTGTTGAATATCCTGGATGTGGAGGATCGCGTTCTTGCCATTGCGCGGTGTGGCCAGAAACCCACTGAAAGTCCAGAGACTTCCGATGTTCTGCCTTGCCAGACGCTCGGCCATCGCACCAAAGGCAACGGCTTTCATGGCGGCCTTGACTTCGCGGGGGCTGCCTGCCTCGGTTTGCTCTGACTCGTGTTCGAGTCGCAGCGTGAGGGCAGGCAATCCGGCGGGTGTGTAGCGCAGGGCTTCAGCCTCTGCGATACAAGCGGTCAAGACTACGCGATTCTCCACTCCAACGGGCTGAAGGATCAGCGCTCGGCGCGCTCTGTACGCTCAGCGCGGTCGCCACGGTCTGGGCGCTCGCCACGCTCGCCGCCAGCAGCTGCATATTCAGCTTGGCTGGCCTTGCGGGCTTCTTCGCGCTCGACAGTCTTCATCATCGAAGATGGGCCCGTGTCGGCCTTCTTCTTCTGAACCGTCAGGTGGCGCAGCACGGCGTCGTTGAACTTGAAGGCGTGCTCCAGTTCAGCCATCACAGCCTGGTCGGCTTCGATGTTCACGCACAGGTAGTGGGCCTTGGCCAGCTTGTTGATCAGGTATGCCAGTTGACGGCGGCCCCAGTCTTCTACACGGTGCACCTTGCCACCGCCAGCGGTGATCATGCCCTTGTAGCGCTCCAGCATGGCTGGAACTTGTTCGCTTTGATCCGGATGGATCAACAAAATGATTTCGTAATGACGCATGCATACTCCTTTTGGGTAAGACCACCCACTGCGTCGCGAAGTGGTGTGGCAAGGGAAAGCCTGCGATTATAGCCCGGCCTGCCCCGCTTGTACACTCAGCGCGGGAATGCCCCGGCCAAGGCCCGCAAAATTGGCACTGTGCGGGTCTAGAGCCCTTGCAAAAACAGAGGTTGGGCCGACATGCGTTACAGCAAAGCGCTCACTGCGCGCGGCCAAATGGCACATACCCCTGACGAAGACCTTGATTTCAATCGGCGTGCCCCCAAATCCCGCGCGTACTGTTTATTCACCATCACTCCAGAACATGTCAGATAACAGCCAAACTCCACCCCCAAGCGCCCCTTCCCCCGAAGAAGTCGAAGCTGCGATGGCTGCCAACGCCTCCGACGAGCTGGCACGCCTGCAGGGCGAGCTGGCCGAGCTCAAGGCCAAAAGCGCCGATCTGGCCGACCAGTTTCTGCGCGCCAAGGCCGAGACCGAAAACGCCCGCCGCCGCGCGGAGGACGAAGTCTCCAAGGCCCGCAAGTTTGGCATCGAGAGTTTTGCCGAGAGCCTTCTGCCCGTGGCCGATAGCCTGGATGCAGCCCTCGCCATCAAAGAGGCCACGCCCCAACAACTGCGCGAAGGCGCCGACGCCACGCTGCGCCAGCTGACTTCTGCCCTGGAGCGCAACAAGGTGATCGCCATCAACCCCGAGGCGGGCGCCAAATTCGACCCGCACCAGCACCAGGCCATCAGCGTGGTGCCTGCCGAACAGGAAGCCAACACCGTCGTGGCCGTGCTGCAAAAGGGCTATGTGATCGCCGACCGGGTGCTGCGCCCGGCACTTGTCACCGTCACGGCGCCGAAGTAAATCTTCAAATAAATCAGCACGGATGACTTGAACCGCAACGAGTTATCCACAAGTTACTAGCCATCCAAACCAATCAAGCATTCGGAGAAAAATCATGGGAAGAATCATCGGCATTGACCTGGGCACGACCAACAGCTGCGTCTCCATCATGGAAGGCAACACGACGCGCGTGATCGAAAACAGCGAAGGCGCGCGCACCACGCCTTCCATCGTGGCCTACCAGGAAGATGGTGAGATCCTGGTTGGCGCCTCGGCCAAGCGCCAGGCCGTGACCAACCCCAAGAACACGCTGTACGCCGTCAAGCGCCTGATCGGCCGCAAGTTCACCGAAAAAGAAGTGCAAAAGGACATCGACCTGATGCCCTACAAGATCGTGGCCGCCGACAACGGTGACGCCTGGATCGAAGTGCGCGGCAACAAGCTGTCGGCGCAGCAGGTGTCTGCCGACATCCTGCGCAAGATGAAGAAGACCGCCGAAGACTACCTGGGCGAGCCCGTGACGGAAGCCGTCATCACCGTGCCTGCGTACTTCAACGACGCGCAGCGCCAGGCCACCAAGGACGCCGGCCGCATCGCTGGTCTGGATGTCAAGCGCATCATCAACGAGCCCACTGCAGCCGCCCTGGCCTTTGGCCTGGACAAGCAGGAAAAGGGCGACCGCAAGATCGCGGTGTATGACCTGGGTGGCGGCACGTTCGACGTGTCCATCATCGAAATCGCAGACGTGGACGGCGAAAAGCAGTTTGAAGTGCTGTCGACCAACGGCGATACCTTCTTGGGCGGCGAAGACTTCGACCAGCGCATCATCGACTACATCATTGACGAGTTCAAGAAGGAGTCGGGCATCAACCTCAAGAACGACGTGCTGGCCCTGCAGCGCCTGAAAGAAGCCGCCGAGAAAGCCAAGATCGAACTGTCGAACTCGGCCTCGACCGACATCAACCTGCCGTATGTCACGGCCGACGCCTCGGGCCCCAAGCACCTGAACATCAAGCTCACGCGCTCCAAGCTCGAAGCGCTGGTGGAAGAACTCATCGAACGCACCATCGCTCCTTGCCGCATGGCGATCAAGGACGCTGGCGTGTCGGTGTCTGACATCCATGACGTGATCCTGGTCGGCGGTATGACCCGCATGCCCAAGGTGCAGGAGAAGGTCAAGGAATTCTTCGGCAAGGAACCCCGCAAGGACGTGAACCCCGACGAAGCCGTGGCCGTAGGCGCCGCCATTCAGGGCCAGGTGCTGTCGGGCGACCGCAAGGACGTGCTGCTGCTGGACGTGACACCGCTGTCCCTGGGTATCGAAACCCTGGGCGGTGTGATGACCAAGATGATCCAGAAGAACACGACCATTCCGACGAAGTTTGCGCAGACTTACTCTACTGCAGACGACAACCAGCCTGCCGTGACCATCAAGGTCTATCAGGGCGAGCGTGAAATGGCGTCAGGTAACAAGCTCTTGGGCGAGTTCAACCTCGAAGGCATTCCACCTGCCGCCCGTGGCGTGCCACAGATCGAGGTGTCGTTCGACATTGACGCCAACGGTATCTTGCACGTGGGCGCCAAGGACAAGGGCACGGGCAAGGAAAACAAGATCACCATCAAGGCCAACTCCGGCCTGTCGGAAGAAGAAATCCAGCAGATGGTGAAGGACGCCGAGCTGAACGCCGCCGACGACAAGAAGAAGCTGGAGCTGGTGCAAGCCAAGAACCAGGGCGAAGCCGCAGTGCACAGCGTGAACAAGAGCCTGGCCGAACACGGCGACAAGCTCGAGGCTGGCGAAAAGGACGCGATCACCGCTGCCGTGAAGGCCCTGGAAGAAGTCCTGAAGGGCGAAGACAAGGCCGCGATTGACGAAAAGACCACCGCGCTGATGGCCGCCAGCCAGAAGCTGGGCGAGAAGATGTACGCCGACTCGCAGGCCGCACAAGCAGCGCAGGCTGCCGGTGGCGCAGAAGCTGCAGGCGCATCGGCCGGTGGGGCATCGAGCAGCAAGCCCGCAGATGACGACAACGTCGTCGACGCTGAAGTCAAGGAAGTCAAGAAGGGCTGAACGAGCCCCCGTTGACCCGAGCCGCCGCGCAATGCTCGTAAGGGGCTGCGCGGCGTTCCTGTTCCAACCGGGTTCTGAACCACCATGTCCAAAAGAGACTTTTACGAAATCCTGGGCGTTCCCAAGAACGCCTCGGATGAAGAAATCAAGAAGGCCTATCGCAAGCTGGCGATGAAGCACCACCCTGACCGCAACCAGGGTGATGCCGCCAAGCCTGCCGAAGAGCGTTTCAAGGAGGCCAAGGAGGCCTACGAAATGCTCTCCGACCCGCAAAAACGTGCTGCTTACGACCAGTACGGCCACGCCGGTGTGGACCCCAACATGCGCGGCCCCGGTGGCCCCGGCGCTGAAGGCTTTGGCGGCTTCGCCGAGGCGTTTGGCGACATCTTTGGCGACATGTTCGGCCAGCAAGGCGGGCGTGGTCGCGGTGCGGGCGGCCGCCAGGTGTACCGGGGCAGCGACCTCAGCTACGCCATGGAGATCACCCTCGAAGAAGCCGCACGCGGCAAGGATGCGCAGATCCGCATCCCCTCGTGGGAGAGCTGCGACACCTGCCACGGCAGCGGCGCCAAGCCCGGCACCAGTGCCAAGACCTGCGGCACCTGCCAGGGCGCGGGCACGGTGCAAATGCGCCAGGGCTTCTTCAGCGTGCAGCAAACCTGCCCCCACTGCCGCGGCACGGGCAAGATCATTCCCGAGCCCTGTACCACCTGCCACGGCCAGGGCAAGCTCAAGAAGCAAAAGACGCTGGAAGTAAAAATCCCTGCGGGCATCGACGACGGCATGCGCATCCGCAGCACGGGCAATGGCGAGCCGGGCACCAACGGCGGCCCACCGGGCGACCTGTACATCGAGATCCGCCTGAAGAAACACGACATCTTCGAGCGCGACGGTGATGACCTGCATTGCCAGGTGCCGGTGAGCTTCATCACGGCGGCGCTGGGCGGCGAGATCGAAGTGCCTACCCTGGCAGGCAAGGCGGCGATTGACATCCCCGAAGGCACCCAGGCCGGCAAGCAGTTCCGCCTGCGTGGCAAGGGCATCAAGGGCGTGCGCGCCAGCTACCCGGGTGATCTGTACTGCCACATTGCGGTCGAGACGCCTGTGAAGCTGACCGAGCACCAGCGCAAGCTGCTGCGTGAGCTGGAGGATTCGCTCAAGAAGGGTGGCGGCCGCCATTCGCCCAGCGGCGAGAGCTGGACAGACCGGTTGAAGAACTTCTTCAGCTGATCAAGCCTCACCCCCCTCAAAACCGCCTTCGGCCTTCTGGCCCAGGCGGTTTTTTCTTGATCCAAGGCAAGAAACGACCAGTGACTGCCTGCGCCCCAAGCCCCCGCAGTACGATGAAATTCCATCGACCATCCCGCGGGAGCATTGGCACCATGAACGTCAACATCACCTTTCTAGGTGGCTCCGGCACCGTCACCGGCTCCAAATACCTGGTTCGCTGCAACGGCAAAAGCCTGCTGGTCGATTGCGGCCTGTTCCAGGGATACAAACAACTGCGCCTGCGCAACTGGCAGCCGCTGCCGGTGGCGCCCGACCAGATCGACGCCGTGGTGCTGACACATGCCCACCTGGACCACAGCGGCTACCTGCCCCTGCTGGCGCGCGATGGCTACACCCGCGCCATCCATTGCACACCCGGCACACGCGACCTGTGCGCCATCCTGCTGCCCGATAGCGGGCACCTGCAGGAGGAAGACGCCGCTTTTCTCAACCGGCACCAGCTCAGCAGCCACCGCCCGGCGCTGCCGCTGTACACGCGGCTTGATGCGTTGCACTGTTTGAAGCAGCTCAAAGTTCATGCGGTACACCAGCCTTTCGAGCCCATGCCCGGCTGGCGCGTGACTTTCTCGCCTGCTGGCCACATCCTGGGCGCGGCCAGTGTGCTGCTGGAGGTGGGCGGGCGGCGCATTCTGTTCTCGGGGGATCTGGGTCGGCCCGACGATCTGCTCATGAACCCGCCCGAGGCACCGCCCCAGGCCGACACGGTACTGGTCGAGTCCACCTACGGCGACCGCGAGCACCCGCCCGAAAACCTGCTGGAAGAACTGGGCCCTGCCCTGCAGCGCTTGGCTGCTCGCGGCGGCACCGCCGTGGTACCAGTGTTTGCCGTGGGCCGCGCGCAGGTGGTGCTGCATGCAATAGGTCTGCTCAAGGCCCAGGGCGTGGTGCCTACCGCACTGAAGGTGTTTCTGGACAGCCCCATGGCCGTCAGCACCACCGGGCTCTTCCAGCACCACATGCAAGAGCACCGGCTGAACGCCCGACTGGTGCACGCGCTGGAGCACGGCGCCACCATGGTGCAGACGCCCGAACAGTCCAAGGGTCTGGCAAAACTGCACGGCCCCATGGTGATCCTGTCGGCCAGCGGCATGGCCACCGGCGGGCGTGTGCTGCACCACCTGGCGCTGCACGCGGGCGACCACCGCAACATGATCATCCTGACCGGCCACCAGGCACCCGGCACGCGTGGGGCGAGGCTGGCCGATGGCGAAAAAACCATCCGCATCCACGGGCAGGACGTGGCGGTGCGGGCCGAGGTGGTGCGGCTGTCGTCTGCATCCGCCCATGCCGACGGCAACCAGCTCATCGCCTGGCTGCGCAGCATGGGCCACGCGCCTGATCAGGTCTATGTGGTGCATGGGGAGATGGGCGCCGCCGACATGCTGCGCCAACGCATTGAGCACGAGCTGCGCTGGCGCGCCACGGTGCCCGAACATGGCAGCACCTTAGCTGCATAAGTCGGCGTTCAGCTCCTCTTTTCATCAAAAAGAGGAGCTGCTCGCGCTTGTTTTTATAGGTTTTCAGCATCTAAAGTATTTGAAAGCTATTAAATACGAGCGCTACCAGCTCACTTTTTTGACAAACGGCGTCCTTGCACGATGAATGCCATCGCATTCAGCGATGACAGAGGCGAAAAAATGGGTAGAAAATAGTAAGTCTTCTCAAAGCAAGAAGACAAAGCCCCCACCCATGAAAAGCTCCGAGCGCAGTTTTGCGCGCCGTATCGACCTGACCTCGCTGCAATTGTTTGTGGCGGTGTGCGAGCTCGGCAGCATCGGGCGCGCGGCGGAACGCGAATTCATTGCGGCGTCGGCCGTCAGCAAACGCCTGTCCGACCTGGAAGCCGCGGTGGACACGCAACTGTTGTACCGCCACAGCCGCGGCGTCACGCTGACGCCCGCGGGCGAGAGCCTGCTGCACCATGCGCGCACGGTGCTGTTTGGCCTTGAACGCATGCAGGGCGAGCTCAGCGAATACGCCGACGGTGTGCGCGGCCATGTGCGGATGCACGCCAACATCTCGGCCATCTTTCAGTTCTTGCCCGAAGACCTGGGCGCCTTCGCGCGCGAGCACAGCCAGATCAAGATCGACCTGCAAGAGCACATCTCCAGCGACGTGCTGCACGCCGTGCAGGAGGGCGCCGCTGACCTGGGCATCTGCAACATCGGAACCGCCAACGGCGGCGGCGCAGTTGCGCTGCAAAGCCGTCCTTACCGGGCCGACCGTTTAGTGCTCGTAGTGCCGCGAGCGCATGTCCTGTCGGCGCTGACAGCTATCAATTTTGAAGAAGTCCTGGACTGGGACATCGTGGGCCTGCACGCCAACAGCAGCATCAGCCTGGCCATGCGCGCGGCCGCCGCTGCCGCCGGGCGCCCGCTGCGCCAGCGCATCCAGGTCACGGGGCTCGACGCCATGTGCCGCATGATCGACAACGGCCTGGGCGTGGGCCTGCTGCCCGACCGGGCGTTTGAACTGATGCGCGGAGTGGGCAACCTGCAGGCGATCCCGCTGACCGATGCCTGGGCCCACCGCGAACTGCGTGTGGTGGCCCGCGACTTTGACGCCCTGCCCGTCACGGCGCGCTTGCTGGTGGAACACCTGTCGCCCCGGCCAGACCCCGACACTAAAATCCAATCACCCACCTGAAAAGCAGAAAGAAAGCCACGCCATGGGACGCACCCTGTACGACAAGATCTGGGACGAGCATGTCGTCCACACCGAAGAGGACGGCACCTCCATCCTCTACATCGACCGCCATCTGGTGCACGAAGTGACCAGCCCCCAGGCGTTTGAAGGGCTGCGCGAGGCGGGCCGCAAGGTCTGGCGCATGAGCTCCATCGTGGCCACCGCCGACCACAACACGCCCACCACCGGCTGGGAAAACGGCTACGACGGCATCACCGACCCCATCAGCAAAGAGCAGATCACCACGCTGAACGACAACATGGCGCAGATCTCGCCTGCTGCGTTCTTCCCCTTCATGCACAAACGCCAAGGCATCGTGCATGTGATCGGCCCCGAAAACGGCGCCACCCTGCCCGGCATGACGGTGGTGTGCGGCGACAGCCACACCAGCACGCACGGTGCATTCGGCGCGCTGGCCCACGGCATCGGCACGTCGGAAGTCGAGCACGTCATGGCCACGCAGACGCTGCTGGCCAAGAAGGCCAAGAACATGCTGGTGCAGGTGGACGGCACGCTCGCCAAGGGTGTGACGCCCAAGGACGTGGTGCTGGCCATCATCGGCAAGATCGGCACGGCAGGCGGCACGGGCTACACCATTGAATTTGCGGGCTCCGTCTTCCGCGCGATGAGCATGGAAGGCCGCATGACCGTGTGCAACATGGCCATCGAAGGCGGCGCACGCGCAGGCCTGGTAGCGGTGGACGACAAGACCATTGAATACGTCAAGGGCCGCCCCCTGTCGCCCACGGGTGTCGAGTGGGACCACGCCGTGGCGTACTGGAAGACGCTGCATTCCGACCCCGACGCGAAGTTCGACACCGTGGTCAAGCTCGATGCCGCCGATATCGTGCCGCAGGTCACTTGGGGCACCTCGCCCGAAATGGTGCTGGGCGTGGACGCCCGCGTGCCCGACCCCGACAAGGAAAAAGACGCCAACAAGCGCGGCGCCATCGAGCGCGCGCTGACCTACATGGGCCTCACGCCCGGCAAGGCCATCAACGACATCACCATCGACAAGGTGTTCATCGGGTCATGCACCAACAGCCGCATCGAAGACATGCGCGAAGCCGCTGCCGTGGTGAAGAACCTGGGCCGCAAGGTGGCCAGCAATGTGAAGCTGGCCATGGTGGTGCCCGGCTCGGGCCTGGTCAAAGAGCAGGCCGAGCGCGAGGGCCTCGACAAGATTTTTGTGGCTGCAGGCTTTGAGTGGCGCGAACCCGGCTGCAGCATGTGCCTGGCCATGAACGCCGACCGCCTGGAGCCCGGCGAACGCTGCGCCAGCACCAGCAATCGCAATTTTGAAGGCCGCCAGGGCGCTGGTGGCCGCACCCATCTCGTCAGCCCCGCCATGGCAGCAGCCGCCGCCGTGCACGGTCATTTTGTGGACATTCGCCAATTCGCCTGAAGGAGCCCGCCATGAAGAAGATTACCGCCATCCTCGTCACACTGTCTGCCGCTTTCGCGCTGGTCGGGTGTAACACCGTCAAGGGCGTGGGCCAGGACGTACAGCGTGCCGGTGGCGCCATCGAACGCGCCGCCAAGTAACAGGAACGCCATGCAGAAATTCACCTTACTCCAGGGCCTGGTGGCCCCGATGGACCGCGAGAACGTCGATACCGACGCGATCATTCCCAAGCAATTCCTCAAGTCGATCAAGAAGACCGGCTTTGGCGTGAACCTGTTTGACGAGTGGCGCTACCTGGACCACGGCGAGCCGGGCCAAGACCCCGCCAGCCGCAAGCCCAACCCCGGCTTTGTGCTGAACCAGCCGCGCTACGCTGGCGCCTCCATCCTGCTGGCGCGCAAGAACTTCGGCTGCGGCTCCAGCCGTGAACACGCGCCCTGGGCGTTGGACCAGTTCGGCTTTCGTGCCGTGATCGCACCGAGTTTTGCCGACATCTTCTTCAACAACTGCTTCAAAAACGGCCTGCTGCCCATCGTGCTGCCCGAGGCCACGGTGACCCAGCTGTTCGACGAAGTGCACGCATTCCCCGGCTACCAGCTCACCATTGACCTGGAGCGCCAGGTCATCGTGCGGCCCCAAGGCGAAGAGATCCCGTTCGATGTGCAGGCCTTCCGCAAATACTGCCTGCTCAACGGGTTTGACGACATCGGCCTGACCTTGCGCCAGTCCGACAAGATCAAGGCGTTTGAGGCACAGCGCCTGGCCACCAAGCCCTGGCTGGCGCACACCATGGTGTCGTAAGACAGCGCTGGCACAAAAATACCAGTCAAATTGGCCTCTAGCGCTTGATTAATAAGCGCTAGTAGCTATCAAAAACAAAGCAAACCAATGAAAATCGCAGTTCTGCCGGGTGACGGCATCGGCACCGAAATCGTCTCCGAAGCCGTCAAGGTGCTTGAAGCCCTTGAACTCCCGTTCGAGATGGAATCCGCCCTGGTCGGCGGCGTGGCGTATGACGCCCACGGCCATCCACTGCCTGAATCGACCCTCAAGCTCGCGAAGGAGGCCGACGCCATCCTGTTCGGTGCCGTGGGCGACTGGAAGTACGACACGCTCGACCGCCCCCTGCGCCCCGAGCAAGCCATCCTCGGCCTGCGCAAAAACTTGGGCCTGTTTGCCAACTTCCGCCCCGCCATCTGCTACGAGCAACTGGTGGGCGCATCGAGCCTCAAGCCCGAGCTGATCGCGGGCCTGGACATCCTCATCATCCGCGAGCTGACGGGCGACATCTACTTTGGCCAGCCGCGCGGCCGCCGCACGGCCGTGGACGGCCACTTCCCCGGTGCCGAAGAAGCGTTTGACACCATGCGCTACAGCCGCCCCGAGATCGAGCGCATCGCTCACGTCGCCTTCCAGGCCGCCCGCAAGCGGAGCAAGAAGGTCACCAGCGTGGACAAAGCCAACGTGTTGGAGACCTTCCAGTTCTGGAAGGACGTGGTCACCGACGTGCACAAGGAATACCCCGACGTCGAGCTGCAGCACATGTATGTGGACAACGCGGCCATGCAACTGGTCAAGGCGCCCAAGGCGTTTGACGTGGTGGTGACGGGCAACATGTTTGGCGACATCCTGAGCGACGAAGCCTCCATGCTGACCGGCTCCATCGGCATGCTGCCCTCGGCCAGCCTGAACAGCAGCAACCAAGGCCTGTACGAACCCAGCCACGGCAGCGCCCCCGACATCGCGGGCAAGGGCGTGGCCAACCCGCTGGCCACCATCCTGTCTGCAGCCATGATGCTGCGCTTCAGCCTGAACCAGGAAGCCGCCGCCCAGCGCATCGAAGCCGCCGTGCAGAAGGTGCTGGCCCAGGGCCTGCGCACGCCCGACATCTACAGCGAAGGCACCACGAAGGTGGGTACGGCGCAGATGGGTGATGCCGTGGTCAAGGCGCTGGCCGCCTGAACCCTGCCGCTCAGCGGTCACAAAAAAGCGCCGGTCTTCCGGCGCTTTTTCGCTATGGAGTCCCAATAGCGCCTACAGCCAGGCGTTGTCGATGAACTCCATGATGGAGTAGCGCCGGTCCTCCAGCGGCCGCTCGCGCACGGCCGCCACGATCTGCGCGACGCCCTCTGCATACGGGGCATCGCCATAGACACGGGTTTCCAGCTTCACGCTACAGGCACCATCCTCAATCAAAACCTCGTGGTACGCGTGGCGGGCAAGATGCTCCGGGGGAATCTGCAGCACGCGCTGTTGGACTGCGGCATCGCGCACCGATCGGATCTCGTCCTGTGCAAGGCCCAGCGCCTGCGCCATGCTGACGGCCGTGCCCGGCGCAGAAGACTTCTGGGCCTGGTGCGACTCGGTGAGCCCGATGCGGTAGCCGCGGAACAAAAGCCCGCTGCGCTCCAGCATGGCCATGAACTTGAGCATGAGAAGGTTGGTGTTGGGACACAGGACGACCGGGAAACCCATTGCCGTGTTTTCCAGCGCAGACCCTGTGGCCAGTTCCACCAGGGGGGAGCGCGTGGATTCGCAGAACGCGCTGACGGCCTCCAGCTCGCGACCCGAGCCGGCGTGCACCACAACGGATTTCTCTGTGCGCTGCCCCTCGACCGCCCATGGCACAACCTCGCAGCCGCCCTCGGAAGGCAGCGCACCCAGAAGCTCTTTGGCCAGCTTGCCTGACCCCACAACGATGACTTGCATTTCTACTTTCGAAGCACCACAGAAAAAGCGATGGCAGGACTGTAGTGCGGCGCAAGCTACAGGCGTCGGGTCAGCACAAAGTCTTTGGCATTTTTCTACCGTCCCAACCGGCTGGCTGGTTGTGCCGACGGCATCACCGAAGCAATAACTGCATAGAGCCTAGTGTGGTGTCTCAGAAGTAAGCATCAAATAATAGAACTGGCCGCCCGGGCCACAGATGCCAGGATGGTGTCGGCGCTTTTGCGCCACACAAAGGGCTTGGGGTCCTGATTGTGGCGATCTATGTAGTCCCGTATGGA
>CAMTXG010000051.1:0-55938 GCA_947085645.1 uncultured Gammaproteobacteria bacterium
GCTCAAGTCGTAGGGCAATTGTTTGATTACAAAGTCGGTCATGGTCGCTTCACCTGTTGGGTGAAACGTCACATAGCATCCAAGCCGTTGATTTCAATGGAGAATCAGAAAAATCTTGACCATCAGGTCACGGATCCAGGTATACCTCTTTTTGCTTAGGTGTTGCACCCGCAGGCGGCAATTTTCCAGGGGGCAATGATGGCTTCCCCGCTATTTCTATTCCAATGCTGTCAACATTCGAGGGGTATCTTGCAGGAACTGATTTCAACATCTCGATTGCATGCATGCGATCCACTGCGCTGGCTTGAGGAAAGAGAGTTGATTTTTTAAATTCTGCTGGTTTACAGGTGTATTCAGCGAGGCAGCGTGCTTGCAGTGAACCAACGTGGTTCGTCCTCTTGAAAACAGACGCTGTTTGATATATGACGCCGTCCTTGTCGATTAAAAAGTGTGCGCCATTCGCATTGGCATTCCCATAACTGTTAAACGAACTTTGTGCACGGTCAGCACCAGTTTGATGAACAATAATACCTCTCACCTCCGACAAAGGTTGCCTCTCAATTTGTGAGAATCGCCGGGGGCGAACGTGAGCAGACACCAGCATTCCCTGTTCATCAATTTGCAGCATTTCATGTCCTGAGAAAATTCGGAAAATTATTATATTTACTCAGCTGCACCATGCAGTCACAATAAAGAAACAGTACATTTTATTGTGAAACGAATTGAAAATATTAGGATTGTTTACACGGTTACCTGCAGTCAGATTACGTAAGCAAAAATAGGGGGCTGCGGCTTTAATTTCCCTGCATCACGACTACAAAGTTCCCACTTGTTCCATATCCGGTCGCTCCAACCACTCCGCCCATTCATCCACCAGTTGCTGACTGGCTTTCGTCGCCGCGAGCCACGCCTTGGCGCGGGCGGCGCTGTCGGGGCCGTAGTGGGTAAAGTCATTGCGGTCAGGCAACTTGGCGTTGGGCAGGGTGCGCACCCAGTCGGGGTGGGGGGACAGCACCACCATGTTGTCGAGGGCAGCGGTGGACTTGTGGCGCCACTTGAGGCTTTTGTCGAGCCAGCCGGGCACCACGCGGTGTTGAAAGTGGGGGTACAGAACGATGCTACCGGATGGTTCGCGAGAGGCTTCGGAGGCGCTCGCAGCTTCAAAATTTGAGTCTTTTTGACCTCTAGCGCTTGATGTATAAGCGCTAGCAGCTATCATTTTTGAACTGTCTTTCAACTGCTTTCCATAGGCCAGGTGCAGGTGGTAGTCGGTAATGCCGCCATCCCAATAAGCGCCCGGTGGTGCCCCTGGAATGTTGTGCACGGCCTGCAAAACAAAGGGTATGGAGCAACTGGCCTGCAGTGCCTGCATGAAGTTGCCCGCGTTCAGCCCGACCTGCCGGGTGCGGTAGTCTGTGGTGGCAAATGGCAGTGCCGCACCGGACGAGGAGAACACCACCCGTTCCAGCCAGGCACCCATGGCCTTGCGGTGCACGGTGTTGGTCAAAAAAGCCCCCAGGTACCCCAGCGGTGTTGCCACCCCATGCTCGCGGCCCAACAGGTGGCGCCCACGCGATGTGACGATGTGCAAACGAAAGCGTGGGTGGCTCAGAACTTCGTCAATGCGCCCGCCATAAAACGCCTGCAGGCTCTGCCCGAAGCGCTCACTCACGTGCGCGGCCGTGGGGCGTTTTTTGCCGGGCGGCGGGTCGAAGTGTTGGTGGACGTAGTCATGCTCCAGCCGCTCAAACGCGGCCACCGACTCGTTCAGGCAGGCGGTAGCCATGCGCCAGGCGCCAATCGACGCGCCCACAAGATGCACCGGCTGGTCGGACTGGGGCAACCAGTGGCCAAAGGTGAACCGGTCCAGCGGCCCAAGGATGAGCCCCTTGGGGCCCCCTGCGGCGGCGGGGATCACCCCCACATCGGACGGCTGCAGGCCGTGTTGTTCCAGGTGTTGGCGGGCACGGGGGCCAGCATGGATGCGCAGGGCTTTCATCTGCGGCATTGTCGCAGCGCCATGGTGCGACTCGGAACGTGCGAAGCAACTTGGCGTGTCGCTTTCAACGCGGCGCACCACCCTGCGCGGGCTACACCACATAGTCCGCTGCTTCGGGTTTCGCTGTCCAGTCGATGGGGTCTTGCTGCAGCACCATGTCGATGTCCAGCCCCAGTGGCAACCCGACTTCGCCTGGGAAGGACACTGCCAGCTCCCTGTCGCTCAGTTCCGCTTCGCGGGCGCGCGCGCGCCAGGCGGCCAGGTGGATGACTCCTGCCAGCGGTTCGTAGACATTGTTGTCAAACGGCGCGCCCTGGTGCTGCAAGGCGTCGATCACGACCTCGGGCAGTTGCCAACGGCGTGCACAGCCGGCGGTCACGTGGCCATAGCTGTAGCCAAAAATGCGCTGCTCGATCTTGTCGCGCCGCAGGTCGAACGGCGCCACAAGCGTGTTGACGGCCTGGGCCTTTTCAGGGGCGGCCAGGTGGATCACGAGTTCACCCACCGCATGCAGCAGGCCCGCCGTGTACGCCGCAATCTGGTTCTGATGAACGATGCCCGCCAGCGAGCGCGCGAGCTTGGCGGTGTTCAGGCTGTAGCGCCAGAACTGCTGCATGTTCACGCCCGGCACCGACCGGGACGTGGTGCCCAGCGGGGCCGATGTGACCAGCGATCGCACCTGGGCCGTGCCCAAAAGTGCCAAGGCTTCGGGGATGCCCGCAATCTGCCTCGGCAACTGAAAGGTGGGGGAGTTGGCCAGCTCCAGCAAACGGGCCGCCAAGGCCGGATCAGAGCCGAAGAGCTGGTTCAGTCGGCGCAGGCTGGGCTCAGGGTGGGCCAGCTCGCTCATCAGCAGCGCCACGGCGCGCGGAAGACTGGGCAGAGCCACTGGTTGGGCCAGCAGTGCGTTCAACTCCATGGGGTGTGGGTGCCAGAGGTTTCGTTGCGGCGATTATGACCCCCGCAACATCCCGCTCGCTATCGGTTCTTCGCCTGTTGCAACTTCGCAAACGCCGACGCCATGGCCGACTGCTGCACAGGCTCAGGCCCACGGCGTGGCGCCTGCTGGTAGCCCCGCGCTGCGCCCTCGAAACGGTTGCCTTGCGGGGCGCCGCGATCGCCACTTTGGCGCGGTGGCGCGTCGCCCAGCTTCATCGACAAGCCAATGCGCTTGCGCTCCACATCCACCTCCATGACCTTGACCTTGACGATGTCGCCGGTCTTGACCACTTCGCGCGCGTCGGTCACGAACTTGTGGCTCAGTTGGCTCACATGCACCAGGCCGTCCTGGTGCACGCCCAGGTCGATGAAAGCGCCAAACTGGGCCACGTTGCTCACCGTGCCCTCCAGAACCATCCCTTCCTTCAGGTCCTTGATGTCTTCCACGCCGTCGTTGAAACGCGCCACCTTGAAGTCCGGGCGCGGGTCACGGCCTGGCTTTTCCAGCTCGGTCAGGATGTCCTTGACGGTGATGACACCGAACTTGTCGTTGGCAAACAGCTCGGGCTTGAGGGTCTTGAGCATGTCGGCGCGGCCCATCAGTTCGGCCACCGGCTTGCCGGTGGTTTTCATGATCTGCTCGACCACGGGATAGGTTTCGGGGTGCACGCCGGTCATGTCCAGGGGGTTGTCGCCACCGCGTATGCGCAAGAACCCCGCGCTCTGCTCAAACGTCTTGGCGCCCAGGCCCGCCACGTCCATGAGCTGCTTGCGGCTCTTGAAGGCGCCATTGGCCTCGCGCCAGCGCACCACCGCCTTGGCCACGCTGCCCGACAGGCCCGACACGCGGCTGAGCAAGGGCACGCTGGCCGTGTTCAGGTCCACACCCACCGAGTTCACGCAGTCTTCCACCACCGTGCCCAGGGTGCGCGCCAGCTCGCTCTGGTTCACGTCGTGCTGGTACTGGCCCACACCGATGCTCTTGGGGTCGATCTTCACCAGCTCAGCCAGCGGGTCTTGCAGGCGGCGGGCGATAGAGGCTGCGCCGCGCAGGCTCACGTCCACATCGGGCATCTCTTGCGAGGCGTATTCGCTGGCGGAGTAGACGGAGGCACCCGCCTCGCTCACCACCACTTTTTCGATGGCGCGGTCTACCTTGGCGGCCAGCTTGATGAGGTCGGCCGCCAGCTTGTCGGTTTCACGGCTGGCCGTGCCGTTGCCAATGGCAATCAGGTTCACGCCATGTTTTTCAGCCAGCTTGGCCAGCGTGTGCAGCGAGCCTTCCCAGTCCCGGCGCGGCTCGTGTGGGTACACCGTGGCCGTCTCCACCAGCTTGCCCGTGGCGTCCACCACGGCCACCTTCACGCCGGTGCGGATGCCGGGGTCCAGCCCCATCACCACACGCGGGCCCGCAGGGGCGGCTAGCAGCAGGTCGCGCAGGTTGTCGGCAAACACCTTGATGGCCACTTTTTCGGCATCGTCGCGCAGGCGGGCGAACAGGTCGCGCTCGGTCGACAGGCTGAGCTTCACGCGCCAGGTCCAGGCCACGCACTTGCGAATGAGGTCGTCGGCCTTGCGTGCCTGATGGCTCCAGCCCAGGTGCAGGGCGATCTTGCCTTCGGCCATGCTCGGTTTGCCGGGCTCTGGTTCGACAGGCAGCACCAGCTTGGCTTCGAGAATTTCGAGGCCTCGGCCGCGGAACACCGCCAGCGCGCGGTGCGAAGGCACGCGTCCAATGGGCTCGTCGTACTCGAAATAGTCGCGAAACTTGGAAACCTCGGGGTCGTTCTCGTTTTTGCCTTCGACCTTCTTGCTGCGCAGCAGGCCTTCTGCCCAGAGCCATTCGCGCAGGCTTTGCACCAGGGCCGGGTCTTCGGCCCAGCGTTCGGAAAGGATGTCGCGCACGCCGTCCAGTACTGCTGGCACGGTCGAAAAGTCAGCGCCCGGTTTGCCGTCATCCAGCACCTCGGGGGGCTTTGTGAAGGCTGCAGCTTCGTTGGCCGGGTCCAGCGTGGGGTCGGCAAACAGCTTGTCGGCCAGCGGCTCGATGCCGAACTCGCGGGCGATCTGGCCCTTGGTACGGCGCTTTTGCTTGAAGGGCAGGTAGATGTCTTCCAGCTCTTGTTTGGTGGGCGCTGCAGCAATAGCGGCGCGCAGTGCGTCGGTCAACTTGCCCTGCTCGTCAATGCTCTTGAGCACCGCAGCGCGGCGGTCGTCCAGTTCGCGCAGGTATGACAGGCGCGCTTCCAGTTCGCGAAGCTGAATGTCATCCAGCCCATTGGTCACTTCCTTGCGGTAGCGGGCGATGAAGGGCACCGTGGCGCCGCCGTCGAGCAGCTCTACCGCTGCGCGTACCTGTTGTTCACTGACCCGGATTTCTGCGGCCAGTTGCCGAATGATCTGCTGCATGGGAGGGGGCGGGCTTTTGGTAGCCCGTTCAAAACGCGAAGCGGCGAAGTTTGCCACACGTGTTCGGCATCGCCGCAGCCGCGCCGGGCGCCGTCACGGCCTGCACCACCCGCTGCGGCCCGCCCACGCCAGCCGGTCCGCAAAATTGCAAAAATGTGTCACCGTCGCCTGCGCGCAGAGGAGACCAAAAACACTCCTCAATTCATAGCTAAAAGTCCTTATAAATAAAGCGTTAAAGGCACTTTTCAACGAGATCTTTCAGTCGATTTTCCGTGCCGGTCCCAGATCCTGCGCATCGCCCAGCCAGCGGGTCAGCACCGCGTGCAGCACGGCAGGGTCGAGCGGCTTGCGCAACACCAGATAGCCATCCTGGTCGGCGGCGTGAAGCTCCTCGGAGTCCAGCTCGCCGCTGACCATGGCGCCGCTGGCATCGGGGCAACGGGCCAGCAAGTCCTGCAAAACGGCAAACCCGCTCTCGCCACTGCGCAGCCGCTGATCGCAAAAGATCGCTTCGGGCACAAAACCAGCGTTGAGGTGCTGCACGGCCTCGGCGGCGTTGGTGGCTGAACGCAGCTCCACGCCCCACCCTTCCAGCAGCGCACGCCAGGCCCTCAATACCTGTGGGTCGTCCTCTACTACCAGGCACGTGCCCCGCAGGTCAGCAAGCGGCGTGGCGTGGAAATGGGGCGCATGCTGCAGGGCTTGCGGTGTGGCCACAGACGTGGCCGGTGCGGCAGCCTGCACCGTGGCCGCCAGGCGCAGCCAAAAGCGCGAACCTTTTCCAAGGCGGGACTGGTACCCGTACTCCGCGCCCATCAACTGGGCGCAGCGCGCCACCACAGCCAGGCCCAGACCATGCCCTTCAACGCTGTCTGCATTCCCCGATGGAGGGTGACCATCGCTCCCACCGCTGTGCAGGCGATCAGATCCGTCACTCGCCTGCGAGGCGCTGCTGCGAACGTAGGGGTTGAACAGGCGCCGATCATCTGCCGCCGCAATGCCGACGCCGGTATCCCACACTTCCACCAACCAGTGGCGGCCTCGTGACCGCACGCTCACCAGAACCTGGCCCTCTGGGGTGTAACGGATCGCGTTGTGCACCAGATTCAGCAGCACCTGGCGCAGCAACATGGGGTCGGCCGTGGCCACGGCGCCGCGCGCGGGCAGGTGCATGCGCAGCTGCAGCCCGCCGCTGCTGGCCTGGCTGCGCAGCATCTGCACGACCTCTTCCACCAGCACGTTCAGGTCGACCGGCATCCGATGGGTGGCGCTGGCGCCTGCTTCCAGCTTGGACAGGTCCAGCAACGCATTGAACAGCTGGTTCATGGCCGCCATGCTGTTCTTGAGGTCGGCCAGCAGTGGCGCGATGGTCGTGTTGCGATTGCGCAGGCCAATTGCCTCCACCAGCATCGACATGGCGTGCACCGGCTGGCGCAGATCGTGGCTGGCCGTTGCAAGAAAAAGGCTTTTGTCTTGCAATGCCGCATCGACCCTGCGCTTGGCCTCCTGCAGACCACGGTTGGCCTGCCGCGTGCGCCGGTACAGCACGCCGATGACGCTGGCCGCCAGCAGCACCACCAGTGCGCCGATGGTGGCCAGTACAAACTGCCCCTGGCGCTGACTGATCTCAATGTCTTTGAGGCTGTTTTGGTGCGCCAGTGTCTCGATCTGCCGGTCGCGTTGCACGGCGTCGAACCGGGCTTGCAGCTCAGCCACGGCCTGCTCACGGTCGGCCCGCAAAATGTCTTTGGCCAGCGCTTGCTGGGCTCTGGCGGTGGCCACGGCTTCGGGGTAGCGGCCCGCTTGCTCGTACATGCGCGACAGCTCTTCCAGAATCAGCTCTTCGGTGGTGCGGGCGCCCGCGTCCTGCATGAACTTCAGCCCCGCCTTGACCTCTGCCACGCCCTCGTCAATGCGGCCCTGCCCCATCAGCGCAAAGCCCACATTGCAACGCGCCATGGCGGCACCTGCCGCGTCGCCCGCCTCTTGCTGCGTGGCCAGTGCGCGGCGCGCGTAAGGCTCCGCCAGGCTGTACTCTTTGCGAAGGAGGTGAAAGTCGCTTAGGTTGTTGAGCGCCGTGGCCTGCAGCCACAGCACCCCGGAAGACTCCCCCACCTGGAGCGCCGCGAGATACGCAGTACGAGCGGCTTCAAGGCGCCCCCTGCCCGACTCGGCAAAGCCACGGTTCAGTTGCAAGGTGCCCAGCGCCTGCGTTGCGCCCAGCTCCTTGGCCAGCGCCTGCGCGCCGTCGATGGACTCCAGCGCCTTGTCGGCATTTTTCATCGACAGGTAAACCAGCCCCGCGTAAGTCTGCGAGCGCAGCAAAGACACCCGCGACTGCCGTGGCCGCTGCAGCGCAAAGTCCTTGCTGCGCAAGATATCGGCCAAAGCGGGCTCAAACTGGCCCATGGTGTTGTGCAGGCTGCCGCGCGCCAGATGAAATATCCACAGCGCCTGCGGGTCATTGCTGCGCAGGGCCACTGGTTCTATCAAATTGAGCGCCTGCAGCACCTCGCCCGCCTTGCCCCGCGCACCCTGACTGAAAGCCCTGGCGCTGTGCGCTGTCACGCGCGCCACGTCGTCACCGGTTTCTGCAGACAGCGCGAGCAGCGCGGCAATCGCGCCGTCCACTTGGTCCATCCGGCCTTCCTCCAACCCAACCGCGATGACCGTGTCGAGATGACCGCGCCGCACCTGCACATGTGGCGAGGCCATCCACTCTGGCGCCTTCGCTTTCAGCTGCGCTTTGGCGAGCGCCAGGTTCTGATAGGTCAGTGTTTGCAGCGCATCCTGCGCCTGCAGTTCGGCCTCCTGCGCCAAAGCCATGGGGTGGCAGACCAACAGCAGCGCCGAGCAGCCCCATGCGAGGCACTGGCGCAGCCATCGCAGAGCAGCCGGATTGTGCAAGCTTGCGTGTGGAGCGCCTGAATGCGAACGATGGTGCAAATCACCTTGCGCGCTGCAGTGCATGCCCGCCTGTCGGGCCTGACACCCGATACGGTCCGCCGGGTCGGGCGCGGGCAGAGCCGCAAAGGGACGGCACATGCCCAACTGGCTCCCTGAGTGGTCGGCCGGCTTGTTGAGCCCAAGAGCGGTGAAGAAAGAGCGGAAATACATGGTGTCTACTGCGAATCTCCAACAGCCTCTGCGGAGACAGACTCAATGCTTGCAAGGCGTGGTTCGGGTTTTACTTTGAAAACTGGGGGGTTGAACCGGCAAAGTCATCCAGATCATCGCCAAAGCGGCCCGCTTTTGCCGTCCGGTCTTTCCCTTCTCAAAAGATACCGTCTCCTCACCAGACACTTCACCATCGTGGTTCCATAAAATGCAATCGACTCACAATGAGTGCGGTAATGTCCCCGCCGAATGCAGCACCTTCCATTTCGAAACCTGACTGTCCACGCAACTTGCCCATGCCCATCGATAGTCGCTTCCCCATCCGCACAGAATGCCCGCCCGGCGCCTGTGTCTGTGACCGGGACGCCTTGCTGCAATCGCCCGATGGCGACACGCGCATCCTGCAGCTCACCCAGGTGGAAGAGAAAAAACTGCTGCAGCGGCTGGAAAGCATCACCAGCCTGAGCGACCTGCGCCGTGTGCAGGACCGCATGCAGCAGCAACTGGGCATCGGCTTGACCATTGCCCCCAGCCCCAACGAGGTGCGCACGCTGCGCGGCATCACCATCCTGGTCCATGAGCAGCGTGGCCTGTGCCGCAAAACGCGCCAGGCCATCCCCGCTGCCATCAAGAAGGGCATGGACCAGCGCCCAGCGATTACCTACGAGCTGCTCAACGAAGGCGGCTTGTTTGGGGATTCGTGAAGACATGCCACAGCCCCCGCGCCCGGGCATTTGGAGGCCAGGGTGAACGCCGTGCTGACCGCTGCCGTGATCCTATCGATGGCGCTGACGCCGCTAGCCGTGTTGTCGCTGCGCTGGCTGATGCCGCCCGAGCCCGCGCAGGACATCAAGGGTGTGGAGGCCGCAAGCGGCCTCAAGGGCACGGTGCTCCTCATGGGTTTCGGCACCGTAACGTAACGGCCGCATGAGCATTCAAGACGATCTGTTTGGCGGCCCTCCGCCAGCGCCACTGTCATCAGTGCTTACGCCTGCGCCTGGTCCTGCTCAGCCAGCAGCGCGGAAGAAGAGCGCCGCCATCACGCCGCAACCGCAGGATGAGGCCGTGCACGCACTGGCCCGCAACCTGCCACCCACGCTGCGCCTGGGCACCTCCAGCTGGACCTATCCGGGCTGGCAGGGCCTGGTGTGGGAGGGTGAACATTCCGCCACGCAACTGTCCAAACAAGGCCTGGCGGTGTATGCCCAGCACCCGCTGATGCGCGCGGTGAGCATCGACCGCAGCTTTTATCGCCCGCTCACGGTCAGCCAGTACGAGCGCTATGCCTCGCAGGTGCCGGATGATTTCCGGTTCGTGGTGAAGGCGCCCAGCGTGGTCACCGATGCCCTGGTGCGCAGCGAAGACGGACGCGGTCGCCAACCCAACCCGGCCTTTTTGAGCCCCGACCTTGCGCGCAGCGAGTGTGTGGAGCCTGCCTTGCAGGGCCTCGCGCACAAGCTGGGCGCGCTGGTGTTCCAGCTCAGCCCCCTGCCCCTGGCGCAGCTGGACCGCATGCCGCTGCTGCTGGATCGTCTGCGCACCATGCTGCTGGCTCTGCCCGCGCTGACCCCGCTGGCGCGCGACGGCGTGATTGCCGTGGAGGTGCGCGACCCCGAATGGCTGACGCCCGACTTTGCTGCGGTGCTGCGTGAATGCGGTGCCACCTACTGCCTGGGCCTGCACGCCAAGATGCCAACGCTGCAGCAGCAGCTGCCCCTGCTGCGCGCACTGTGGCCCGGCCCGCTGGTCTGCCGCTGGAACCTGAACCCGGTGCACGGCCCGTATGGCTATGAAGACGCGGAACGGCTGTACGAGCCCTACAACCGCGTGCACCACCCCGACCTGCAAACCCGCATGGAGCTTGCCAGCGTGATTGCAGGCATGACCCGGCGCGGGCAGAACGCGTTCGTGACCATTAGCAACCACGCCGAAGGCTCTGCACCCCTGACGGTGCGGGGCGTGGCAGAAGAAGTGGCTGCGGCGATGCTGACCACAACAAGCCGCTGAGCTGAGAGTGAAACCGAGGTGCCCCGCTTCAAGTGCTTGCGCTGAGGTTGCCCGCACAGCAGAAAGCCAGGCACCGCCACATACTCACTTATTGATAGCTGCTAGCGCTTATCCATCAAGCGCTAGAGGCAATTTTCACTCACATTTTTTGCGGAACAATGCCTGCGCAGGCTAGGCATGCACCAGCGCGCCGCGCTTGCCGCCCAGCGTGATCCACGCCAGTGCCACGCCCACCAGCGCGCCCGTGGCCATGCCAATCACCATGGGCAGTGGCTTGCCCGTAGCAAACAGGCCGACCACACCCATGGCCAGGGCGCCGCTCAGCATCTGCAGCGTGCCCAGCAGGGCCGACGCCGTGCCGGCGATGGCCCCGTGCTTCTCCAGCGCCAGCACCGAGGTGGTGGGTATTACCAGCCCCATCAGCGCGCTGGCCACAAAGTACATGCTGATCAGCACCGCCAGGTCGTCACCGCCCAGCAGGTAATACAGCAGCAACGACACCATCACCGCGCCGGACGCCGTGGCCGCCGCTATAACCACCCGCACCATGCCAAACCGCTCGCCCAGCGTGGCGGTGAACTGGGAGGCACCGATGAACGCCGCTGCGTTGACCCCGAACGCCAGGCTGTACTGCGTGGGCGTCAGGCCGTAGTGGTTGATGAGCACAAAGGGCGAGCCCGCCAGGTACACAAAAAACCCGGCCATGGCACACCCGCCAATGAACACCAGGCCCAGGTAGTGCCAGTCGCGCAGCAGCAGCGCATAGGCGCGCAAGGCGCCGCCCAGGCTGCTTTCCACGCGTTGCGATACCGGCCGGGTCTCCTGCAGGCTGCCGTACACCAGTGCCAGGCCCGCCACCGCCGCCACGGCCACCACCCAGAACACGCCACGCCAGCCGGTCAGCGCAATCACCCCGCTGCCCGCCAGCGGCGCCAGAATGGGCGACACGCTGAATACCAGCATCAGCAGCGACATCAGCCGCGCAGCATCGGTGCCGGTGTGCAGGTCGCGCACCACCGCACGCGGTATGGCCATGCCCGCCGCAGCGCCCAGGCCCTGCAAAAAGCGCAGGGCCACCAGGGTCTCGATGTCTGTCGCCAGCGCACAGCCCACGCTGGTCAGCGTGAAAAGACCGAGGCCAAAGTACAGCGGTGGCTTGCGCCCGACCATGTCGGAGATCGGGCCGTAAAACAGCTGACCGGCCCCGAGTGCCAGAAAGAACGCCGTCAGGCTCCACTGCACGGCGCCCACGGACGCCCCCAGGTTGGCTCCAATGTCGGGCAGCGCGGGCAGGTACATGTCGATGGCAAACGGCCCAATGGCCGAGAGCAGGCCCAGGATGAGGGCCATTTTGAGGAAGCGGGAGAAATACATAGCCGCCCATTGTCACCATTTCGGTGCATGGGTTTGGGGTAAACCCTGTATAGACCGGATAACAGCGTGCGCATTGGGTGGCGGGCCGAGAATCCGCGCCACGCCCAAACACCTCAGCCGACACCTCAGTCGGGCGCCAACTCGATGCGGTTGCGTCCGCCCTGCTTGGCGCGGTACATGGCGCGGTCGGCGCGGCGCACCAGCTCTTCGGGGGCCTGGTCACGCTGGGGCACCACCGTGGCCACGCCAAAGCTCACAGTCACGATGCCAAAGGGTGCGCCCTCATGGGGCAGCGCCATTGCCTGTATGGCGTGCTGGATCTGGTGCGCCACGTCCATGGCGGCCTGCGCGTCCGACGACGGCAGCAGCACCACAAACTCTTCACCCCCAAAACGCGCCACCAGGTCACCCTCGCGGCGCCCGCCGGTCTGCGCCAGGGTCAGAGCCAGCGCCTGCAGGCACTTGTCTCCGGCCAGATGGCCGTAGTGGTCGTTGAAGTGCTTGAACACATCCACGTCCAGCATGATCAGCGACAGCGGCGTCTGCGCCCGCTGGGCGCGGGCCCACTCGTGCGCCAGGCTCTGGTCAAAGTGGCGGCGGTTGGCAATGCCGGTCATCCCATCAGTGTTGCTGATCAATTGCAGTTGCTGGTTGGCCAGTGCCAGCGCCTGGGTGCGTTCTTCGACCAGCGCCTGCAGTTCGCGGTTGTGCTCCTTCAGCTGGTCCACCGGGTACACCTCACCCTCGCGGGCAATGCCAAAGGGTATGGAAATGCTGCTGTGGGCAATCTTCCAGTCATCGCGCTCGTGGCGAAACACCAGCACCAGCCGCGCAGTCTCGCGCGCAAACAGTGCGTCGGGTATGGGCAGGTGAATATGAAAAAACGCGGAGACGGCCACCACGTCATCACTCAGATCCTGCGGGAACAGGTCCACCATGTCGATGCCAATGCGACCGGTGACCTGGGCGAAGTCCTGCAGCGTCACATCCACCCACTCGCTGCGGCTCTTGACGAGCCGGTCGCTGCTGCCCGCAAAGCCACTGAAGTTCTCGCTGAACCGCGTGACCAGCCTCGCATCCCGTGCGGCATACAGCTCGATGTACTCATCGAA
The DNA here is from genome assembly GCA_947085645.1 of uncultured Gammaproteobacteria bacterium. GTDB lineage: Bacteria > Pseudomonadota > Gammaproteobacteria > Burkholderiales > Burkholderiaceae_C > Acidovorax. The sequence continues at coordinate 12,958 of CAMTXG010000051.1, forward strand.
CAACAGGCGAATCAGTCGCTGGCGTTCCGGTGACATGGGTGGTTCCTGTGAATCAGCGGTGGGGATATGCGCGCCACTGTCATGCAATGGGCGGCCGGGCGCTCTGATGAATGTAGCACTGCAAGCCCCTGCTGTGCGGCTCGCATGTGTTCAAGGCCCATTCCCGCACACTTTGCGCGCCTCGTCGCGGGGGCGTCCCAGGCCACAATGCATGCCACGACCATGCCTACACCTGCTTCGCACCATCACCAACTCCCCACGGACGGCTACACCCTGCGCCCGGCCACTGCGGCGGACCTGGCCGGGTTGCCGTCGGTCGAGCGGGCTGCAGCGGCGCTGTTCCCACCGACGGTCCTGCCCGATGGCTGGAAGCAAACCACCCTGCCCCCAGAGGCGCTGGACGAGGCCTTGGCCGCGTCCCTGCTGTGGGTGGCCGCGGTGACTGGCAGCAACGAGCCCGTGGGCTTTCTGATGGCACAAATGCAAGTGCGCGCGTTGCACATTGCAGAGATGGACGTGCACCCGGCGCATGGTCGTCGGGGACTGGGCGCGGCGTTGCTCGGCATGGCCTGTGCGGCCGCTGCAGGGCGGGGTCTGCAGCATGTCACGTTGACCACGTTTGCAGAGGTGCCGTGGAACGGCCCGTTCTACGAGCGCCAGGGTTTCGAGCGGGTGACCCACCCCGAGGTTTTCACGCACCTGAGCGACGCCCTTCACCACGAAACCGCCTCGGGCCTGTCGGGCCGCATCGCCATGGCCAAGAAAGTGCCGTGACAAGTTGCCGGAGCCATTGCCTCACGGATGCGCAGCCGACAGGCACGCTATGTGCGTTACCAGACGGAAAACCCCCGTGCAAACCCTCAAACTGCCTGGGAGTAAGGACATTGTTCTGATAACGCCACGTTTGTCCCGACTCTCCCAATGGCAGCACAAGGACCAGCGTATGGGTATGAAACAGAGACAGTTCCTTTTCGGCAAGACACTCACCACGACGTGGCCCAGTGCCACACAGATTCAGCACTGGAACGAGGTCCTGCGAAACCTGCGTGCGCGGCTGGTCAATCGGGAGCTTTCGACAGGCGCACAGCGTGATGAAGATACGCACTTCTCGCAATCCAAGCCATGGCAGGACTTCAGCGTTAGCGAATGTGTGGCGGCGCTTGATGAAATGCACATGGCCCTGCAACGCGAAACCGCGCAGCGGCAGGAGCTGGAGCGCGCATTTCAAACCTCCCAAACCGCGCTGGTGCAAGCTGAAACCGATCTGGACCGTGTGCGCGGTGGCGAGCGCCGTGCACGCCATCTGGCGTTGCACGATGAGCTGACCTCCTTGCCCAACCGCCGTCACCTGCTGGAACAACTGGGCGAGACGCTGGCACGCCGAGGGCCCGACAGCCCGGGGCTCTCCGTCTTGTACCTCGACCTGGACGCCTTCAAGGCCGTGAACGACACCTATGGCCACGGCGTTGGTGACAAGGTGCTGCGCATTACCGCTGCACGCCTGCGCGGCGCGGTGCGCCAGGGCGACACGGTGGTGCGCTTGGGCGGTGACGAATTTGTATGCCTGCTAGAGGATGTGGCCGACGAGACAGCGTTGCGCCACCTTTGCGAAAAGCTGATGCAAGCCGTTTCTGCCCCAATGAAGATCGGCGTGCTGCAATTGTTGGTACACCCCAGCATTGGCATTGCGATCTGCCCGCAGCATGGCATCACCGCTGACGAATTGCTGGCTTGCGCAGATGCGGCCATGTACGCAGCTAAACGGGATGGCTGCGGGTTTGCGTTTCACAGCGCCGCAAATGCATCCGATCTGCAGAACCAGGAGCCTGCGTAGAAGTTACATGTTCATGCGTGCGGTTACGTACAGATGACTTCTTCGCAACGTGGAACAGTGCATATAACGGGTCGGCTCTGTGACGACCTGCTTACTGAGGGCCTGATCCATGACGCATCACCACACTCCACGCCCATTGCCTCGCGCCACATTCGGCGTACTGGCCATTGCTTTCCTCGCTTCGCTGCTGCTGCTACAAAGTTGCAAGCGCGCCGACGGAATGACCACATGGACACCGGCCAGCCCGACACCCGTGGCGTATCTGGAGGACAGCGTGCTGACCTCGCGGGTCAAGGCTGCGCTGCTGTTGTCGCCGGTGGTGCGCAGCATCAACATCGGTGTGGAGTCACACCAGGGTGTTGTGTTGCTCAGCGGCATGGTGGCAGACCCGACCCAGCGGGACCTGGCCGTGTTCGTGGCGCTGAACGTGCCCGGCGTGACCAGGGTGGACAGTTTCATGTTCTCTACCCCAATCGCCCCGGCACCAGGCAACAGCCACAGCGCCGACCCGCCCGCCCCGCTATTGCTGCAGCACCAGCGCGAGTACGACCGTGCGCCCCGCCCTGTGCCCGCCGCTTCCGATGGGCCGCAGGCTGCACAGCCCATGGCACCCGAGGGCGCCACGGGCACCGTAGCGGCTATGGCCCCTCCATCACCGCTGCGTCGGTGGATTCGAACTACCTATGGCGTTTTGGGGATCAGCAGCATTCAGGACGAATTGCAGATCAAGCAGTAGATCAACCAGCAGTCCGCGTAAGAACAAGACTCAGACGTGGGCTTTCATCAAGCGGTGATGAATTTCCTTGTCGGCTACATAACAACTGCAGGCCTGCGCTTCCAAGGCTGCGCGGTTGAGCACCGTCAGTTCACCGCGGTGGTAGGCAATCAGGCCGGTATCCTGAAAATGGCTGGCCGCTTCGGTCACGCCCACGCGGCGCACACCCAGCATCAGCGCCATGAACTCCTGGGTGACATGAAAGCTCTCGGTGCGCGATCGGTCTTCACTCATCAACAACCAGCGTGCCAGGCGCGGAGCAATGGCGTGATACCGCTGGCAGGCAGAAGCCAGGGTCTGCTGGTGCAGGCGCGCCAGCAGGCAGGCCTGCACCAGCTTTTGCAATGCAGGGATCGCCTCCACTTGCACACGCAACTGCGCCGCGGCAATGCGCCAACTGGAACCTGCCCCCTGCACCAGCGCACGCCAGGGCGTGGCGGCCGTCCCCAGAATCAATTCGGACCCGAGCATGGACTCCACGCCCACCATGCCTACCTCCAGCGGCGGGTGGCTGTCCACGTCGATCACCAGCGACAAAAATCCCTCGTTCGGGAAATGCGCGTAGGCCAAGGGTTCGCCACGCACGCTCAGCTCGGCGGAAAGTACCAGTTCAAAAGGCTCGCAATGGTCCAGCAACTGCCTGCGGTCCGCGGGCGAGAGTTGGTGGACGATTTGGTTTTCAGGTCGGAGCATCAAGAGGCTTCACTGGTCAACCAGCACCACTCAAAGAAGTGGTGTCATGGCGACTGCACCGGCGCCAATGCCGGTCCAAGTCTGCACTCAGTGTGGGCGCACAACAGCACCCTGACTGTGTGCCACCGCACACAGCAGCCAAGCGGCGCGGCTAACTGGCCGTGCGCGGGGGCAGCAACCGGTCGTATTCCTTCTTCACCACCTCATAACACTCGCAGGTACGGCCCTCCAGGCCCACGCGGTCAAGGACGTTGATATGCCCGCGCGCATAGCTGATGAGACCTGCTTTTTGCAGCTTGAGCGCAGCCTCGGTCACGCCTTCGCGGCGCACGCCCAGCATGTTGGCAATCAGCTCCTGCGTCATCACCAACTGGTTGCCCTGCAGCCTGTCCAGGCTGAGCAGCAGCCAGCGGCACAGTTGCTGGTCCAGCGAATGGTGGCGATTGCACACGGCGGTCTGCGCCATTTGGGTGATAAGCGCCTGTGTGTAGCGCAGCAACAGATGCACCACCGGCCCCGAGCGGGAAAACTCTTCCTTCATGACATCGGCACGCATGCGAAACCCCACACCCGCGCTTTGCACCACCGCCCGACTGGGCGTGGAGCCGCCGCCCATAAAGATCGAGATACCCACCAAGCCTTCAAAACCGACCACCGCAATCTCCGCCGACGCGCCGTCTTCCAACACGTACAACAGGGAGACGATAGCGGTGGTGGGGAAGTACACATAAGGCATCGTGGCCCCGGACTCGTACAGCACTTGCCCCAACGCCAGGTCGATAGGCTCCAGCTGCGGCAACCAGCGCTCTAGCTCAGTCTCGGGCAACGAGGCCAAAAGATGGTTCTGCAGGGGGGAGTTCGGCTTCTTTTTAATAGGGGTACCTTTGGTGAGGCGGCAGACACCCCGTTCAGATGCCGCCGCAGTGCGCTTCAACCCAGTGTGCGGGCGTAGGTGCTGGTCGGTCTGTACGGTATCGCACATACGGACTTTTACCTAACCATGCCTTCCGTCGAGCGCTCAAGCGCTGGTCCCGCCACTTTCCCATCGTTGAAGATGGGCACCACAAAACACGCATCCCCCATAACCTCCGCCCAGCGCAGCCGCTGGCCCACCGGCAGCCATTTGGCACCAGCGGCGGCGTGGTCCGGCATCCGGCGGGTTTCCCACGCATCGACCTCCATGCGCACCAGGATGAACCTCAGGGTGCGCCCTGCCCGCGTCAGGCAGATCTCTGCGCCGGGCCAATGCGATGGCAGGCAGGGGGTGAAGAACAACTCATGGGCACACATCTGCAGGCCCATGATCGACTCCACCGCTGCCCGGTGCAGCCAACCTGCCGCCCCGGTGTACCAGCTCCAGCCGCCGCGCCCCACATAGGGTGGTTGGCTGTACGTGTCAGCCGCCATCACATACGGCTCCACCCCGTACGCCCGTCCCCACACGGCATGCTGCGCGCGGTGGGCGGGGCTCAGGTAGGTGAAGTAGCGGTAGGGCACATCGCCCAACGCCTCAGCGTCGCCTCCGCCCGAAGTTTGCCCCGCCAGTGCGGCGGCTGCCATCAGCGCCCAGACACCGCCGTGTGCGTATTGACCGCCGTTCTCGCGCACTCCTGGCGGATAGGCCTGGATGTAGCCCGCGCTGGGCTCCGCATGGCGCAATGCGGGCGCCAGCAATTGAATGAGTCCTGCCTGGGCGTCGACGAGGTGCGCCTCGGCCGCAGCCATCGCCAGCCGCTGGCGTTCGGGGCTTGCCGCGCCCGACAGCACGGCCCAAGCCTGCGCAATGAGGTCAATGCGCCCTTCGTCGCGGGTGTGTGTGCCCAAGGGTGTGCCGTCATCGAAAAATGCGCGTTTGTACCAGGCACCATCCCAGGCCTCGGTGGCCAGCGCAGCGCGCCAGCCGGTCAGCGCGGCGTCCCAGCGGTGTACACGGGCCAGGTCACCTTGCTGGCGGGCCAGCGGTATCCAGTCGGTGACGATGGCACACAAGAACCACGCCAGCCACACCGACTCCCCACGGCCGCCATCGCCCACGCGGTTCATGCCATCGTTCCAATCACCCCCACCCATCAGTGGCAGGCCGTGCACGCCCGTGCGCAGGCTGTGGTCGATGGCGCGGGCGGCATGTTCGTACACGCTTGCGGTGACCGCACTGGTGCGAGGCGTTTCGTACACGTCCTCTGCACCCTCGGGTATCGAAGAACCTTCCAGAAACGGCACCAACTCATTGAGCAATGCACTGTCTGCCGTGCGCTGCAGGTAGTGCGCGCACGCAAAAGGCAGCCACAGCAGGTCGTCCGAAAAATGCGTTCGCACCCCCGCACCGCCCGGGCTGTGCCACCAGTGCTGCACGTCGCCCGCATCGAACTGGCGTGATGCGCACAGCACGATCTGCGCGCGCAAGGCGCCAGGCTGCGCCCACGTGAGCGCCATGGTGTCCTGCAGTTGGTCCCGATAGCCTGTGGCACCACCCGCCTGATAAAAGCCCGCCTTGGCATACAGCCGCGACGCCACGGTCTGGTACAGCAACCAGCGATTGACCATCACATCGAACAGAGGGTCCGGCGTGGTGACCTGTGTGGCGCCCAGCAACGCGTTCCAGTGAGCTGTGGTGGCGGCTTCGCGCGCACTGGCCGCCACGCCCAATGCGCCAGACATCAGCTTGCGTGCAGCGGTTTCCGTGGGTGCGTACCCCATCAGGTACACGCGCTCAAACGATGCGCCCGCTCGCAGCGTCACCATGCGGGACACGGCGGCGCAGGGGTCGAGCCCAAAACCGCTGCGCTGCGCCATCTGCACCGGCAGCACCAAGTCGCCGCGGGCGTCGAAGAATTCGCGGCGGTCACAGGTCCAGTCCTGGCTTTCATTGACGCGGTCATCCGTACCTGGCCCGGCCGATGATTCGCAAAAGAACGCCGTGCCATCGCCAAAACCGGCGGCTTCTTCCGTCTGCGTACACAGCAGACCCAGCAGCCTGCCATCGGGCAGCGGTGCAAAACAGGGCGCCGTCGCCAGCGTGGCGCGGTCACCGCGTTTTTCGCCCATCATCCACTCCACCATGCCCACCAGGCGCAGGTGTGCGCGCCGTCCGCCCAGGTTGCGCACCACCACATGCACTTGCTTGATGGCGGTGACGGGGTCTACACACCAGCGCACCACCACCTCCAGCGCGCCGCGGCGGTGGCTGATGGTGGTGGTGCCTTGCGCATGCTCCACGTGGTAGACCGCATCCCCGGCACCCCAGGCAGACGGTGCAAGACTCCACACCTCGCGCGTGCGGCGGTCCTGCAGCAGCAGCCATTCGGCGGGGGGGTCTGCCACTGGGTCGTTGGACCACGCCGTCAGCTGGTTGAGTCGGCTGTTCAATGCCCAGGTGTTGCCTGCTCCGGTCTCCGACACCTGCGCGCCCATGTGGGGGTTGGCCAGCACGTTGACCCACGGCCTTGGCGGTCGCAGACCCGTGGCCACGTCAAACCCGAAGGTTCCCGTCACGGGCGCAAAACGTCCCTCGGGCGCCAGCACCCGGGTGCTGCTCTGGTACGTGCGCACTTCATCCGTGGCACCTCCGCGCCAGGGGGTCGCGATCGATGCACCCTGCTCAGCAATCCAGGTTTTGACCTGGTGCATCAACGGATGCCCATCCGCCTGCAGCGTGATGCGCGCCAGGCTGGCAAAGGTACCCAGCTGCTGCACCGAAAGCTCGTCCAGCCGCAGCACCCGAAAGCTGGTGACTGCCGGGCCAGAATGGGTCCGCAGATCGGCGTCGTGGTGTTCGCTCAGCAGGGTCAGTTCGCGCTGCAGCGGCATCTGGTACGAATGCGCCTCGCTGCTGAGCACCACCATGTCGCACGCCACGCCGCCGCGCGTCCATTCGCGCAAGGCCTGCGCCAAGGTGCGCAGCAGGCCCATGCCCTGGGGCGACCCCGCCATCACCAGCACCAGCGGGCGGTCACCCGAAATACCTAACTGCCACAACACGCGCCGGTCGCACACACGATGGGGTGGGAAGTGTGAGAGGGGTGCAAGCGGTGAACGGGGCGTAGCCAGCACGCCCGCGTTCAACCCATCCAGCTTGGGCAGGGTCATGACCAGCGCGGTCGTCAGGGCCTGCAACGCGGGCAAATAGTCGCGGTGGGGGCGGTGTGATGCCCACTGAATGCTGGCCAGCGTGGCAGACATGGCCGAGGCCCGTTCCAGATAGGTCCGTTGGCGGTACTTGTCGATGATGGCCGACAGCGTGCCCGGGTCTTGCGACGCTGCCGTGGCAAAGATGACGCAGGCCTGGGCCCCGGGCGCGATGCGCAGCATGACCCCCAGTGCGGCCACCGGGTCCAGCCCCGTATCGAGCTTGGTCAACACATCGGGTACGCGGCTGAGCGCGGCCAAAGGCTGGGCGGGGGTGTGATTGCGCCCCAGCCACAGCAGGCGGTCCGTCTGGCAGCGCAGGCCCAGCACCTGGCCTTCGGCATCGGCCACAAAATGCGACGCCTGCAGCGTGGTTTCGGTCTGCAAGCGCGGCGTGCGCACAAACCGCAGGGCCTGCTGCGCGGGCAGCCATTCAGCTTGCACGAACAGGTTGGAGAACGCAGGGTGTGCCTCGTCGGCCGCATGGGTGGCCAGCGTGATATCGAGGGCCGAAATCAGCTCCAGCTCGATCACCTCACTGCCCAGGTTGCTCACCACCACTTTGCGCAGCTCTATGTCGTCTTCGGGGCTGACCCACACCGTGGTGTGCGCCTTGAGCCCGGGCCACAGCGCGTCAAAACACACGCGGTCGGTGTGAAAGATGCTGTGGTACACCGCCCGCGCATCGGGCGCCGGATGGCTGGTGATGGACACCGGCACGCTGGAATCTGCCTGGCGCACATACAGAAAACTGCCCTGCGCATCGCGCAGCGCGTCATCGCGCCAGCGGCTGATGCCCGTCTGGTGCCAACGGCTCCAGCCTGCGCCATTGGCGCGCAAAGTGACGCTGTAGCGCCCATTGCTAAGCAGGTGGGTGGGCTCCAGCGCCTGGGCGCCAGGCACCACCGGGCGAACATGGTCGGGGGTTTTTTGCTGGCGGGCGTGCGGCAGCAGGCGCGGCGGCGTAACCACCAGTGCAGGCAGCTCGCGCGGGGCGCGTTCCTGCAACAGGGGCAGCATGGCCTCGATGCGCGCGTGGGCCACGCCCCAGCGCTGTGCCACGCCGCCGAGCAACACATTGGCCAGCGCCACAATCGTCATGCCCTGGTGGTGGGCCATGTAGGTGCTGACGAGCGTGAATTTTTCGCCATGCGTCTGGCGCTCGGGGGTAAAGTCCAACGCCTCATAAAATCCATAGCGCCCGCGTGCTGACAGACGGGCCAGCGCGCGGAAGTTGGCGCAAGCCGAACCCACATCCACCTGCGTAGCCAGGGCTGTGGCGTACGGCGCAATCACCAGCTCGCCCACGGGCGCCCGGCGCAGGGCCAGACGGGGCACACCCTGGGGGGCGTACTGGTAGGCCAGCGTGTGATCGCGTCCTGCGTAGGCGCACTCGGAGATGCCCCACGGAATGCTCCCCTCCAGCCCCATGTCGAGCTTCATGCACTGCACAAACGCTGTGTGCTCCCGCAGGGCCGAGCGCCCTGCTTCGTTCAATGCGCTGTCGTAGGGCTCGGCCATCACCAGCGTGGGCATGAGGTACTCGAACATCGAGCCCGACCACGACCGCAGCACCGCATGAAAACCGTTGGCAAAAAACGGGCGGCCCAACGCGGGCCAGTGGCGCATGGGCAGATCACCCTTGGCCATCGCAAAAAGACTGGTGGTGCGCGACTCGGACGCCAGCAGGTCATAAAACGAAGCGTCAAGCTGCTGGTCGTCCAGCCGGTAGCCAATGTGCAGCAGGTGCCGCTTGGGGTGGTACAGAAAGCGGAAATCCGCCTGCCACGCCAGGGTGTCAAAGGCTTCTGCTAGGGCCATGAGGCGATCACTTGCCTCTGCGGCACCGCCTTGCATCGCAGCCACGGCGTCCCGGTCGGCCGACTGCAAGGTGGTCAGGTGGTCGGCCAGCAGCCACAGCAGTTCATCCCGCTCAGTGGGCGGGGTGTGAACGACGGCCGGGTCGTGCGGCAACGCCATGTGGCGCAATTCATCGTGCGCCTGCACAAGCAGCGCGCGGAACGCAGCGGCATCTTCCAACTGGTCGGCAGAAGGTGGGCGCATGCCCAGCAGGCGACTGAGCGCCGGGTGGGGCACCCGGGCCGCTACACCCTGTGCAAGCAGGCTCAACCGCGGTTGCAGCCGCGCAAGCGATGCGCGCGTGGCCAGTGCACCCGCCTGCGGGTCGAGTGGTTGCCGGGCCAAGGCACAACACGCCTGCGACACTGCCACCAGATGGGCGCACAGGTTGCCGCTGTCTACCGTCGACACATAGCGCGGGTGCAGTGGCAGTGCCGTTTCGGTGTCGTACCAGTTCAAAAAATGCCCGCGGTAGCGCTCCATGGTGCGCAAGGTGGCCAGTGTGGCTTCCATGCGGTCCAGCAGCTCCTGGGTACCGATCCAGCCAAACTGGCGTGAGCACGCAGTGCTCAGCAGATACAGCCCGATGTTGGTGGGCGATGTGCGGCGCGCCAGCATTTCGTACGGGGCAGTTTGCAGGTTGTCGGGTGGCAGGTGGTGGTTCTGCGCGTCCACACAGCGTTCAAACAGCCGCCAGGTGTCGCGCGCCACGCCCTCCAGCAGCACGCGGTCTTGCGTTGCCAAGGGTTGCGTATCGGCGCCGCGCCGGGTGAGGTTGGCGCACCACACCAGCAGGGGCGCCAGCGCCCACAAGGCCAGCACGGGCCAGGCAGCAGTCGGTAGCCCCCAGGCGCCCCCCTCCGGGTTCTGCCCCAAACCCCACAGCGCCAAAGCGCAGCCCACCGCAAGCACGGGCGCAATCAGGTGCCGCCGTAACGTGGCCCGCAGGCTGGCGCTCAGGGCGTTGTGCGCGGCCTCGGCGGTGGTCCATTCCAGCAGATGCCGACGGCTCACCACTTGCCGGTGCACGGTGCGCACCACGGCATCGCCCAGCAACCATGCCTGCTGCGGCAGCAGCGCCAGGTGCCACACCCCCGTGGCCAGCGCTCGCAAAAGATCGACCGACGCCTCGTGCACAAAACGCGCGCCCACCTGCCCCCATTGGCTGGGCACCCAGCCTGCCAGCGCCCCCATCAGGGGTGCGGCTGTGTACGCAGCCACCACCACGGCCAAGGTGGTCCTCAAAGGCAAACCCACGCCCATGAAAGCCAGCACCGTCAGCAAGAGCGACGCCGGTGCTACCAGCGAGCGGCGCAGGTTGTCCAGCAGCTTCCAGCGGTGGATGGGGCCGATACCCCAGCGACGAGCGTGGCGCAAAAACGGCCACAACTGCCAGTCCCCCCGCGTCCAGCGGTGCAGGCGCGAAGCTGCGGTGTCGCTGTGCTCGGGCTCGGCCTCCACCAGCGTCACATCACTCACCACGGCACAGCGCGCCAATGCGCCTTCCAGCAGATCGTGGCTGAGCACCTGGTCTTCGGGCAGGCGACCACCCAGCACCGCGTGCACGGTGGCAACGTGCAACAGTCCCTTGCCGGTGAAGCTGCCTTCGGCAAAAAAGTCCTGGTACACGTCGGACGTCATGGCGCTGTACGGGTCCAGCCCTTGCTGGCCTGCAAACAGCCACTGCCACAGCGACGTGGTGGCGTGCGCGGGCAGCGGGGCCAGCACCCGCGGCTGCAAGATGCCGTAGCCCTGCACCACGCGCTGGCCGCTGGCATCCAGCCGGGGCTGGTTCTCGGGGTGCTCTGCCACGCCCACCAGGCTGCGCAGGCGGCCGGGGGGCAGCTGGGTGTCGCTGTCCAGCGTCAGCACATAACGCGTGTCTGGCGCCAGCTGCGACAGGTTGCCCAGGTCAAAAAATGCGCCCAGCTCGCCCGTGGCCAGCGTGGCCACCAGTTGCTCCAGCTTGCCGCGCTTTCGCTCCCAGCCAATCCATTGCTGCTGGGTGCGGCTGAACATGCGGACGCGGTGAAGCAACACAAAACGCAGCGGCGCGCCCGCATCGGCCGGGTGCTGTGCGTTCAGCGTCTGCATCAGGTGCTGCGCATGCGCCAGCAAAGCTGCGTCGTCGGGCAGGTCGGCGGTGTTGGCATCGACCCCATCCGTCAGTAGTGCAAACTGCGCGTGCGGCTCGGGGTTGGCGAGGTAGTGCAGGTGCAAGCGGTGCACCAGGCGTGTGACCGTGCCTGTGCTGCTGAGCATGGCGGGTATCGCCACCAGGGTGCGCGCGCTGGGTGGGATGCCTGCAGGAAGCAAGTAACGCGGCATGTAGGTGGGTTTGACCGATTCGCCAATGATCCGGTTGACCACGGCCACCACGATCTCGGACAGCGGCAACAACAACAGCGCCGCCACCAGACCCAAGCTCAGCCCCTGAAGCGCATGCGCGTTTTGGCCTGCCAAGGCGCCCCACAGCGGCACCATCAGCCACGCCAGCAAACCCAGGGTGCCGACCAGCAACGCGCCCAGATACAAAGGAACGCGCGACAACGCTGCGGCAGATCGCCAGACCGCCACTGCGTCAGCCGTGTGGCGCCGAGCGCCGAGGGTTTGCTCCAGCTGCGCGCGCCCTGCTCCCTGCAGCCAGTACCCAGCCAATGCAGCCGCTTCTGTGGCGCCGGTCATCAGTGCCAGCAGAGCCTGGGCCACCGCCGCTTCGCCTTGCCCACTGCGGGACGACAGGCGTTCTATGCCATGCAGCGTGGTGTTGCGGGTGGCTTCGTCTTCGGCCAAAAAAACGGGCGACTGCAGCATCACGCGCAGCACCAGGCTTGTCTGGCAAACGATGTCGGACCAATCGGCCGCGCCAATCAGCCGCAACGCGGTTACGGCATTGCCCATGCTGAGCTGGTCAGCGGCCTGGTCGATCTGCTGACGGGTTTGCAGCGCCACCAGGTCGGGCACCGCAGTCTGCAGCCACAGCTGCACCGGCAGCACGGCCTGGGCATGCCCACCCGGTGCGCGTCGGCCCGCTGTCGCCTGCGCCAGATGCACCAGAAACACCGCCCCCACACCGCGCCGATCCATGGCCGCCCACGCAGCGTCCAGCATCGGTGCAGTGAGGTCCTTGCAGCGGGCGGCGCACAGGCTGGCCAGTTCTTGCGCAGCCTTGTGGCTGGCCAGGCGCTCCGCCAGACGGCGCAGGTTTTCAATCAACACCACCCGCAGCGTTGTGGGCAGCGCCCACAGCTCACCCTGGGTCAGTTCGCGCTCGCCTTGGTAGGCATTGAGAAAATGCACGAGCAGCGATTCGTCAAACGCACTGTCGGTATGCGCCACAAACGACCACGCCAGCCCGTACACACGCGGCAACCCTGCGAGGGGCGCGTTCTGCAACAGGGGCAGCGAGCGGTAGTAGCGCGGCGGGAGCCCCGCTCGGATCTCCTTGAGCTGGCTCTCGATGAGGTGAAAGTTGTCAAACAGCCATTCGGCCGCCGGGCTGATGGAGTGTTCGTCGTGCGGCGCGTCAAAGATGTACTGGTAGGAGGTGCGCAGGGCGCGTATGTTGCTCTGCAGCCGCGGGTAAAACGTGGTGCTGCCGAACGGCGCCTTGCCCGCGTCATGCGATGCGCCCAGATGACGGCCATGTTCCTCAAACCGCGCAACGCCAAAAACTTCTGCGCGCAGCGGCTCCAGCACCGGTCCCGCCCGGGCGTCCAGCATGCGGTCAATGGCAGCGGGTATCCATGGCCACTGCGTGCGCAATCCCATCCGCGCCACGCCTAACCGACCAGCGATACAGCGCCCACCACCAGCGTGATCAACAGCGCCACCGTCACCACATGTTCGGCCACCAGGGCTTGCAGCATGCCCGCCCCCGCCACAAAACTATCGAAAGGCCCGCGCAAAGCGCCGCAATGCGCAAGGTGGTCACCCAGCGTCGACAGCTCCACCAACGACACATCGGCAGGCTGCCCCGCGCAAGAGGTGTCCCATGCAGAGCAAAAAACGGGGGAATGGGACATGGGGGACTCCTGGGTACAAGTGAACGGCGCAGCTGACGGGCAGCAACGCTCTGATGTTCTTGTACAAGGGGCCCACGCGCACCGTCTGTTCGCTGGCGAACACAATGCACGGTTACCAAACGGAACTTACGATTTAATGCAACCGGGCCTACCCGAATAAGGGCAAGGTTCCGCCCAGGCAGGCGCCTTCAATCTCCAGCATGCACAGCTTGGTGACTGCCCCGCCACCAGCTGAGAACCCACCGGCCTTGCCCCCGGCCGCCAGCACACGGTGGCATGGCACCACAGGGGCAAAAGGGTTCAGCCCCAGGGCCTGCCCCACCGCCCGCGACAAGCCTTTGCCGCCCAATTGCTCGGCCAACTCGCCATAGGTGCGCGTGGTGCCAGGGGCTATGGCCCGGGCCAGCGCATAGACCTGCTTGTGAAACGGCGAGATGCGCGACATGTCCAGCGGCACCTCGCGCAGGTCGCGTGGCTGGCCCGCCAGCAGCGCCTGAATGCCATCGATGGCGTTGCGCACGGTGGGGAGCGGGTCTGCACCGTTGGCACAGGGCGCGGGCAGCCTCCGCAGCAAACGCGCTTGCGTAGCGGCCGCATCCACCTCAGGCAGCTGCACCGCCACAATGCCGGCCGGCCCCCAGGCAATGCCACAGGTGCCGATGGCGGTGTCGAACAGCGCATGGCCATGGGCCGAAGCACTGTCAGGTGCGGGGTGGGCCGATGCGGCAAGCAAGGTCAATTACTACTAATTTTATAGCTACTAGCGATTACTGGATAAGCGCTAGATGCCATTTTCACTCATATTTTTTCACCGCCCTGCCCGCCCTGTCCGATAAGGCCCTCAATCCGCCCGCAGTGCGGTGCGCAGCTGCGCACCCAGTTCAGGCTTGGCTGCAAACGGGTCAGTGGGGTTGCGGCCCATCATCACGTCTTCCATGCGCGTCTGCACCGAGGCCAGGGCCTTGGGGTGGCTATAGATGTAGAACTGGCCCTGAGCCGCTGCGTCGAAAACCTTTTGCGCCACCTCGGCCGCAGTCACCTTGCCGCTGCCCACAGCCTTGTCGCTCATGGCCTGGCCGATGAGCTGGCTCTTGGTGGGCTTGTCCGACAGCGTGTCCTGCGGCCGGTTGCGGTGGCTCTGGCTGATGCCGGTGGGCACAAAGAAGGGGCAGAGCACGCTGGCGCTGACCTGGTCCGTGACCAGCGAAAGGTCTTGGTACAGCGTCTCCGACAGGCTGACCACTGCGTGTTTGCTCACGTTGTAGATGCCCATATTGGGCGCATTCAGAAGGCCGGCCATGCTGGCGGTGTTGACGATGTGGCCCCGCCACGCCGGGTCGGCCTTGGCTGCTGCCAGCATCATGGGGGTGAACAGCCGCACGCCGTGCACCACGCCCCACAGGTTCACGCCCAGCACCCATTCCCAGTCCTTGACCGAGCTCTCCCACACCAGGCCGCCCGCACCCACGCCCGCGTTGTTGAACACCAGGTGAGGCGCGCCAAAGCGCTCATGCACGTCGGCGGCCAGTTGCTCCATCTGCGCGGCGTTTGATACGTCCACCTTGCGCGCCAGTACCTGGGCGCCTGCGGCCTGCATCTCGGCCGTGGCGGCGTCGAGCGCGTCCTGCTGCACATCCACCAGCACCAGGTTCATGCCCAGGCGGGCGCCAATGCGCGCGCATTCCAGGCCAAAGCCCGAGCCTGCGCCGGTGAGGACGGCGGTTTTGCCGGCAAAGTTGTCGATCATGTTTTTGTCTCCTTGAATTGAACGGTGGATTGATTTAGTTTTCTTGCGTGCGCCAACAACGACGTTTCAACCGTTTGCCCTGAGCCCGTCTAAAGGCTTCTTACGGGGCGCGCCCCAGCTTGGACAGGCTCAGCCCGACCGGGCGGGGTGGCGAAAGCTGCGGTGCGGCCGCTCAGGGCGCAGCCTGTCGCAGCACGTACCCGATGCGCGGGAAGTGCACATGCACGGTTCCGGCACGCGGGTCGGTGCGCCGCAGCGTGTAGCGGGTGCGGGTGGCAGCAATCAGCTCGCCCTCGGTGGGCTCGGTGCCAAAAATCTCGGCGGCAATCGTGACCTGGCTGCCCAGGGGGATGCCGTGTTCGTCCTGGAACACGTCGTCCATCAGGGGCAAAGGGTCCATGCCTGCGGCCACCGTGATGGCGTCCTGAGCGCTGAACTTTTCCATACGGCCATGGCCCAGCGCGGCGATGCGGTCCATCCACTCCAGCACAGCCGGGGTGTTGGTGAAGATGTCCGCCATCACCGGCACACACTGGCGCGTGAACCACAGCGGGTGGTAAGCCGCAAAGTCGGCCAGGCAGGGCTCGGCACCAAACAAAAAGTCGTGCTCTTCGGCCATGTGGGCGATGCGGCGCAGGTACGAACGGTAGGCGGCGGTGGCGTCGGCCGGGCGCAGGCGGTTCATGCCTGCACTCATCTCGCGGCGGTCTTCGCCAAAGGCCTGCGCAGCCTGCGGCGGCAGGTTGGCAAACATCACCGCCGCGCCCTTGGGCTGCAGGTTGTAGGCCATGGCGGCCCAGAACAGCGTGGTGTCAGCCCATTGCGCAAACACGCGGGCCACCCCTTTGAGGTGGGGCGGGTACAGCACCGGCTCAGGCTGCTCATGCTCCAGCACGTCACAAATCAGGGCCGAGTCACAGTAGATGTCAGCGCCAATCTGCAAAAACGGCGTCTTGCGGTAGCCGCCCGTGAGCGCCACCACATCGGGTTTGGGCATGACGCTGGGGATGATGACGGACTTCCAGGCCAGTTGCTTGAAGCCGAGCGCAGCGCGGATCTTTTCGGAGAACGGCGACGAGGGGTAGTGGTGCAGGATGAGATGGGACATGGGTTACTCCTCGGAAGATTTACGACGTGCCCGCTGGGGCTGACACTTGTGACAACGTGTGATCCTGGCGCAGCCAAAGCCAGCGCCCCCGCGCAAGGGCCGCCAAGCCGCGTATGCGGCGCTTCGCTTGTGTGCGCTGGGGGCGTCCCCCTCCCGACTCACGCAGTGAGTCGAGAGAGGGGGAAGGCGCGAAGCGACTCAGGGGGTGCTTCATTCTGGAAGCGCGCGGGCCAAGATGGCGTCAAGGTTCACACCTGCGCCCAGCGTGCCAAAGCTGTAGCCCCAGTCGCCAGAAAGGCGCGAGTCGCAAAACGCGCGGAACACGGCGCCGGGCGCACTGCGCAGCAGCAGGGACGCCTGCACGGCCAGCGCCACGTCCTGCGCGAGACGCCGGGCCTCTGCCTCGGTGGTCATGGCGTCCACGCGCAGAGGCAGCGCGCCGGCCAGACGGTCCAGCGCCGGGTGGGCGCCGCGTGCGGGGGCTAGTTCGGCGGCCAGGGCGGCGGCTGTGTCGGCACGGCGCACGGCGCGCATCAAATCCAGCGCCATGATGTTGCCCGCGCCCTCCCAGATGGAGTTGAGCGGCATCTCGCGGTAGATGCGGGCCACGACGCCTTCGCCGCCCTCCTCCACATAGCCGTTGCCGCCCAGGCATTCCATGGCCTCTTGCGCAAACATGCTGCCGCGCTTGCACACCCAGAACTTGGCAACGGGCGTGAGCAGGCGGGCCATGATGGCCTCATGTTCGCTCTTTTCTTTGTGGTCAAAAGCGCTTGCAAGCCTTATGGATAGAGCGGTGGCCGCTTCACTTTCGAGAGCAAGGTCGGCCAGCACGTTGCGCATGAGCGGCTGGTCGATGAGTTTTTTGCCAAAGGCCGACCGCTGGCGCGTGTGGTGGATGGCGATGCTGAGCGCCTGCCGCATCAGTCCGCTGGTGCCCAAAGCGCAGTCCAGCCGCGTCATGGTGCCCATCTCCAGAATCTGCGCCACGCCCCGGCCTTCTTCGCCCACGCGCCAGGCCATGGCGTCGATGAACTCCACCTCGGAACTGGCGTTGGCGTGGTTGCCCAGCTTGTCTTTCAGGCGCTGGATGCGGATGGTATTCACCGTGTCATCCGGCAGCACGCGCGGCAAGAAGAAACAGGTGAGCCCGCCGGGGGCCTGCGCCAGGATCAGGAAGGCGTCGCACATGGGCGCGGAGAAGAACCATTTGTGGCCGGTGATGCGGTAGCGCGGCCCCCAAGCATCGTCGCCATCGGGCACGGCCTGCGTGGTGTTGGCCCGCACGTCCGATCCGCCCTGCTTCTCGGTCATGCCCATGCCCATGGTGAGTGCGGATTTTTGTGAGAACAGCGCCAGGCGCTGGTCGTACCGCGTGCTGGCCAGCCCTGCACTCCAGTCGGCCCACACGGCCGAATTGCCCCGCAATGCCGGGGTCACGGCGTAGCTCATCGACACGGGGCACAACACCGACGGTTCGGCCTCGGTAAACAACATGAACCCTGCAGCGCGCTCAATGTGCGCGTGGCCCGTGTCCTGTCGCGACCACGGGGTGGCATGCAGGCCATGGCGCAGGGCCGCGCCGATCA
Source organism: uncultured Gammaproteobacteria bacterium (assembly GCA_947085645.1). Lineage (GTDB taxonomy): Bacteria > Pseudomonadota > Gammaproteobacteria > Burkholderiales > Burkholderiaceae_C > Acidovorax. Next base: position 30,714 of record CAMTXG010000051.1, read on the forward strand.
ACGCGTGGTAGCTGGGGTGGAACTCCACCACATCGGTGCGATAGCCGAAGCGGTCGTGCGTGCGCAGCTGCGGCTTGTGCGTGTTGGCTAGCCGCGCGTGGGTCTGCATCTCCGCCGCCCCCATCTCCTCACCCAGTGCCGTGAGGCCCGCCAACGGCAGGCTGGGGGCGTGCAGGCGCAGCGCGTCCTGCAACGGCTGGTTGGTGGTGAACAGGTTCACATCCGCCCACGGCGTGCTCTGGTTGAACACGTCGTGTGTGTGTGATGGGCTGACGGTGGGGGCGGTTGCAATGGTCATGGGGGGCTCCACAACATCTCAATATGGGGAATATCGTCTTCGATGTACTCGTCCGATACAGCCACAAAACCCAGGCTGCCGTAAAAGCCCTGCAGATGGGCCTGCGCGCTGATGCGGATGCCCTGGCCGGGAAACACCTGCTGGCAGCGGGCGATGCCTTCGTGCATCAGCGCCCGGCCCGTGCCGTGGCCGCGAGCCTCCTTGGAAGTAACCACGCGGCCGATGGAGGGTTCGGGGTAGTTCACGCCCGGGTCCACTACGCGCAAGCAGGCTTGCGCGACGCCCGCCTCGTCATAACCCAGCAGGTGGTGCGATTGTTTGTCCGCACCGTCCGGGTCCTGGTAGGGCCCCTGCTCCAGGATGAACACCTTGCAGCGCAGCGCCAGCGCATCGTGCAGCGCATGCACACCCAGGTCGTCGAACCGGGCCCAGGTCCAGCGCAGCGTGGGTGGCACGGCGCTCATCGTCAGATCAGCTTGACGAGCTGCTTGCCAAAGTTTTTGCCCTTGAGCAGGCCCAGAAACGCTTCAGGCGCAGCGGCAATGCCTTCGGCAATGGTCTCGCGCGGGCGCAGCTTGCCGGTGCCGACCAGCGTGCCCAACTCCTTCAACGCTTCGGGCCACACTTCCATGTGTTCGCTCACGATGAAGCCTTCGACCTTCATGCGGTTGATCAGCATCAGCGCGGGGTTGGACATGGGCATCGGAGCGCCGTCGTATCCGGCGATCATCCCGCACAGGGCCATACGGCTGAAGGCGTTCATGCGCAGCATCACGGCGTCCATGATCCAGCCGCCCACGTTCTCAAAGTAGCCGTCGATGCCGTTGGGGCAGGCTTCCTTCAGGGCCTTGGACATGGCCTTCACATCGCTGTGTTCCTTGTAGTCGATGCAGGCATCAAAGCCCAGTTCTTCGACCGCGTATTTGCACTTGTCGGTGCCGCCTGCAATGCCCACCACACGGCAGCCGCGTGCCTTGGCCAGGGCCGCAAAGGCGCTGCCCACGGCACCGGTGGCAGCGCTCACCACCACGGTTTCGCCCTCTTTTGGCGCAATGATCTTGACCAGGCCGTACCAGGCAGTCACGCCGGGCATGCCCACGGCGCCCAGGTAGTGCGACAGCGGCACGTGCGTGGTGTCCACCTTGCGCAGCGCGCCCACGGCATTGCCGTCGACCACGCTGTATTCCTGCCAGCCGCCCATGCCCACCACCTTGTCGCCCACGGCGTACTTGGGGTGGCGGCTTTCGGCCACCTCGCCCACGGTGCCGCCGATCATGACTTCGCCCAGGCCCTGCGACGCGGCGTAGCTCTTGCTCTCGTTCATGCGGCCGCGCATGTAGGGGTCCAGGCTCAGAAAGTGGTGGCGCACCAGCACTTCACCGTCCTTGAGCGCGGGCGTGTCGTTGGCCACCAGCTTGAAGTTGCTGGCCACGGCCTCGCCCTGGGGGCGGTTGTCGAGAACGATTTGTTGATTGCGTGGCATGTAAGGCTCCTTCAGAATGTCTAGTACTATGAATTCAATAGCTTCTAGCGCTTATCCATCAAGCGCTAGAGGCCAATTTGGCTTGAAAATTAACTCAATCGGTGGAGATGACCTTGAGGTCATTCACATTGCGCCCATCCACAGGCAGGCGCCGCACGTACTTGAACGTGCCGGTGGCGTGGCTGCAAATGCGGCCTTGCGCGTCGTACACCGTGCCTTCGGTAAATGCCATGGTGGCCGTGCGGTGGATGAGCCGCCCCTTGGCCACCAGCAGCCCACGTGACGCCTGCATGAAGCTGGTTTTCATCTCGATGGTGACCACGCCCATGTCCGGCGTGTCGCTGCGCGCGGCCGTGGCCATGGTCACGTCCAGCAGCGTCATGGTCGCACCACCGTGGGTCACGGCAAACGAGTTCAGGTGCTCGGGTTGGGCTTCGTAGTGCAGCTCAGACTCGCCGCCTTCCATACGCTGCAGCGTGAAGCCCAGGTGGCTGACAAAGGGGATTTCGACACCGAAACTTTTCAAGGGATTTCCTTAGATCACAAACCTCAAACACTGGCGTGGCCCAAGCCAGGGCAGCCGAGCAAGGGCCGCCCCGCCGCGAGTGCTGCGTCCCCTTCCCGAAGCGCGCAGCGATTCGAGAGAAGGGGGAAGACGCGCAGCGCCTCAGGGGGATGTACCGAATTCAACCACCGGTAACGATGCTGACGCCGCCATCCACAGCCAGCCACTGGCCTGTGATGTGCTTGCCCGCATCCGACGCGTACAGCGCACACAGCCCCTTCAGATCTTCATCATCCCCCAAGCGCCCCAGCGGGGCGTGCGCGGCCAGCGCTTCTTCGCCCATGGCCTTGAGCGTACCCACCGTCATCTTGCTCGGGAAGAAGCCCGGGCAGATGGCGTTGACGCGGATGTTGTACGCGCCCCATTCAGCGGCCAGAGCCCGCGTAAAGTTGATCACCGCGCCCTTGGACGTGTTGTAAGCAATGGTGTTCATGCCCTTGGGGTTGCCACCCAAGCCTGCGATGGACGCCACGTTGATGATGCTGCCGCTGCGGCGCGCGATCATGCTGTGCTTGGCGATGTGCTGGGAGAGGATGAAGTAGCCACGCACGTTGAGGTTCATCACCTTGTCCCACGCGTCCACCGGGTGGTCTTCGGCCGGGGCGCCCCAGGCGGCGCCTGCGTTATTGACGAGGATGTCCACGGGGCCCATGCGCTCCAGGGTTTCGTCGGCCAGGCGGCGGATGTCATCTTCCTTGGCGCAGTCGGCGGCAATCCAGCGCGCGTCGATGCCAGCAGCCTGCAGGTCGGCAGCGGCCTCTTCCAGGTCAGACGCCTTGCGCGAGCTGAGCATGATCTTGGCGCCCGCCTCGCCCAGCGCATGCGCCAGCTGCAGGCCCAGGCCGCGCGAGCCGCCGGTGACCAGCGCGGTCTTGCCGGTCAGGTCAAACAGTTGTTGAATGGTGCGTGTCATGTGGTGTGTCTCCTTCTGTTCTGGATGGATGGTGGGATCACTGGTGGGGCGCCCCCACGCAAAGAATGATTGTGCGATGCAACGCGGGGCCATTGTGTCGCCCCCGCGTCGGTCGCGGTTTCAAAGACTGGGAGTTTTTTGCCTGTGCCCGAAGGGTGCGCGGACATAGGCAAAAGACTATCAGCCTCTCAACGCTCGTGGGCGCTCTGCAGCCGGGCTCGCACGCCAATCAGCACCACGCCCGCCACGGCCACCACGCCACCCATCACCGTCAGCACCCAGCCCGTGGTGTAGTCGGTGCGCTGAGTGGCAATGCCCAGCACCAGCGCCAGCAGGCCGCCGTAAATCAGCGCCCAGATGATCTTGTGCAGGCGCTGCAGCTTCTGTGCGCTTGCCATCAGAACGACTCCTCCGGAAAGGTGGCGCAGGTCGCATCTCGCGCACTCACCACCTGCAGCCACGCGCCAATTTTTGGCAGTTCGTAATGGAAGAAGAATTGCATTGCACCCATGCGCCCCACGCTGGCGGGTTGCGCCAGTGCGGCATCGGCGTGCAGTGTGGCCAGAGCCACATCCAGCCACACCCAGGCCAGCACCGTGTGGCCAAAGGCCTGCATGTAGGGCACCGCATTGGCCAGCGCGTCGGCAGGCTGGCCCGTGGCCCACGCGGCCTTGGTGGCGGCGCCGATCTGCTGCAGCGCGCTGCCCAGCGCATTGGCGTGGGCTGCCAGCGCAGGCACCTGGATGGCACGCTCGATGGTCGCGTTGATGCGCCCGGCCAGCAGCTGCAGGCCCCGCCCGCCTTCCATCAGCACCTTGCGGCCCAGCAGGTCCATGGCCTGGATGCCGTGGGTGCCTTCGTGGATCATGTTCAGGCGGTTGTCGCGCCAGTACTGCTCTACCGGAAAGTCGCGCGTGTAGCCGTAGCCGCCATGGATCTGGATGGCCAGGCTGTTGGCCTCCAGGCACCACTCGCTGGGCCAGCTTTTGGCAATGGGGGTCAGCACCTCCAGCAGCAGGCGGGCTTCGTCGGCCGCTGCGGCATCGCCGGTGGCCTGCTCGTCCACCAGGCGCGCACAGAACAGGTTGAGCGCCAGGGCACCTTCGCCATACGACTTTTGGGCCAGCAGCATGCGCTTGACGTCCGCGTGCTCAATGATGCGCACTTGGGGCTGGGCGACGTCCTTGACCACGGCAGCGGCGGAAGCGGCAGCGGAGTCTTTAGGACCCTGCACCGGGCGGCCCTGGGGGCGGTTCTTGGCGTAGTCCAGGCTGGCGTAGTAGCCAGCCAGGCCCAGCATGGTGGCCGCCATGCCAATGCCGATGCGCGCCTCGTTCATCATGTGGAACATGCAGTGCAGGCCTTTGCCCGCCTGCCCCACCAGGTAACCCACCGCACCTGCCGCGCCATCCACAGGGTACTTGCCTTCGCCAAAGTTGAGCAGCGTGTTGGTGGTGCCGCGCCAGCCCAGCTTGTGGTTCAGGCCCGCCAGCGCCACGTCGTTACGCACACCGGTCAGGTTGCCGTCGGTGTCCACCAGCTTCTTGGGCACGATGAAGAGCGAAATGCCCTTGGTGCCCGGCACCAGCTTGCCGTCCGGCCCGGGGATCTTGGCCAGCACCAGGTGGATGATGTTCTCGGTCAACTCGTGCTCACCGGCCGAGATCCACATCTTGTTGCCCTTGAGGCGGTAGCGCGGGCCCAGCGGATCGCTGTCAAAGCCTTCCCCATCGGGCACCGCGCGCGTGGCCACATCACTGAGCGACGAGCCCGCCTGCGGCTCCGACAGGCACATGGTGCCCGAGAAGCGGCCCGAAAATTCGTTGAGCGCAAACACCTTCTGCTGCGCCTCGGTGCCGTGCACCATCAGCAGGTTCGCATTGCCCACGGTGAGCAGGCCCGAGCCCATGCTGATCGACGCCACCGCGAAGAAACTGTTGGCCGCCGCCTCAACCGTGTAGGGCAGCTGCATGCCGCCAATGTCGTAGTCCTGCGCGGCGCTGAGCATGCCGGAGGCTGCGTACGCCTTTTGCGCATCGTGCGTGCACTGGGGCAGCGTGACTTTTTCGCCGTCAAAGTGCGGCTCCTGCGTGTCGACCGTGCGGTTGAAGGGCGCGTACTTCTCGCGCGCGATGCGCTCGCAGGTGTCGATCACCGCATCGAAGGTTTCGCGTGAGTGGTCGGCGAAGCGGCTGCGCTCTTGCAGCTTCTCAGCGTGCAGCCATTGGTACAGCAGGAAGTCAACGGTAGGGCGTAGGCTCATAAAATTTCAAACTAAAAGTGCCTCTAGCGCTTATCCAGCAAGCGTTAGCAGCTATTGAAACAGGAGTAAACAAAAAAAGCCCCGACAGCGGTTCGCGCCGTCGAGGCTTTTTTGTCTACGGCTTACAGCACTTCAAAAATACCTGCAGCGCCCATGCCGCCGCCAATGCACATCGTCACGCACACCTTCTTGGCGCCACGGCGCTTGCCTTCGATGAGCGCGTGGCCCGTGAGGCGCTGGCCCGACACACCGTAGGGGTGGCCCACGGCAATCGCGCCGCCGTTCACGTTGAGGCGGTCCGCAGGGATGCCCAGCTTGTCTCGGCAGTACAGCACCTGCACGGCAAAGGCTTCGTTCAGCTCCCACAGGTCGATGTCCTGCACCGTGAGGCCCAGCTTCTTGAGCACCTTGGGCACGGCAAACACGGGACCGATGCCCATTTCGTCGGGTTCGCAACCTGCCACGGCAAAGCCCAGGAAACGGCCCAGGGGCTTGAGGCCCTTCTTGCTGGCGTATTCCTCGCTCACCACCACGCAGGCACCGGCGCCGTCGGAAAATTGGCTGGCGTTGCCCGCAGAGATCAAACCGCCCGGCAGCGCAGAGCGCAGGCCGCTGATGGCTTCTACAGTGGTGCCTTCACGGGTGCCTTCGTCCTTGCTGACAGTGACCTGCTTGGTGATCAAACCCAGCGTCTTGTCGGCAATACCGGCCGTCACCGTGATGGGCGCAATTTCCGCATCGAACAGACCCGCCGCTTGAGCTGCGCAGGCCTTCTGCTGGCTGGCGGCACCGTATTCGTCCATGGCTTCGCGGCCGATGTTGTAGCGCTTGGCCACCTGCTCGGCGGTCTGCAGCATGCTCCAGTAGATCTCGGGCTTTTGCTTGGCCAGGGCCAGGTCCTGGATCATGTGCAGGTTCATCTCTTGCTGCACGCACGAGATGCTCTCGACACCCCCAGCCACATACACATCGGCTTCGCCCGCGATGATGCGCTGGGCGGCCATGGCAATGGTCTGCAGGCCGGACGAGCAGAAGCGGTTGACGGTGACACCGGAAGCGGTGATGGGCAGGCCAGCCTTCAATGCGATCTGGCGCGCGATGTTGCTGCCGGTGGCGCCTTCAGGCGTGGCGCAGCCCATGATGACGTCATCTACATCAGCGCCATCAATGCCAGCGCGCAGCACCGCGTGCTGCACAGCATGGCCGCCCAGGGTGGCGCCGTGCGTCATGTTGAAAGAACCCTTCCAGCTCTTGGCGAGCGGGGTGCGGGCGGTGGAAACAATCACTGCGGAGGTCATGTGGAATCCTTTGTTCGGTAGATAAGTGCTCGCTTACTGGAAGGACTTGCCTTCAGCAGCCAGCTTGGCCAGCAGCGGAGCGGGCTTCCAGAACTCGGCGTCATCCAGCGGGTTCTTGGCAAAACGGTCCATGGCCTGCACCACGTTGAACAGGCCCACTTCGCTGGCGTAGTGCATGGGCCCGCCACGGTGGATGGGGAAGCCGTAACCGGTCAGGTACACCATGTCGATGTCGCCGGACTTGCTGGCAATGCCGTCTTCGAGGATGTGCGCACCTTCGTTGACCAGGGCGAACACCAGGCGCTGCACGATCTCTTCGTCCGAAATCTTGCGCGGCGTGATGCCCAGTTCCTTGCGGTGGTCTTCGATCATCTTGTTGACCAGATCACTCGGGATCGCGTCGCGCTTGCCGGCCTGGTAGTCGTACCAGCCTGCGCCCGTCTTCTGGCCAAAGCGGCCCAGTTCACACAGCTTGTCGGCCGTGCGGCTGTACTTCATGTCGGCGCGCTCTACGGCACGGCGCTTGCGAATGGCCCAGCCGATGTCGTTGCCAGCCAGGTCACCCATGCGGAACGGGCCCATGGCAAAGCCGAATTTCTCGACAGCCTTGTCTACCTGCTGGGGCGTGCAGCCTTCGTCCAGCAGAAAACCTGCCTGGCGGCTGTACTGCTCGATCATGCGGTTGCCGATAAAGCCATCACACACACCCGACACCACCGAGGTCTTCTTGATCTTCTTGCCAATCGCCATCACGGTGGCCAGCACGTCCTTGGCGGTCTCCTTGCCGCGCACCACTTCCAGCAGCTTCATCACGTTGGCGGGGCTGAAGAAGTGCATGCCCACCACGTCCTGCGGGCGCTTGGTAAACGCTGCAATCTTGTCCACGTCGAGTGTGGAGGTGTTGGACGCCAAGATGGCGCCGGGCTTGGTCACAGCGTCAAGCTGCTTGAACACGGCTTCCTTGACGCCCATTTCTTCAAACACGGCTTCAATGATGAGATCGCAGTCCTTGAAGTCGTCGTAGCTGAGCGTGGTGCTCAGCAGGGCCATGCGCTGGTCGTACTTGTCTTGCTTGAGCTTACCCTTCTTGACCTGGGCTTCGTAGTTCTTCTTGATCGTGGCCACGCCACGGTCCAGGGCTTCCTGCCTCATTTCCAGAATCTTGACGGGGATGCCCGCGTTCAGGAAGTTCATCGAGATGCCGCCGCCCATGGTGCCCGCGCCAATCACGCCCACCAGCTTGATGTCGCGCTTGGGGGTGTCAGACGGCACATCCGGAATCTTGCTGGCAGCGCGCTCGGCCATGAACAGATGGCGCAATGCGCGCGACTCAGGAGTCCACATCAGGTTGATGAAGATCTCGCGCTCGACCAGCATGCCTTCGGCAAACTTCTTCTTGGTGGCAGCTTCGACCGCGTCCACGCACTTGGCAGGCGCAGGGAAGTTCTTGGCCATGCCCTTGACCATATTGCGTGCGAACTGGAAGTACGCGTCGCCTTCGGGGTGCTTGCAAGGGAAGTTGCGCACCAGGGGCAGCGGGCGGGCATCGGCCACGCTCTGCGCAAAGGCCAGGGCTTCGGCAGCCAGAGATTCCGCAGACGCCGCCAACTTGTCAAACAGCTTCTGGCCGGGCACGCCCGCGATCATTTCGCTCTTGACGGGCTCGCCGCTCACGATGAGGTTGAGCGCAGCTTCGACACCAATCACGCGTGGCAGGCGCTGCGTGCCGCCTGCGCCGGGGATCAGGCCCAGCTTCACTTCAGGCAGCGCAATGGAGCAGCCGGGTGCCGCAATGCGGTAGTGGCAGCCCAAGGCCAGCTCCAGCCCGCCGCCCATGGCAACGCTGTGCATGGCAGCCACCACAGGCTTGGCCGAGTTTTCGATGGCAGCAATCACCGACAGCAGGTTAGGTTCTTGCAGCGACTTGTCAGTGCCGAACTCCTTGATGTCGGCGCCGCCGGAAAACGCACCACCGGCACCGGTGATCACGATGGACGTGACCGCTGTATCGGCATTGGCACGGCCGAGGCCGTCCACGATGCCTTGGCGGGTCGCCAGGCCCAGTCCGTTAACGGGAGGGTTGGCCATGGTGATCACGGCGACGGAGCCGTGGACTTTGTATTCAGCGGTCATGGTGCTGTTGTTCCTTGGAAAGTGAAAAAGAACGGTCGTGCGTTTTTATTGTAGAGACTTCAATCGGCTTTGACAGTGTCAATTTGTCCCGGGGGGGACAAGGCTGTTTGCGGGCGGCATCTCGTGGGGCAAAAAAAGAGGCGCCTTCAGCTATCGGGCGCCTCTCTTGTTTTTGATTTGCCAGAAGTCGTCAGACTTCAAGCCACTCTTTGCGAATGTAGTTGTCAGCGCGCAGGCTATCGGGTGTGCCCTGGAACACGATGGCACCGTGACCCATCACCAGCGCGCGGTCGGAGATCTTCATGGCGATGGTGAGCTTTTGCTCAATTAGCAGCACCGATATGCCGCGAGCCTTGATGGTTTGCAGATACTGGCCCACCAACTCAACAATCTTGGGCGCCAGGCCCTCGGTGGGTTCATCAATGATGATGAGGTCCGGGTCACCCATCAGCGTGCGGCACAGGGTCAGCATCTGCTGCTCGCCACCTGACATCACCCCCGCTTCGGTGTGCTGGCGCTCCTTGAGGCGCGGGAACAGTTCATACATGTCGTCAAACGACCAGCGACTGCCCCTTCCGTTGCCCTTTTGGCCCAGCAGAAGATTCTGATGCACGGTGAGATTCGGAAAAATGTCGCGGCTTTCCGGTACGTAGCCCAGCCCCAAGTGGGCAATTTCGTAGGCCTTCTTGCCGTGGAGTTCTTCACCCTTCCACTGCACCGTTCCCTCCCAGTCCACCAGCCCCATGATGGCTTTGGCGGTGGTGGAGCGGCCTGAGCCGTTGCGGCCCAGCAGGGCCACAATTTCGCCCGGCTGGATATCGAACGTGACGCCATGCAGTACATGGCTTTTTCCGTAGTAGGCGTGGAGGTTTTCAATTTTCAGCATAAATCAGTGTCCTCCGCCCTGCTCGTCTGCCACGGCAGAGCCCAAGTAGGCCTCCTGCACGCGCGCGTTGGCACGTACCTTGTCAGGCGTATCAAAAGCAATGACCTCGCCATACACCACCACGGCAATCTTGTCGGCCAAGCCGAACACCACGCCCATGTCGTGCTCCACGGTAAGCAGGGTGCGGCCCTCGGTGACCTCTTTGATCAGGCCAATGAAGCGTGTGGTCTCGCTCTTGCTCATGCCGGCAGTGGGTTCGTCCAGCAAAATGACGTTGGCGCCGCCAGCGATGGTGATTCCAATTTCCAGTGCGCGCTGCTCGGCGTAGGTGAGGTTCATGGCCAGCGTGTCACGCTTCTTGTCGAGCTTGATCATCTCCATGAGCTCTGTAGCGCGCGCGTTCGCGTCGTGCAGGTTCGACAGAAACCGCAGGAACGTGTACTTGTAACCCATGCTCCACAGCACGCCACAGCGCAGGTTCTCGAACACGCTCAGCTTGGGAAAGATGTTCGTGATCTGAAAACTGCGCGACAGCCCCTTGCGGTTGATTTCGTAGGGGGCCAGTCCGTTGATGCGCTGGCCGTTCAGAATCACGTCGCCACTGGTGGGAGCAAAGCGCCCGCTGATGAGATTGAACAGCGTGGATTTACCCGCTCCGTTGGGGCCAATGATGGCCACCCGCTCGCCGGGTGCGACCACCAGATTCGCGCCGCGGATGATTTCGGTCTTGCCAAAACTCTTGCGCAGGTCGCGCAGTTCGAGAGCGTAGGTATTGTTGTTGGTTGCGTTGTCAGCCGCCATTTTTACAGCGCCTCCCCACGCTTGATTTCATGTTCAATCTCTTCCTGGATCGTGCTCCACTGCCGCAGAAACTGGCGACGGCAAAGCTCAAACAGAGCAAACCCCGTGATCATCACAAAGACTGATCCGAACCAGCTGGTAAAGCTCTTGGCATTGAGCGTAGCCCCCAGAAACTTGAGCTCTGGCCCAAGCGCCGCATTAAGCTGCAGGTGGTAGGTCATCTCGATCATGCAGGCCGCGCCCATCACGCCCACAAGCGCAGTGCCGCCGAGCGCCAGGTACGAACCCCACAGACCGCGCAACTTGCCGTACTTGGCCAGGCGCAGGTTCATCATGATCAGGCTGGCAATGCCGCCGGGGGCGTACATCACCATGAACAGGAACACCAGCCCCAGGTACAGCAGCCAGGCCATCGACAGCTCGGACAGCAGTACCGATGCCAGCACCAGCAGCACCGCACCAATGATGGGACCAAAGAAGAACGTGGCCCCACCGAGGAAGGTGAATAGCAGGTAACCGCCCGAGCGGATCACGCTGAGGCTGTCGGCGCCGGTGATGATCTCGAAGTTGATGGTGGCCAGACCGCCGCCAATGCCTGCAAAAAAGCCCGCAATGATGAACGCGAAGTAACGCACGCGCTGGGTGTTGTAGCCTATGAACTCCACACGCTCCGGGTTATCGCGCACTGCGTTCAGGATGCGGCCCAGCGGTGTGCCGGTGAACGCAAACATCGCCGCCGTGCACACGAAGCAGTACGCTGCGATCAGGTAATACACCTGAATGGCAGGGCCGAAGGTGATGCCGAAGAACGCACTGCCATAGACGCGGTCGGTGGTGATACCGCCCTCGCCCCCAAAAAACTCAGGAAACATCAGCGCCATGGACGCGACCAGCTCACCAATGCCCAGCGTAATCATGGCAAAGGTCGTGCCTGACTTCTTGGTGGTGACAAAACCGAGCAGGATGGCAAAGAATGCCCCCGCCAAGCCGCCAACCAGTGGAATGAGCACCAGCGGAATATTGACCGTGCCTTTGGTCGCCATGTTCATCGCATGGATCGCAATGAACGAGCCCAGGCCGGTATACACCGCATGTCCAAAACTGAGCATGCCGCCCTGCCCCAGCAGGATGTTGTAGGACAGACAGATGATGATCAGATAGCCGATCTGCGAGAGCATCGTGAGCGCGAGGCTGCTGCGAAACAGCATGGGCGCAACAATCAGCATGACCGCAAACAGCGTCCAGATGACGAACCGCCCCACGTTGAAGGGTTTGAACCGGTAGTGCGACGTGGCGCTGGAGGCCACAGGGGTTGTTGTAGTGGAATTCATGGCATCAGTCCTCCCGCGTGCCCAGAAGGCCCTTGGGGCGGAAGATCAGGATCAGCACGAGGAACAGGTACGGCAGGATCGGAGCCACCTGAGAGATCGTGAGTTTGAGCAAGGGGTAACCAAAGGTCTGGTCGGTAACCGCCACACCCACGGCCTTGAAGACGTGGATCAGCGAGTAGTCCAGCGCCACCGCAAAGGTCTGCACCAGCCCGATCAGCAGCGATGCGAGGAAGGCACCCGCCAAAGAACCCATGCCGCCGACCACCACCACCACAAAGATGATGGAGCCTACCGACGCTGCCATGGCAGGCTCGGTGATATAGGTGTTGCCACCGATCACACCGGCCAGGCCAGCCAGCGCAGCGCCGCCGCCAAACACGAGCATGAATACGCGTGGCACGTTGTGGCCCAGCGCTTCAACCATCTCGGGGTACTTGAGCGCAGCCTGGATCACGAGCCCGATGCGGGTGCGTGTCAGAAGCAGCCATACCGACACCAGCATGACCAGAGCCACCAGCATCACGAACGAGCGCGACTTGGGAAACTGCGTGCCATACAGGTTGAACAAAGGCCCCTGCAGTTGCTCTGGCAAGCCATAAGGCACCGTGGAACGGCCCCACACCAGCTGCACCAGCTCCAGAATCAGGTAGGACAAGCCAAAGGTCACCAACAGCTCAGGCACATGGCCGAACTTGTGAACCCGGCGCAAGCAGTAGCGCTCGAACGCGGCCCCTAGCGCAAACACGGCAAGGGGTGCCAGCACCAGCGCTGGCCAAAAGCCCACCACCCCGGAGATGGTGAACGCGAAATAGGCACCCAGCATGTAGAAGCTGGTGTGTGCAAAGTTGAGCACGCCCATCATGCTGAAAATCAGCGTGAGGCCGGAACTCAGCATGAACAGCAGGAGCCCATAGCTCACGCCGTTCAGCAAAGAGATCACGAAAAACTCAGGATTCATTGGAATTTTTCATTACAAGGTAAAAAAAAGGCCCGAGTAGGTCGGGCCTCGAAGATCCAAAAACGGATTTATGGACGCTTCATCTGGCACGACGTGGGCGTGCTGGCCACATAGGGCTCGTAGTACTTCACCGGTACAAAGGTATAGCCGGTGCCTTCAGAGTCGATGGGATACTTGCCGCCCGCCTTTTCCCACTTGGAGATGAACAGGCCCTGTTGCAGCTGGTGATCGGTCTTGCGCATCTCGACTTCGCCATTGAAGCTCTTGAACTTCATGCCTTCAAACGCGGCGGCCACCTTGACCGGATCAGTGGATTTGGCCTTGGTAAAACCTTCCGACAGCATCGTGAATGCGTGGTAAACCGCTCCCGTGTACATGTCGTCGTTGAACTTTTTCTTGTAGTCCACCACGATCTGGTTCAGTGGTCCAGGCAAGTTCATGTGAGCGTAAGCCACCATGTACACCCGGCCTGCTGCCGCAGCACCCATCGCAGTGGGACTGCCGGTGACCGAACCGTAGTAGGTATAGAAGTTGACGTTGTTCAGGCCTGCATCGTTGGCGGCCTTGATGAGCAGCGCCAGGTCAGAACCCCAGTTGCCGGTGATCACGCTGTCGGCACCCGACTGCTTGATCTTGGCAATATAGGGCGAGAAGTCACGCACTTGGGCCAGGGGGTGAAGATCGTCGCCGACAAACTGCACGTCGGGGCGCTTGCGCTGCATCATCTCCTTGGCAAACTTGGAGACCTGGTGGCCGTGCGAGTAGTTCTGGTTGATCAGATAGACCTTCTTAACCTCTGGCAGGTCCTTCATGTAGGTCGTCAGAGCTTCCATCTTCATGGAGGTGTCCGCATCCAGACGGAAGTGCCAGTAGCTGCACTTGCTGTTGGTCAGGTCTGGGTCCACCGCAGCGTAGTTCAGGAACAGCACTTCCTTGCCTGGGTTGCGCGCGTTGTGCTTTTCCAGCGCGTCCATGATGGCCAGTGCTGGGCCGGAACCGTTGCCCTGCACCACATAACGTGCGCCCTGGTCCATGGCCGAGCGCAAGGCGCTGGTGGTCTCTTGAGGACTCAGCTTGTTGTCAATGCCGATGATCTCGAACTTCACGCCGGCGGAGTTCTTTTTGTTGAACTCTTCAGCGATGAACTGGAAGCTCTTGAGCTGGTTCGTTCCCACTGCGGCCATGAGGCCCGAAAGCGGGTCAAGCCAGGCGATCTTCACGGTCTCGCCCTTTTGAGCGAATGCGCCGCTAGCGCCTACCAACATTACCGAGGCTGCTATGGCCTTAATAGCGAATTTCATGGTCTTGTCTCCTTTGTAAATCTACACAACGCAGCGTACCGCGTTGCAACAAAGCGATGCTCAGGGATTGCCCCTACCAGCGTCGCACACGTGACTGGACGAGGTGTCACCCCCTGAGGCGCTGCGCGCCTTCACCCCTCTCTCGCTGCGCGGGAGGGGGACGCACCCGGTGGACTGGCGAAGCCAGATCCACGGGTGCACTGGCTTGGCGCGCGCCAGTTTCAACGGCCACGACGATGACGATGACACTGTCATGACCAATGGTTTCCTTCAAGAGCCCGGAAGCTTGTAATCCTTCAATTGCTCACGCAGCTTGGTCTTGAGCATCTTGCCGGTGGCTCCGAGCGGAATCGTTTCTACAAACACGACGTCATCGGGGATCTGCCACTTGGCGGTCTTGCCTTCGTAGAAGGCCAGCAGCTCTTCGCGCGTCACCTCGGTGCCGGGGCGCTTGACCACCGCAACAATCGGGCGCTCGTCCCACTTGGGGTGCGGCATGCCCACGCAGGCCGCCATGGCGATGGCAGGGTGCGCCATCGCAATGTTCTCGATGTCGATGGAGCTGATCCATTCGCCGCCGGACTTGATCACGTCCTTGCTGCGGTCGGTGATCTGCATGAAGCCGTCGGCATCGATGGTGGCCACGTCGCCGGTGGGGAACCAGCCGCGGCCTTGCGCATCTTTGACGAGAGGATTGCCACCCTCGCCCTTGAAGTAGTTGCCCACAATCCACGGCCCCCTGACGAGCAGGTCGCCATAGGTTTTCCCGTCCCAGGGCAGCTCGTTGCCGTCACCACCCACGATTTTCATGTCCACGCCGTAAATAGCACGGCCCTGCTTTTGCAGGATCTTCATCTGGTCATCCTTGGGCATGGCCAGATGCTTGTTCTTCAAGGTGCAGAGTGTGCCCAGCGGGCTCATCTCCGTCATTCCCCAAGCATGCAGCACCTCCACGCCATAGTCTTCCTTGAATGCATGAATCATCGCGGGCGGGCAGGCCGAGCCGCCGATGACGGTGCGGCGCAGTGTGGAGAACTTGAGGCCCGAGGGCTTCATGTGACCCAGCATCATCTGCCACACGGTAGGCACGCCAGCCGCGTAGGTGACCTTCTCAGATTCGATCAGTTCGTAGATCGACTTGCCGTCCATCGCCGGACCGGGGAACACCAACTTGCACCCCGTGAGCGCGGCCGAGTACGGAATACCCCACGCATTAACGTGGAACATCGGCACCACTGGCAGTACGGCGTCGCGGGCCGACAGGCACATCACGTCCGGCAGCGCCGCCGCGTAAGCGTGCAGCGTGGTGGATCGGTGGCTATACAACGCGGCCTTGGGGTTGCCGGTGGTGCCGCTGGTGTAGCACATGCTCGACGCAGAGTTCTCGTCAAACTCGGGCCACGCATAGTCGGGCGACTGCGCGCCAATCCAGGCTTCGTAGCTTGTGAGGCCAGGGATGCCGGATTCTGCAGGCAGCTTGTCTGCATCGCAAAGCGCCACCCACTTTTTGACTGTAGGGCACCTGGCGTACACAGCTTGGACCAGGGGCAGGAAGGTCAGGTCAAAACACAGCACCTGGTCTTCAGCGTGGTTCATGATCCACGCAATCTGGTCGGGATGCAGGCGCGGGTTGACGGTGTGCAGAACACGGCCCGAACCGCTTACGCCGAAGTACATCTCCATGTGGCGGTAGCCGTTCCAGGCCAGCGTGGCCACGCGGTCGCTGAACTGGAGCTTCAGTTCGTCTAGCGCATTTGCCAGGCGGCGGGCGCGTGCCGCGAGGTCGCGGTACGTGTAGCGATGGATGTCCCCCTCCACCCGTCGGGACACGATTTCGGCGTCACCATGGTGGCGTTCGGCGAACTCGATCAGCGACGAAATCAGCAACGGTTGACTCTGCATCAGGCCCAGCATGTGTGCTCCTTGGATGTTGTAGTGAATGGATTGATCATCGTAGCGCGGGGCGTCGGGTTGAGCTGTCTCCGGGCTCACGCAAACCCTTCGCATTTCCACCTGGCATTACGCCAGTGTGCGCCCTGCCATCATGGCTGCCAACACATGTCGTCCGATTGACAAAAGCCAAGGGAATACCCTGCACATCGCCCACGGACACAGCGACAATCGCCGCCATGCTCAGCTCTGCCCCTTCCGCTTCGCGATTCATCGCAGCCCAACCGTGGTTTGCCAGCGTCCCTGCTGCAATGCAGGAGCGGCTGCGCACCGAAGTGTTGGCCGAGCAGGGCGAAAAGGGTGACGTGATGCTGCCCGCAGGCAGCGCTGTGCAAGGCTGGCATGCCGTGCTGTCGGGCCTGGTGATGTTGCAAAGCCCGGCTAACCACAGGCGTTCTTCCGCCTTTATTGGCGTGCCGGATGGCGACTGGTTCGGTGAGGGGTCCGCCCTCAAGCCCGAGCCACGCCGGTACAACGTGGTCGCGTTGCGACCTACCTCTTTGCTGTGCCTGCCCTTGCCGCTGTTTGCAGAACTGCGCGAGACCAGCATGGCCTTCAACCAGTTCCTGGTGCTGCACCTGAACATGCGGCTTGGCCAAGCCATGACCATCATCGAAGCCGGGCGCACGCAGTCCACAGAACACCGGGTGGCGCTGTACCTGAGCCGCCTGTTCTGGCGCAGCACCCGTCGCTTGAACCTGACCCAGGAAGAGCTGGGCCAGCTGGTGGGGTTGTCACGGCAAACCGTGAACAAGGTCTTGCGAACGCTGGAGGGCTTGGGCATCGTGTCGCTGGACTTTGGGCGTGTCGCCATCGTGGACGACGAGGCGCTGAATGCGTACCTCGCCGCCACGGCAACCGCATGAGACGAAACACCCCCTGAATCGGCTTGAGCCTTCCTACCCTCCCGACTCACCGCGCGAGTCGAGCGACAGACGCCCCCGATACGGTGAGGTAGCCCCTGAACATGGGCCCTGGCCTGGATCGCGCCAGTCAGGCGCGTCGTGAAAGTCACGCACACAATGGAAAATTGACACATCATCAGGTCCGGATCCCTACTGCGCACTCAGGCGCGCGGCCTTCTGGTCGGCATCGAAGATGAACTTGCGCGGCCAGGGCTGCCATTCCTGGCCCAGTTCCGCATGGTTGGGGTTGCCGGTGTGCACAAAGGCACGCACGCTGTCCATCATGGCTTTGGACAAGGCCAGCCGACCAGGCTGATTGGCCGTGCTGTTGGCCGCCCGGGCCAGCAGCGACGGGCCGAAATTGCCAAACACGAAGGGCAGGTCAAAACCATGGGCGGCGCCATACACGTCGGCCCAAGGAGCAGGCTGTTGCGCCCAGTTGAACTGGTAGCTCCACACATTGGATTGCTGGGAGCGCAGGGTGCTCAGCAGGTTGTCGCGGCTCGGGTCGATGAATGCGCTGCCCAGCAACTTCATCCGGGCGTTGTAGCCCGTCACCGGCGCAGTGACTGGCAGGTAGGACGGGTCCAGGACGTCCGCCACTGTGAGTGATGTCGGTGCGTCGGGGTTGAAGCTTTGCGTCATTGCAAAACGCTGGGCATCGGTGATTCTCATGCCCGGCTTGCCGCCCAGCAGCGCCAGAAACGGCGCGAACAGTTTGGCCTCATCGGCGGTGTAGCCAGAGAGTACCGGCACCTTCTGGTAGCGGCCCGCAGCTATCTCGTCGATGGGATTGCTGGGAACAACCACACCGTCCGGAATCGGACCCGAACCGGTGAGGCCGTTCTGCATCACCGCCTGCAACACCGCACGGCCATCCTTGCCGCGCAGATAGGTGGCGGTCTGCCCGGGTGACCAACTCGCAACCAGGGCTGCTGCCGCTGCAGCATCCGGCGCCAGTCCGTCGGCGAGCACCAGGGCTACCAGCAGTGCGCCGGACTGCGTTGCGTACTTCGATGCGGGGTTCAGCGTCGGTATCGTGCCTGCAGGCAGATTGCTGGGCAGAGAAATGCCGCCACTGATGGGAACAAGTTTGTGGAACAGTCCCTTCGCCTGTGGCGCGGTGAGCAATGCCAGCGCATTGATGGCGCCTGCCGACTGCCCCATAAGCGTGACATTGCCCGCATTGCCGCCAAACCCGGCGATGTTGCGTTGGATGAAGGACAGCGCCTGCACGTTGTCCAGCAACGCATAGTTGCCCGTATAGGGGTCAGTGCCACCATGCAATTGCGGCATCTGCAGAAAGCCCAGCACATCCAGCCGGTAGTTGGCTGTAACGACCACAGCGTTGGCTGAACGCGCCAAGGCCGCCCCGTCATACACCGGATCGGCGGTGTAGCCCGAGATGGCGCTGCCGCCATGCAGAAACAACACTACGGGCAGGTTGTCTTGCGTGTTGGCCGGGCGCCAGATATTGAGGGTCAGGCAGTCCTCGTTTCCGACCGGCGTTCCCAGCGTCTCGCCAATGCTGTTGTCAAACCGGTTATTGGCACCGGGGCCATACAGGCGCCCCATCTGCAGGCAGGCGCTGCCGAAACGTGTGGCGTCTCGTTCACCAGACCAGGCGGCGGGGGCCACGGGCGGCTGCCAGCGCAGTTCCCCCACGGGTGGCTTGGCAAACGGAATGCCCTTCCAGGCGTAGGTCCCGGTGGCGGCACTGTTGTCCACGCCGCGCAGGGTGCCATACGCGGTCTCGCGGACCTCTGGCGCCGGCCCTGAACCACCGGCGCAGCCCGCCATAGTGGCTACGGAAAACACCACTCCCAACCATTGCAAACGCGTGCGTGAATCGACCATGTCTTGTCTCCTTGGGGGTTTTCAGGAATGGGGCGGGCCTCCGTCTCGAGTCACACTTCGGGCAGGGCACCACCTTGAAGTCGATTGTGTGAACCGGGGGGGCTTTGGCTACTATCGCAACCGTGCCAAAACACTGACTTCAGATCACCACCGCGCGTAAACCCTGCCCCCGCCCCTTACCTCAATGGCCACACCATGACTCTCCGCACAAGCTCCGCCGCCTGGGTGCGCGGCATCGCCGACATGATGGCCGCCGAAGGCTTGCCTGCAGCAGAGTTGTGCGGCGAGGCGGGCATCGACATGGCAGCACTGCAGCTGCCGCAAACCCGGGTGGACGTCGACAAAATCAGCCGTCTATGGGAGCTGGCAGTATCGCGGTCAGGCAAGGTGGCGCTGGGGCTGTGCCCACAGCTCACAGCACGCTACGGCAATGCGGATGTGGTGGGCTACGCGCTGGCTTCCGGCCCCAATCTGCTGGTGGGTTTCCAGCACCTCATCCGCCATATGGCGGTGATCTCGGACTGCACCACGTTCACGCTGGAGCGCGATGCTCGCGGCTACTGGATTTCCATCGCACATATCGGCGCCACCCGCCCCATTCCGCGCCAGCGTGTTGAATATGCGCTGCTCACACTCTTCACGCTGTGCTGCTGGATCACGCGCCGCGAGCTACGGCCTCTGGCGGTGGAACTGATCACACCGCAGCCTGCAGCCACCAACGAGGCGCCTTATCACACCGCGTTTGGCATGCTGCCGCGCTTTGGGCAGACGGCCAACCGGTTCTTGCTGGCCGAGGCCGACGTGCTGGCCGACATACCCACCCACAACCCCAGCCTGTGGGCCATGCACGAACGGCTGGTGGAGAACGAGCTGGACCACCTGGGCCAGTCGCTTGCCAGCACGCGCGTACGCACTGAAGTGGCCCGTATCCTGCACCTGGGCGAGCCCCGCCGCGAAGACGTGGCCGCGCGCCTGCACCTGACAGACCGCACACTGCAGCGGCGCCTGCAGGCTGAATCGGTGAGTTATCAGCAGCTGCTGGACGACACCCGCTGTGAACTGGCACGCCAGTACCTCAGCGACGAGCGCCGAAGCCTGGCCGAGGTGGCCGACCTGCTGGGCTTTGCCGACCAGAGCAACCTGTTTCGGGCCTGCAAGCGCTGGTTTGGCCTGCCGCCGGGCCAGTACCGCGCGCAGGTGCTGTACCCCGAGGCCGAAGGCCAAGGCTCTACCCAGGCCGCATAGGCCGGGCCGTGGTCCAAGGCCCTGCAAGCGCCGGGGCATCCGGGGTGCGAGACAATCCATCCATGAACCTGCCCGCCGAAAGCGTGACCCCCACCGCCGATATCGGCCTGGCCTGGAAGCACGGATTTGCCGCCCTGGGACCGGACTTTTTCACCGAACTTCGCCCCACTCCGCTGCCCGCCCCCCACTGGGTGGGCACCAGTTCTGCCGTTGCACAGCTGATCGGCCTGGACGCAGACTGGCTGCAGCGGGACGAAGCCCTGCAAGCCTTCACCGGCAACACGCTGCTTGCAGGCTCTCGGCCCCTGGCCAGCGTCTACAGCGGCCACCAGTTTGGCGTTTGGGCTGGCCAACTGGGTGATGGCCGCGCCATCTTGCTGGGAGAAACTGCGGCGGGCCTCGAAATCCAGCTCAAGGGCGCTGGCCGCACCCCCTACTCCCGCATGGGCGACGGGCGCGCTGTGCTGCGGTCCAGCATCCGTGAATTCCTGTGCAGCGAGGCCATGCATGGCCTGGGCATTCCGACATCCCGCGCACTGTGCATCACCGGTTCGCCCGCGCCCGTGCGCCGCGAAGAGGTCGAAACAGCGTCCGTGGTCACGCGTGTGGCCCCCAGTTTTGTGCGTTTTGGCCATTTCGAGCACTTTGCAGCGAACGACCTGCAAGCACAGCTCAAGACCCTGGCCGACTACGTTGTCGACCGCTACTACCCCGAATGCCGGGACACCCGCGACTTCGGCGGCAACGCGTATGCCGCCCTGCTGAAGGCCGTGAGCGAACGTACCGCACACCTGATGGCACAGTGGCAGGCCGTGGGCTTTTGCCATGGGGTGATGAACACCGACAACATGAGCATCCTGGGGCTGACCATTGACTACGGTCCTTTCCAGTTTCTGGACGCCTTTGTGCCCGGCCATGTGTGCAACCACAGCGACAACCAGGGCCGCTATGCCTACAACCGCCAGCCCAATGTGGCGTACTGGAACCTGTTCTGCCTGGCGCAGGCTTTGCTGCCGCTGATCGGCGACCAGGAACTGGCAAAGGGTGCCCTGGAGTCCTATAAAACCGTCTTCCCGGAAGCGTTCATGGCCCGCATGCGCAGCAAACTCGGGCTGGCCCAGGCAAGTGAGCAAGACGCAGAACTGATCGACGGCATCTTGGTGCTGCTGGCCCAGAACGGCGTGGACTACACCATCTTCTGGCGCCGCCTGTCGCACGCGGTGCAGCAGAGCGATTTTGAGCCTGTGCGCGACCTGTTCGCCGACCGGAACGCCTTTGACGGCTGGTTGCTATCATATTCAGAGCTATTGACGCTTTATAATCAAGCGATAGCGGCCAATTTGATGCTAAAGAACAATCCCAAGTTCGTTTTGCGCAACCACCTGGGCGAGCAGGCCATACGCGCGGCGAAACTTGGCAATTTCAGCGAACTCCAAACCATTCAGCGGCTGCTGGAGCGCCCGTTCGACGAGCACCCCGGGCATGACGCCTACGCAGCCTTCCCGCCCGACTGGGCCTCTTCTATCGAGATCAGCTGTTCATCATGACCTACCCCGTCCAGAAGACCGATGCCGAATGGCAAGCCATCCTGAAAGAAAAGGGCGCCGAACCCGCAGCGCTGCAAGTCACGCGCCACGCAGCGACCGAGCGCCCATTCACCGGCAAATATGAAGCCCATTGGGCCGACGGCAGCTACCACTGCGTGTGCTGCGGCGCCAAGTTGTTCGATTCTGTGACCAAGTTCGACGCCGGCTGCGGCTGGCCCAGCTTCTCTGAAGCCATCCCCGGCGCCATCACCGAGATCGTGGACCGCAGCCACGGCATGGTTCGCACCGAGACGGTCTGTGCACAATGCGGGGCGCATCTGGGCCACGTCTTTGAAGACGGCCCCACGCCCACCGGCCTGCGCTACTGCATGAACTCGGCTTCGCTGGACTTCGCGTCGGGCAAAGGCTGAGCCCCGAGACCTGCTCCTGACTCCATGAAAATTCTGATCGACTTCTTCCCCATCCTGCTGTTTTTTGGGGCCTACAAGTTTTACGGCATCTATGTCGGCACCGCAGTGCTCATGGCAGCCACAGTGGTGCAGATGGGCCTTATCTACGCCATCGACCGGCGGCTGCAGACCATGCACAAGGTCACCCTGGCGCTCATCCTGCTGTTCGGCACGCTCACGCTGGTGCTACAGGACGACCGGTTCATCAAGTGGAAACCCACTGTGTTGTACGGGGCGATGGCACTGGCACTGGCGGTGGCGCTTTGGGTGATGAAGAAGAACTTCCTCAAGATGCTGCTGGGCAGCCAGCTGGAGCTGCCCGACGCGGTGTGGCTGCGCCTGAATGTCGCATGGATCGTGTACTGCGCCTTCATGTCTGCCGTCAACGCCTACGTGGTGATGAACTTCAGCACCGAGGCGTGGGTGGACTTCAAACTCTGGGGTTACGCCTTCCCGCTGGCTTTTTTGGTGGCACAGGGCCTTTATATTGCGCCGCACCTCAAGAGTGACGAGCCAGCCGCATGAGTGAACCAGCCATGAGCCATCTTGCGCAAAAGATGCAGGACACCCTGACCGCGCGGCTGTCTACAAGCCATGTAGAAGTTATCGACGAGAGCGCGGCCCACGCGGGACATGTCGGGTCCAACGGGACCGCTTTTGGCACCCATTTCCGGGTACGCATTTCGTCACCTTTGTTTACCGGGCGCACAAGAGTCGCACGGCACCGCCTTGTGTATGATGCGCTGCAAGAATTTATTGACCAAGGCGTCCACGCCCTCGCCATTGAAGTTCTCTGAACCGGCCCCCATGTCACTATCTGCCGGATTTCAGCTGGCAACCAACCCCTCATTTTTTGGATTTCGCATGAAGAAACAGCTCCTGTCCGGCCTCGTGGCCGCTGCCGTGCTGGGCACGATGGCCCTGCCCGTATCCGCCCAGAACCTCGCTATCGTGAATGGCAAGGCCGTGCCCAAAGAGCGCCTTGAAGTGCTCAAGAAGCAAGTGGAACGCTCGGGCCGCCCGGTGACGCCTGAAATCGAAGGCCAGATCAAGGAAGAAGTCATTGCCCGGGAAGTCTTCATGCAGGAAGCGCAAAAACGCGGACTGGAAGCTTCCGCAGACTACAAGATCCAGATGGAACTGGCTCGCCAGACCATTCTGATCCGCGAATTGTTTGCCGACTACCAAAAGAAAAATCCGGTCACCGACGCTGACATCAAGGCCGAATACGACAAGTTCGTTGCTGCCAACAGCGGCAAGGAATACAAGGCCAGCCACATCCTGGTGGAAAAGGAAGAGGATGCCAAAGCCATCGTCGCCTCTATCAATAAGGGCGCCAAGTTTGAAGACATCGCCAAGAAGCAGTCGAAGGACCCAGGCTCTGGTGCCAAGGGCGGTGACTTGGACTGGGCAGCTCCCGCCAACTATGTGGGAGAGTTCAGTGACGCCATGGTGAAGCTCGAAAAGGGCAAGATGACCGAAACGCCGGTGAAAAGTCAGTTTGGTTACCACATCATCCGCCTGGATGACGTGCGTGAAGCACAACTGCCCAAGCTGGAAGAAGTGAAGCCCCAAGTGGCAGAACAACTGCAGCAGCAAAAGCTGCTGAAGTTCCAGGAAGATCTGCGCGCAAAAGCGAAGATCCAGTAAGCTCAGTCAGCATGCGCGTCCCCAGTGGATGCGAACCAAAAACGCGGCCGCGGCCGCGTTTTTTTATGGCCTGCCTTGTTTGTGGCTAGTGTCCTGAGTTAAAAATTCATTGAATTATTTTCTCTGATGGTGATCAGTCGTGTACTGTGTGTTGCACGACGAGGTGACCATGCGCGGAAGACCAAAGACTCCATTGATATTGAGCGCGACGGAGCGAGAGCAACTGATTGCGTTGACCAAGCGCCGTAAGACCGCGCAGGCCTTGGCCCTGCGAGCGCGGATCGTCCTCGCTTGCGCCGAGGGCTTGGACAACAAAGTGGTAGCAGCGCGCCAGCGGGTGACGCAGCAGACGGTTTCCAAGTGGCGGGGCCGTTTCGTGGAGCTACGCATGGAGGGTTTGCTTGATGCGCCGCGCCCTGGTGCTCCGCGCACGATTGAAGATGAGCGCGTCGACGCGGTGATTGCCAAGACGCTGGAGTCTGTGCCAGTTGGCGCGACTCACTGGAGCACGCGCACCATGGCCCACGCAATGGGCATGTCACAGACGGCTGTCAGTCGAATCTGGCGGGCTTTCGGTTTGCAGCCACACCGCCAGGAGACGTTCAAGCTCTCCAGTGATCCGTTTTTTGTCGACAAAGTCCGTGACATTGTCGGCTTGTACATGGACCCGCCCGTCAAGGCGTTGGTGTTGTGCGTGGATGAGAAGAGCCAGATACAGGCGCTGGACCGCACACAGCCGACCTTGCCGCTGGCGCCGGGTATCCCTGAGCGCAGAACCCACGACTACATGCGCCATGGACCGACGACGCTGTTTGCGGCACTGGACATTGCCACGGGCCAAGTGATTGGAGAGTTACACCGGCGCCATCGCAGCACGGAGTTTTTGCAGTTCCTGCGTACTATTGAAGCGAATGTGCCCGCCCAGCTGGATGTGCATTTGGTGATGGACAACTACGGCACGCACAAGACCCCTGCGGTCAAGGCATGGTTTGCAAGACATCCCAGGTTTCACGTGCACTTCACGCCAACATCCGCGTCCTGGCTCAATCAGGTGGAGCGTTGGTTTGCAACCCTGACCGAGAAGTGCATCCGTCGCGGCACACACCGATCAACAAGACAGCTCGAACAGGCGATTCGCCAATACTTGGAACTGAACAACTCGGATCCCAAACCGTTCGTGTGGGTCAAATCCGCCGATGACATCCTGGCGAGCATCGAGAGATTTTGTCTGCGAATTTCTAACTCAGGACACTAGTGTGGCGTCTCAAAAGTAATTTGAATTATTTTGGTGCGTATTAATCCAAGGAGTTTCCCAGCAGGAGACTACGCCGATGGCCCACCCTGGACGCCCCGCCACGAAGCTGCAAATCACTGACGCCGAGCGCGCAGAGC
>CAMTXG010000052.1:0-28791 GCA_947085645.1 uncultured Gammaproteobacteria bacterium
ATTGCCCATGCTATTGGCCTGCTGGGCAAGAACTTGGTGCGCCGCGTGGCGGGTCGATCTCAACCCAGACCTGCGCGGCATGTGAAGCCGCATCCGCATATGGCTTACAAGGGGTAGGGGGCTTAAGTTCGGTGGATTGCCCCAACACCCCATTCACCACCCCCACTTGCCTTGCCAACCGCACCGACTCCGGCTGCGCATTGGCTTGCGGCTGCAACAAATTCTGCACCGCCGCCCACTGCCCATTGCGCTGCAGCGCATCCAGCCAGATCTGGTGAAACAGATCCCGCTGCGCATGGCTGCCTCCAATCTCCACCAACCGGGGCAGGGCCACGCCCAGCTTCTCCGCCGCCGTGGGCCAGTCGCCTTGCGCATGCGCCATCAGGCCGTGCGCGGCGGGCACACACACCTGCTGCCACACCGTGCATTCGTGCAACTCGTTGCGGGTGGCGGCGTGGGCCTCGATGTTGCGCAGCAAAGTGAGTGCCGCGTCGGTGCGGCCTGCGCGAGCCAGGCCGTAGAGGTATTGCAAGTCCAGAAAGGGCAGCACATGGTCGGACAAACGCAGTGCCAGGTGGTCGGCTACATCGGCCCAGCGGTGGCCCACATCGACGCCCGCCAGCTCCAGCCGCGCCAGCAGTGACACCGCGTTGATCTGGTCCTGCGTGTATTCCTTGACCACGCCCCACACCTGCTTGTCATAGAGCGCTAGCACCTCGGCGTGGCGGTCCTGCTCCAGCAGAAACAGCGCCTGGTGCCACCAGTTGTGCGTGACCATGAAGGAGTTCAGGCCCGTCCAGGTGTCGCTCACGCTGGCCATGAAGTCGCCTCCTTCGCGGATGCGGCCTTGCGTGAGCATCACATGGGCGAGGGCGTGGTGGGCCCAGGGTTCCTTTCGGCACATGTCCACGGCGCGGCGTGCGGCGGCTTCGGCGCGGTCGAGCAGGTGGCATTGCTCCCAGCCAAAGGCGAGCATGCCGTGCAGGTAGGGCACGTCTGCGGCGGCGGGCAGGGCCTGCAGCGCCAGGCACAGCATGCCGGGCGAGTCGCCCCGGTTGAACAGGTGGTATTGCCCCAGCTTGATCGATGCCAGGTCGCGCGGGTGTTGGCGGGCCTGCTCTTCGTGCAGCGCAATGGCGCGGGGCAGGTCGCCGTTGACCCAGGCGGCCACGGCGGCCACAAAACGTTGTTCGCGTTCGCTGGCCTGCGGTGCGTGGGCCAGCGCCTGGTCGATGAAGGGGCGGGCGTTGTGCGATGCGTCGGCCGACTCGGCAAACATGTGCAACGCGGCGCAGCAGGCCTGCACGATGGCGCTGGGGTCCTGGGCTGCGTTGAGGACGTTGACGGCGCGCGCCTCGCAGGCGATGAAGCCTTCGACAAAGTCATTCAGTGCGGTCTCGCTGACTGCGTCGTGCAGCGTGACGGGGTTGCCCAGACTGTCGGTTGTTGCTGGCATGTCAGCGATCCAAAGTGTTGAGCGTCGCCCCCGATGCGTTGGCACGACACGGCACATGCCAGGGCAGCCGCGCAAGGGCCGCCCCGCCGCGCTGGCTGCGTCCCCCCGCCCGCAGCGCGCAGCGTTGCGAGAGTGGGGGGAAGGCCCGTAGGGCCTCAGGGGGGTGTTGCTTCATTTCAGCCGCCGTTGATGAGCTTCAGGTAGGCATTGCGCGTATCGGACGACACGGAGGCCACCAGCTGCTCGTGCGGCGTCTGGTGGCGCGCCAGCATGCGGGCGGTCGCAATGGTCTTGGACTTGCAGAACCAGTGGCAGGTGTGCTGCATGAGGAACAGCTCGGCCGACATCATGAAGGCGCGGTCTTTGGGCGACAGGTGGCTGGTGTTCTGCACCACGTGCGCAATGCCGCGCGCGTGGATGGCCAGGGCTTTGCGCATGTCGAAGGTGAAGCTGGGGAAAAGCTTTTCTGCAAAGGGTATCGCCATGACCAGGCGGCTGACGCGCGTGGTCGCCTCGGGCTCTTTGGCAAAGTCGGCGGCAAAGCGGCTGAACTGCTCGGTCAGTTGCGCCTCGGTGGTGCTCAGCAGGTTCCATATCTGCGTGCGCCGCTCGTCGGTGCTTTCACCCAGTGCGCGCAGGTAGCCGCCGGTGAGCGCTTCCATCAGCTTCTCGATCTGGTAATTGGCCAGATGGCTGCCCAGCAGTGCGATGCGTTTGCGCTGCTCTTTGGCGTTGAGCAGAAAGGTGCCGGTGGCGAGGAGGATCGCCAGGATGATGATGTCCATGCGGGGTATGCGTCAGGTGTTGCGTTGTTGTTGCGGCGGTCCAGTGTGTCTACTGAACGGGAAGCAGGCACCGCACGAACGGCACCTTCAAACCCTTGAGGTTACCAACAACGCGCCATATGCCAAGCAGAAGAATACGTTCTTAAACTGCAGGGGGCTGCGGCCACGCCTTTTGAGGATCCCGAATCAACTCAAACGCATGCGCCACCTGAAGCACGCCCAGGTCGTCAAACCGCACGCCTGCAATCTGCAGGCCAATGGGCAGGCCGCTGCTGGTGTAGCCACAGTTGACCGATGCCGCAGGCTGCTCGGACATGTTGAACGGCACGGTGAACCCGATGTGCTCCAGCGGGCGCAGCGGGTCGTTGGTGGGCGAGGGCAGTTCGGCCTGGAAGGCGGGCATGGGAGCCACGGGCGAAATGACGTAGTCGAACGCGCTGCAGGCTTTGACGGTGGCCACGCGGGTCAGGTGGAACTGGTGGCTGGCGTGGAAGACCTCGGTGCCACTTAAACCCGCAGCGCTGTCGGCCCAGGTGCGGATGTAGGGCAGCACTTTGTCGCGGCGTTCGGCGGGCAGGGCCTGCAGGTCGATGTGCGAGCGCATGCGCCAGAAGTGGTCCATGCCGTCGAGCATGGCCTGGGTCATGAACGGGAACATGGGCACGATGGTGGCGCCTGCGGCCTCCATGAGCTTTGCTGCGCGTTCTACGGCGGCTTTCACTTCGGGTTCCACCGGCAGGCCACAGCCCGCGTCCAGCAGCAGTCCGATGCGCAGGCCGCGCAGGCGCTCGGCGCCCTGGTTGAACTGGCTCCAGGCGATGTCTTGCCCGGGCAGGCTCATGCTGTCGCGGGCGTCGGGCTGGCTCAGCACCTGCATCATCAGCGCGGCGTCGGCCACGGTGCGGGTCATGGGGCCTGCGGCGCGGCCCGTGTAGGGCGGGTCGATCGGTATGCGGCCCAGGCTGGGCTTCAGGCTGAAGATGCCGCACCAGCTGGCTGGCAGGCGCAGCGAGCCGCCGATGTCGGTACCAATGTGCAGCGGGCCGTAGCCTGCGGCGGCTGCAGCGCCACCGCCTGCGCTGGAGCCACCAGGGCCTTTGCTCACATCCCAGGGGTTGCGCGACAGCGGATGAAAGGTGGACAAGCCCGACGACAACATGCCGTAGTCGGGCATGGTCGTCTTGGCCACCATGATGGCCCCGGCCTCGCGCATGCGGGCTGCGGGCGGTGCATCGGCCGCGGCGGGCACCAGCTCGACGGCTGCGGTGCCCAGGGGGGTCGGGTCGCCTTCGGTGGCGATGTTTTCCTTGATGGTGCCGGGCACGCCGTCCAGCGCGCCTTGGGGCTCGCCGCGCAGCCAGCGGGCTTCAGACGCTCGGGCCTGCGCCAAGGCTGCCTCGGGGCGCAGCAGGTAGGTGGCGCGGATGTGGGGCTCCCACCGCTCGATGTGCGCCAACACGGCCTGCGTGACCTCCACGGGGGACAGCGTGCGCTGGCGGTAGGCGGCAATCAGGTCGTGGGCGGGCAGGTCGTGCAGTGCAGTCATGGCGGGGTGCTGGGATTTTTATCAATAAAAAAGGCTGCTAGCGCTTACTGGTAAAGCGCTAGCAGCTATATTTTTAGGAGCGCACAACTCCCGCGTGCGCGGGAGTTGTGCGGGGCCATCAAGACCAGGAGAGCGACGAGATGTCGTTCACAAACACGGGCATGTCTTTCCACAGACCCTTGAGGTTCTTGTTGGCCACCGTGATCCACTGGTTGGAATACAGGAACCCGTGCACCGCATCATCGGCCAGCAGGCGCTGCGCTTCGCCCAGAAGGCGAGAGCGGTCGGCAGGGCGGGCGGCGTTCTTGATCTGGTTGAACAGGTCGTTGAACTTGGGCGATTTGTAGCCCCAGTAATAGTCGGGCTTGGCAAAGTTGCCCAGGTCAAACGGCTCGACGTGGCTGATGATGGTCAGGTCGTAGTTCTTGTTGCCGTAGGTGCCGCTCAGCCACTGCGCCCATTCCACGTTCTGGATCTTGGCGATGATGCCGACCTTGGCCAGCTGCGCTGCAATCACCTCGCCGCCCTGGCGGGCGTAGGGTGGTGGGGGCAGGGTGAGGGTCAGCTCCAGCGGCGTCTTGATGCCGGCTTCCGCCAGCAAGCGCTTGGACTTTTCGATGTCAAACGGGTTGACGCCCGTGGTGTCCACATAGCCAAACGCGCCGGGCACATAGTGGCTGCCGATGGGCGCGCCGTAGCCGTCGCCTGCGCCTTCAATGACGGCTTTGCGATCGATGGCCGAAGCAATGGCGCGGCGCACACGCACGTCGTCCAGTGGCTTCTTGGAGTTATTCATGGCCAAAATGGTTTTGGCACGCGAGCCACTGACCACCACCTGGAAGCGCGGGTTGGCCTTGAACTGCGCCACGCTGCGCGGCGTGACGCGCGGGAACGCATCCACATCGCCAGCAAGCAGGGCCGCGACCTGCGCAGCGGGGTCGGAGATAAAGCGGAACGTGGCGCGCTTGATCTTGATGGCCTTGGCATCACGGAAACCGTCCCACGCAGTCAGCACCACTGAAGAACCCTTGTTCCACGCCTGCAGCTGGTACGGGCCGGTGCCCACGGGTTTGTTGGCGTTGGTGTCCACGCTCTTGGGCTCGACGATGATCGATGTGGCCTGGCCCAGCACGAACAGCAGGTCCGGGTCGATCTCCTTGTTGAGCAGCACCACGGTGTAGTCGTCGACCACCTGGGTGGTCAGGCCTGCAAACGTGCGCTTGTCTTTGTTGGTACTTTTTTCGCCGCCTGCGCGGTCAAAAGCGAACTTGACGGTGGCTGCGTTGAACGGCTCGCCGTTCTGGAACTTGACGCCGCGGCGCAGCTTGAAGGTGTAGGTCTTGAGGTCGGGCGAGACCTCCCAGCTTTCGGCCAGCAGGGGCGACACGCTGCCGTCGGCATTGATCTTGGTGAGCGTCTCGAAGATGTTGTACTGCACGATTTCGGCAATGGCCGATGCAGCGCCGGCTGTCGGGTCCAGGCCCGGTGGCTCCAGCGTCATCGCCAGCGTCACGGCATCTTTGCGGCCCTGCGCCAGGGCGCCAAGCGAGGTGGACAGGGGCACAGCGGCGATGGCGCCAGTGGCTAGGACGGTACGGCGGTTCAGCATGTTCGGACTCTCCAGACAAAAAACCAGACAACAACCAAAAAAACCCCCGGTGCAATTTTTTTAACGGGGCGCACAAGAGCTTTTTACACCATCACGCATGCATTTGTTTATGCGTTTTTTGCCGCAGCGGCCGCGGCCCGGCGTGCCCGCGCACGGCCGGGTTGCACCTGCGGCACAGCAGCGACCAGTGACTGTGTGTAGGGGTGCTGCGCGTTGTGGAACAGGTCGGCGGGTGAACCGCGTTCGACAATGCGGCCCTGGTACAGCACCACCACTTCGTCACACAGGTGGTTGACCACCGCCAGGTCGTGGCTGATGAGCATGTAGGTGATGCCGAACTCCTGCTGCAGGTCCTGCATCAGGTTGAGCACCTGGGCCTGTACGGAGACATCCAGTGCGCTCACCGGCTCGTCCGCCACGATGAGTCGGGGCCTTGTGATGAGCGCGCGGGCAATGGCGATGCGCTGGCGTTGCCCACCCGAAAATTCGTGCGGGTACTTGCCCAGGTCGTTGGCGCGCAGGCCCACTTGCGCCAGCACCTGGCCTGCCTGTTCGCGCTGCTCGGCACGCGTGGTCTGGCCCTGTGCCTGCAGCGGCTCGGTCACGATGCGTTCCACCGTCTGGCGTGGGTCCAGCGAACCATAAGGGTCCTGGAACACCATTTGAAAGTCGCGCCGCGCCTGGCGCAGCTGCTCTGCGGGTAGCTGGTGCAGGTTGCTACCCAGCAGCTCGACGGTGCCGGAAGTTGGTGTGTCCAGCGCCATGACCAGCCGTGCCAAAGTAGATTTGCCCGAGCCTGATTCGCCGACTATGCCCAGGCTGCGGCCCGAGGCCACCGAAAAGCTCACGCCGTTGAGGGCATGCACCTTGCCGGGGGGCTTGAACAGGTGTTCGCGCGGCAGTGTGTAGTCGCGCACCAAGTCTGTCACCTGAAGCAAAGTGGAGGGCGCTGCAGCAGCGGTTTGCGCGTCGGTCATGCTGCCACCTCGACAATCTTCACGGCCTGGGCGCTCTGGGCTTGGTCGATAGCCTCGCGGCGCAGGCAGCGTACCTCGTGAGCACCATCTTCGTCGGTCGCCACCAGGGTGATCGGTGGCTGTTCGCGATGGCAGGCATCCACGGTGTAGCTGCAGCGGCCTGCAAACGGGCAACCCGCGGGCAGGTCCACCAGCTCCGGCACTGTGCCGGGAATGGTGGACAGGCGCGGGCGTTGCCCGGGCGCATGCACGGCACCCAGGTGGGGCCGTGCGGCAAACAGGCCGCGCGTGTAGGGGTGCGCCATGGCAGAAAAGACCGAGGCGGTGGAGCCGCTTTCGACCACGCTGCCGCCGTACATCACCATCATGCGGTCCACGTTCTGCGAGATCACGCCGAGGTCGTGCGAGATGAGGATCAGCGCCATGTTGCGCTCGGCCACCAGGTCGCTGATGAGGTCCAGGATCTGCTGCTGAATGGTCACGTCCAGCGCCGTGGTGGGCTCGTCGGCAATCAGCAGATCGGGCCCGCAGGCCAGCGCCATAGCGATGGTGATGCGCTGGCGCTGCCCGCCCGAGAATTGGTGCGGATAAGCGTCAAAACGCTGCGCTGCGTTGGGGATGCCTACGCGGTCCAGCAGCGCCAGGGCCTCCGTGCGCGCCGCTGCGGCATTCATGCCGCGGTGCAGGCGCAGGGGCTCTGCTACCTGGCGACCAATGGTGTGTACGGGGTTGAGGGCGGTCATGGGCTCCTGGAACACCATGCCGATGCGGTTGCCGCGCATTTTGCACATTTGCGCATCCGTGCGGCCCACCAATTCTTCGCCGTCAAAGCGGATGCTGCCTGTGACTTGGGCGCTGTCGGGCAACAGGCCCATGAGCGACATGGCGGTGATCGACTTGCCGCAGCCCGACTCGCCGATCAGGCCCAGCGTTTCACCGCGCGCCAGCGTAAAGCTCACGCCGCGCACGGCGTCGGCGGGGCCCCGGTGGGTTTGCAGGCGGATTCGGAGATTGGAGACTTCTAACAGAGACATCGTTCGGTTCTGGTGGTCTTTGCGTGCCTGGGTCAGCGCTTGCGCGAAAGTCGGGGGTCCAGCAGGTCGCGCAGGCCATCCCCCAGCAAGTTCAGACCCAGCACGGCCAGCGCAATCGCCACGCCGGGCCAAACCGCCAGCAGCGGCGCCTGGAACATCAGCGTCTGCGCCTCGCTGAGCATGCGGCCCCAAGAGGGTTGTGGTGGCTGCGTGCCCAGGCCCAGATACGACAGGGCGGCTTCGGCGAGGATGGCGATGGCGAACTGGATGGTGGCCTGCACGATCAGCACTGACAGGATGTTGGGCAGCACGTGCTCGATGGTGATGCGCCAGCTGCCCTTGCCACACGCGCGTGATGCCAGGATGTACTCACGCGACCACACGGCGTTGGCCGATGCACGGGTGACACGGGCAAACGTCGGGATGTTGAAGATCCCGATGGCAATGATCGAGTTGACGATGCCCGCGCCAAAAACGGCGGTCAGCATGATGGCCGACAGGATGGCCGGGAAGGCAAACGTGAAGTCGGCCAGCCGCATGATGAGTTCTTCGACCCAGCCACGCTTTGCGGCCGCCAGCAGGCCCAGCGCCGTGCCAATGGTCAGCCCAATGCCCACGGCGATCACGCCGACCAGGATGGAGTTGCGCGCGCCCACCAGCAACAGCGAGGCCACGTCGCGCCCGAAGGCATCGGTGCCCAGCCAGTGTTTGCCGGTGGGGGGCTGCAGCTTGGACGCCAGGTCCATCTCGTACGGCGACCAGGGCGTCCAGACCAGCGACAGCACCGCGGCCAGAATGAGCAGTAGCGACAGCACGGCGCCAATGACAAAGCTGCGATGGCGCAGCGCGCGGTGCAACGAGCCGGGGGCAGAGGTCGCAGAAGGCGAGGGAATGACAGCGTTCATGGGGGGCTCAGATGTCGGATGCCTTCACGCGCGGGTCGATCACGGCGTAAAGGATGTCCACCACAAAATTCACGATGACCACCATGGCGGCGAGCAGCATCACGCAGTTGCGCACCACGATCAGGTCACGGTTCGAGATGGACTGGAAGATCAGCCGCCCCAGGCCGGGCAGATAGAAAACGTTTTCCACCACGATGGTGCCTGCCAGCAGGTTGGCAAACTGCAGCCCCATCACGGTGACGACCGGAATCATGGCGTTGCGCAGCACATGGCCCCAGAGCGCCGCGCGCTGCGACAGGCCCTTGGCCCGCGCGGTGCGCACAAAGTCCTCGCGCAGCACCTCCAGCACGGCAGAGCGCGTGATGCGCGCCAGAATGGCCGCCTGCACCACGGCCAGCGCAATGGCGGGCAGCAGCAGGGCCTTGAGTGCTTCAAGCGGGCCGCCGCCTGCCTCTTCGGTCCAACCCGGAAACCCGCCCGCCGAGAACCACTGCAGCTTGACGGAGAACAGCAGGATCAACAGGATGGCAAACCAAAAATTGGGGATGGCGATGCCAACCTGCGCCAACCCCATCACGCCCACATCGCCAATCTTGTTGTGGCGGGATGCCGCATACACACCTGCCGCCAACGCCAGCACCGTGGTAAGTGCCATCGCCATCAGGGCCAGCGGCACGGTCAGCGCCAGGCGCTCCAGCACCAGGTCCAGCACCGGCGAGCTATAGGCATAACTCTCGCCCATATTGCCCACCACCAGGCCGCTGACCCACTGCCAGTAGCGCAGACCGGCGGGCTGGTCCAGCCCCAGCTTGCTGGCCAAAGCGGCCACGGCTTCTGGCGAGGCGTCGGGGCCCATCAGGATCTGGGCGGCATTGCCCGGCAGGATCTCCAGCACCAGAAACACAACAATGGACGCACCGATGAGCGTGGCCAGGAGGGTGATAAACCGCTTGAGAAAAAACAGGCCCATGGGTGGGTGCGTGGGTTGCGTGGGGAGAGGAGGCAAGACGCAAGCGCGTCAAAATTAATGTGTATACACAGCATAACGGTAAAAACAGCCCCGTCAGCGGTGGTGGGTTGCAGTGTGGCATGCAAGGCACATGCCACCAGCGCGGGATAATACGGAGCATGAACCGCAGCGCACACTCTCTTGGCCTGGCCACAGGCACCGTGATCCGGGAGGCCCTATGGCACTGATGATCACCGATGAGTGCATCAACTGCGACGTGTGCGAGCCCGAATGCCCCAACCAGGCGATCTACCTGGGGCAAGAGATCTACGAGATTGACCCGAGCAAGTGCACGGAGTGCGTGGGGCACTTTGACGAACCCCAGTGTGTGCAGGTCTGCCCCGTAGCCTGCATCCCCGTGAACCCGCAGCATGTCGAGAACCGCGAAACCTTGTGGCAGAAGTTTCAGCGGCTTCAGGTGCCTGCGGCCAACTAATTTTTAAGTGTTTTTGGCCTCTAGCGCTTATCTATAAAGCGCAATCAGCTATAAAAATAGTAGCACTTTTGCGTCAGTCTTCTACCGGTCGGGGTGGCTTGGGGCGGGGCGGTTTGGTCGTGTGGATGAGCAAGGTGGCCTTGTCCATGTCGCCCGCCAGCATGGCCGGATAGGCCTTGAGCGAATGGGCAATGCAGTCCTCGATCAAGGCGCGCTGATCGGGCGCAGGCTTTTTGAGCACCCAGTTGGCCACCTCACTTTTGATGCCTGGATGGCCAATGCCGATGCGCAGGCGCCAGTAGTCGGGCGAGCCCAGTTGCCCATGGATGTCGCGCAGGCCGTTGTGCCCGGCATGGCTGCCCCCGCGTTTGAGCTTGACCTGGCCGGGCGCGATGTCCAGTTCGTCATGCACCACCAGGATTTCCTCGGGCAGGATCTTGAAGAACCGCGCAAGGGACGCCACCGACTTGCCCGAGAGGTTCATGAACGTCTGTGGTTGCAGCAGCCACACGCTTTGGCCATGCACCGTGGTGCGCGCCACCAGCCCGTGGTAGCTGCGCTCGGGCACCAGCGTCGTCTTCAGTTCATGCGCCAGGGCGTCTATCCACCAGAAACCGGCGTTGTGGCGTGTGGCCTCGTAGTCTGGCCCCGGATTTCCGAGGCCTACAAACAGCTTGATCATCTGCGTGATTATCCGGTGGGGTTGTCCAGTGGGGCTACCCAGTGGGGTTGCCGGTGCGCGGTGCGCCTGCCCGG
The DNA here is from genome assembly GCA_947085645.1 of uncultured Gammaproteobacteria bacterium. Lineage (GTDB taxonomy): Bacteria > Pseudomonadota > Gammaproteobacteria > Burkholderiales > Burkholderiaceae_C > Acidovorax. The sequence goes on from CAMTXG010000052.1 coordinate 10,514, forward strand.
TACAAGGCGTCGTTACCAATGAAAACGGCCCACACAGGTGGGCCGTTGATAAGGCTGCAGCCCGCCAGGGCGGGCTGTCTGGCACGCAGGAAAAAACCTGCGGCTTGAAGATGATTACTTCTTGCCCTTGCCCTTTTTGGCATCGGCGGCAGGAGCTTCGACAGGCGTCTCGACCACGACCACTGGAGGAACCACAGACACCAGAACGGGGTTGTTGTTCTGGCCACCGCGGATCTTGGCGGTCACGCCCTTTGGCAGCTTGACGTCCTTCAGGGTCAGGGAAGAACCCTTTTCCAGCTTGGACAGGTCCACAGCGATGAACTCTGGCAGGTCCGAAGGCATGCAGGTCACATCGAGTTCGTTCACGATCGGGTTGACCATGCACTTGTCGATCTTGACAGCCGGCGACTCTTCAGCGCCGGAGAAGTGCAGTGGCACCTTCATGTGCAGCTTGGTCTTTTCGTCCACGCGCTGGAAGTCGATGTGCAGCACGAGCTGCTTGTAGGGGTGGTATTGCACGTCGCGCAGCAGAACCTTGGCGGTTGTGCCGGCAACTTCCATGTCCAGCACGCTGGAGTGGAACGCTTCCTTCTTGAGGGCGTGCCACAGTGCGTTGTGGTCCAGCTCGATGAGTTGGGGTTCGGCGGTACCACCGTAAACGATGCCAGGCGTCTTGCCCGAATTGCGGAGACGGCGGCTCGCACCCGTGCCCTGCTTGGCGCGCTCAAAAGCGACGAAGTTCATAACTAGCTCCTGAAAAGGGTCGACCGCGACCAGTCGTACCCCGATTGAAAAAGGCCTGTGTCGCCGTTACGGCGGCAGGCCCACGCAATGCTCTCGAACAGACAAGCCTCCCGAAGGAGGCCTGCATGCAATCCAGGTCTGCAACGCTCCTGACGGAGGCGTTGTCAGAACAGGTTGTCTTGGTCCGAGAACAAACTCATGACAGACTCTCCCTTGGCAATGCGCTGGATCGTCTCTGCAATCAGCGGGGCCACGGAGAGCTGGCGAATCTTGGTGCATCCCCTGGCGTTGTCGCTCAAGGGAATGGTGTTGGTCACCACCACTTCGTCCAGGGCGGAACCCTGTGCGATGCGTTCAATGGCAGGACCCGAAAATATGGGGTGTGTGCAGTAGGCGTACACCTTCTTGGCGCCGCGCTCTTTGAGCACCTCGGCCGCTTTGACCAGCGTGCCAGCGGTGTCGATCATGTCGTCCATGATCACGCAGTTGCGGCCTTCAATCTCACCGATCACATGCATCACTTCGGACACATTGGCCTTGGGGCGGCGCTTGTCGATGATGGCCAGATCGCAGTTGAGCTGTTTGGCCAGAGCGCGTGCGCGCACCACGCCCCCCACGTCGGGAGAGACCACAATCAGGTCTTCGTAGTTCTTCTGGCGCAGGTCGCCCAGCAGAACGGGCGATGCGTAGATGTTGTCGACCGGGATATCAAAGAAACCCTGGATCTGGTCTGCATGCAGATCCATCGTCAGTACGCGGGCGACGCCCACGGCTTGAAGCATGTTCGCCACCACCTTGGCCGTGATTGGTACGCGCGTCGAACGCGGGCGGCGATCCTGGCGGGCGTAGCCGAAGTAGGGAATCACGGCGCTGATGCGTTCGGCTGATGCGCGCTTGAGCGCATCCACCATGATCAGCAGTTCCATGAGGTTTTCGTTGGTCGGTGCACAGGTGGACTGCACAACGAAAACATCCCGTGCGCGCACGTTTTGCTTGATTTCAACGGTGACTTCACCGTCGGAGAAGCGACCCACGTCGGCAGCGCCAAGGGTGGTGCCGAGGTGTTGGGCGATTTCAGCTGCCATGCCTGGATTGGCATTGCCGGTGAAAACCATGAAGTCGGGGTGGTTGGCTTGCATGAGCGTCCCAGCAGTCTGAAAAAAAAGCCCGTACGCGAAAAGAAATTTGGCAGGGGAAGAAGGATTCGAACCTTCGCATGCTGGAATCAAAATCCAGTGCCTTAACCAGCTTGGCGACTCCCCTACACAGGTCAACTGCCGAAAGCAGCCAACCTTAATTCTCGTCTGATGCCCAGCCTGCCAGAGGATGAACCATCAGATTGTCACACGCCTTTACTTGCCAGCCCCTGGGGGCTTCACTCAAGTCAACAGCATGTGGCATTTGCGCAAACACTGCACTGCCTGAGCCTGTCATCCGGCCTTGCAATCCGCGCATTCGGAGCCATTCGATGGCTTCGGTTACTTCGGGGCAAAGTGCTTGGGCAACTGGCTGCAAGTCGTTTCGACCAAAGTCAAAGTGTGCTGCAGCAAAGCCTAAGATTGTAGCACTATCTGAATCACGTTTTAAGCTCGGCGACGAAAAAATTGATTTTGTCTCCAAGCCTGCTGCAGGTTTCACAATTGCAAAACAAGCCGGTGGCAGTTGGTGCTCTTTCTCAAGCGGGGTGATTGTCTCACCAATTCCCTGCACCCAAGCGTTGTGACCGCGTAAAAAAAATGGAACGTCGGCACCCAGTGTGAGGCCGATCTTTTCGAGCGCTGGGCGAGGCAGATTCAGCCCCCACAGGCGGTTAAGTGCAAGTAACGTGGTTGCCGCATCGGACGATCCTCCACCCATGCCGGCCTGCGCTGGAATGCTCTTCAAAACGCCCATATGCACGCCCTTGTTGCAACCTGTGGCTGACTGCAGTGCGCGCGCCGCCTTAACGGTGAGGTCTTCATCGGGGAGCGGGGGGCCGAGGTCCTCGCGTGTGATGTGCCCAGCGCTGTGGCATTCGAAATGCAAGGTGTCACACCAGTCGATCAGCATGAAAACCGACTGCAGCAGGTGGTAGCCGTCGGCGCGACGCCCGGTGATGTGAAGGAACAGGTTGAGCTTGGCCGGGGCCGGCACGTCATACAGGGCGAGCATGCGAGAGGAAATCAGGTGGCGTAGGGGAACGGCCTCAGCGTGTCAACGCGATGCGCAGGGTTGCCTGTGGTACGGGATCTGTGCGGCGGGCTAACAATCTACCGTCAGCGATACCTGATAGATCAGCCTGCCAGCCAGGCGCTGTGGCCTGCATACCTTGCAGCCAGCTGAAAAGAGCGGCAACGGGGATGCGCGTGCCTGTTGCTTCGTGGAGCAGGTTGTCGAGCGAGTCCGATTCGCGTGTTTGTTTTGCGCCGGTAGTGAGCTGCGCATGCCCATCCTTCCAATCGAGCTGTGCAAGCCGATTGCCCAGCGGGCTGATGAGTACCAACCCCCCGTTTTGCGCGCTGCCCCGCAACTCGAACAACGCCGAGAACGATTGGGATGCCTGGTCCTCTACCTGCAGCGCTAGGCGGCCACTCCAGAAGTTCTCTTCATTAGCGCTGTTTTTCACAGACTGGGCGCATCCTGTCATCCACAATAGTGCGATAGCCAGGCACCACCTCCATAGGTGGGCGAGCGGAGATGGTGCAACAGGGTTGCAATGCAATGTGCGTCCAGCCAATCCAGCCCAACGCATCAAAGTGACACCCCGATGCGCTTCAAGGTTTCTTGAAGGGTTTCGTTATCTGGGCTCAGGCGTTGTCCTTCTTTCCAGACTTTGCGCGCTCCGTCCTGGTCTCCCAGGCTCCAAAGTACTTCTCCAAGATGCGCTGCGATCTCTGCATCAGGGCGTGTCTGGTAAGCCGTTTCAAGATGTCTTTTGGCCTCGGCCTTGTTGCCTAGGCGAAACTCTACCCAGCCCAGGCTGTCGGTGATGAATGGATCGCCAGGAGCGTACTCGAGGGCTTTGAGAATCAGCTGCTTGGCCTCTTGCAACTGAACACCGCGCTCTGCCATGGAGTAGCCCAAGGCGTTGTATGCATGGTGGTATTGCGGCTGCCGTGCAATCAACTGCCGCAGGAGCCGCTCCATGATGTCCAGCTTGCCGACCTTTTCTGCGAGCATGGCCTGGTCATAGATCAGTTCTGTTTCGTCCGGGGCCAGTGCCACCACTTCGACCTGGACGTTGTATGCCTCCTGGTACATCTTCATTTCGCGCAGCAGCCGCACTTCCGCCAGCAGTTTCATGCGCTTTTCGTCATCGGAGGTGCCGGGAAGGCCACGTAGCAGTGCGCGCGCCTCAGTCAGTTTGCCTTGGCGTGCCAACAGAGAGGCGCGGCGGCTTTGAGCGCTGAACACTTCATCCGTGTTGTTGATGCGGCCCAGCCAGGACTCCGCCGCCGCAAAGTCCTGCTTTTTCTCGGCAATTTGTGCATACAGCAAATAGGCCTGTGTCAGGCCACGCTCACGTGTCTGGCCCTCGCCACCCGCTGCGAGTTCAATAAATCGCTGCAGCGATTTTTCGGCGTCTGGGAGGCGGTTGTCCTGAAACTGAAGTGAAGCCAAGACAAGCCAGGGCTCTGCAAGCTCTGGTGTGGCCTGGGTAACTGCCACTAGCTGCCGGGCTGCATCAGGAAACCGTTGCAACCCTAAAAGGACGCGGGCGTAGGCCAGTCTCAACTCTGGAACGGGTTGTTTGGCCAGTGCCTGAACAACCAGCGGCTCTGCTCCCGGCGTGTTTTCGTCCATCAACTCCAGTGCGAGGCGCGCCGCACCTTCATTGGCGTCGTCCAATCTTTGGGCGCTGCGAGCAGCCTCCAGGGCGCCCGCCTTGTCGCCCGCTGCCAGTCGCATGCGTCCCAACGACACCCATGCGATGGGACCGGTAGCCGGGTGGGACAGTTCGTCAGTCAAGGCTTCTCCCACCACTTTGGCTGCCAGTGCCTTGTCGCTCGCGCGGCCATACATCTGTGGAAGCGCGGCAAGCGTGCTCGCTTTGGCACTGGAGGGAGATTGAGCCAGCTCCTGACGCAGCAGCGCAGGGGTTTCTCCAATGCGATTGAGTGCAATCAGTATCTGCAGTACGTAGCGATTGGCTTCGCGGGACTGGGGTTGCACGCCTTTCCACGCCATCGCGGCAGCAAGTGCATAGTCTCCAGAACGAGACTGCAGCGCTATGTCAGCAGCGCGCTGGTAAAGCGGCCCCTCGCCGGTCCGGCGTGCTGCCTCCAGCATCAGGGCATACCCGGCTCCAGGGTCCCCGGTCCGGAAGCTCAGTTCCCCCAGAAAAATCTCATAAAACAGCTCTGCGTCCAGCGCCGGATTAGAAACTATGGGTAGGGTGCCACTCGGCGGCGGATCGCCTGAAGGCTGCGCCCATCCTTGGTGGGCGACCACCGTGAGCACAGTAGTCGAAACAGCAGTCCGAAAGCGTCGTGATAGCACCATCAGACCATAATAATCCATGCCCGTTAACCTGTTGCGTGGGTCTATATATGCCTGAGTTACCAGAAGTGGAAGTTACACGCCGCAGTTTTGCTGGCGCCATTGCCGGGGCCAGGATCAAGTCCGTCATAACGGGAAAGCCCCTGCGCTGGGCGCTGGGTTGTGATCCTACGTCGCTCGTGGGGCGACAGATCGTCGGTCTGCGCAGGCGCGGCAAGTATCTGTTGGTCGATATGGATACGGGGCTATTGCTGCTGCATCTTGGAATGTCGGGGAGCCTTCGGTTTAGCCATGGTCTTCCGTCCGCAGGTGTGCACGACCATTTCGATTTGGTGACCAGCCTGGGAACCTTGCGTCTACATGATCCGCGCAGATTTGGTGCGGTCGTTTACGCGCAGTGTGAAACAGATGTGGTTGCCGTCAAGTTGTTGGGCTCCTTGGGGATGGAGCCATTGTCTGAGGCGTTTTCGCTGGCTGCTTTTCAAGCAGGCATGAAGAAAAGCAGGATTTCCGTCAAGCAGTTGCTTCTGGCGGGGCGGCTGGTGGTGGGGGTGGGCAATATCTATGCGTCAGAAGTTCTTTTCCTAGCTGGCATTCGTCCGACCTCGATTGCATCGCGCATCGGGCCCGGCCGGGTGCATAAATTGCATTCCGCTATAAAAAGTGTTCTGGCACGTGCGGTAGAGATGGGTGGGAGCACGCTGCGCGACTTTTCGAATGCAGACGGTGCGTCGGGGCATTTCCAGACCCAAGCCAACGTCTATGGCCGGGATGGGGCGCCTTGTCATGTGTGCAGTGCGCCGATTCGGTTGGTGCGGCAGGGGCAACGGAGCAGCTACTTTTGCCCGCAGTGCCAGCGTCCCTAGCGCGCAGCCCTCAAATTGGCAGGTATATGACAGCCTGCGGGCGGTCGATGCTATATTTTGTGTATGCCTGCCTCGTAGGCCATTCATAGATCTCTGGGAGCAAAGTGGGACCTTCATTCAACGAACAGTTCGACCAGCATGGCGTCTGGCGGCGTGAGTTCGCCCAGCAGCTCAAGCGTTTGGCCGAGTGGATGTCTTCGCACGAGCTCATGGATGCGGCAGTGCAAGAGCGCTTGCAGCGTTTGGAGGAGCAAGTCCGTAGCGACAAGGTTATGGTGGCATTCGTCGCGGAGTTTTCGCGAGGCAAGTCGGAGTTGATCAATGCGATCTTCTTTGCCGACTACGGGCGGCGCATCATGCCTGCCAGTGCAGGGCGGACCACCATGTGCCCTACAGAGCTGGGCTACGACTCGCACTTGGCCCCCAGTCTTCGATTGCTGCCTATTGAGACGCGTCTGCAGATGCAGAGTCTGGCGGAATGGCGGGTCAAGCCAGATCGTTGGCAGGAAATCCCCCTGGATGTCAGCAATGCGGACCAGATTGCTAAAGCGCTTGAGAAGGTTGCAGAGGTCCGGAAAGTAAGCTTGGATAATGCCCGCGCGCTGGGTTTTTGGCACGACGATCTCACCGATGAGAACCCCGTGCCGGATGCACAGGGGCTGGTCGAAGTTCCCATGTGGCGTCATGCCATCATCAACATTCCCCACCCCCTGCTCAAGCAAGGCTTGGTTATTCTGGACACGCCGGGACTCAATGCGGTCGGCGCTGAGCCAGAGCTTACCGTCAACTTGATTCCGCAGGCGCATGCGGTGGTGTTCATCCTCAGTGCGGATACCGGGGTAACCCGGTCCGACCTGTCGATCTGGCGCGAACATCTGGCCATATCCACGGACAGCATGGATGCCCGTCTGGTGGTCTTGAACAAGATCGACACGCTGTGGGACACCCTCAATTCTGCAGAGCAAGTGCAGACGCAGCTTGAGCGCCAGTGCAGTACGTCCGCAGAAATGCTGGGCGTTCCGCTCGACAGGGTAGTGCCTGTATCGGCGCAAAAAGGCTTGGTTGCAAAGATCACGGCGGACGATGTCTTGCTGGAGACCAGCGGCCTGCCAGTGTTGGAAGAGGCCTTGGCCAAGGGCATCATGGGACGGCGGCAATCTATCTTGCGCGCGGCGGTGGCCACGGGGGTGGCCAGCTTGCGTACGGAAACCTCGCGGGTCATCAACATCCGCCGCCGTGACCTGGGCGATCAAATGGCAGAGCTGCGGAGCCTGCGCGGGAAAAATGCATCAGTGATTGAGTCAATGCGTCACCGCATTGAGCAAGAGCAGCGCGAGTTCGACCTGAGTACGGCAAAAATTCAGGCCGTGCGCGCTGTGCATCTCAAACTCTTGAGAGATGTGTTTCAGCAGTTGGGGGCCAAGGCCCTCAAGGTCGAGCTGGCAGAGTTGGCGCAGGCCCTGCAACAAAAGGGTCTGAAACTGGGCATCAAGAAGATCTACATCCAGACCTTCGACAAGCTGCGCGGCACCCTGGACAAAGCGCAGGCTTCAGGTACCGAAATCCAGGCCATGCTGGGCGGGACTTTTCGGCAACTGAATGCTGAGTTTGGATTCTCGTTGCAGGTACCGTCCCCGCCGCAATTGGAGCATTTCACGCACGATCTCAACCAGATTGAGCAGAGCCATCTGCAGTATCTGGGAATGGGGAACGCCTTGAAGTTGGCACAACCTGAATTTGCAGAGCGTTTGGTGCGCGCTTTGGCGATGCGGTTGCGAACGGTGTATGAGTCTGCCGCAAACGACCTGGAGTTGTGGAGCAAATCCGCAACTGCGCAACTTGATGCGCAACTGCGCGAGCGTCGCCGCAGTTTTGCGCGCCGCATCGAAGCGGTGGATCGCATCCAGCAAGCGGCCAGTGGTCTGGTGGAGCGAATCTCCGAAATTGAAGCAAGCGAAGATGAATTGGTTCAGCTTGAGCACAAACTGACAGAGTTGACGTCCCAGCTGATTGCGGTGCCTGGTCTGTACACAACATCGGCTGATAAGCCGCAACTCGTGTCTGCATGAGTGATTCGGTGGGCGGTGCAGAGTTCGCCGAGCGCGTAGTGGCATGGCAAGCTTCGCATGGGCGCAATCATTTGCCGTGGCAGCAGACGCAGGATCCGTATCGGGTCTGGTTGTCGGAAATCATGCTCCAGCAAACCCAGGTCGCCACAGTGCTCGATTATTACGGGCGATTTTTAGCGCGTTTCCCCGATGTCACTGCATTGGCGCGCGCGCCGCAGGACGAGGTAATGGGCCTTTGGAGCGGTTTGGGCTATTACAGCCGCGCGCGCAACCTGCACCGGTGTGCACAACTGGTGGTGTCTGAGCATGGAGGGGTCTTCCCCCAAAAGGCTGAAGCGCTGGCGTCGCTCCCCGGTATTGGACGGTCTACAGCAGGCGCCATCGCTGCATTCTGTTTTTCAGAGCGCGTTCCTATCCTGGATGCCAATGTGCGGCGGGTGCTTACGCGTTTTTTAGGGTTCGCGCATGATTTGGCATCCGCTCGAAATGAGCGTTTGCTATGGGCACAGGCTGAAGCGTTGTTGCCTGTAGGAGGCTTGAAGAACTCGATGCCTCGGTACACCCAGGGCTTGATGGACTTGGGTGCATCCATCTGCTCGCCCAAGGCCCCGCGGTGCGACCTGTGCCCTGTTGCATCAACTTGCGCAGCTTTGATGGAGAGGCAGCCAGAGCGCTACCCTGTGAGAACCCGCAAGCTGTCGCGTCGCTCAGAAGCTTGGCAGTTGCTTGTGCTGCAGGACCCGCAAGGGCGTGTGTGGCTGGAGCGGCGACCGGCGACGGGTATTTGGGCGGGGATGCACTGCGTTCCCATTTTCCCAGATGCCGGATCTCTGGCCACATTTGTTGCAGCATTGGCGGCGACTGACCAAATCGCGCAAACCGAGTTAGCACCATTTCTTCATGTATTGACCCACAGAGATCTGTATCTTCATCCTGTCGCAGTCCGTGGTGCGTTTTCAGATCGACTATCTGATGATGGCGAATGGCTAGGGCCAGACCAGTGGGATGGAGTTGGATTGCCTGCTCCTATCCGCAAGCTGCTCAACGCCACGCAAGCGCAATTGTGGTGAGCACTGCTTGGCGTTCCCGAACTCGGTCAACGACCGTCGAGTTCCCGGTGGCGTCTCAGTGCCGTCCAGCGATCACTGAAGACCTCTGCTAGCTTCTCCACCAAATACACGGACCGGTGTTGACCTCCCGTGCACCCGATAGCCACTGTGACGTAGCTCCTGTGATTGCGGTCCAGCAATTCGAGCCAGTGCGCCAGGAACTGCGCGATGTGTGTCCGCATCAGATCGACTTCCGGTTGCTGTCGCAAAAATTCAGCGACTGGCGCATCGAGGCCCGTGAGATTCCGCAGCGCGGGTTCGTAGTGCGGATTGGGAAGCATCCGTACGTCAAAGACGTAGTCCGCGTCCATCGGAATGCCTCGCTTGAACGCAAAGGACTGGAACACTAATGTCAGCTGCCCCTGGGCGGTGGACATCAGGCCTTTCACGTAGCTTTGGAGCTGCGAGGCCCGTATCGTGCTGGTGTCAATCACGTGAGATTGCTCGCGCAGATCCGCCAACAGCTCACGCTCCAGCTCGATGATTTGCACCAACGCTTTTCTTCCCTGCTGGAGATCATCATGCGATAACGGATGCCGACGTCGGGTTTCTGAAAATCGTCTGACCAGCGTGTCGATGGTGGCATCCAGAAAAATTGATTGCACTGACACACCCTGGCTGCGGAGTCTGCTCAGCGCTTGCGGTACTTGGTGCAGCGACGTAGCACTTCGCACATCCATGGCTATAGCTACCCGATTGCCGTGATGGCGATGTTCGAGGGCCACAAATGCGGGGAGAAGCTCCGGTGGAAGGTTGTCCACGCAGTAGTAACCTGCATCTTCCAGGGCATGCAGTGCCACGGATTTTCCGGAGCCTGACATGCCGGTGATGAGCACAATTTCAAGCGCCATCAGGCTTCCTTCTCCAGCATTTTCGACGGGGCGGTTAGCATTTCACGTGCATGAGCAAGTGTGGTCTCGGTGGCGCGTTCTCCGCCAAGCATGCGCGCGATTTCTGCTACACGCTGCTCGCCGACCACCTCGTGAACCATACTGGTGGCGCCTTTGGTGTTTTTGTTTTTTATGACCTTAAGGTGTTGGTCTGCGCAAGCGGCTACCTGCGGCAAGTGCGTTACAGCGAGTACCTGGCGGTGCGTGCCGAGTTGCTGCATCAGGCGACCCACAGTTTCGGCTACTGCCCCCCCCACACCCGAATCCACCTCGTCAAAAATGAGTGTTGGGGCCATGCCCAACTCACTGGTCGTCACCGAGATGGCGAGCGATATCCGTGACAACTCCCCACCAGATGCAACTTTGCCAATAGGCTTGGGTGTCATGCCGGGGTGGCCTGCCACCAGAAAGACAACTTCATCCATGCCATGGGGTGAGGGTTCTGAGGCCTTGGTCACCAACACTTCGAACTGCCCACCTTCCATGCCGAGGCCTTGCATGGATTTCGTAATGGCGCTCGATAGCCTTGGCGCCGCCTTGGCACGTGCCAAGGACAAAGACCGCGCTGCAATTTGAAAGGCCCTGGCGCTCGACGTCTCGGCGGCTGTCAGTTGTTCCAGGTCCGTTGCGGCGTCTAGTTGACGCAGTTCCCGCTTCCAGCTTTGGAGCAGGGTGGGCAGTTCACCGGGAGATCGCTTGTATCTGCGTGCCAATGTCATCCACAGCGACATGCGTGTATCCAGCTCTGCCAAACGCTCAGGGTCGACTTCGGCATGCCTCAGATAAGACTGCAGCGAGTGAGCGACGTCGCTCGCCTGTGCCAAACTGGAAGACAAAATATCTCCAAGGTTTGAAAACGCTGGCTCAATGTGTTCCTGACCTTGAAGTAGACCCTGGGCGTGGGTGAGGCTCGCCAGCACGCCTGTTTCCTCGTCCTGAAGCAGTTGTAGTGCGCCCCCTGCGGCGTCCAACAATGCTTGGGCGTGCGAAAGTCGCTTGTGCTGGGCATCCAGATCACTCCATTCACCTTCCGTTGGAGCGAGTTTGTCCAACTCGCCGATCTGCCATTGCAAGCGTTCGCGCTCCTGCTGCAATGTGGCTTGGGCCTGCAGCGCCTGTTGCAGGGCTTTTTGTGCCGATCGCCAGGTTGCCCAGTGATTGGCGATATCTGTGGTGTTCACTCCTGCAAAGGCATCAAGCAGCCGGCGCACAGATTCTGGCCGCGTCAAACTCTGCCATGCGTGCTGCCCGTGTATATCCAGCAGCATGTCCCCGAGATCACGGAGTTGCGTTGCGGTAGCGGGTGTTCCGTTGATCCATGCCCGACTCTTGCCTTGAGCATCAACGGTGCGGCGAAGGAGCAAAAAGTCGTCGGTGTCAAAGCCAGCCTCAGCCAGCCAGGGCTCGACATGCGCCGGGCAGTCAAATTCCGCACAGACATCCGCTTTGAGCGTACCTTCGCGCACCAGCCCCGCATCAGAGCGTGAACCCAGTGCCAATTGCAAAGCGTCAACAAGGATCGATTTGCCTGCGCCGGTCTCGCCAGTGAGGACCGTGAAACCGGCGCTCAGATCAAGCTCCAGCGCTTGAACAATCACAAAATCACGCAAGGTGATCCGTCTGAGCGCCATGGTTACGAGCCTCCTTCGTTCCAGCGCAACTTCTTGCGCAGAGTTGCAAAGTAGTTCCAGCCCTGCGGATGCAGGAACTTCACGCAGTGGTCGGACCTCTTGACCAAGATGCGATCTCCGTGAAGCAGTGAGGCCAAAGACTGCATGTCAAAGTTGGCGCTGACGTCCCGTCCGCTGACCACCTCCACCGCAATTTCCGTAGCATCGGAAAGCACTATAGGTCGGTTGGACAAGGTATGTGGCGCGATGGGAACCAGCACCCAACCGGGGATGGATGGATGCAGCATGGGTCCGCCCGCGGACAGGGAGTAGGCAGTAGAGCCCGTAGGCGAAGCGATGATGAGTCCGTCCGCGCGCTGGTTGGCAACGAAATGACCATCGACTTCAACCCGCAACTCCACCATGCCTGATGTTGCCCCCCGGTTCACGACTACATCGTTCATTGCAAGGGCTTCGAAAACAATCCGTTCATCCCGCACAACAGTGGCGTGCATCAGCGGACGCAGATCCTCTTCGTAGTCTCCCTCAAGCATGGAGGGGAGGGTGGTCTTATAGGCATCAAACGGAATGTCTGTGATGAAGCCGAGGCGGCCTTGGTTGATGCCGATCAGTGGAGTGCCGAACTTGGCGAGCCGTCGGCCAATCCCAAGCATCGTCCCGTCCCCGCCGACAACCAACCCCAAATCGCACCGAGCGCCAATGTCGTCTACATTCAGGGCCGGGTATCGGTTGAGCCCCGTATTGCTGGCTGTCTCCGACTCCAGAGACACGGCGCACCCCTGGCCTTCAAGGAATTGAGCGATATCTTCCAGCGCCTGGCGAGAGCTGTCGGTCATGGACCCCGCAGATGAGGTCTGGTATTTACCTATAAGCGCGACATGGCGGAAGTTGGACGTCATCGCGAAATTACATCATTAAAATCATTCCATGCTCGATGACCGTGCCAAGTTGTTGCTCAAAGCCCTGGTCGAGCGGTACATCGCCGATGGGCAGCCCGTAGGTTCAAGGACCCTGTCCCGTGCGTCAGGGCTGGATCTTTCGCCGGCGACGATCCGCAATGTCATGGCCGATTTGGAGGAATTGGGGTTGATAGTGAGCCCGCACACCTCCGCGGGTCGTATACCCACAGCGCGGGGCTACCGTTTGTTTGTGGACACCATGCTGACCGTGCAGCGCGACCCGCTTGCGCACGCGCAGTTGGCCCCTGAGCAACCCCAAAAGGTAATCGCCAACGCAGCCCAGTTGTTGTCCAACTTGTCGCAGTTTGTCGGGGTTGTGATGGCGCCGCGCAGAACCTCCGTGTTTCGCCATATCGAGTTCCTGAAACTCTCGGAGCGGCGGTTTCTGGTCATCATCGTGTCACCCGAAGGGGATGTGCAAAACCGTGTGATCTTCACCGATGTGGACCACACGCAGTCCCAACTCGTTGAGGCTTCGAATTTTCTCAATGTGCACTACGCGGGCCTTGCCATGGAGCAGGTACGTGAGCGCTTGAAGTCCGAGGTGGACCAGTTGCGGGGCGAAATTGCGTCGCTCATGCAGGCCGCAGTGAATGTGGGGTCGGAAGCGCTGTCTGAAGCGCAAGACGAAGTTGTGATTTCTGGCGAGCGCAATCTGCTGGCTGTGAGCGACTTTTCCAACGACATGGGCAACCTGCGGCGCGCCTTTGATCTTTTCGAGCAGAAAACCCAGATTCTTCGCCTGTTGGACATTTCAAGCCAAGCGGAGGGAGTTCGCATCTATATTGGCGGCGAAAGCCAAGTAGTGCCTTTTGAGGAGCTCTCTGTGGTCAGTTCCCCGTACGAGGTGGACGGTAAAGTGGTCGGCACATTGGGTGTGATCGGACCTACCCGCATGCCCTACGACCGGATGATCCAGATCGTAGACATCACATCCAAGCTCGTATCCAACGCGCTGAGCTATCGCAAGTAAACCCCCTACAATACGGCGCTTGCCCCGTTGTATAGCGCAGGAGCATGGCTTGGGGCGTTAGCTCAGTTGGTTAGAGCAGAGGACTCATAATCCTTTGGTCGTTGGTTCAAGTCCAACACGCCCTACCAAAATGTTGAATTGAATCAAGCACTTACAGTGGTGACGCCGTAAGTGCTTTTTTCTTGCCAGTCTTGCTTGGTCTTTTTGCCAGAAATTTGCCAGATTTTTAGCGGAACCCCTGTCATGCGTCCCTTACTGCCACTGCCCGACTATCAGCGCATCTATGAGGTTGTTTACAGCGTGCTTCATGCGACTGAGGTTGCTGTGACGCATCGGGCGTGTCTGCTCTTTGCGACGGCGGGGACGCTGCTTCTTCGGGACACTTATCGTTTGCCTGCAACTCTCAGTGCTGGATGTATGGCAATGATGATCAACGAGCCATCAGCGGATGTTGCCGTTTATGGCCGTCTGGATGATGTTGGTCAGAGTGACAGCAATGCATTCCATGCGTGGGTCGAGTGCGATGGCTGGCTTATAGACTTCATGGCCCCCATCATGGGTGTTGCTATGCGTGAGGATGGCTACACGCGGCCAGTGCCCCGGCAAATGCTGCAAAAGCGCTTGGCAGATGGCAAGAGCAGCGTTGGAGAAATTCAGCATGCGGGAGAGTTCTACCTTCAGCATGACCGGGCACTGACAGAATCACTTCTAGACCGGCAACCTATCGGAGTCTCCGATTTGATCGAGGTTTGCAAGACTTGGCACCGACGCCCGCCCAAGCCGCTGAAGGAATTGATGATGGGCGACAGTCACGGCCAGCCAAAACGATTGGTTGCCTGCGCCCCATCCATCACGGGTGTGTGGTGAGGTTGACGAGCGTCGCGCGCTGCTGCTACCTGCATCAATCGACGTGAGGCAATGCGGTACGTGTTGACACATCTGACTGCCATGTTACAGTTGGTTCACCCTGGCGGTAGGCGGCCTCGTCTACGTCCTTAATCTGAGTGTCACTAAGTGATATATCTGATGATGCTAGAAATATTCCAATGTTTCTTCGCATCATATTGTTGGTTTGATTCCATGCGCTTTGCGCTAGGTTAGCCAGGGAATGATTAAGGAGATGATTATGATGAAAAAGATCAGACACCATCGCCTAGTCTGCGCTTGCATTAATCTGCTTGGCGGCATTTGCCGTCTTGCAGCTGCAATCGTAGACATGGCTTCTAACTATCATTTCTATGCATCCAAAATGGATTCACAAGTTCGAATTAAAGCCGGGCAAGTGGATTTATCATCCATCGCATGAAGCGATAGCTATTGGGGCTCAGATTAAAAAGTCTGTGCGAGAGGTTTGGACGCCCCCCGATAATTATTTTCATTTGCGCTCAGGAGGGCATGTCGAAGCTCTCAAGCTGCATTTGGATAGCGCCATATTTTGCCATCTCGATATTAAAGATTTTTTCGGCAGCGTCAATCGCTCCCGGATAACCCGCAGCCTGAAACCTTTCTTTGGTTATGCGCATGCGCGGGAAATGGCAAACGATAGCACTGTTCAACATCCCGTAGAAAAAGGCCGGTACATGCTGCCTTATGGATTTGTCCAGTCTCCTTTGTTGGCATCGCTAGCTTTTTACGATAGTGCTTTAGGGCGATGTCTGCGAGATATCGAAGGCGGGCGCGGTCTTCGGGTGAGTGTTTATGTTGATGATTTGGTTATATCTGGCTGCGACCTCAGCGTGATAAATGAGGCGATGTCAGAAATTCATTTGGCCGCAAAAAAATCTCACTTTCAATTCAATGACCTAAAATCCCAAGGGCCTAGCGAGAAAATTATTGCTTTTAATATTGAGATTTCAAAATCAAAGATAAAAATTCACACTGAAAAATTGCATGAATTTCATGAAAACTTTCTTGCTACGGATAATTTTCATGTTAAAAGGGGAATCGGCAGTTACATTCGTTCTGTAAACTGCGATCAGGCAATTGATTTTGAAATGTAATTTTCCGCTGATTTAAAGCAGACGTCTTTACTGTGCCACTCATCAACGGGTAATGCGTTATGCCTGGGGTGGGATTAATCGACAGAAGATGAGCGGGCTTTCGCCTGCATCCGCATCCTGCGTTCAACGTCCTTGAGCATGTCTGATGGCGTGATGTCGAGGGCATCGCACAGGCGGAACATCAGGCGCACGCTCGGGCTGTTGCGGCCAAGCTCGATCAAGGACACATAGTTGCGGTCAACGTCAGCCCGCAGCGCCAAGTCGGTCTGAGTCCACTTCCGTTTTGTTCGCAGGCTGCGCAGTGCCTGCCCGAATGCCTGATCTGGTTCCAAGTTGCTTGCTCAAAATATTGAGCAAGGTTCAGCCTTGAGTGCGCCTGTTTTGCCGTATATATGCGGCAAAATTGAAAGCGTTCAAAAATGGAGGTTCAGACGTGAACGTGAAAATCTTCTTTGTCGCTGCGGCCATGGCGTGGGGTGTTGGCTCGGCTCATGCCGATGTGTACCGCTGCACGGGTGCCGATGGCAAAACGGTCTATCAACAGAGCCCCTGTGCTACTGGTGCACAGAAGACCGTGGACGATTCCAACTCTCGTTTTGAAGCGAGGCAGAGACAGATACGCGAAACCCAAAAGCGGGAAGCTAGCGGGGAGCTGGAAAAGCACGCAAAGCTTCTGCGCGCCTGCCTTGAAGACAAGATATGCGAGGCTGATTCCTACCCGCTGTTCCTGCGCGGAAAGCCGCGTAACTTTGTAAATGATGTGCTGGGTGATCCCGCATCTGTGCAGAACATCGGCGGAAGCGAAATTCACTATTTCAACGTCCCGACAACCGACGGGCGCAAGCGTGCCAAGCTTCAACTGAGCTACAAAAATTTCGCGGTTGAAAGTGTCAACGTCTATTAGGGCTTTTCCTCCTTCCAGCACTATTGAAGCTTGCCGTTCCGCTGTCATGTGTAACAGACAAGTTCAACCAGCTACATCTATGGAGGGAAGAGGCAATGGCAGATAAATTTTCCTACTACGACTTGGGGCAACTCCAGTCTGGACAGATAGTCGAGGTAACCCTGAAAGGCAATGCCGCCAATGTGCGGTTGATGGATTCGAGCAACTACAACAATTTCAAACGCGGGGCTAAGCACACGTACTACGGTGGTTTGGCCGAGCGTTCTCCCGTACGGCTTCAGGTGCCTAGAACTACTCGCTGGTATGTCACGATTGACCTCCCAGGGGCGGGTTCTGTCAGTCACAGTGTTCGAGTGTTGCCCGGCCCTTTGCCAACGATTCGTGAAGCGCCACTTTCAAGCGTTCCGAGCTTGGTTCGCCCGGAATCTGCGCCGGTATATGAGCGCTCTACGCAGTCCTATGACGTTTTTATCTCCCATGCATCAGAAGACAAGGACGAGATCGCCCGCCCCATGGCAGCGGCTTTGCAAGCCCAAGGGTTGAAGGTGTGGTACGACGAATTCACACTTCGGATCGGTGACAGCTTGCGCCGCAAGATCGACGAGGGACTTGCAAATAGTCGCATTGGTCTTGTGGTGCTATCGCCGTCTTTCCTTGGCAAGGGCTGGACGAATCACGAACTTGACGGCATCGTGACTCGTTCCGTGACTGGTGAGCAGGTCTTACTACCAATTTGGCACAAGATCAGCAAGCAGGAAGTTATTTCTTACAGCCCTTCGCTGGCTGATAAGTTGGCACGGAACACGGCCACGCACACCATCGACGAGATAGCAGCGGAAATCGCAGAGCTAATCCGAGGTAGCTAACCTGTCGCCTTCTCACGCGGCCATGCGTGGTGCCAGCGGGTAGGTGATGGCATACAGGCATCGGGCCATCAGCGGGCCGTGCGTGATGCGTGCTAGTTCAATGATGCCGCTGCCCGTGGGTAGGTCTGGTGTCTTCTTGTCCAGCCCCCAGTGGATGGCGAAGAATTCGCCCCGGCTCAGGCGTATGGCATCGGGCAGGTTGTGCACCAGATATTCCCGCTTTTCGTGCGCAGTGCATGCAAGCTGCCATAAGGCTTGATCGGGGAAGCCTTCAAGGTCTTTGGCGCTGATAGTTGGGCATGCGTTGGTGATGATGTACACCAATGCGGTTACTACCCCCAGCGTGTAGCCTTCGCATGCCTGCCCCTCTAGCCGTAGCTCTTCCTTGAATGCTGCTATCTGTTCTTTGGTCAGGCTCATGGCGTGGACTCCAGTAGCGCCAGCACGGCGGCAAACTTCGCTGATGCTTCGGTGGGTGGTGCCTTGCTGGCGGTGATTTCCAGCACGGTGCGGGCAGCGGCAAGCCGCACGGCAGGGGCTTTGCTGTCGAGTAGCTCCCCCAGCGCTTCAGCGGCCTTCAGGCGCTGCGCCTTCAGCACTTGCAGGGCTTCGCCTTCTACGCTGCTCAGGTGCTGATTCACGGCCTGCCCCCCGTGCCAATATGACCTGCTGCACCTCCTTCTGAGAATTCAGTGAGTAACGAGGTAGGTATGACGAACAGCCAGCAACCCAAGGTCCCTATGCACGCAGTCAAGAGTCTGTCCGATCCGGGCGCATCGCAAGGAGCC
>CAMTXG010000053.1:0-29573 GCA_947085645.1 uncultured Gammaproteobacteria bacterium
GCCGCCGTCCCCGGCCTCACGCACTGCCGAGCGCAGCCTGGATCAACCCACCACCATTGGAGACCAACGCCCAGAACAAGAAACAGTCCTGCACAGTAAATTTATGACAAGCGGTGCAGCAAAGTCATTGACACGTTCCGCTGATTGAAGGCGGGCAGCTTGCACCACGCCGATACGGTGTGCGCTGCTACCCCCAGCCCCTTTGCAATGGCCTTCTTGGACGTGCCCCCTGCCAGCATCAGCGCGGCTTGCTGTTGCTTTGGTGTAAGGCTGTCGGGGTTTGTAGCGGCCATCGTGAAGGTTCCTGAAATGGGCTGAAGGTCACGCCTTCAGGCTGGCACCCGACACGGCACGAAAGCCGGTGTTTGTCGGCAGGCTCTTGCCTTCGTTCTTGAGTGCGCTGTCGCCCAAGATGGCAGCGGCCATTCGTCCCCCAAGGTTACGCAGTGCATGCGCGTTGCCGGTGCCGCTGCGGGTATCGGGTGCGGTTGACTTGTGGATGCGCGCAAAGGCACTGCGCTTTTCGTTGAAGGCTTCGGCCTTGGCATCGTCGCGTTGCTTGCCCATGGCGGTATCAATAGCGGCCTGCAAGCTGGCGTAGGTCACTGGGTCGTGCTTGCTGGGCACCTTGGGCGTGTTGAATGCTTGGGGAAGGGGTTTGCCCACGCTCGCGGGTGTATCTCTCGGGGCTTGCGAAATGGGTTTCGCTACCGGAGCGGGGGCAATCTTCACGGGTGGGGGTGGCGTGCCGATGTCTCTGGAAACGCTGCCCCCCAAAATCTGCGCAAAGGCGGGCAGATTTGCTGCCTTTTTCGCGGGTGCTTGGATTTTCTCGCCCTTCAGGACAGGGCCAAGTGCGCTCAGGTCGATCATTTGATTTTCCCCCTTGTCGTTTTTGAGAATGCGAAACGGAATGCGGTTTGCGCCGCGTTTAACCAAAGAAATGAAGCGCACATCAGCGTTTTTCAGTTCTTTTGCTGTGGCTTTGATTTTCATGGCTTAGGCTCCACGCTGCATTAAGATAGCTTGATTATAAACCTTGGTGGCTGGATATTCAATTGACCATGTGCTTCGGTTTTTGCAATGATTGCAAGGTTATCCTATTTCGTCCATTGAAAAAACATCTAGTTTGCGATGCCCTTCAATTGGCGAAATGCTCATATTTTGGCGGTGGCGTAGGCTCAAATTTAATGTTTTCCAGCTCCCACGGTGGCAATGGGCCTGCACTGCGTAAATCATCCCGAAACTCGATCTTTCGTGACAGTTGATGTTTTGCCCATGTATCAAATGCGGAGGCGTGTCGAAGGACGCTCAATGCATTTTGGTGCTGAAGCCAGATATCGGAGTTATCGGAGTGTTCCGCTATTTCATCGGTCAGTCGCATTACCTCCTGTTGCCCGTACTCCAACATCCAATGCAGACGCATGAGGCCGTGTACATTTTTGGCAAATGCGGCTTCTAGCTCTTCTGCAAAGTCGCTCGGGAACGCGTATTTCAGCCTGTAGGAGGCGCTTTCTATGCGGGAGACAAGTTCATCAGGGTTACGGCTGAAAACCTTGTATGCAGCCCGATAGGGGATGCCAAGGATGCGGGCGATATTCTGTAGATGGATGTCATGACCATAGAACTTCAATCGAAGTGTGTTGGTGCGGTTTCTGGTCTGTCCAAGGGGATCAAGCCAGCGGATATTGAAGGGGGCATACGGCCCCAATGGGTTGATTCTGTCGAGGCTCCATTTAGTGACGTCATCAGGCATAGGGCCATGAACACGGATGAAGTCTTTGAAAGACGCAATTGACGGGTCTAATCCGTCTCGCTGTCGTGCATTACGCCAGGAATCGTACTCACGCTTCAAAAGAGTGGTGGAGGCTCTTAGCGTTCTGACGGGGTGTTCATCAAATAGGTTCAAAGCACGCTGGTAACGATGGCGGTACTCAGGGGTGGTACTAAGGGTTCGCTTAAACCCTGCGGAATGGATTTGCGACATAACGGCTTCCTTCTCGGTAAAGATGACGTTTTGAATGATTCTTGTCGTCTTTTTTTGGTGCGGTACTACGGTACTAACCTCTGTGGTACTTAGGAGATTCCCACCGAGTACCGGCCATGGGGTGGCATTTGCTCGGAGGTCGCAAGGGCAGCACAACATGGGTGCTGGTTCCTTCTCACTCCAGCTTGGTAAGATGGCAACGGTTCTCCCCCCGATCAGAAATGCCCGGGGGGATTTTTTTATGCCACTTCCACCGCTGGAAATTGCTTTTTAATGAGCCTGAATACTGCGAGCTCATTCCCCTTGATAAGTAGGTCGATTGGCATTGACCCTCTCAGTTTTTGCAGGGTCTCATCGACTTCTGATGGCGTCATCCCGGAAAAATCAAAGTATCGCTGTGGATTCTCATAGGGTGGCTTGTGATAGATTATTCCGGCGATCATTGAAGTTTTTAGATTTTCTGGCATCAAGCCATATCCAATTGCGGCAAAAAATTGGTTTGCGGCAATCTCAATAGCAATTGCCACATCGTAGTAGTGCGATTGCTTGGTGGGCTGCTGTGGTGCTTTCTTGTTGGTTCTATTGATAGTCATTTCTGGTTCCTTCTCTTTCTCTGCAATCATTGCAGGTTTATCCGATTGCTATGGCGTTTTGTTTAGCGTGTTTTTTCTGCATTTCAGCGTAGAACGCTTCCAGGTCTGGCAGTAACTCCCAATCGGGATCATTCCCGATGGTTTCGAGAAAATAGCGCTTATGCTTTGATGGAGGGGTGATTTCATTCCTACCCCAATCCACCACTTGCAGGCCATCAGGCTTTAGCCATTCGTTTAATTCACGAATCAGGGTTTTGGGAAAGCGCTTGCCCGCCCTTGGGGCGTGATTAGCCATCGGATTTCACCCCAAAGAATGGCGCAATGGTGCTTGTGAACCAGATTGGCCGGTGGTGTTCCGTTAAATCGGGCTTTGGAATCAATCCCGCTTCACGCCGCTTGTATAAAGTGGAATGACTGATGCCATACAAGTGCATCAGGTGCCCCGGTCGCAATCGTCCTGGTTTCAGCAAGGCTGATTTGTCAATCGGGATCGGCTTGGCGTGCCCCGGTTTGCCCTTGGGGGGTTTTTTAGGGGTAGGGGTGGGTTCCCCGGACTTGTCTAGAAAGTTAATAGCCATGGTAGCGGGCTCTAAAGTGGGTTGCGAATGCAACGCCGCTACCTGTTCTCGGGCGTAGTGCCCTATAAAGGAGTGCAGGAAAGCGGCATTGCGCCGGTTCCCTCTATCCCGCTATTCATCGGGCATGCACTCCATTGTCAGAGAGGACGGAGATAATCTTAGGCGGGTATCAGTATCCGGTCAAGCCGTTGAAGCCTGCGGTATAAGTTCCTGCAATCGGCTTTGCAATTGACCGAGTGCATGAACTGCTGTATTTGATGCGGCCACCTATGCCGTTTTCACCACTTGGAGTACCTGCCCGAACTCTTGCGGCATGGGCACCCCGGCTTGCCCCAGAATCCATGCCTCTATGCGCTCATGGTGCACGCGCAACAGGTCAAGGGGGCGCTGGGTGTAGTGCTTCTCTGCTGTGGCGCTGGGCTTGTGGCCTTGAATCTGCGCCACCACGCCTACGGGGACTTCCAGCCACTCAGTGAGGCTCTTGAAGCTGCGGCGCAGGCCGTGCAAGGTGACGGTTGCCCCTGCCACGCTGCAAACACGCTCTAGCGCTTTGTGCGGCTTGCTCATTGCTTGGTCGGCATCGGTGCCCGTGAACACATAGGGGCCGCGCCGGGGTAGGGCGTTGATGATGTGATGGACGTAGGGGGTTAAAGGAATGACTCGCACGCCTTCAATGCCGCCCTTCGATGCGTCCTTGTCGCGCAAAGTCAGGCCGCGCCATTTGGTGTTGATGTCGTCCCATTTCATTTCCAGCACTTCACCGGGGCGTGCGCCGGTCAATAGCATGGTCTGAAGGTAGGCCGCATGGGCACGGTTCGGCAGGCCTTGTACAGCGGCGAACCATACAGGCAGTTGCTCGCGTAGGAGGGCATCGGTTTTCACTCCAGCGGTGCCCAATGCTTCACGGGCCTTCTTGGACTTCGCTGCATTGCTGGTGATGGCCTGCGCGTAGGTTGGGTTCTCTGCGCACCAGTTGAAGAAGGCTCTCACGATGCGCAGGGCAAGGCGGGCCATGGTGGGACGCTCCCCCGCGTGTAGCTTCGCCCATTGCTCTATGCGTTGCGGGGTGATGTCCCGCAGTCGCAAGGGCAGGAACTCATACAGCGGGCCAGCAATGGTTACGCCACGCCCACGGGTGCCACGCTTGGCGGCTTCCCCTCCGGCCTTTGTCATGCGCGCATGGTCGGCGTGATGGTGCTTGCCCCAATGGGGTTGACGCTCCTTTAGGTACTCTTCCCACGCTTCGCCAAAAGTAACTTCAGCGGCCTTCGTTGCTTTGGCTGCTGCCTCTTGCTGGGCTTTGGCTTCGGCTTTCGCCTGCTTCTGTTGCTCCAAGATTTCACCCATGCCGCCCCCTGCGGCCTTTGCTGTGGTGTGTTGTACGGCCCTAGCTTCAGCGGCTTTGATGGCTGCGGCTATCGAGTAGCCCGCAGCGGTGGGTGTGTGCTTGTTAACGTGGCCCGGTGTCGAGTCATAGGGGCCGATGGTTAGGCGCTTGCTGGCGGTGCCTTGGCTGTAGCGCCAGTAAAAGATGATGCCCTTCTTACCGTTGCGGGCCTGTAGCGCCCCCGCTGGTTCGACCTTGGTTAGGGTGATGGTCTCCCCTTCTGCCATCGCTTTGAGGGCTGCGGAAGGGCTGGGAACGGACTTGGTAGGGCTGGGCATGCTGGCCTCTGTAGGAATTTGCCAGAATTTTGCCAGAAAAATGCAGGATGGGGATAGGCAACCAAAGGATCACAGTGGGATACTTTTCCATTACACGACAATAACTTGCACCATGAAACTGATTGCACGCTTATCCTATATTTGCCAGAATTTAGCCAATTTGGCAGGACTCATAATCCTTTGGTCGTTGGTTCAAGTCCAACACGCCCTACCATCCGTGTGCCACACACGGTGGTTGAACAGAACAGCCATTTTCTTGCCGGAACTTGCCTGATTTCGTTTTGGCGATTTGGGCTTGCATTACAATCTGGTCTTGCGTCGAGTTGTGTTGATGTCGATCACTGCCCGCAGTGAGCGAAAACAACACAGACTATTTTCAGGGTGACCAAAAAAATAGTGCTATAATTCGAAGCTTAGCGGCTGTAGCTCAGCTGGATAGAGTACTTGGCTACGAACCAAGGGGTCGTGGGTTCGATTCCTGCCAGCCGCACCAATGTTAAAAGCCTGCAATCGTAAGATTGCAGGCTTTTTCATTTGCCCAGACGCTTTGCATTTACCGAGGAGATCTGGCATGAGCAAGGCTTTCACTAAGGAAATCGACGGCGCTGACGATGATGAGGTGGCATTGCCTCCGCTGCCAGCGGGCGGAAAGAACTACATTACGCCCACTGGCTTTGCTCGGTTGCGCTCGGAATTGCTAAACCTGATTGACAACGAGCGACCCAAAGTCGTTGATATTGTCCATTGGGCTGCGAGCAACGGAGATCGCTCGGAAAACGGTGACTATCTTTATGGCAAGAAGCGTCTGCGCGAGATTGACCGGCGCATCCGTTTTTTGACAAAACGCATGGAGGTAGCAGAGATAGTCGACCCGGCTGTCCATGCAGGCAGCGATCAAATTTTCTTCGGGGCCACAGTGACGTATGTCGATGATGAAAATGTCGAGCGCACGATCACCATCATGGGCATTGATGAAGCGGACAGCCACGAGTCACAAGTGAGTTGGATCTCGCCCGTTGCTCGGGCGCTGCTCAAGGCCCGTCTGGGCGATGAAGTACAACTCCCAACTCCCGGAGGTGTGCGCAACCTGGAAGTTGTGAGCGTGCAGTACCCGAAGCGGGAAGGTTCGTCGGAGTAACCGACTCCCTTGTTGCCGCGCGCGGACTGGCGGCAACGCGCGGGCAAAGGCACTCTATGTTTGCGGAGTAATCCGAGCCGCCCTGATCACTGCCTGAGTGCGCCGCAGATTGCGCAAAGCGGTTTCAAGATGAGTCTGGTCTCTTACTGCAACGATGAACCGCAGGTCGGTGGTATCGAGCGCGGCCTCATCGTCCATATCCACATGTGTGATGTCGGCTTCTGAATTGGCAAGCTGTGCGGCCACGCGGGCCAGTACGCCCTTGCCGTTGGTCACCGTCACAACCACGCCTGTCTCAAACATTCGTGTGGGCTCGTCCGACCAGTCAACAGCTATGAATCGCTCGCTGTCCTTGTGCTGAAGCCGCTTGGCCACACTGCAATGCACGTTGTGAACGACCAAGCCCTCTCCGCGCCCCAGATACCCAACGATGCTGTCTCCCGGGACGGGGCGGCAACACGAAGCATATTGCACCGACGCGTTTTCGCTGCCGTCGAGCGTTACTGCACCCTGTGAAAGCGTTTCATGCGAGGTGTAGCGCTCTCGCGTCATCAGCAACGCGTTTGGCCGATGGCCGTGCTCGGACATCAGTACCATGAGGCGCTTGGCCACGATACTGGCAATGCGCTTGCCAAGGCCGAGGTCAGTCATCAACTCGCTGCGCGTCCGGTTGCCGGTAAAGCGAAGCAGCTTGTCCCACATCGGTTGTGTCGTGGCATCCACGGCAGGCAACTGCTCCAAGCCCTCAGCGCGAATGGCTTGGGTCAGCAGCTTTTCACCCAAACCTTCGGACTCTGCCTGTGCCAGGGTCTTTAAATAGTGTCTGATTTTTGAGCGCGCTCTGCCTGTGCGAACAAAGCCCAGCCAAGCAGGGTTGGGCGTGGATATGGGGGCTGTGATGATCTCCACCACGTCGCCATTTTTCAGCTCCGTGCGCAGCGGCACCTGCTCGTTGTTGATCTTCGCGGCCGTCGTCCGGTCTCCCACATTGCTGTGGATCGCGTACGCAAAATCCACCACCGTGGCGCCACGGGGCAGCGCCATGATCTGACTCTTCGGGGTGAAAACATACACGGCGTCCGGGAAAAGGTCCACCTTCACGTGGTCCCAGAATTCGGCCGCGTCGCGTGTTTCATTCTGGATGTCGAGCAGCGACTGCAGCCATTTCGTGCCCAAACGCTCCGCAGAGGTGCCGTCACCATCCTGCGCCTTGTAGAGCCAATGCGCAGCCACGCCAGCCTCTGCTATGACGTGCATCTCATCGGTGCGCATCTGGAACTCGATATTGACCCCTGACGGGCCGACCAGCGTGGTGTGCAGGGACTGGTAGCCATTGAGCTTGGAAATGGCGATGTGGTCCTTGAACTTGCCGGGCACCGGCTTGTACATCTGGTGCAGCACACCCAGCGCTGTGTAGCAGTCCGTCACCGTGGGGACGATAACCCGGAAGCCATAGATATCTGTAACCTGCGCAAAGCTCAGATGCTTGAGGTCCATCTTTTGGTAGATGGCATACAAGGTCTTTTCGCGGCCTGCGAGCCTGACCTTCATTCCGATTTTCGAAAAGGCGGCATCGACTTCGGTCTGAACCTTCTGGACGAGGTCGCGGCGACGGTTTCGTGACTTGCTGACCGCCTTGGACAGTGTGGCGTAGCGCCAGGGATGCAGATGCCGGAACGACAGATCTTGCAGTTCGCGGTAGGTCTGGTTCAGCCCCAGCCGGTGGGCGATGGGTGCGTATATCTCCAGAGTTTCCGACGAAATGCGGCCCCACTTGGTGCGGGGCATATCCGACAGGGTGCGCATGTTGTGCGTGCGGTCGGCCAGCTTGATCAGGATGACGCGCACATCACGCGCCATTGCCAACAGCATTTTGCGAAACGACTCCGCCTGATTTTCTTCGCGGGTATTGAACTGGAGTTTGTCCAGTTTGGTTAGTCCGTCGACCAATTCTGCCACCGGCGCGCCGAACCGGTCGATCAGGTCCGCCTTTGTGACGCCACAGTCTTCCATCGCGTCATGGAGCAGGGCGGCCATCAGTGCCTGTGCGTCGAGTTTCCAGGTCGCGCACTGGGCCGCCACCGCAATGGGATGCGTGATGTAGGGTTCGCCGCTGCTGCGCAACTGTCCCAGATGGGCCTCGTCGGCAAAACGGTATGCCTGGCGGACCTGCTCGATGCTGGCGGCATCTAGGTAGTCCAGGTTGTCCGTCAGCGCAGCAAAACTGGCCGCTGCCGCATTGGCTGCCGCTGCGGCCGCAGACAGGGCTCCGGCCATGGGCGAATCGCCCGGTCGATGGGGCGTTGCAGAAGGTGAGTTGAGCACCGCGTTCATGCCTTAAATGTAGCGCGGGAGCGCATCAGGCCGCCTTGGGGCAAAAAAAAGCACCGCTGCCGCGGTGCTCTATGAGGGCGTGACCCCGTAAAAAGCTCAACCAGGAACCTTTTTAAGCATTTCCAGACCAACCTTGCCTTCGGCGATTTCGCGCAGGGCGGTCACGGCGGGCTTGTTGCGGCTTTCGATGCGGGGGGCGTGGCCCTGGCTCAGCATGCGAGCGCGGTACGTGGCGGCCAACACAAGCTGGAACCGATTGGGGATCTTTTCCAGACAGTCTTCTACGGTGATGCGTGCCATCGTTTTACTCCGGGGATTCAGGTGATATTGAGCGACTGGAAGGTGTCAGCACGGGCGCGGCGCTGTGCGGCGTACTTGAGTCGCTGGGCGTGAACTACGGCTTTCAGGTCGAAAAGCGCGCGCTCAAACAACTCATTGATTATAACGAAGTCGAATTTGCTCACCTGCGCCATCTCAATGGCCGCGTTTTTGAGGCGCATTTCGATCACCTCACGCGAGTCTTCTCCCCGGCGCTCCAAGCGCGAGCGCAGCTCTTCCCAGCTGGGTGGCAAGATGAAGACCAGGATGGCATTGGCAAAGGCCTCCTTGATCTGCAGCGCGCCTTGAAAGTCTATTTCCAGGATGACATCCGATCCCTGGGCAATGCGCTCTTCGATGGCTTTTTTGGAGGTGCCGTAACGATTGCCATGCACGTGGGCCCATTCCACAAAGGCGTTGCCTGCCACCATCGCGTCGAACTCGGATTGCGATGCGAAGTAGTAGTCACGGCCGTGTTTCTCCTGGCCCCGCGGGGCCCGGGTGGTGTGAGATATCGACAGGTGGACGTGCGAGTCCAGTTCCAGCAAGGCCTTGACCAGGCTGGATTTGCCGGCGCCACTGGGGGCTGCCACTACGATGAGATTTCCTGGATAGTCCATAGTTGATGTGCGCCATGCGCTATCAAAAAATGAGTTTTACTCGATGTTTTGCACTTGTTCGCGCATTTGCTCAATCAGCACCTTCATGTCCACGCTGATGCGGGTCAGATCCAGTGCTGCCGATTTGGAGCCAAGCGTGTTGGCTTCGCGGTGCAGCTCCTGGATCAGAAAGTCCAGGCGTTTGCCCACTTCACCGCCTTTTTTAAGCAGCCGCTCGATTTCGTCGAGGTGCGAGTCGAGCCGGGTGATCTCTTCGGCCACATCAATGCGGATGGCAAAGGCCGTGGCCTCTGTCAGGGCGCGGTCTCGCGCGGCCTCGGGCAGCGTTGTGCCATCGGTCAGCGCCATGGCTTCCTTCCAGCGCTCCATAAAACGCAGGCGCTGCTGTTCGACCAACAGGGGCACCATGGGCACCGCCTGCTGCGCCAGGGTGCGCAGCTGCTTGACGCGATCCTGCAACATCGCGGCCAGGCGCTTGCCTTCTCGTTCGCGGGCAGACATCAGCGCAGTAAGGACTTCTTCGGCCAGGACGGGAACCGCTTCGCTCCAGTCTTCGTTGCCAGAATGGGTATTGGCGCACAGGCGCAGCGCGTCGGCCACGCTCAGTGGTGCGGCATTGGGCAGCCAGGATTTGACCGAGTCCTGCAGGGAGTTGAGGCGCTGCAGCAGGCGTGCGGGTGGGTCTTGCAGCGTATTGCTGTCTTCATTTTCCAGCGCCGCGCGGACTTCGACCTTGCCGCGCTTGAGGCGGGCGGTCAGCAGGCTGCGCAGTGCAGGCTCCATGGCCCGCAATTCGTCGGGCAGGCGGAACGAGAGGTCCAGAAAGCGGCTGTTGACCGAGCGGATTTCCAGCCCCAGTCTGCGTGATTGGGGTGCGCGGGCGTCGGTTTCAGCGCCAGTGGCAGACGCGCCGTGCTGTGCGCTGGCGTATCCGGTCATGCTGTAAACTGGCATTGGACTTTTTGATGGTTGCTTGCGATCCGGCGATTATCCGGGTTCCGCTCCACCCCCGAGTCATCTTCGCAAAATATGTCAAAAATCAAGCCGGCTCCATTGCCGCCCGATACCGCAATTGGCGGCTACCGCGTGGTGCGCCGGTTGTCTTCTGGCGGCTTTGGTGTGGTTTACCTGGCCCTGGATGCCGAAGGGCAGCAGGTCGCCATCAAGGAATACCTTCCTTCATCACTCGCCACCAGAGCGCCCGGCGAGTTGCTGCCCAAGGTGCAGTCCGAAAAACTCTCGCTGTACCGCCTGGGGCTCAAGAGCTTCTTTGAAGAAGGCCGCGCTCTGGCGCAGATCTCGCACGCCTCTGTCGTCAGCGTGCTCAATTTCTTTCGCGAGAACGAAACCGTCTACATGGTGATGAATTACCTGGAAGGTGCAACCTTGCAGGACTTCATCATCACCGCGCGCGACCTGAAAACGCAGAAGGTGTTCCGCGAATCCACCATCCGCTCGCTTTTCGACGAGGTGCTGCGCGGGCTGCGCATCGTGCACCAGCACAAGATGCTGCATCTTGATATCAAGCCGGCCAACATCTTCATCACCGACGACAACAAGGCCGTGATGATCGACTTTGGCGCTGCGCGCGAGGTGCTGTCCAAAGAAGGCAACTTCATCCGTCCCATGTACACGCCCGGCTTTGCGGCGCCCGAGATGTACCGGCGCGATTCGTCGATGGGCCCCTGGACGGATATTTACGCCATTGGCGCCTGCATCTACGCCTGCATGCAAGGCTTTCCGCCCAACGAAGCGCCCCAGCGGATCGAAAAGGACCGCTTGTCTCTGGCGCTGACCAAGCTGCGCGGCGTGTACTCCGACAACCTCATCGAGGTGGTGGAGTGGTGCATGGCGCTCGATCCGCTGTCGCGCCCGCAGTCGGTGTTCGCGCTGCAAAAAGAGCTCAGCCGCGAGGGTGAGCGCCGCTACACCAAGCTCACGGTGGGTGAGAAGATGCGCCTGCAGCTCGACACCCTGGTGTCCGACACGAAGAAAAATGTGCAAAAGGTGGGTGAAGCCACCGGCATCGGAGCCAAACCCAAATGAACTTGAAGCCCTCTTTGCGTGAGTCGCTATGAAATTCTCGGTTTTCCAGATCAGCCGCCGTGGTGGCCGCGAGAAGAACGAAGACCGCATGGGCTATTGCTACACGCGCGAATCGGGCTTGTTTGTATTGGCTGACGGCATGGGCGGCCACCCCGAGGGTGAAGTGGCTGCGCAGATCGCGCTGCAGACCATCTCGGCTTTGTTCCAGCGCCAGGCCAAGCCCCAGCTCAAGGATGTGCAGGAGTTTCTGTCGGGCGCGCTGCTGGCGGCGCACCACCAGATCCTGCGCTACGCCACCGACAAGGGCATGCTCGACACGCCGCGCACCACGCTGGTGGCCGCGGTGTTGCAGGGCGGTACGGCCACCTGGGTGCATTGCGGCGATTCGCGTCTGTACATGGTGCGCGACGGCGACCTGTTGACCCGCACCCGCGACCACTCCTACATGGAGCTGCGCAACACGCCTCCGCCCGGCCTGGAGCGCATCAACCGCAACGTGCTGTTTACTTGCCTGGGCTCGCCCACCAAGCCTATTTACGACATCACCGGCCCGGTTTACCTGGAGCAGGGCGACCGCATCCTGCTGTGTTCGGATGGTCTGTGGGGGACCCTCAGCGACGAGGAAATTGCCACCCAGCTTGGCTGCAACACCGTGTCGCATGCTGTGCCCGAGCTGGTGGAAGACGCGCTGCGCAAGGCGGGGGACAGCAGCGACAACGTGACCGTGATCGCGCTGGAGTGGGAGACGCCCGACGCCTTTGAATCCACCCAGGGCGTCTCGACCGACAGCATCAGCGACGACGTGTTTGCGTCCACCATCCAGGCGGGGCCACTCGATGGCCTGGTGGATGATCTGGACGACGCCGCCATCGAGCGGTCCATCGCCGAGATCAACGAAGCCATACGCCGCTCGGCAGCTCGAAAAGCATGACAACCCCCTGAGTCGCTGCGCGCCTTCCCCCTTTTGTCTAATCGCTGTGCGATTCGGTAAGAGGGACACCGCCAGTGCACAAAAGCAAAACGCATCTGGCCGTTTGGGCGGCACTTGCACGGCGGTTGCTGGCATTGGTCGCGCGTTGCGGGCGAGCCTTCGGTCATGTATGCGGCACGCCTATTTTTTTACTGAAGATTCCATGACCACTTTCACCCGCACCGGCGACCGCGCCGCAAACCAACTGCGCACCGTGCGCATCACCCGCCACTACACCATGCATGCCGAAGGCTCGGTGCTGATCGAGTTCGGCAACACCAAGGTGCTGTGCACCGCCTCGGTCGAAGAGCGCGTGCCCCCGCACAAGCGGGGCAGTGGCGAAGGCTGGGTCACGGCCGAATACGGCATGTTGCCCCGTGCCACCCACACCCGCAGCGACCGCGAGGCCGCGCGGGGCAAGCAGACCGGCCGTACGCAAGAGATCCAGCGGCTCATCGGCCGCAGCCTGCGCGCGGTGTTTGACCTCAAGCTGCTGGGCGAGCGCACCATCCAGCTCGACTGTGATGTGATCCAGGCCGATGGCGGCACGCGCACCGCCGCCATCACCGGCGCCTGGGTGGCGGCGCAGGATGCAGTCAACCAGTTGCTGGCCAGCGGCAAGATCACGCAGTCGCCTTTGGTGCAACCGGTGGCCGCCATTTCGGTGGGCATCGTGCAGGGCACACCGTTGCTCGATCTGGAATACGTGGAAGACGTGGACTGCGACACCGACATGAATGTGGTGATGACCGGCGCTGGTCACTTCGTGGAAGTGCAGGGCACGGCCGAAGGCGTGGCGTTTACCCGGGCGGAGATGGACCAGTTGCTGGCACTGGCCGAAAGAGGCATCGCAGAGCTGGTGCAGCTGCAGCAGCGGGCGCTGCTTGCCACTTCATAAACTCTGATACTCATTAATTGATAGCTGCTAGCGCTTGCTGGATAAGCGATAAATGCCAATTTGACTCATGAAAATTGTTCTTGCATCCAACAACCGCGGCAAGCTGGCCGAGCTGCAGGCGATGTTCGCGCCCCTGGGCGTCGAACTGGTGCGCCAGGCCGACCTGGGCGTGGGCGAGGCTGAGGAGCCGTTTCGCACCTTTATCGAAAATGCCCTGGCCAAGGCCCGCTTTGCCGCTGCACACACGGGCCTGCCTGCCTTGGCTGACGATGCCGGCATGTGCGTGGACGCCTTTGGCGGCCTGCCGGGTGTCGATACCGCTTATTACTGTACGCAGTTCGGCTACGAAAAAAGCGACGACAACAACGTGCGCGCCCTGCTGGAGCAGTTGCAAGGCGTTGCCAACCGCCGCGCCGCCATGGTCAGCACCCTCGTTGCCGTGCGCAGCCCGCAAGACCCCGAGCCGCTGATTGCCGTGGGCCGCGTGGTGGGCGAGATCACCACCGAACTCCGGGGCAGCAACGGATTTGGTTTTGACCCTGTGATGTTCATCCCAGAGTTTGGCAAGACCTTTGCCGAACTGCCGGTGGAGGTGAAAAATGCCAACAGCCACCGCGGGCGTGCTGCGCGACAGATGCTGGAACTGCTGCGTGCACACTGGCTATGAAAACAGGAGCTGCTAGCGCTTGATAAATAAGGGCTTCAAGGTATTTTTTGTTTGAAAGCCTTATAAATAAAGCGCAAGCAGCTATTGTTTTGAGAGTTCACCCTTCATGACCATTCCCATTCACCCAGAGCCCACATCCGCTGCAGTCCCGGTGCGCGATGTCCAGCACTACATGCGCCCCGGCCTGCTGCAGTTGCCCAGCCTGCCACCGTTGTCGCTGTATGTGCACCTGCCGTGGTGTCTCAAGAAATGCCCGTATTGCGACTTCAACTCGCATGAGTACCGCGACGGCGGCGGCGATGCGGCTGGCAACGGGGTGCCCGAGCAGCGCTACATCGACGCGCTGATGGCCGACCTGGAGGCCGCGCTGCCACTCATCTGGGGCCGCACGGTGCACAGCATTTTTATCGGCGGCGGCACGCCCAGCCTGTTCTCGCCTGCCGCCATTGACCGGCTGATCGGCGACATCCGTGCCCGCCTGCTCCTTGCGCCCGACTGCGAGATCACGCTGGAGGCCAACCCCGGCACGTTCGAGAAAGACCGCTTCCGCGCCTTTCGCACGGCAGGTGTTACGCGGCTGTCGGTGGGGGTGCAGAGCTTCAACGACCAGCACCTCAAGGCCCTGGGCCGCGTGCACGACCGCAGCCAGGCATTGGCAGCGGTGGAAGAGGCCGCCCAGGCGTTCGACACCTACAACCTCGACATCATGTACGCGCTGCCGGGCCAGACGCCGCAGGAGCTGGAGCTGGACATGTTGACGGCATTGGACTTCAAGCCACCGCACATCTCCATCTACCACCTCACCATCGAGCCCAACACCTACTTTGCCAAGTTTCCTCCGGCCATCCCCGAGGACGACCAGGCCTATGCCATGCTCGACCGCATCACCGAGATGACGGGCCAGGCGGGCATGGCGCGCTACGAAATATCGGCCTATGCGCTGCCAGGCCACGCGTGTTTCCACAACACCAACTACTGGCAGTTTGGAGACTACCTGGGTATTGGTGCGGGCGCGCACAGCAAGCTGAGCTTTGCGCACCGGGTGGTGCGGCAGGTGCGTTTTCGGGACCCCGCCCGCTATATGGACAACGCACTGGCTGGGCGGGCCATGGCACAGGACGAAGACGTGCGCCGGCCCGAGCTGCCGTTTGAATACATGCTCAACGCCCTGCGCCTGCGGGACGGGTTTGCGCTGCAAGACTTCATGGACCGCACCGGCCTGCCTGTCACGTCCATCGCCAAGGGCCTGGAGGCCGCCGAGCGCAAGGGGTTGATCGAACGCAGCCTCACGCATGTGCGGCCCACGGAGCGGGGGTTTGACTTTTTGAGCGATCTGCAGGAGCTGTTTCTGGCGGACTGAGGAGGGGGCTTGCCCTGCCTCCTGAGGCTCTCAGCCGCAGTTCACCGCCAGGATGCGGCCGTTCGCGTCCACCTGCAGGTTCAGCCGTTGGGCGTTGAACTCCTTGGTAATCATTTGCCCCGGCCGCAGGATGCGTGCCATTTGCGCTCCCGAGCGCACGCGGGCGGATTCCATGACGGACGCCGTGCTGGCCTGGCCCACAGCAAACTGGGCGGGCTTGGCGTCGCACAGCGCGGCGGGTGGAGGTGTCGGCGCTGCAGCGCCGGGGTTGCTGCCCGCGGGCGCAGCAGGCGCCTGTCCATAGCCCGTGCAGCCCGTCATCATCAGCAAGGCAGCCGTGGCGATGCTGCCTGCGCAGGTAAAAGTTAACTTGAACATGTTGGGTCCTCCTGATGAGGCCTCCACCTTACCTGAGCCTGTGGCCAGGCGCGCAGACGCAGTGTGATCGCCCGTAACACCTTGTATGCAGGCACGCCCGGCCCGGTTTTTGAAGGCGAGGGGAGCGGACGGGGCTTCGCCTGCAAGGCCTGGACGCCGCCCCGCTACGAAGATGGCTGGTCTGTAGCAAGCCCGCCGCTCAAAATGAGGGATGAAGGATGAAGGGCGACCGCGGCGTGCGCAACAGTGGGTCGTAGCTTCTCAGAAATTCGACCGTTCGCAAGCTTAGGAGGCTGTCGGGCTTGGAGCGTCGATAGTGAAAACCGAAGGTTTCACCAAAATCGGCCCAGCGAGCACAGTTTTTACCGGATTTGCAGCCCCAAAGCCGAGCTATGGGGCAAAAAAAGACGGGGTTCTCGAAGAGCGGCGAAGCCCGAAGTGCATCGCTGCGGCCAATTTGCAGCCGACGAATTCCAAGTCCGACAGCCTCAAAGGAGTCTGCGCGGCAGAACGCATCGAAACGAAACGCGCTAAGACCGAGGATCGCGTGCTGCTACCGACAAGCCCAGCGGGGCCCTGGGCGCAGTAGGTAGTACCACGCGAGACCGGTTCATCGCGCGTTGCAGACGATGCTCCTTTTGCTGCCCGCACGCTTATATGCGAGAGCCGGGAGCCGGTCGGTCAACGATGCGTTTGGCTGATGCCAGGTCGTCGTTGCGCTCAGACACAGAACTTACGGTGCACTGCGCTGCAGATTCGGCGCTGTCCTACAGGGCCGGAAAAGTAGCGGTTTTACCATTCATACGTCGATTCCCTCTCGACATCCCTCCCGCTTGCAACGTGCAAGTGTTAAGCCCGCTCCGTGCGGGCTTTTTTTTGCGCCCGTTTGCTGCGGTCTGACCTGTGCTTGCAGCCTGTTCCGTCGCGACGTCAACAATAAGCGAACGGGTTCAAGGCTTTTTCGCGCCACTGGCTGCGCAAGGGAACAGATCACGGCACCATGGGGCGCAGCCGAATGTCATGAGCGCGCCACTGCATTGCAAGCTACACAACAACAATGATCCTGTACAAGCCCGGAGCCCAGTTCCTGTTCAAAGGCCGTCTCGTCAGCGTGGACTACATCATCATCCGCCGCACCGGCATGTGGGTGCGCCTGGCAGACAGCGATGAGACCTGTCGGCCTGAAGATTTAACGCCTGTTGCGTCTCAGGCTTCGGGGCGGTAACCCGGCGAGCGCCGGGGGCCATCAATGTTGCAACGCGATAGATTAAAGGCTTAACCTGGTCGTGTGAGGCCGTCCAACGGTCAGCACGAACCTGCGTATGTACTTGCCCGGAGGCTTGCCAAAAATGCGAGCGATGGCAAAGTCGCGTCGGTCTATGGCGGAGACGGTGAGATTCGAACTCACGGACGGTTGCCCGTCGGCAGTTTTCAAGACTGCTGGTTTAAACCGCTCACCCACGTCTCCGGGAACGTAAGCTGCGGATTCTAGCTGACTGCGGGTGCTGATTTTTGCAGCATGCCCCGCGTCTCAATGAACTTCACTACATCGGCCACGCCAGCCAGTGTCTTGAGGTTCGTCATCACAAACGGCTTGAGCCCCTGGGCGTTGGTACGCATGCGGGTGGTGTCGGCGTGCATCACATCCAGGTTGGCGCCCACGTGCGGGGCCAGGTCGGTTTTGTTGATGATGAACAGGTCGCTTTTGGTGATACCGGGGCCACCTTTGCGGGGGATCTTCTCGCCAGCCGCCACGTCGATGACGTAGATGGTGAGGTCGCTCAGCTCGGGGCTGAAGGTGGCGGCCAGGTTGTCGCCGCCGCTTTCCACAAACACGATGTCGGCATTGGGAAACTCGCCCAGCATGCGGTCGATGGCTTCGAGGTTGATGGAGCAGTCTTCGCGGATGGCGGTGTGGGGGCAGCCGCCGGTTTCCACGCCCAGGATGCGCTCTGCGGGCAGGGCGCCGCTCACGGTCAGCAGGCGCTGGTCTTCCTTGGTGTAGATGTCGTTGGTGATGGCGATGAGGTCGTAGTCATCGCGCATGGTCTTGCACAGCATTTCCAGCAGCGTGGTCTTGCCGGAGCCCACGGGGCCGCCGATGCCTACGCGCAGCGGGGGCAGGTTCTTGGTGCGATTGGCGATGTGGTGCAGTGTGTTGGTCATGGCGTTGTTCGCTATTAAATCAATAGCTGCTTGCGCAGGTGGGGAAAGCGCTAGGAGCGAAAAAGTCTTGAATATTGCACTTCGTGCTGGGCACTCAGGATGGCCAGCATGGGGGAAAACGCCTGGCGCTCGCTGTCCATGAGACTGATGGCGTGGTCGGCCGCGGCGGGTATGGCGTCTGCCAGCTTGGCCAGGATGCGTTGGCCTGCGCTTTGGCCCAGCTGCATGGATTTGAGGGCGGCTTGCACCATGTTTTCTGCCCAGCCAAAGGCGTAGGCCAGCAGCACGTCGCGCACGGGCGCCTGGGTGGTGGATGCGGCCAGCGCAAACGCCACGGGGTAGGTGGGTGGCAGGGCGGCCAGGTGGCGGATGGCGGGCAAGGCCTGTTCATCGCCCAGGTTCTGGTTGCGCAGCCAGTCGGCCATGGAGCGGCCCATCTGCTCGGTCTGCAGCCGCAGTTCGCTGGTTTCTCGGGTGTGCAGCACCCAGTTGTTGAGTTCGCGCACATGCTCCCAGTCGGCGCGGCGCCAGGCGCCCACGGCCTTGGCGATAAGGGCCATGTCGCCACGGGCCTGGGTGATGTGCAGTT
Organism: uncultured Gammaproteobacteria bacterium; assembly: GCA_947085645.1. Lineage (GTDB taxonomy): Bacteria > Pseudomonadota > Gammaproteobacteria > Burkholderiales > Burkholderiaceae_C > Acidovorax. Next base: position 18,308 of record CAMTXG010000053.1, read on the forward strand.
GGTCCAGCAGCCAGTCGGCCACGGCGGCTTCGCTGGCGATGCCTGCGTTTTCAATGGCGCTCTCGAGGCCTTCGGAGTAAGAAAACCCGCCCACAGGCAGGGCGGGGGAGGCGAGCCAGATGAGTTGCAGCAGGCTGGCTGCGGGCAGGGGGGTGGGGCGGTCTGTGCGCACGTTGTGATCTCTTCAGTCCGTTCGCCCTGAGCGCGTCGAAGGGCTGGTAGCGCGCCGTGCCCCGGCTTCGACCCTTCGACAAGGCTCAGGACAGGCAGGCTCAGCCTTAACGGTGGGGGTGGGGGTCACGGTCACAGGCGCGGTTGCTGGCAAGGTCACGGGCAGTGGTCAGTGATCGTGGTTGCAGTCGGGGCCGTGCACGTGGCCCTGGGCGACGGCGACCACGGGGATGGCTACCGTGCGGCCGCGTGCGGGTGCAGCCGCCGGTGCAGCTGGCTTCGCTGGCCCATGCGAATGGGTGTGTGCGTATTCGTGGGCATGGCCGTGGGCATGCTCCACAGGGCTGGCGTGGTTGTGCGCAGCGCTGTGGGAGTGGTTGTGACCATGGTCATGGTCGTGTTCACTGCCGTGGTCGTGTCCATGTCCGTGCCCGCCGTGGTGGTGCCCGCCCCCATGCCCTGCTGCATAGGCGCCGCCTTCGGGTTCAAACGGCAGGTTTTGCGCTTTGACGATGAGGTGCATGGCGCGCAGCATGTCGGCCAGCACGTGGTCAGGCTCGATCTTGAGGTGGTCGGGCTGCAGTTCGATGGGCACGTGGCGGTTGCCCAGGTGGTAGGCGGCGCGGGTCAGGTCGAACGGGGTGCCGTGGTTTTTGCAGTGCGTGATGACCAGCACGGGCTGCGGCGCCGCGATCACGCGGACCATGGAGCCGTCTTCGGCCACCAGCACGTCACCGCCGCGCACCAGGGTGCCGCGTGGCAAAAAGATGCCCAGTTCGCGCCCGGCCGAGTCGGTGGCGGCAAAGCGGCTTTTCTGGCGCACGTCCCAGTCCAGCTCGATGGTGGTGGCGCGCTTGACCAGCACGGGCGCAAGGCCCTTGCCTTGGGGGATGAGTTTGGAGGCTTGGATCATGAAGTTTTGGGGGTTGCAGCGGCAAAACGCGCATTGTCGGCCACCGGCACAAACCGGGCGGGCGCGTTTTTACAGCGTACGGGTCATGAAAAAGCTGGACGGGTCGAGGCCGTAGTCGGCAAAGGGGCCGCATTCGACAAAGCCGTACCGAAAATACAGCTGGCGCGCGGGTTCAAAAAACGGTTGCGTGCCGGTCTCCAGGCTTACGCGAGCAAAGCCGCGTGCGCTAGCCTCTTGCAGCAAATGGTTGAGCAACTGGCGCGCAATGCCCTGGCCCCGGTGGCGGGTGCTGGTGCGCATGGATTTGAGTTCGGCGTGATCGTCATCAAGCCGCTTGAGGGCGCCCGTGCCCACCAGCACGTCGTCGCCATCCGCTCCGGTCAGCCAGGCTGACCAGAACGCGATGTGGGGCTGGCGCAGCTGGTCCATGTCCAGCGCGTGCACGCTTTCAGGGGGCGATACCGCGTACATGTCCACCAGGTGCTCTTGCATGAAAGCTTCAATGCGCGGGTCGCTCAGGTCGTCCAGGCGAATCATCAGGTCTTGCAATACAGCGCTCATGGGATGGGGGCCTCAGAACAAAAAGTAGCGCTGCGCCATGGGCAGCACGGTGGCGGGCTCGCAGGTGAGCAGCTGGCCGTCGGCGCGCACGGAGTAGGTCTGCGCGTCGATTTCCATCTTGGGCGTGTAGCTGTTGTGCACCATGTGCTGCTTGCGCACGCCACGGATGTTGTGCACTGCCGAGAGCCGCTTGGCCAGGCCAAAGCGCTCGCCAATGCCGGCGTTCAACCCTGCCTGCGACACGAAGGTGAGCGAGGTCTTGGCAATGGCGCCGCCGAACGCCCCGAACATGGGCCGGTAGTGCACCGGTTGGGGCGTGGGGATGGAGGCATTGGGGTCGCCCATGGCGGCCATGGCGATGAAGCCGCCTTTCAGGATGACGGCTGGTTTGACGCCAAAGAATGCGGGCTTCCAGATGACGATGTCGGCCCACTTGCCCACTTCGAGCGAACCCACCTCATGGCTGATGCCGTGGGCAATCGCGGGGTTGATGGTGTACTTGGCCACGTAGCGCTTGATGCGCGTGTTGTCATTGCGGGCCGTGTCTCCCGTCAAACTGCCGCGCTGCACCTTCATCTTGTGCGCGGTCTGCCAGGTGCGCAGAATGACTTCGCCCACGCGGCCCATGGCCTGGCTGTCGCTCGACATCATGCTGATGGCGCCCAGGTCGTGCAGGATGTCTTCGGCGGCGATGGTCTCTTTGCGGATGCGGCTTTCGGCAAAGGCCAGGTCTTCTGCAATGCTGGCATCCAGGTGGTGGCACACCATGAGCATGTCGACATGCTCGTCCAGCGTGTTGTGGGTGTACGGCATGGTGGGGTTGGTGGAGCTGGGCAAGAAGTTGTCTTCGCCCACCACGCGCAGGATGTCCGGTGCATGGCCTCCACCCGCGCCTTCGGTGTGAAACGCACAGATGCCGCGCCCGCCCACGGCGGCAATCGTGTTCTCCACAAAGCCCGATTCGTTGAGCGTGTCGGAGTGGATGGCCACCTGCGTGTCGGTGGCTTCCGCCACGTCCAGGCAGTTGCTGATGGCCGCAGGCGTGGTGCCCCAGTCTTCGTGCAGCTTGAGGCCAATGGCGCCCGCGTTGATCTGCTCGTGCAGCGCGTCGGGCAGGCTGGCGTTGCCCTTGCCCAGAAAGCCCAGGTTCATCGGGAAGGCGTCGGCCGCCTGCAGCATGCGCTCCATGTTCCACGCGCCGGGGGTGCTGGTGGTGGCCAGCGTGCCGGTGGCGGGGCCGGTGCCGCCGCCCAGCATGGTGGTCACGCCGCTGGCAAGCGCCTCTTCGATCTGCTGCGGGCAGATGAAATGGATGTGGCTGTCGATGCCGCCTGCGGTGACGATGTTGCCTTCGCAACTGATGATTTCGGTACCGGGGCCGATGACGATGTCCACGCCCGGCTGGGTGTCGGGGTTGCCTGCTTTGCCGATGGCCACGATGCGGCCATTCTTGAGGCCGATGTCGGCCTTGATGATGCCGGTGTGGTCAATGATGAGCGCGTTGGTCAGCACGGTGTCGACCGCGCCGCCTGCTGCGGGGCCCGAGCCTGCCGCGCCGTCACGGCTGCGTTGTGACTGCGCCATGCCGTCGCGGATGGTCTTGCCGCCGCCGAACTTCACCTCTTCGCCGTAGCTGCCTGCGCGCAGGGTGTAGTCGGCTTCGACTTCGAGGATGAGGTCGGTGTCGGCCAGGCGCACGCGGTCGCCCACGGTGGGGCCGAACATTTCGGCGTAGGCGCGTCGTCCAATGGTTGCCATGGGTGTGCTCCGCGAGAACTGATAACTATGTTTTTGATAGCCTCTAGCGCTTATCCAATAAGCGCTAGAGGCTGTTTTGGCTTAAATTTTTACAGCGCGCCGTGTACCAGGCCCTGAAAGCCGTACACGCGGCGGTCGCCCGCGTAGTCCACCAGTTCCACCGTGCGCTCCTGGCCGGGCTCAAAGCGCACGGCCGTGCCGGACGCAATGTTCAGCCGCATGCCGCGTGCGGCGGCGCGGTCAAAGCCCAGGGCGTTGTTGGTCTCGGCAAAGTGGTAGTGCGAGCCCACCTGGATGGGCCGGTCGCCGGTGTTGCGCACCACCACGGTCAATGTGCGGCGGCCGGTGTTGAGCGGGTGTTCACCCGCGTCGGTAAAGAGTTCGCCTGGGATCATGGTGAGTTATCCATGGTTGGGAATTACTCCCTCGCCCCTTGCGGGGGAGGGTCGGGGAGAGGGGGTCTTCGATGCGAGCGCTGCGTCGGTTGCGCCCCCTCTCCCCAACCCCTCTCCCGCGAGGGGAGAGGGGCTTGTCATCTTGGCAAGCGCGCAGGCAGTCACTGCCATCACGCCATCTGCTGCAGCAGCAGCGCACCACCGAACGCAGCCACGCCAGCGCCTGCTGCGCGTGCCAGCCACACCTTGCGGTTGCGCAGCGCCCAGCCAGCCGACAGGCCTGCGCCGTGCAGCAGCACCGTGGCGGTCAGCATGCCTGCCAAGGTTTGCCAGGCGCTGTCGTCGCCGGCCAGCTCGTAGCCGTGGGCGACGCCGTGGAACACGGCAAACACCCCCACGCCCAGAGCCGCCACCAGCCCGGGCACGCGCAGGCGCGACACCACGAGCAGGCCAGTGACCAGCAGCGACGCGGCAATCATCGGCTCCACCGCAGGCAGTGCCACGCCCTGCAGGCCCAGCGCGGCACCCACCAGCAGCATGGCCGCAAAAGCCACCGGGCCCCACAGCAGTTCAGGCCCGGCGCGGCGCGCGGCCAGGGCGCTCCATAGGCCCACGGCCACCATGGCGGCCAGGTGGTCCAGGCCGAACAGGGGGTGGGCAAGGCCGCTGAAGAAACTGTTGTGGATGTGGGATTCAGTGCCTGTATGGGCGCTGGCGCTTGTACTGACTGCGCTTATAGCTATGAAAAGCAGAGCGGCTGTGTGGCGGTGTGAGAGTGCGATGCGCATAGGGGGGCTCCACAGAGAGAAAGAGGGGCAGAGAGAAGGGGGTCAGACGATCGGCTGATGGACCGTGACGAGCTTGGTGCCATCGGGGAACGTGGCTTCGACCTGAATGTCCGGAATCATCTCGGCGATGCCGTCCATCACATCGGCCCGGGTCAACACCGTGCGGCCTTCGCTCATCAGCTGCGCCACGGTTTTCCCGTCGCGCGCGCCTTCCATCACGGCGGCGCTGATCAGGGCCACGGCCTCGGGGTAGTTGAGCTTGAGGCCCCGGGCCTTGCGGCGCTCGGCCAGCAGGGCTGCGGTGAAGATCAGCAGCTTGTCTTTTTCGCGAGGAGTCAGTTCCATATCGTTTCACTCAAGGCTGGGGTCATTGGCTCGCGCGTCCGCAGAAGCGGTCGAACGCGAGGAGTCAGTTCCATATCGTTTCACTCAAGGCTGATGTTGTGGGCTCGCGCGTCAGCGGATGCGGGTGACCACGAGGGGAGCGTTCTATGGCGCACGGGGGTAATCAGGCGAGAGCCGTTCCATCATAGGCAGCAAGCCCCGTGCCCGCCATACGTCATCTGGCGCAGTCCCCAAGGTGCAGTGGCATGGAAACTGCACCGGAAGGGGTGACCGCCGCCATTTCCCATGCCTCCCCACACCGCCTCCATCGCCCCTGCTGATGCCGCCCCGCTGCATTCGCCAGAGCCCGGCGTGGACGCACGCGAATCCCAGCAGGCCCCCCAGCAGGTCGTCAAGGTGCGGCGCGACTACAACAGCTGGGTGGCGACCGAAACGATGGAAGACTACGCGCTGCGCTACACGCCGCAGCGGTTTCGCAAGTGGTCTGAATGGCGGGTGGCCAACACGGCGTTTGGTGCGGCATCGTTTTTGATCCTGGAGGCTGTGGGCGCCACGCTGCTCGTGCAGTACGGCTTCATCAACGCCTTCTGGGCCATCGTGGCCACGGGGCTCATCATCTTTCTGGCGGGGCTGCCGATCAGCGTGTACGCCGCGCGCTACGGCGTGGACATGGACTTGCTCACGCGCGGCGCGGGGTTTGGCTACATCGGCTCCACGCTCACCTCGCTCATCTACGCCAGCTTCACCTTTATCTTCTTCGCGCTGGAGGCCGCCGTGATGGCCTACGCGCTGGAGCTGGCGCTCGACATCCCGCCCACCTGGGGCTACCTCATCTGCGCCATGGTGGTGATTCCGCTGGTCACGCATGGCGTGTCGGCCATCAGCCGCCTGCAGATGTGGACGCAGCCGCTGTGGCTGGTGATGCTGGTGGTGCCGTTTGTGTATGTGATCGTGCGCGATCCTGGTGCGTTTTCTGGCGTGGTGCACTACGGTGGTGAATCAATGCGGGGCGCCACGTTCCAGCTGCCCTTGTTTGGTGCGGCGCTCACCGTTGGTATTGCGCTCATCACCCAGATGGGGGAGCAGGCCGACTACCTGCGCTTCATGCCGGCCAGCACACCCGCCACGCGCGGGCGCTGGTGGATGGGCGTGCTGGTGGGCGGGCCGGGCTGGGTGGTGCTGGGCGTGCTCAAGATGCTGGGCGGCGCGCTGCTGGCCTACCTGGCGCTCACCCACATGGTGCCGGCCGACCGCGCGGTAGACCCCAACCAGATGTACCTGGTGGCGTATGAATACGTGTTCCCGCACTACGGCTGGGCGGTGGCGGCCACGGCGCTATTCGTGGTGATCTCGCAGATGAAGATCAACGTGACCAATGCCTATGCGGGCTCTCTGGCCTGGTCCAACTTCTTCTCGCGCCTTACGCACAGCCACCCGGGGCGCGTGGTGTGGGTGGTGTTCAACACGCTGATTGCCTTCATGCTGATGGAGATGAACGTGTTCCGCGCCATGGGCGAGGTACTGGGGCTGTATTCCAACATCGCCATCGCGTGGATCATGGCAGTGGTGGCCGACCTGGTCGTCAACAAGCCGCTGGGCCTGTCGCCCAAGGGCATCGAGTTCAAGCGCGCACATCTGTACGACATCAATCCCGTCGGTGTGGGGTCGATGACACTGGCGTCCATTCTGTCCATTAGCGCGCACCTGGGGTTTTTTGGCCCGCTGCCGCAGGCGTTCTCGGCTGTGATTGCGATGGCCGTGGCGTTTGTCACCGCGCCGTTGATTGCATGGGCCACACAAGGGCGCTACTACATTGCGCGCCAGCCCGAGCCCGACACATTGGCCGATGTGCAGGCGGTGCCCATGCACGGCCCCGGCAAATTGGGGCAGGACATGGGCAGCTATGTGCGCTACACCGTGCAGCGCTGCGTGATCTGCGAGCGCGAATACGAAGCGCCCGACATGGCCCAGTGCCCCGCCTACCGGGGCGCCATCTGCTCGCTGTGCTGCACGCTCGATGCGCGCTGCGGCGACCTGTGCAAGCCCCACGCCAGCATGGCGGTGCAGTGGTCTGCCGCGCTGCGCTGGGTGCTGCCACGTGCGGTGTGGCGCTACCTGGATACGGGCCTGGGCCACTTCCTGTTGCTGATGCTGGTGATTGCGCCGCTGCTGGCGTCCGTCATGGGCCTGCTGTACCACCAGGAGCTCAACACCATTGCCCAGGCCTTGACCAACACCGAGGTGCTGGCTGCGCCGGAGGTGGCATTGCGCTCGGGTCTGCTCAAGGCGTATCTGGCGCTGCTGGTCATTTCCGGCATCGTGGCTTGGTGGCTGGTGCTGGCGCACAAAAGCCGCCAGGTGGCGCAAGAGGAATCCAACCGCCAGACCGGCCTGTTGGTGCGCGAGATCGAACTGCACCGCCAGACCGATGAAGCCCTGCAAACCGCACGCAGCGTGGCCGAGCAGGCGCGCCAGGTGGCTGAAGAGGCCAAACTGGCCGCAGACCAGGCCAACCAGGCCAAGAGCCGCTATATCAGCGCCATCAGCCACGAGATCCGCACACCGCTCAACTCCATCCTGGGCTACGCGCAGCTGATGGGCGAGGACGCGGGCGTGCCCCCGCACCGCAAGCAGGCCGTGCATGTGATCCGCCGGGGCGGCGAGCATTTGCTGTCGCTCATCGAGGGCACGCTCGATATCGCGCGCATCGAGTCTGGCAAGCTCACGCTGGACGTGACGCCCATGCGCTTTGCCGACGGCCTGCACGAGATGGCCAGCCTGTTCGAGCTGCAGGCTGCCGCCAAAGGCCTGGCGTTTCAGTTCGACGTGTTGGGCGTGATTCCGGAAGTAGTGCGGGCTGATGAAAAGCGCCTGCGCCAGATCCTCATCAACCTGCTGGGCAACGCCGTCAAGTTCACAGCGCAGGGCACCGTCACGCTGCGCGTGCGCTATGCGCGCGAGATGGCGCGCATCGAGGTACAGGACACCGGGCCGGGCCTGAGCGCCGACGAGATCGACCGCATCTTCGAGCCCTTCACGCGCGGCGGATCCGGCGGCAGCGGGTCAGCGTCGGCGCCGGGTGCGGGACTGGGCCTGACCATTGCCAAGATGCTCACCGCGTTGATGGGCGGCGAGCTGACGGTGACCAGCGAACCGGGCGTGGGCTCGGTGTTCCACGTCAAGCTGTTCCTGCCCGAGGTGCATGCCGATGCGCTGGGCAAGGTGGCGGCGCCCGTGGCCGTTCAGGCCCAGCGGGCCCGCAAGGGCTACGCAGGCGAGCGCCGCCGGATCCTGGTGGTAGACAACGAAGAGCCCGACCGCGAGCTGCTGGTGCAACTGCTCGAACCCCTGGGCTTCGAGCTACGCCAGGCCGCCAGCGGGCACGACGCGCTGGACCTGCTCGCCACGGGCTACCGACCGCACGCGATCTTCATGGACCTGGCCATGCCCGGCATCGACGGGTGGGAAACGCTGCGGCGCGTGCGGCAGATGCACCTCGAGGATGTCCGTCCGGCGCCGGGCCGCCCCAAGCCGGACGGGGCCCCCTCGGGGGGCAGCTACGACACGCAGTGCGGAGCGTGGGGGTTAATCCACTGTGCAATTGTTTCGGCCAATGCCTTTGACAAGGCGCTGGACAACGACGTGGACATTCGACCCGAGGATTTCATCGTCAAGCCCGTGCGCCACAGCGAGCTTCTGGGCTGGCTGGAGCGCCGCTTGGGCCTGCAATGGGTGTATGAAGAGCCACCCGCCGCACACCCGTCCGGCGTGCCTGAAGCTGCAGCTGCGCCCGCCACCCCGGCGCCGCTGACCTACCCCGACGCCGCCACCCTCGCGGCACTGGCGCAGGTCGTGGCGCTGGGCTATTACCGTGGCATCCTCAACACCCTGGACGACATCGAACGCAGCCAGCCCGCGCACAGCGCCTTTGTAGACACCATGCGGCAACTGGCCCGGCAGTTCCAATTCGATGCCATGGGCCAGATTTTGGAGCAGGCGCCACCGTGATGACCACCGTAATTCCCCCTTCGTACCCCGCATCTGCGTCGCCCGGCGCGGCGCTGAACCGCAGCGACAGCGACGTGGTGCTCATCGTGGACGACGTGCCCGACAACCTGGCCGTGCTGCACGACGCGCTCGACGAATCAGGCTACACCGTGCTGGTGGCCACGCATGGCGAGGCCGCCTTGTTGCGCGCCGCGCAAGCCCTGCCCGACATCGTGCTGCTCGACGCCATGATGCCGGGCATGGATGGCTTTGAGGTCGCAAGGCGCCTGAAGGCATCGCCCGCCACCGCGCACATCCCCATCATCTTCATGACGGGCCTCACCGAAACCGAACACCTGGTGGCCGCGCTGGAGGCGGGCGGCGTCGACTACGTCACCAAGCCCATCAAGCCCCGCGAGGTGATGGCGCGCATGGGCGTGCACCTGGGCGCTGCCCGCAAGGCCCGGCAGGACGCCAGCCAGGCGCGCGAGGCGCGCAACGCGCTCGACGCCTTCGGCTACGCCAGCATCACCGTGCGCGCGGTGGACGGCCGCATCGTCTGGCAAACGCCGCTGGCGCGCCAGCTGCTGCAAACCTACTTTGGCGAGGTGGGCCCTGATGGCGCACCCACCGCATTCGGCCAGTGGGCGCCCGAGCCCGTGCAGGCCTGGCTGCGCCGCCACGTGCTGGCCGACAACGCCGCCGAGCTGCTGGCCGCATCCCTGGCCGAGCCGCCGCGCCTGGCCATCGAGCAGGGCGCGCGGCGCCTCACCTTCCGCCTGCACCAGCAGGCGGGCGACAGCGAAGGCGGCGGCGACTGGCTCATCGTGATGCGCGAGGTGTCCGACGCGAAGATCATCGAATCCATGAGCCTGTCCTTCAAGCTCACCGCACGCGAGGCCGAGGTGTTGTATTGGGTCGTCAAGGGCAAGATCAACCGCGACATTGGCGACATCCTGGGCGCCAGCCCCGCTACGGTCAAAAAGCACCTGGAGCGCGTGTTTGCCAAGCTGGGGGTGGAGACGCGCACCGCAGCGGCTGGTATGGCGATGACCCGGATTCGGCAGTTGCATCCGCAGTTTGAGGGGTGAAGAAGCGCGATCCTCGTACTGTTTTTGCATGGGCCCAGCTGATGGCGAAAATGGCGCCCCTTTTTTGGGTACAAAACCGATCGTTTGCCAGCCGAGTATTTCTTGGCCCCTTTATGGCGGCGGAATCTAAATTACAGAGTGATTAGCCGTTGAATGGCGACTGAACAAGTGGTTGGTTGACTCACTTCCGTTGCTTCCCTGAAAACGGGCAGGTCAGCGATGCAAGCAAAGGCTCCACACAACGCTTTGCAATAGAGGCATTGCCTACTAGCAGGGCCTTCAGACCTGCACGCATCACCCCCAAAGCCGCGCACCCAAGGCCTGCAGACAGCGTGGGTGGTAGGCCCCCCTGGAGAAGGGGTCTATTGCGACAAGTTCGGCCGCGTCATGGTGCAGTGGTTCCAAAGCCGCCGCAGCAGTCGCTCACTATGCCCGCTGCGGTCAATTTGCAGCCGACGATTTCCAAGTCCGACAGGCTCCTTGTTTCATGCTTTATGTGCCAGATAGCGTGCAAGGCGTGCAAGGCGTGCATTTTCCATTCTCAGTAGGGACCTCAGCATGGATGTGTTCACTGCGAGCGGCGTCTTCAAGCACTTTGTGGCCTTCAACGTGCTGGCCGCTTGCGGGTCTTTTTCAGACGCGGTAGCCAAGGCAGAGGGCCGACCGCTGGAGTGGCTGTATCTGCAGCCAGAGCATGCCGTTGCGCGCATGTGGCCATCGGCCGAATATGTGGCTCGGAACGAGGACGAGTGGGGGCGTGCCTGGGACGAAGGGAGGGCGATGGATCCGCCCGACGAAGGCGCTCCTCGCAATGGAAGGCCCTTCGTGGACTTCAGCCGCTACATGGTGATTGGGGTCTCACGCGGACACGGCTACAGCGGCTGCCACGGTCTGTATGTCAGAGACATCGTGGAACGAGCAAGCTTCATCGAAGTGCAGTTCGTTCATCGGCAACCCGAGGACGAAGTCTCCAAGCCAGGCCAGGGCGTTGGCCAGATGTGCACCGCCATGGGCGTTTTCTTGACCCGGTGGGTGCGCGTGCCCAAGAGTGGAAAGCCCGTGCGCTTTGTGGGTGGGTGAAAGGGCATCTACAGCCCTTTCCCCAGGGCCATGTCCCTAGTGTCCCGAGTTGAAAATTCGTTGAATAAATCTACCGACAATCCCCGCCATGCGTCGTTGCAAATACTCGCCATGCCGCCCGGCATGTCTCCGCTTTGCGCCTAGCTTGGCAGCGATTTCGGCAGATTTCTTTCCTCA
>CAMTXG010000054.1:0-30679 GCA_947085645.1 uncultured Gammaproteobacteria bacterium
CTAGGAGCCTGTCGGACTTGGAAGTCGTCGGCTGCAAATTGGCCGCAGCGGTCCATTTTTGGCTTCGCCGCTCTTCGAGAACACCGTCTTTTTGCCCCATAGCCGGGCTATGGGGCTGCAAATCCGGCAAAAACTGTCCTCGCTGGGGCCAATTTTCGCTTTCGACGCTCCAAGCTCGACAGGCTCCTGGAAGAATCCACGCCGGCAATACGGCAGATAGATAGCGGGTAAATCTTGCGGACATCCGGAAGGTGCCTTTGCTACGGCTGCCTTTTAGTAAAACAGGCATGAAGCCTCTAAACATTGGCCCACTTCAGCTGGAAGCCCATGGATATGGTCATACCCCCTGCAACGCCAACCCCGCATGCTCCCGCAGCGGGTGAAAGTGAATCTTCGGGAACCGCTCCTGCGCCAGCCTCACGTCATACGGTGACGTGCACAGATAAGCCAAGGTATCCGCCGCATCGTGCGCCAAGCGCAGCGGATACGCGTCCGTAAACGCACGCAGATCGGCCGCGTTGTCCGCCGTGATCCACCGCGCTCCGGTGTACTGGCAGCCCTCCAGCCGCACGTCGGCATCGTACTCAGCCTTCAAGCGATGCTGCACCACTTCAAATTGCAGCTGGCCCACAGCGCCCAGCAGCATGTTGCCGCCCGCGTCGGGCTTGAAGACCTGGATCGCACCTTCCTCACCCAGCTGCGCCAGGCCCTGCTGCAGTTGCTTGGTGCGCAGCGGGTTCTTGAGCACCACGGTCATGAACATTTCAGGGGCAAAGAATGGCAGGCCCGTGAACTGCAGGTTGGCACCGTCGGTGATGGTGTCGCCCAGCTGCACGCCGCCGTGCGTGGTGAACCCGATGATGTCGCCCGCGTAGGCTTCTTCCACCGCTTCGCGGCGTTGCGACATGAAGGTCACCACGCTGGTAGGGCGCAGTTCCTTGGAGGTGCGTTGCACCTTGAGCTTCATGCCCGGCATGTATCTGCCCGAGGCCACACGCACAAAGGCGATACGGTCGCGGTGGTTCGCGTCCATGTTGGCCTGCACTTTGAACACCACACCCGCAAAGCCTTCGTCTTCGGGCTGGATGGTTTTGACCACAGGCTGTTTGTTCACCTGCAGCGTGCTGATGCGTGGGCCGGGCGGGGGCGACATGTCCACCACCGCGTCCAGCACCTCCATCACACCGAAGTTGTTGACACCTGAGCCGAAGAACACGGGTGTGAGCTTGCCCGCCAGAAAGTCTTCGTGGCTCCACGGCGCGGAGGCTCCCACCGCCAGTTCCATGCTCTCCAGCGCATCGTCAAAGCTTTGGCCAAAGCGCTTGCGCAGCCGGTCGGACTCGGTCAGCGGCACTACTTCGAAGTCTTTAGGGCCCCGGTCGCTACCGGGGGTGAACACCGTCATGCTCTGCGTGCGCAGGTTGATGATGCCGCCAAAGCTCTTGCCCTGGCCTACGGGCCAGGTGATGGGGCAGCAGGGCATGCCCAGTTCGCGCTCCACCTCGTCCAGAATGTCCAGCGGGTCACGCACTTCGCGGTCCATCTTGTTGACAAAGGTGATGATGGGCGTGTCGCGCTGGCGGCAGACCTCAATGAGGCGACGGGTCTGCGCTTCCACACCGTTGGCGGCGTCGATGACCATCAGCGCAGAGTCAACAGCCGTCAGCACCCGGTAGGTGTCCTCGCTGAAGTCTTTGTGGCCAGGGGTGTCGAGCAGGTTGACCACGTGGTCGCGGTATTCCATCTGCATCACGCTGGAGGCCACCGAGATGCCGCGCTGCTTTTCGATCTCCATCCAGTCGGACGTGGCATGGCGGCTGGCCTTGCGGCCCTTGACGGCGCCCGCGATCTGGATTGCGCCCGAGAACAGCAGCAGCTTTTCTGTCAGCGTCGTCTTGCCCGCGTCGGGGTGGGAAATGATGGCAAAGGTGCGGCGGCGCCGGGTTTCTGGGGCGTAGGACACAAGGGTTCCTGAATGGGGTGGGCGCGGGGCGGATCGCCTTGCGCGGGAGTCGGTCGGCCTGTGCCTGCAAGCGTCGCAGGTGGGCGCTGCGGGATTTTACCGTTCCGTCAAATGCATATCGCGGTTTCTGGGGGGCGTGGCGCTTCTGGGCACTTGCTTTTATAATCCGCCAATCCGAGGAGCGTTGCAGCGTCCCCAGCACAGGCGGGGCGTGAGGCTCGGAGTCATCTAGCAACGACGCTCATCCACTTCTCGTGTGGTGAGCTTTTTTACATCCGCTCACGCCCGCGACCAGTGGTTTTTCAACATGCTTTGGAGCAAGAAACCATCATGAACGCACGCGTCAACGCCCCGGTCAACACCGACTGCATCATTGCCGACATCGGCCTGGCCCCTTGGGGCCGCAAAGAGATCCGCATCGCTGAAACAGAGATGCCCGGCCTGATGGCCATCCGCGAGGAATTCGCAGCCAAGCAGGCCCTTAAAGGTGCGCGCATCACCGGCAGCCTGCACATGACGATCCAGACCGCCGTGCTGATCGAAACGCTGCAAGCCCTGGGCGCCGAAGTGCGCTGGGCCTCTTGCAACATTTTCTCTACGCAAGACCACGCCGCTGCCGCGATTGCTGCAGCCGGTACGCCCGTGTTCGCCGTCAAGGGCGAAACCCTGGCCGAATACTGGGACTACACTCACCGCATTTTCGACTTTGGCCCCGCAGGCACCGAAGGCGAAGGCCCCAACATGATCCTGGACGATGGCGGCGACGCCACGCTGCTCATGCACCTGGGCAAGCGCGCAGAAAAGGACGCTTCGCTGATCGCCAACCCCACCAGCGAAGAAGAAACCTGCCTGTTCAACGCCATCAAGGCCAAGCTGGCCGTGGATCCGACCTGGTACAGCCGCAAGAGCGCCCACATCATCGGCGTGACCGAAGAAACCACAACGGGCGTGCTGCGCCTGAACGAAATGGCCGCCAAGGGCAGCCTGATGTTCCGCGCCATCAACGTGAACGACTCGGTGACCAAGAGCAAGTTTGACAACCTGTACGGCTGCCGCGAATCGCTGGTGGACTCCATCAAGCGCGCCACCGACGTGATGATCGCCGGCAAGGTCGCCTGCGTGGCCGGTTACGGCGACGTGGGCAAGGGCTCGGCCCAGGCCCTGCGCGCCCTGAGCGCCCAGGTGTGGGTCACCGAGATCGACCCCATCAACGCCCTGCAGGCCGCGATGGAAGGCTACAAGGTCGTGACGATGGAATACGCCGCCGACAAGTGCGACATCTTTGTGTCCGCCACCGGCAACAAGGACGTAATCCGCTACGAGCACATGGCCGCCATGAAGGACGAAGCCATCGTCTGCAACATTGGTCACTTCGACAACGAGATCGATGTGGCGTCGCTGGAGAAGCTGCAGTGGGACGAGATCAAGCCCCAGGTCGATCACGTCATCTTCCCCGATGGCAAGAAGATCACGCTGCTGGCCAAGGGGCGTTTGGTTAACCTGGGTTGCGCCACCGGCCACCCCAGCTTTGTGATGAGCTCCAGCTTTGCCAACCAGACCATTGCGCAGATCGAACTGTTCACCAAGCAGGACCAGTACGAAGCCGGCAAGGTCTATGTGTTGCCCAAGCACCTCGATGAGAAAGTGGCACGCCTGCACCTCAAGAAGGTGGGCGCCATGCTGACCGAACTCACGGACGAGCAAGCCAACTACATTGGCGTGTCCAAGCAAGGGCCTTACAAGGCCGACTCCTACCGCTATTGACGTCTGCTCCAGGCGCGTCCTGCAGGCAAATGCGTACTCGCGGCCCGGCAGTGCCGGTGCCGCGGTGGCATGAACCTGTGGATCACGCAGCGGGCGGGCAATAGGTGGGCTTCGGCATTGATGCTGAATTGCTCATCTATTTATAGCTGGTAGCGCTTTATGGATAAGCGCTAGAGGCATTTTTTACTTATATTTTGGATGGATGCCATGCGCGCAGATGTCTTTTTGGTGGAGCGTGGGCATGCGGCCACGCGCTCCCAGGCGCAACGGCTGATTGCAGCGGGTGTGGAGTGGCGGCTGTCGCCGCTTGCGCCCTGGCAGAAGGTGGTCAAGAACGGTGACGACATCCCGTCGATTGCCGAGGCGCACCTTCTGGACGATGCTGAGGCCAAATACATCTCGCGCGGCGGGCTCAAGCTGGAAGGCGCTTTGCAGTCGACAGGCGTGTCGGTCAAAGGCTTGCGCTGTCTGGATGTGGGGCAGAGCACTGGCGGTTTCACCGATTGCCTGCTGCAGCAGGGCGCCGCCCAGGTTATCGGCGTGGACGTCGGTCATGACCAGTTGCACGACAGCTTGCGCAGCGATGCGCGCGTGGTGTGCGTGGAGGGCGTCAATGCCCGTTCGCTCACGCCCCAGGCGCTGGAGCTGGCCTGTGATTTGGCACTGTCTGAAGTTATCGAGGTCGAAGAAGACAACGACACCCAGCCCGAGGCCCCCTATAGCTGGATGCGCAACGGCGGCGAGGTGGATGAGGAGTACGACGACAGCGATGACGCCAAAGACAAGGACATCGAGCATTTCAAGTCCGAGCGCGCGGCGCTGGCCAAAGCGCGCGCGCAGGGCACTCTGCCGGTCGAGCGCCGCCGCCGCCCCGACCGTGCGGACACCGACATCACGCCTCTTTTTGATGTGGTGACGGGTGACCTGTCGTTCATCTCGCTCACGCTGGTTCTGCCCGCGCTGGTGCCGCTTCTCGCGGAAGGTGGCGACCTGCTGATGCTGGTCAAACCGCAGTTTGAGCTGCAGCCTGGCCAGGTGGGCAAAGGTGGCATCGTGCGCGATGAGTCGCTGTACGCGGTGGTTGAAAAGCGCATCCGGGATTGCTGCACCGAGCAGGGCCTTGTGGTCAAGGCGTGGCTCGACAGCGCTATTCAGGGTGGCGACGGCAACCGAGAATTTTTTGTTCATGCGAGGAGGGCTGCATGACTGCTGCCAGCGCACCAGGCACCGGATTTGGCACCGGTTTTCCTGTGAGTTTCGAGTTTTTCCCCCCCAAGACGCCCGAGGGTGCCGACAAGCTGCGCGCTGTGCGTCAGCAGTTGTACGTGCTGCACCCGGATTTTTGTTCCGTCACCTACGGGGCTGGAGGGTCCACGCAAGAGGGCACCTTTGGCACCGTTCGTGAGATCCTGGCCGAGGGCGTGAGTGCGGCCTCGCACTTCTCTTGCATCGGCGCCACACGCCAGTCCGTGCGCGAGCAACTGGCCACCCTCAAAGCAATGGGCGTGAAGCGCCTGGTGGCTCTGCGGGGCGACCTGCCCAGCGGTTATGGCGCGGGGGGCGAGTTTCACTACGCCAGCGACCTGGTGTCCTTCATCCGCGCAGAAACGGGCAGCGACTTTCAGATCGAGGTGGCGGCATACCCCGAGGTGCACCCGCAGGCCAAGTCCCCCGACGCGGACCTGAAAGCCTATGTTGCCAAGGTGCAGGCGGGCGCGGATGCCGCCATCACGCAGTACTTCTACAACAGCGACGCGTACTTCCGTTTTGTGGAAGACGCCCAGCGCCTGGGTGCCGATGTGCCCGTGGTGCCGGGGATCATGCCGATCTCCAGCTCTACCCAATTAATGCGCTTCTCGGATGCCTGTGGTGCAGAGATTCCCCGATGGATCCGTTTGCGGTTGCAATCGTTTGGTGACGACACCGCCAGCATCAAGTCCTTCGGCCTGGACGTGGTGACCGACTTGTGCGACCAGTTGCGCTGCGCAGGCGTTCCAGCCTTGCACTTCTACACAATGAACCAGAGTGTGGCGACGCTCGAGATTTGCCGTCGGCTGGGGATTTAACCAGTGCCTCCATTGGCTACCATTGACCTCTTCTTAAAATATCTGAGGGATGAGGTTGCCATGAAAGTTGGGGGCATTGCGTTGTTGCTGGCCTTGGGCTGCTGGGGTGTGGATGTGCAGGCGCAAATCCGCTATCACTGTCGGGATGACCGTGGAAATACGTTCACCTTGTCCCGACCATGCCCCGAGGGGGCCAGGACCACGGCTGCGGTGGCTGGGCCCGCACCAGCGCAGTATTCGTCGCCCCGCTATGACAATACGCCGGTGCGATCTGCGCCAGAAATGCCGGATCACCACCAGTACATGAGTTCGCGGTGCAGGACGCTGGATGAGAACATGCGGTCGGGCTACTCCCGGGGCATCAAGGCCGACGTGCTTGAAGGCATGCGCCGCGAATACCGACGAGATTGCCGCGAGCAAGAGCAGGACGCCCAATCACGGCTTTTCAGCGAGCGCCGGGCCAGGGACAAGGAGCGCAGAGAGGCTGAAAAAGAGTCGCAAATGGCAGCAGAGGCATCGAGGGCGGAAGAAGCGCGCACCGCCCAGCAATGCGCAGAGTCGCGACGGATCCTCGCAAACAAGAAAGCCAGAACAGATCTGACAGATGGGGAGAAGAATGACCTTCGACGATTTGAAGAGGCGTTCCTGGCCCGCTGCAAGCGCTGAGCCCTGGCGCTGGTTTCTGTTGGTGATCGGGTTTGCATTGCCGATCTCGGCATCGCATTCCGCAGAGCAGGCGAATGCGCCTGAGGCCTTTTTGGAGCAAGAGCTTGTTGGTGGTGGGTTGCAGCTGCCGCGGTCGGTGCAGCCCAATGACCCGCCGGATGTCGTAGAAGTTTATTCCCCCGTGCCTGCAGAGACCGGGTTGGCATCGTGGTACGGCCCCGGTTTTCACCGCCGCAAGACGGCGAGTGGCGAGCGATTCGACATGTTTGCAATGACGGCCGCCCACCGCACGCTTGCGTTTGGCACGCTCATTTGTGTGCGAAGCCAGATCACGGGCCGCGGCGTGGTCGTTCGCGTCAATGATCGTGGGCCGCGTGTGCCCGGTCGTGTGGTGGACTTGAGCCGTGCCGCCGCAATTGAACTCGGTTTGCATGGACTGGGGCTTAAACCCGTGGATGTCGTGCCTTTGACCGACGGTCAATCCACCTGCAAGGACAAAGACGACTGAGGCAACGTGCTCGGGGTGCAGTCGCCTTCAGGTTGCCCTTGTGCGCGAGGGCGAGGTGTGGGCTACCCCCCCGATTCCAGCGTGTGGGTCGCGTGTTTGTCTTGCGCCAGCAGCTCTGCCATTTGCGGCAGTGCGTCTTTCAATGCCGCTTTCAGCGTGTACGGCGGATTGATCAGAAACATGCCGCTGGCCGGAAGGCCTGGGCGTTTGATGTCGCCCGCAGCGTTTTCCGTGATTTTGCTGTTCTTGACCGTCAGCGTGGCATGCAGCCAGCTTTTGCCTGCTTTGGTGGCCAAGGTCTTAAGGCGGCGGGGCAGATCGTGCGCCTCGGGGCGCGGGATGATGGGGTACCAGAACGCGTAGGTGCCGGTGGCAAAGCGCTTGAGCGAATCGGCTGCCATGTCGAGCACCTTGGCATAGTCGCTCTTGATTTCATAGCTGGGATCGCACAGCACCAGAGCACGGCGGGCTGGTGGCGGTAAAAATTTCTTGATGCCTTCGAAGCCGTCCTCGTGCAGTACCGCGACCTGGCGACCCGCCTCCAGCTGCGCCACGTTGCCGGCCAGTGCGCGCAGGTCGGTCGGGTGGAGTTCAAACAGCTTGAGCTTGTCGTGGTCGCGCAGCAGGCGGTGGGTGATGAAGGGCGAGCCGGGGTATACACGCAGTGCCTTGCCCTGGTTAAAGGCGCCCACCATGTCCACGTAGGCCTGCAGTGCCGGGGTAAGGGCGGGCGTGGTCGGTGCAAACAGCCGTGCCACTCCGTCGGCGGCTTCGCCACTGGTGCTGGCGTAATCGCCATCCAGACGGTACAGCCCGGCACCCGCGTGGGTGTCCAGCACGGTCAGGGCCGCGTCTTTCTCTGTAAGGTGTTGCAAAGCAGCGATCAAAACCGTGTGTTTGAGCACATCGGCATGATTGCCTGCGTGGAAGGCGTGGCGGTAACTGAACATGGCCCTATGGTAACGAGTGTGGTGTCTGCACTGGGCGGTGTGGGGCGGCAAGGCCCCGCGCGGCGGCGTCGCATTTCATGACCAGATGCGGTATTGTCATGGTCTAGGTGGTTTACGCTCGCGCGCCACGGCACAATTGGCGGTTGGTCGGCCAGGCTGTGACGTATTTGGCAGACAGGATGCTTTTTGTTTCTGATGTCCGAACTGCCATAAAGCATGATCGCGAGGGTGGCCCACTTTGTTGGCCATTTGCGCGGTCCTCTGCCGCTTTTTTAATCCGCCCAAGCCTGCCCGCCTCGTTTTCTCACCATGACCGATAGTCCCAGCCAAGCCCCAGCCAGCGGTGTCAGCCACGTGGATGCGCTGCCCCCTGGCACCCGGCTTGCGGAGTTCGAAATCCTGTCGCTGCTGGGCGTTGGTGGTTTTGGCATGGTCTACAAGGCGTTTGACCATTCGCTGCATCGCGCTGTGGCGATCAAGGAGTACATGCCCTCGGCGCTGGCGGGCCGTGCGCAGGGCCAGTCGTTGTGGGTGCGGTCTTCGTCGGATCAGCAGACCTTCCAGACCGGCTTGGCGTCTTTTGTGGATGAAGCGCGTCTGCTGGCGCAGTTTGACCACCCCTCGCTGGTCAAGGTGTTCCGTTTTTGGGAGGCCAACAACACCGCATACATGGTGATGCCACTCTATGTCGGCATGACGTTCAAGCAGGCGCGCGCGCAGATGCGCACGCCGCCGCCGGAAATCTGGTTGCGCAAGCTGCTCTGGTCGGTGCTCAGCGCGCTGCGGGTGTTGCACGACGGCAAGACGCTGCACCGCGATATTTCGCCGGACAACATCTTCTTGCAGGACAACGGCCCGCCTGTGTTGCTGGACCTGGGGGCTGCCCGGCATGCCATTAATGACCAGGACCGCAAGCACACGGCAGTCCTCAAGGTGAACTACGCGCCCATCGAGCAGTATTCCGAGGGCGATGAGGATTTGCGCCAGGGGCCGTGGAGTGACCTGTATTCTCTGGCGGCCGTGGTGCACGGCTGCCTGTGCAACGACACCCCGCTGCCTGCCACGCTGCGCTCCATCCGGGACCGGATGGTTTCCTTTTCACGGGTTGCCAAGACCGTCAAGCGCCAGTTTGGTGTGGAGTACTCCGCACCGTTCGTGGCGGCCATCGCGCAATCGCTGTTGTTGCGTCCAGAGGACCGGCCGCAGAGCATTGACGCGTTTTTGCAGGCCATGGAGATGACCTCTCCGCCTGATGGGGTTCAGCACTTTGATTTTCGGGCTGACCTGGGTGACATCTGGGTCGAACCCGCTGACCAGCCTGGCCCTGGCCTGCTCACCCCTACGGTTGATATCACGTCTGCCGCCCAAATGGTGGCAGAGATTCAGGCGCAAACACAGCGCGCTACAGCCACCGGTCTGGCAGATGCCTATCCCCAGGATCACGCTGCGGATCAGGGCGGTCCAGACACCGTGATGATCGATCCAGGGGACACGGTTTTTATCGAAGCAGGCGACACCGTGGCGCAGGAGGATTCCCGGTACGATGCCGTGCCGCTGCCTTCGCGCAACGAGTTGGGGGGGCGCCAGCAAGTGTCTGGCGACCGCCGGGCTGCGCATGGCGATCGCGACACGGGCAAGCCTGCGAAGGTCGTCAAGTCACGCCGACGCCCGCCTTTTGTCTGGCTGGCAGCGGCTGCCGTTGCGGTCGTGTTGGCCGCGGCTGGCGTGCGCTGGGCGCAGCAGGGGTCCGAGCCCAAAGACGACATCATCACGGAGATGGCGGAGCCGCCCGCACCTGTAGCAGCCGCAGATGCGGCCTTGGAAGATGCCAGCGCAAGTGCTCCGGTGTCAGCGCTGCCCGAGTCGGCCGCCAGCGAGACCGTGGTTGCAGCGGATGCGGCAGCGGCTGCCGCAGCGGCGTCTGCACCCAAGCCAGCGCCGCGCGTGGCGCCCAAAAAGGTGGTGGCCGAGCCCGTCTCGACCCCCATCGTGGTGCAGGAACAATCTCCACCAGAGCCTCCACCCGTAGTGGTAGCCCCCAGGCCCAGGCCTGCACCGGTGCGTATTCCGCCGCCGCAAGAGGTTTGCGCCGACGCCAATTTTCTGGCGCGCCCCATGTGCATTCACCAAGAGTGCCAGAAGCCGTCGCAGGCCGCGCAGCCCATTTGTGTGGAAAACCGCAAGCGCTACGAAGTCGAAGAGCAGCGCCGTCGCCAGACCCCCAACTGAGCCTGAAACAAACGCTTTTCGCCTTTAGCAGGGTGTGCCTTGCGTCGAAGCAGGACAAATTCGTATAATGGAAGGCTTCGCAGCGCCTATGTGGTCCCGCGGCGAAGATTTTCTGCCACCTAAGAGGCTTCCTTCAGAGAAGCACCGACCGTGGAAAAGGACCCTCCAAACCCTCTTTTGAAGAGAAAACTCATGACTACTACTTTCAGCGCAAAGCCCGCTGAGGTTGTGCACGAGTGGTTTGTGATTGACGCGACCGACAAGGTCCTCGGACGAGTAGCCAGCGAAGTTGCTCTCCGTTTGCGCGGCAAACACAAGGCCATTTACACGCCTCACGTCGATACCGGTGACTTCATCGTCATCATCAACGCCGCCCAGATCAAGGTTACCGGCACCAAGTCCCTGGACAAGGTGTACTACCGCCACTCGGGTTACCCCGGCGGTATCACGGCGACGAACTTCCGCGACATGCAAGCCAAGCACCCCGGCCGCGCGCTGGAAAAGGCTGTCAAGGGCATGCTGCCCAAGGGCCCCCTTGGCTACGCGATGATCAAGAAACTCAAGGTGTACGGCGGTGCAGAGCATCCCCACACCGCCCAGCAGCCTAAAGTGCTGGAAATCTAAGGAGCCTTGAGATGATTGGTGAATGGAACAATGGCACCGGCCGTCGCAAGTCCAGCGTCGCCCGCGTGTTTCTGAAAAAAGGCTCCGGCAAGATCACGGTGAACGGCAAGGACATCCAGTCCTACTTCGGCCGCGAAACCTCGATCATGATTGCCAAGCAACCGCTGATGCTGACTAACCACGCCGAAACATTCGACGTGATGATCAATGTGCACGGCGGTGGTGAGTCCGGCCAGGCAGGCGCTGCCCGCCACGGTATCACCCGTGCTCTGATCGACTACGACGCGACGCTCAAGCCCGTACTGAGCCAAGCCGGCTTCGTGACGCGTGATGCCCGCGAAGTGGAACGTAAGAAGGTCGGCCTGCGCTCTGCACGCCGCGCCAAGCAGTTCTCCAAGCGTTAAGCTTTTGGGCTCTGCCAGGATGCCTGCCCTTTGGGGCGGCATCTTCTGCGAAGTGCACTTTGGTGCGCTTTACAGAGCAAAAACCGCCTCCGGGCGGTTTTTTCGTTTAAGGTGCGCACTTTCTTGCCAATCTGCCTTTCCATGATCCGCCTGTTTCTGCCATGCGCCTTCGCCTGCTTCGACGTCGGCTGACCATCAGCGCGCCGCGCGTGGCCATCCGCAGTGCCTTGCCCTGGCCTTTCCGATGGCTGGCGTTGGCGGTGGTGTTCGGGTTTTGTGCTGCCGTGGCGGTTTGGGCATTTGAATTTGGCAAATCCATTGCGGGCCTGGACTCCGTCTCGCGCGACGAGTTGCTCCAGCTGCGTGCCGAAGTCACCCGCCTTCGGAGTGAAGGCGATGAGCAGCAAACGGTGGCCCACACTGCCGAGAGTCTTCTGGTTGCCGAACGTGCTGCCAAAGAGAGTCTGATGGCCCAGGTGCGTCAGCTGGAGGCCGACAACCGTACCTTGCGCGAAGACCTTGGTTTTTTTGAGAAACTGATCCCTGCTTCCGGCAGTGATGGACTGGCAATTCGCAGCCTGCAGGCGGAGGTGCTGGGTGGAATGCAGCTGCGCTGGCAGGTTTTGGTGATTCAGGCTGCGCGCAATGCCCCCGACTTCAATGGCAAGCTGGAACTGGTGTTGACGGGCACCCATGACGGAGCGCCGTGGACGCAGACCCAGCCTTCGGAGGGCCAGCCGCTGCAGGTCAAACAATACCGCCGCATTGAGGGGGTGCTCGAGTTGCCTCCCAACGCCGTGGTAAAAACCGTCACCGCCCGCGTGCTCGCGGGTACAACGGTGCGTGCCACACAAACCATGGTGCTGGATTGACCACGGTGTGTGCGTCCAACCCGCCAAGTGCCGTTGCTACCGGCTCCACACGCCGTTGCTTGCCTTTCGTTGGAGGCCAAGTCCGACAGGCTCATAGGCCTAGCCAATGCTTGTTCAGGAGGCATTCTGTGAAGGCCTCCAACGGTCCGATTTTTACCCCCGCACGTCGCCCCAAGGCGCAGCGTACCCAGGAGTACCCACCATGTTTTCTCGCAAAAAGCAGCCCCCCATCAAAAGCCTCGTCGCTGAGGGCACCAAAATCGAAGGAGATGTGCAGTTTGCCGAAGGCATGCGCATTGATGGCGAGGTGGTGGGGGACATCCGGGCGGGGGGCGAACAGCCGAGCATTCTGGTGATCTCCGAGACGGCGCGTGTCGAGGGTGCGGTGCATGCTGACCACGTCATCGTCAATGGCCAGGTGATCGGCCCGGTGCACGCCAAAGAGTTGCTGGAGCTACAACCCAAAGCACGCATCACTGGCAATATTCACTACAAGGCGCTGGAGATGCACCAAGGCGCCATGATCGCCGGCCAGATGTGCCCGGCAGCCCAGCTGGTGGAGGAAAAGCCCCCACTCAAGTTGGCGTCAAACGGGCAGTGATCTGAATTCCCGAGCGGTTTGCAGTAGTATTCAAGCCAAACCTTGAACCCGGAGTACCCCATGAGCGCTGTTGCCGAAAACATCCAGACCGAAATGCCTGCCCCCATCCTGTTCACGGACAGCGCGGCGGCCAAGGTGGCGGACCTGATTGCCGAAGAAGGCAACCCTGAACTGAAACTGCGCGTTTTTGTGCAAGGTGGCGGTTGCTCGGGCTTTCAATATGGTTTCACCTTTGACGAAATCACCAATGAAGACGACACGACCATGACCAAGAACGGTGTGTCGCTGTTGATCGATGCCATGAGCTATCAGTACCTCGTCGGCGCCGAGATCGACTACAAGGAAGATCTGCAAGGTGCGCAGTTCGTCATCAAGAACCCCAATGCCACCACCACCTGTGGATGTGGATCGAGCTTCTCGGCTTGATGATTTGGGATAGTGGGTTTTGGCCGTAAGGCTGATAGAAACCAGCAAGCCGCCTTCGGGCGGCTTTTTGCTGGAGGGAAGGTTTCCGACCCCGCCTGCGCGGGTTACCTCGTCACGCAGGGTAGATCGCGCCCAGCACCCGCAAGCCCGCTGCGCCGGTCACTCCGGGCAGGTTCCCTGGCAGACCATGCAGCGCGCGGCGCGCCAGCCAGGCGAAGGCAGCGGCCTCCACTTGCAGTGCCGGCAGGCCCAGTGCATCCGTGGCTACCACCTGAAGGGTGGGGCAGGCCGCCTGGAGCCGCTGCATCAAATGCTCGTTGAGTGAGCCGCCGCCACATACCGCCAGTAATTTACTATTGTTTTGATAGCTGATGGCGCTTGATGCACAAGCGCTAGCGGTGAATTCTGCCAGTGTGGTCTGTACATCAACGGGGGCTGCGGACCCGAAAAGCCCCAGGTGGGAAGATAGCCAGGCCGGGTTGAACAGGTCGCGCCCTGTGCTCTTGGGAGGCGCTTTGTAAAGAAACGGCTCTTGCTGCAACGACTCCAGCAGTGCGGGCAACACGGTGCCTTGGGCCGCCCAGGCGCCGCCCGCATCGTACGGTTGCCCTGTGTGCAACTGGCACCAGTGGTCCATCAGCGCGTTGCCGGGGCCGCAGTCAAAGCCCAGCACCGTTCCGTCGGCGCCCAGCACGCTCAGGTTTGAGATACCACCGATATTGAGCACCAGCATGGTTTCGTTGGTGCGCCCAAAAACACCTTGGTGGAACGCAGGCACGAGGGGCGCGCCTTGGCCGCCTGCTGCCACGTCGCGGCTGCGCAGGTCGGCCACCACGGTGATGCCGGTCAGTTCGGCCAGCAGTGCCGGGTTGCCCAGTTGCAGCGTGTAGCCGGTGCCGTCAAATTCTTGGGGGCGGTGTCGAACCGTCTGTCCATGGGCCCCGATGCCACGCACGGCTGTGGCGGGCCGCCCGCTTTGCTTGAGCAGGGCGTGAACCACATCGGCGTAGGCGCGCGACAGCGCATTGCCAGCCAGTGCGGCGCGATGCAGTTCGTTGCTGCCGGGGGTGTTGAGGGCCATGAGCTCCGCACGGAGCGCTGGCGCAAAAGGGACGCTGGCGTGGTGGGTGACCACCATCCGTTCGTCGGAAAAGTCAGCAAGCACGCCGTCAATGCCGTCGAGCGACGTGCCCGACATCAGGCCGATGTACAGATCGGACATGGCCTGGTGTGGATGGGACCGAGGGTTGTGCGGAGGCGGGTCAGTTCGCGCTGGCTTGCTGAATCAACGCAGCGGCAGACAACTGCACCCGCATGTTGCTTGCCAGTCGGTCGAACGCGGGGCGGCCTGCGGCGGAAACGGGCGCTGCCGCCTCGCTTTGCGCAACGATGGTCATCGGGTCCTGGTGTTGACCGTTCACGCGGAACTCAAAATGCAGGTGCGGCCCGGTGGCCCAGCCGGTGGCGCCCACGGCGCCCAGGGTCTGGCCTTGTTCGATGGACTGGCCCTGGCGCACGTCGATGCGGCTCAGGTGGGCGTAGACCGTGACGTGCTGGTTGCGGTGCTTGACGAAAACGACATTGCCGTAGCCGTTTTGCACGCCAGCAAACTCGACCACGCCATCACCGACGGTGCGCACAGCCGTGCCGGTGGGGGCTGCGAAGTCAGTGCCCAGATGGGCGCGCCAGGTCTTCAGAATGGGGTGCATGCGCATCGAAAAGCCGCTGCTGACCCGCGAGAACTCGACCGGCGAGGCGAGGTACGCGCGGCGCATGCTTTCGCCGTCCAGCGTGTAGTAGGCGCCCTTGGTGGCGCCGGGCTCCTGGAACCAGACCGCCCCATGGGTCTTGCCGTTGTTGACGAACTCAGCGCTCAGGACACGGCCGGTGGACAGCGGTTCACCGTCGGCTTCGAGGGTTTCGTACACCACCGAGAAGCGATCGCCTTTGCGCAATGCGCGGCGAAAGTCGATGTTGCCCGAGAACAATTCCGCCACTTGCACGGCGACGGCGTCCGGAATATTGGATGCGTCGGTCGCTGCGAACAGCGAGCTTTGGATGACTCCGCCCGACAGGCGACTGTTGGTTGTCATCTTGGCGGTTTCGATGCGCGTGGCGAACTTGTCGCCCGTGCGCTCCACGATCAGACGGCGGAAATTGCCGCTGTCGTCGGCCACCCAGCGGACGGTCAGGCGCACCAGGCGGTGGTCGTCGGTGGTTTCAGCGGACACGATGCGACCGGTTCGGCCCAGCACGTGTTGTCGCACGGGACTGTCGCTGCGCAAAAACGCGGCAGCCGCGGGATCTGCCACGCCCAGGCGCTGCAGCAGCGACTCGGGGGTGTCGCTGCTACGCACCTGCTCGGAGCGGTACAGCGAAAACCCCGGGGATTCCAGTTGGCCCAGAACCAGGTTTTCTGCCAGCGATTCCACCGGGTAGGTCACCATGCGCACTGGCAGATCGGCTGCGTCGGGGGCCAGAGATGCCACGGCGAATGCGCCGCCGCCACCCGTTAAAAAGATGGCAGCAATTGCGGCGGTGATACGTTTGGGGTGTTGTTGGATCGTGCGGGACAGCCGGTCAAGCAAAGCGATGCTGGCGGTGCGGACCGTAGTGAGGCCGTGAATCAATGGTCTATCCCCAGGGTGAGTGTGACTCCGTGACACTGCCCGGTACAAGGACGGGGCGGGGCAAGGAGCACAGACTGTCAGGCTGCGAGCGGTCGACAGAATGGTGAAAAACAGGTCGAAACAGCGGTCCCACTAGAATCCGCCATACGCAATGTGGGCTGAAGTATAGCGGTGCATGCTGTTGAGACATCCAAAAAAACCCTTATGAATCAATCTGCTGTTACAACAACCCCGGTCTCTGATGGTGTAGGACGGGCTCTCGAAATCTCGCTGCGCGGTGTGCAAGAGCTGCTGCCGCAGGACGAATGGGTCAAGAAGCTGGTGCGCTCGGAGGCCACTGGCCAGCCACTGCGCATCAAACTGGGACTGGACCCCACGGCCCCCGATATCCACATCGGCCACACGGTGGTGCTGAACAAGATGCGGCAACTGCAAGATCTGGGCCACCAGGTCATTTTCTTGATTGGCGACTTCACCAGCCTGATTGGCGACCCGTCCGGACGCAACAGCACCCGCCCCCCGCTCACGCCCGAGCAGATCAAGGTAAACGCTGAAACCTACTACCGCCAGGCCAGCATGGTGCTGGACCCCGCCAAAACCGAGATCCGTTACAACAGCGAATGGAGCGAGCCCCTGGGCGCCAGCGGCATGATCCAGCTGGCCTCCCGCTACACCGTGGCGCGCATGATGGAGCGTGACGACTTTCACAAGCGCTTCACCACCGGCCAGTCCATTGCGGTGCACGAGTTTTTGTACCCGCTGATGCAGGGCTACGACTCGGTGGCCCTCAAAAGCGACCTGGAACTGGGCGGCACTGACCAGAAATTCAACCTGCTCATGGGGCGGCATTTGCAGCAGGAATACGGCCAAGAACCGCAGTGTGTGCTCACAATGCCGCTGCTGGTGGGGCTGGACGGTGTGGACAAGATGTCCAAGTCCAAGAACAACTACATCGGCATCGCCGAAGAGCCCAACACCATGTACGCCAAGGTGCTGTCGATCAGCGACACGCTGATGTGGGACTGGTACACGCTGCTGTCGTTCAAGAGCCTGGCCGACATCGCCGCGCTCAAGGCCGAGATCGCGGGTGGCCGCAACCCCAAGGACGCGAAGGTGATGCTGGCCAAGGAGATCACCGCGCGTTTTCACAGCGCCACAGCGGCCGAGGCGGCCGAGCAGGATTTCATGAACCGCAGCAAGGGCGGCGTGCCCGACGAGATTCCCGACGTGGCCCTGTCGGGTGCCCCGCTGGGCATTGGTGCGCTGCTCAAGCAGGCCAACCTGGCCCCGTCGGGCAGCGAGGCCAACCGCCTGATCGACGGTGGCGGCGTGCGCGTGGATGGCAGCGTGGTCAGCGACAAGGGGCTGAAACTCGATGCTGGCACCTACGTCGTCCAAGTAGGCAAGCGCAAGTTTGCAAGAGTGACGTTGGCCTGATTTTTAAGCCAAATTGGCCGCTAGCGCTTGATAGATAAGCGCTGGTAGCTATCAAAATAAAAGCGCTAAAGCCGCAAGGTCCGGCGCTTTTTTCATGCCCCGTCCAGGTCGTCGTTCAAGTCCGGGTCGGGCACATCGCCAATCGCCTCGCGGGTGGCCTGGGCCTGCACCTGCAGCCAGGCACAAAACGCCTTGATCTCTGGCCGCTGCCCGCTGCGCGGTCCCACCATCAGCCAGTAGGCCAGCGGCGAATCGATGCGGTGGCCGGGCAGCACTTCCACCAGGTCGCCAGCGGCCAGCGCATCGGCAATCAGCGGCATGCGCGCCAGCGCCAGGCCCTGGCCGGCCAGGGCGGCCTGCACGATCTGGTGGGCGTAGTTGAAGTACAGCCAGCGCTGGGGCTGCAGCTTGGCCAGGTCGCAGGTGTCAAACCAGCGGCGCCAGCTCAGGTATTCCAGGTGCTGGCTGCGGTGCGCGTCGCCCGCTTCGATCAGCGTGAACTGGGCGACATCGGCCGGGGTGCGCAGGGGCTTGCCGCTTTTGAGCAGCCAGGGGCTGGCGACCACCGCCAGTTGCTCGCCAAACAGCCGCTGTGCGCCCTGCGTGCTTGTACCCGGCAAGGTGTAGCGCAGGGCCAGGTCCACGTCCGAGGTTTCCAGGTCCACCGGCACGTCGCTCGCATCAATGCGGATGTCGATGCCGGGGTTGTCGCGCTGAAATTCTTCCATGCGCGGAATCAGCCACATCGATGCAAAACTGGCCCAGGTGGTGATGGCCACGCTGCGGCGCCCGGCCGTCTGGCGCACCAGGCGCACAGCGGCGTCCATGCGTTCGATGGCGGGGGCCACGGCGCGCTGCAGTTGGGCGCCTGCGCTGGTCAGCTCTACGGCGCGCGTGTGGCGCAGGAACAGCGCCACGCCCACTTCTTCTTCCAGTGACTGGATCTGGCGGCTGACGGCCGACTGGGTGAGCGCCAGTTCATCCGCCGCAGCGCGGAAGTTCAGGTGCCGCGCCACGGCAAGAAACGCGCGCCAGTGCCCGGTGGCCACGGGGCGGGTGCGAAGCACGGCGGGGGAATATTCGGCAGAGGCCATGGCAGGTTTCCCGGTGGGCAATTCATGCGTTGATGGAATGAATAGCGTACCGCGTTTTCATTGGACTGTGAACGGCCTCGGGCGCACTATGCAGGCTCTGCAACACGTTTTACTGAAGCCAAGGAGCCTGTCATGTCCCCCCGCAACGTTCTGGAATCGCAACAATCCGTCCATGCCGACCTGGCTGGCCGTTCTGCGGCCGGTTGCTGGAAGCTGGCTGCAGGCCGTGCCGTGTCGCTCCACCCGCGCCAACGCAGCGTGCTGGAGATTGCCCAGGGCCGTGTCTGGCTCACCGTGAGCGCTGCGCACCCGTGGCACAGCCGCCAGGGCGCTGCTGCGGGGGGCGATCAGGTGCTGCAGGCCGGTGAGCGCCTGACCATCGAACCCGGCCAGCACGTGGTGATGGAGGCTTGGAGTCTGTCCGCCGAAAGCCCCCGTGCGGACGCCGTGGCTTTTCGCTGGGATCTGGCGCCCGCAGCGGCGTGGGCCACGTCGCTTGTAGGTCCACGGGCCAACACCAGCGCCGCCAAGGATTGGGAGTGTGGCGTCGTCCAGCCGCTGCGCGACCTGGTGCATGCGCTGGGGCAGGGCGGCCGCGCAGTAGGCACCGCACTGGCAGACATGGCGGCTGCGGGCGGGCGGTTTGCGGCGGGCCTCGCCCGGTTTGCTCTGCATCGGATAGCAGCCTCGCCAACGCGCAAGCCAGCCTGAACACCACATGCAGGAAAAGCATCAATCGGTGCCGTGCTTTTCATTGGACGCGCTGCAGCATCCCGCGCACCATAGCGATCTATTAGGGTAAACCCGGAGAATGCCATGACGACCACTCAAATTCAGAACTTCCAAGCCGCCCGCACCGACGTGCGCGCTCCTGCCAACACCGGCGCGGCTGCGGCATCCACGCAGCGTGTCTGCACCCTGCTGTCGGGCGCCGCCCTCAGTCTTACACCCAACGCGCCCACTGCGCTGCGCATTGCCGAAGGCAAGGCGTGGGTCACGCTGGACGACGGCCGGCACGGTGCGCGGGGCGAAGCGGCCGGTGACGTGTTCTTGCACGCGGGCCAGACGCTGTGGGTGGCCACAGGCCAGCACGCGGTGGTGGAGCCCCTGGGCGGCCGTCGCCTGCAATACCGCCTGACGGGGCTGGCAGCAGACCAAAGCCGTGCGTCGTGGTGGCACCGTATCTGGGGCGGCGCGTCGGCGCAGTCGCAGGCCAACCCCGTGGACGCCTGCTGCGCCTGACGGTCGGGACCCGGTACGGCCACTCCGTACCGAATTTCTATTAAAAAGAGCTGCTAGCGCTTGTCAATAAAGCGCTGGCAGCTCTTTTTTTGATAGTAATCGTGGAGCGGGTTGGTCAGGTTGGATGGATAGCCTGGGGCGTTTCAGAACTCCAGCTCCTTGCACACTGCTTTGAACGCAACCACTGCCACTTCACCATCCAGGTGCTCCATGCGGGCCAGGGCATCCACGTCTTCGACCGTGCTGAAGGCCAGGCTGAATTGCTGGAACCTGCGCCCCGCCAGCGGGCCGTTGTGAAGCACCTCGACGTTCACATGACGTGGGTCGTTGCGGATGCGCTCGATGAGTTTCAGCACCGCCTTCTGCGGGCCCTCCAGCTGCTGGCAAAAGCGCTGGCCGTCAAAGATCAACAAGCCCGTGATGTCCAGTTCCGCGTTGACCTGGCGGGCGCGTCCCGCGATCTCGGCCACGACGCTCAGGGGCTGGTCGGGGGCGAGGGTGCTCACATATAAGACCTCGTAGAGGGCCGTACTAATTTTCATAAGCCAATGTAGGCGGGGCACACGGTGAACACAATGTAAAAAGACATATGTAGGGTGCGCGCGGCACAGTCGCAAATGCCGCGCGCCGGCGATCGTAACCAACGGTGTTCGTCTCTAAAATCGCGCCACCATGAATGCCCCCCTGACCTCCGCTGTATGTCCACCCCAATGCCACAACTGCAGGCTGCGACAGACAGGGGCCTTCACGCTGGTCACGCCCGCGCAGCTGGACTTTATCGAGGGTTTTCGCACCGGCATGACGGCCGTCGAGGCGGGGGGCGCGCTGGTGCGCGAGAACCAGACCAACGCCAAGCTGTTCACGCTGTATGCGGGCTGGGCGTTTCGGTACAAGACGTTGAGCGATGGGCGCCGCCAGATCCTGAACTTTCTGCTGCCGGGCGACCTGGTGGGCCTGCAGCAGGAGTTTGGCGATGTGTCCGCGCATGGCATCGAGGCGCTGACCGATTGCTCGCTGTGCGTGTTTCAGAACGACAGCCTGTGGGCGCTTTTTGGCAAGCACCCGCGCCTGGGCTATGACGTCACCTGGCTGGCCGCCCACCAGGAAGGCCATCTGGACGACAACCTGCTGACCACCGGCCGCCGCAACGCCATTGAGCGCGTAGCCATGCTGCTGATGCATCTGTACCGGCGCATGGACCGCATCGGGCTGGTGGAGGATGGCTCGGTGGAGTTTCCGCTCAACCAGCAGCACATTGCCGATGCGCTGGGGCTGTCGCTGGTGCATACCAACAAGACACTGCGGCGCCTGTCGCTGCTGGGCCTGCATGAGCTGAAAAACGGGCGCCTGCGCCTGCTGAACACGCGCGCCCTGTCGCGCATTGCAGAGTATTACGACACGCCGCCGCGGCTGATGCCGCTGCTGTAGGTGTTGGCTGTAGCGGCAGAATTCGGGGTCAAATATGCCTCTATCGCTTACTTTATAAGCGCTGGCAGCTATTGTTTGAGTAGCGTTTTGCGCTGGGCAGGCCGCAGCCGATAATCCACGGCACCCCGCGCGGCGACCTGCGCACCGGCCCACCACACGCTTTTTTTATGACCTCACTCGACATCCTCATCATGGCGGCCGGCAAGGGCACGCGCATGAAAAGCCGCATTCCCAAAGTGCTGCAGCGCCTGGCCGGGCGCCCGCTGCTGCACCACGTGCTGGACCAGGCGGCGTATTTGCAGGCGCGCAGCGCCATCGTCATCACCGGCCACGGCGCTACAGAAGTAGAAGCAGCTACCGCAGGTGCAGCAAGCGCTACAAGCACAAGGACTGGCACTTTTGACCTGAAATTTGTGCGCCAGGAGCCCCAGTTGGGCACCGGCCATGCGGTGCAGCAGGCCGTGCCACACCTGCGCGATGACGGCACGGTGGTGGTGCTGTCGGGCGACGTGCCGCTAACTCACGCCGACACGCTGCGTGCGCTGGTGGCCGCCAGTGCCGGTGGCAAGCTGGCCCTGCTGACGGTGACCCTGCCCGACCCCACGGGCTACGGCCGCATCGTGCGCAATGCCGACGGCGCGGTGCAAGGCATCGTCGAGCACAAAGACGCGAGTGACGCCCAGCGTGCCATCACGGAGGTCTACAGCGGCATCATGGCCGTGCCCGCCAAGCTGCTGCGCGGTTGGCTGGCGCGGCTGACCAATAACAACGCCCAGGGCGAGTACTACCTGACCGACATCGTTGCCATGGCCGTGCAGGGCGGCGTGCCCGTGGTGGCCCACCGCATCACCGACGCGCTGCAGGTGGCGGGCGTCAACAGCCCGCTGCAACTGGCCGAGCTGGAGCGCGCCCACCAGCTGCGCCAGGCCCGCGCGCTGATGGAGCAGGGCGTGCGCCTGGCCGACCCGGCGCGGTTTGATGTGCGCGACGACGCGCGCACCGGCGTGCGCGGCGATCTGGTCTGCGGGCAGGACGTGGAGATTGACGTGAACTGCGTCTTCACCGGCCGCGTGGAGCTGGGCGAGGGCGTGAGCATTGGCGCCCACTGCTGCATCGCCAACGCACGCATTGAATCGGGTGCTGTCATTCACCCCTTCACCCACATCGACGGCGAAAAAGCCGGCGCCACCGTGGGCGAGGGAGCGCTCATCGGCCCCTTTGCCCGTCTGCGCCCCGGCGCCCAGCTGGGCCGCGAGGTGCACATCGGCAACTTTGTGGAAGTGAAGAACAGCACCCTGGCAGACGGTGCCAAGGCCAACCACCTGGCGTATCTTGGCGACGCCACGGTGGGCGAGCGCGTGAACTACGGTGCGGGCAGCATCACCGCCAATTACGACGGTGCCAACAAGCACCGCACGGTCATTGAGGCCGACGTACACATCGGCAGCAACTGCGTGCTGGTAGCGCCTGTGACCATTGGTGAGGGGGGTACGGTGGGCGGCGGCAGCACCATTACCAAGAGCACGGCGCCAGGATCGCTGAGCGTGGCGCGGGGCAAGCAGGTGAGCATTGCCAACTGGGCGCGCCCGAAGAAATGAAACACCCCCTGAGTCGCTGCGCGCCTTCCCCCTCTCCTTCGGGAGGGGGACGCACCCCGTGGCCTGGCAAAGCCAGTTCCACGGGTGCACTCGCAGCGGCCGCGTCAGTTTTCATGAGGGTGAATATGTGTCCATGAACGACGAAGACACCCCATACACCTTGCAGCAATTGCGCGCCGAGCTGGCCCGAAGCCAGCGGCAAGTGGCCGACATGGCCGCTGCGCAGGAGGAGTTTCTGCGCGCCGTGTCGCACGACCTGCGCGCGCCGCTGCGGCATGTGACGTCGTACGGCACGCTGGTGCGCGAGGTGCTGGGCGACTTGCCGCCCGAGGTACTGCAGGGCGCCGAGGTGCAGGAGGCGCTGGGATTCTTGGCCACCATGGACCAGTCGGCCCGGCGCATGGGGCTGATGATCGACGGCCTGCAGGCCCTGGTGCAGGCCAGCCGCGCGCCGCTGCGCCTGCAGCCCGTGCCGCTGGCCGATGCCGTTGCGCTGGCACGTGCCACGCTGGCCGCAGCCGAGGCCGGGCGCAACGTGGACTGGCGCATTGCGCCAGACCTGCCCACGCTGCAGGCTGACCCCACACTGCTGCAGGAACTACTGGAGCAACTGTTGGGCAACGCCCTGAAGTTCACCCGCCCAGTGGCCCAGCCCCACATTGCGGTGCAAGCCGATGTGGCGCCAACGGGCCACGTTGCCTTCACCGTGCAGGACAACGGCGCAGGGTTTGACCCCGCGCGTGCGGGCTCCTTGTTCGGCGTGTTTCAGCGCCTGCACCGCGAGACTGAGTTTGAAGGTGTGGGCACCGGGCTGGCGCTGTGCCGAGCCATTGCGCGGCGGCATGGTGGAGAGGTCACGGCGTCAGCGGTGCCGGGCGGTGGCTGCACGGTGCGTGTTTGTTGGTATGCGGCAGGCGCCGCAAAGATGCCGACCCCTTGGCCTTCCACCAGTGATATCTAACTTTAGAGAGCGGTAGACGCAGGTTTAAGAAGGTAGGTGCGTAACATTTTGTTATAAGATACAACAACGCAATAGCGCGCCAGAACTCGCTTCTAGGATAATCCTCCTGAGCCGAATACATCCAACCCCGATGAGAGACGTTTCCAATGAAAAATAGATTTTAATTGTTGCTTGGAGCTGCGTTGTCTCTGCTTCTCAGTTCGATTTCTCACGCGGCCATCGTTGGGCCAGTCAATGTTCTGTCTCAAGTCAATGACGGCACTGTTCCGGCTGTATGCGTTGGCAGTCTAAACGCAGCTGCTGGTGGTGTTTCTGAAATGGCACTTGATCTTGATCAAGATAACATAGCCGACATTTGTTTTGGATCAGCCACTGCAGTTTGCACCGCAGGATTTAATTACGATGCACTTTCCCTAAATACGACCAGGATGATGTCTACCGGCGGTTCGATTATGAATGGTACGAACGCCACACTCGCATTTTGGAACGGGCAAGCAGTAGGGCCCTTTCAGGCCGCATCTGGCGCCATCAATTCAGCAAACATTGGAGTGCAGGGCTCGCCGATGGTTTTTGGCTTTCAAGGGGGATCCAATACACCCCTCACCGAGATCGGCTATTTTAGCTTCACCGTTAATGCTGACTGCTCGATTAATTTTGGTTCAGTCGATATTGCATCTGGTGCAAACACTTTTACGAATGCGGTGGTTGCAGCGCCTGCTGCAGCTGCAGCACCCATACCAACCCTCTCGGAGTGGGGTATTATTTTTCTGACCAGCTTTATGGCGATTTTTGGCATTTGGCAGGTGCGTCGCCGCGGAGGCAATTCAATATTTTAAGGCGCATGCAGCGCTTGTTGCGGTAAGGTCAAATTAAAAGTGATTTATGGGCCATCACTCACATTGAGCGATAGCTTTTTCATTTGGGGGCTCAGAAAAACAGTAATGCTGGAGCAGAACCTCGGCCACGGCGGGCTGGAATGGTTGCCTGAATCCGTAAGACGCGGCCCGACGACCTCCTCCAAGCACAGCCTTAGACTGCAGGCACCAACTCCGGCTCCATGCACCCCGCCACCCGGTTGCGTCCCCCGTGTTTGGCGGCATACAACGCCGCGTCGGCTGCGTCGATCCATGCGCGCAGGTTGTTGTGGCGGTGGTCGGCGGGTGCCACGCCAATGCTGCTGGTAATGCGCACGCCTGGCAGGCTGCGCAGGCGCACGCCCTCGGTCTGCTCGCGGATGCGGTGGGCAATGGCCAGGGCGTCCTTGGCCTGCATGCCCGGCAGGATGATGGCAAATTCATCGCCGCCGTAGCGCCCTGCGCAGTCGCCCGCGCGCACATTGCCCCGCACCACGTGCGCCAGCGCACGGATCACTTCGTCGCCCACGGTGTGGCCGTGTTCGTCGTTGATCTCTTTGAAGTGGTCGATGTCGAGCATCAGCATGCAGGCCGGTTCGTCGGTGGTGTGGTGGCGGCGCAGCGCGGCCTCGGCCCGCTCTTGCCAGTGGCCGCGGCCGAACAGGCCGGTGAGCGCATCCACGCGCCGCAGTTCGTCCAGCAGCTGGTTCTGTTGCGCCGTCTTGCGGATGAGCTGGTAGCTGACGATGCTGACCGACAGCGTGTGCAGCGCCATCACCGGCAGGCAGGCCATGATGACGCGCATGGAGGTGTCGGGCGCCCAGTGCAGGCCCGCCAGCGCGATGCCCACCAGCATGCCACCCAGCATGGCGGGTATGGAGCGCGCCCACAGCCCGCGGATGCCGGTGGTGATTTTGTCCACCATGGCCAGCGTGACCAGCAGCACGCTGGGCAGCAGGTTGAAGTGCATCAGCGGCACAAAGCTGGCGGCCAGGGCCGAATCGATGAGCAGGTTGCGCGTCTCGGCGCGGTAGGGGTCTTTGCTGCGCCGCGTGATCAGGTAGGCCACATGCGGCCACACAAAAGCGGGTAGCGCCATGGCCAGCCACGCGGCAGCGCTGGCCTGACGCTCCCACAGCACTACGGCCGCCACCATGCCGCCCAGCCCCATGCCCAGGATGCGCAGGGGGTAGATACGTCGGGGCATCTGGCGGCGGCGTGTGGGCATGAGGGGTGGTTAAAAGCTGGTCTGCAGAAGCGGTTGGCGGGCCAAGGTGGCCGATGATGCGGATCAGCTTACCTGTGGCTGCCTGGCGAGGCCAGCACGAAATGGCCAAAAAAGAGCGGAGTTGGTGGGCCTTTGACGCCTAAATACCCGCACCGTCACGTCGCAAGCTGGCAAACGAATGCAGACGGCTGAATTCGGCGGCCTGATCAGGATGGGTGCTGTTTGCGCACCCTGATGCATGCACCTTGGTCAAATTCCACCAAGGGTCGGCAGAACAAGCGCGCTTCGTCAGAGCTATCTATCTCACGAGGTGGTCAAAATTGATAGCTGCTATCGCTTGCTAGTCAAGCGCTAGAGGCACTTTTGTATCAAATTTTGCCCGTCGGGTGGCAAAAAATGCCTTCACGTTGCGCACGTTGGCGTCGCCCGTGAACAGCCGCTGCGACAGCGCCAGATACCCGGGCATGTCCCGCGTGTGCACCACCAGCACAAAGTCGGGCCCGGGCGATACGCGCCAGCATTGCTGCACAGCGTCGTCGGCCACGGCGCGGGCTTCAAAGGCGTCCAACTGCTCGGCGCCTTGGCGGTCCAGCGACACCTCCACGATGCAGGCCAGCCCATGGCCCTGGATTGCCGCCAGCCGGTCGGGCTGCAGGATGGCCACCTGGCGCTCAATCAGCCCGGCATCGTGCAGGCGCTTGACGCGGCGCAGGCAGGTCGGCGGGGAGACATGCACCTGCTCGGCCAGGGACTGGTTGCTTTGTGAGGCGTCGGTCTGGAGCAGGTTGATGAGCTGCAGGTCGGTGCTGTCGAGTGATATTGATTCCATATTCATAGCATATGTGATTAAAAATTTCATCACATTGGAGTGTTGAAATTAAAGTTCAAAAATGCATAAATATCAAACAACAATTTCTTTTTTTGGTGCCTACCATCGCCCCATCGTTCTTCCAAACCAAGGCAATCACCATGTGCGGCATCGTCGGCGCTGTCTCCACGCGCAACATCGTTCCCATCCTCGTCCAGGGCCTGCAGCGGCTCGAATACCGGGGCTATGACTCCTGCGGCGTGGCGGTGCACGCCTCCAGCCTTGACGCCACGCGCCCCGCGGGCCTGCAGCGCGCTCGCAGCACCGCCCGCGTGGCCGAGCTGCTGGAGCAGGTGAGCACCGAGCACATCGACGGCGCCACCGGCATTGCCCACACCCGCTGGGCCACCCACGGCGCGCCTGCGGTGCACAACGCCCACCCGCACTTCAGCCACGGCACGGGTGCGGACTCCCACTCGCAAGCCGCAGGCCGCGTGGCCCTGGTGCACAACGGCATCATTGAAAACCACGAAGAACTGCGCAAGGCGCTGCAAGCCCGCGGCTATGTGTTTGTGAGCCAGACCGACACCGAGGTCATCGCCCACCTGGTGGACAGCCACTACAGCGGCGACCTCTTTGACGCCGTGAAGGCCACCGTGGCCGAGCTGCACGGCGCCTACGCCATCGCCGTCATGCACAAGGACGAACCCCACCGCGTGGTGGGCGCGCGCGCTGGATCGCCGCTGATCCTGGGGGTTGGAGCCGGTGGGGCAGAACACTTCCTGGCCAGCGACGCCATGGCCCTGGCGGGCGTCACCGACCAGATCGTGTACCTGGAAGAAGGCGACCTCGTGGACCTGCAACTGGGTCGCTACTGGATCGTCGGTAAGGACGGCGAAGCACTTACCCCGGCCCAGCGCCCCGTGCGCACCGTGCTGGCCCACAGCGGCGCGGCCGAGCTGGGCCCCTACCGCCACTACATGCAAAAGGAAATCTTCGAGCAGCCGCGCGCCATTGCCGACACGCTCGAAGGCGTGGAAGGCATCGTGCCCGAGCTGTTTGATGGCGCAGGCCAGCACGGCGCACCCGGCGCAGCCGCCTGGCGCGTGTTCAAGGAAATCGACAGCGTGCTCATCCTGGCCTGCGGCACCAGCTACTACAGCGGCTGCACCGCCAAATACTGGCTCGAAGACATCGCGGGCATCCCCACGCAGGTCGAAGTGGCCAGCGAATACCGCTACCGCGCCAGCGTGCCCAACCCGCGCACCCTGGTCGTCACCATCAGCCAAAGCGGCGAAACCGCCGACACCCTGGCCGCGCTGCGCCACGCGCAGAGCCTGGGCATGCAGCACACGCTCACCATCTGCAACGTGGCCACCAGCGCCATGGTGCGCGAGTGCAAGCTGGCCTACATCACCCGCGCAGGCGTGGAGATCGGCGTGGCCAGCACCAAGGCCTTCACCACGCAGCTGGCTGGCCTGTTTTTGCTGACGCTGGCGCTGGCGCAAAGCAAGGGCCGACTGACCGAAGCGCAGGAGGCCGAGCACCTCAAGGCCATGCGCCACCTGCCCGTGGCCCTGCAAGCTGTGCTGGCCCTGGAGCCGCAAATCATCAGCTGGGCCGAAGACTTTGCCCGCATGGAAAACGCCCTGTTCCTGGGTCGTGGTCTGCACTACCCCATCGCGCTGGAAGGTGCGTTGAAGCTCAAGGAAATCAGCTACATCCACGCCGAGGCCTACCCGGCCGGCGAACTCAAACACGGCCCTCTGGCTTTGGTGACCAGCGCCATGCCCGTGGTCACCGTCGCGCCCAATGACACCTTGCTCGAAAAGCTCAAGAGCAACATGCAGGAAGTGCGTGCGCGCGCTGGCGTGCTCTACGTGCTGGCCGACGCCGACACCCGCATCGAAAGCAGTGACGGCATCCATGTCATCCGCATGCCCGAGCACTACGGCCCCTTGAGCCCGCTGCTGCACGTGGTGCCGCTGCAGCTGCTGGCTTATCACACGGCGTGCGCGCGGGGCACCGACGTGGACAAGCCGCGCAACCTGGCAAAGAGTGTGACGGTGGAGTGAGGGGGCATGCGGGTGCGCTCGGTTATTCGGGGTAATTAAAGTCGTAAACAAGCCTCCAGCATTCATCCGGGTTTGCGGCCACGCCACCGGCTACACCTACGACGCACGCAACCGCCGCACCCAAAAAACCCTGCCCGGCGGCGCCGTGGAAACCAACGGCTACGACCACGCAGACGGCCTCGTCAGCCACACCGACGCCAACGGCAACCGCTTTGTCCACACGCTGGACACCCGAGGCCAGCGCACCCAGACCGTGGCAACGCCCAGCAGCGCCAACAGCGCGGGCAGCGCCACGCATACCACCTACGCCTACGACGCCAACGGCAACCTCACCCGCACCACGCAAGTGGACGAATGGGGTACGCGCACGGAAACCAGCACCTACGACGCCTTCAACCGGCCCGTACAAGTGACAGACGCCTGGGGTAACAGCCTCACGCACAGCTACGACGCCCAGGGCAACCGCACCAGCACCACCGCCCGAGCACAAACCGGTGGATCAGGCAGCACTGCAGGCAGCATCACCGCCATAGAGTACGACGCCCTGAACCGCGCCACCAGCCAAAGCGGCGCAGGCGGCCTCACCCGCATCAGCTACGACAAATCCAGCCGCATCACCAGCGTCCTGCACCCTGACTACAGCAGCACCATCACCAGCTACGACAGGGCAGGGCGCGTGGCCACCGAGGCCAGCAGCACCAGGCCAGCCCAGGCGCGGGCAACACCATCCGCAGCAGCACCTACACCTACGACGCCAACGGCAACCGCACAGCCAGCACCACCGTTGAATCTTTGAGCGCCACCAACCGCAGCGCCACGCTTACCGCCCACCTGCCCGGCGGAGCCAACCCAGGCAGCCACAGCCGCACCCGTCTGGAGAGCTGGACCTACGACCCCCAAGACCGCCTCACCGGCCACACCACCCCCGAGCGCACCACCACGTGGCAACTAGACGCAGGCGGGCGACGCATTCAGCAAACCGTGGTCGCCACGGCAGGCGCCACCGGCCCCCCCGGCAACGACCTGGAAGCAGGCACCTCCGCCCCCGCAGGCACCGTCACCTACAGCTACAACAACCGCGACCAGCTCACGCAAGTGAGCGGCACCCAAAGCGCCACCTACACCTACGACGCCAACGGCAACCGCCTGAGCCAGACCGAAACCCGCTCAGGCACCACCCAAACCACCCGCTACCACTGGAACGCCCAAGACCAACTGGTCAAGGTAGAGCAGGGCAGTGGCAGCAACCCCCCGAACTGCTGGCCAGCTACCGCTACAGCGCAGACAACCTCCGAGCAGAAAAACGCCTGACCGACCTGGGCCTTACACAGGCCAGCCAAGCCAGCCAGAGCAGTCCAGCAGCCCCCCTCACCGCCAGCCCCCTGGCGTATGAACGCACCCAATGGGACGGCCTGCACGCCCGGCGCAGCTACGAAGTCACGGGAACAGGGGTAGGGGCCAACACCACCACCCAGACCCTGCGCAGCGACACCGACGCCGCCGTCATGCCCGGCAACACAGCGCCGATCCTGTTCAACCGCACCACCTACGCCAACGGCCTGGGCAGTGCCAGCAGCACCACCCAACTGCACGCAGACAGCCAAGGCACCCTGATCGCTACCGTGGTCAGCGAAGGCAGCGGCGGCAGCACGACAGCCAAGGCCAACAGCCTGCTGCACTACAGCCCCTACGGCCTCATCGACAGCCAGGCCAGCGGTAACGCAGGCACAGGCTTCACAAGCAACGGCAACGCGTTTGGCAGCTACTACGCAGACCCCGAGACAGGCCTGCTGTATGCAAGAGCGCGGTACTTTGACCCGGCCAGCGGCCAGTTCGTGAGCCGCGACCCGGAAGAAGGCGAGGCCAACCTGCCCATTACCTGGGGGGCGTACCAGTACGGCAGGTACAACCCGTATCGGTACAACGACCCCAATGTCCGATGCGACAGCCTGAGCGACTGCAGCATCAAGACCGCCGGAGGCGTGGTGGGGGGCATCGGCCTGACCGCCGTCAAGGCAGTCGAGGGAGCCATCGACACCGCCCAGTTCATTGCCGACGACTACCTGGGCCTGCTGGGCAGCAAGGCAGCGCAAAGAAGAAACAGCAACGCCTAGGAGCCTGTCGGACTTGGAAGTCGTCGGCTGCAAATTGGCCGCAGCGGTCCATTTTTGGCTTCGCCGCTCTTCGAGAACACCGTCTTTTTGCCCCATAGCCGGGCTATGGGGCTGCAAATCCGGCAAAAACTGTCCTC
>CAMTXG010000055.1:0-20045 GCA_947085645.1 uncultured Gammaproteobacteria bacterium
CCTGGTGTTCACGCGGCGGGTCGCTGGCTTCGTCGCTGGCAAGATCACGCGCGGCTTCACCGCGCGCTACACCCACCCGCCCGGGTTGCCCCGGCATCTGACGCATGGCCTTTGACATCACACGTGTCCTCGGTCACTCACTCTCGTTCGGTCCTTCGTGCTTTTGGCTCAAGCCTCATCGGCCGCCGACTCGCACTACTACGACCTGTGCTGACTTCTCGCTCCAGCTGTGCCGTCGCCCTTTCAGGCGTAAGGCGAGATCTCCCCAGGTAAGAACGCACTCCTTCGCTGCACAACCGCCGCATTTACGCCACCTCGCCTTGATCACAAGAGCTTCGCGGTTCTTTGCCCGCTCGCCC
Source organism: uncultured Gammaproteobacteria bacterium (assembly GCA_947085645.1). Lineage (GTDB taxonomy): Bacteria > Pseudomonadota > Gammaproteobacteria > Burkholderiales > Burkholderiaceae_C > Acidovorax. The sequence goes on from CAMTXG010000055.1 coordinate 360, forward strand.
TGCTTGGCAGCGCCTTCTATACGGTTCTTGTTCATCGGCTCGCAGCTTCGATCCACGCTTCCTCCCCACACTTGGTCACCCTCATGCAGTTGCGCTTCACTTCGTTCGTCGTGATCAACTTACGGGAGGACTTGCACCTCCAAGAGTGCGCCCATGCTGGGCGCACAAAGCAAAGGCCTCCAAAAGGAGGCCTTTGAAATGAAGCGGCATGCGCTTTGAATAGGGTGGTAGGACGTACAAGATTCGAACTTGTGACCAACGGATTAAAAGTCCGCTGCTCTACCAACTGAGCTAACGTCCCAACCTGTTGCAGCCATCTAGCGGGTAGCTGCAAAGCCTTGAATTATAGCGTCTTTTTCGGCCGAATTTTGATACTTGTGGCGAGTTTGTCCAATACCCACCCCGCAGCACACTGTCCGAACGTCGCAGTGACCGCCACAACTGAACCATAGCCGTGGCAGTTCAGCGAGCCATCACCATCCACATTGCATGAGGCATCGGGTGGCGCTACGGCCTCTCTGCTGAAGACACATGCCACACCGATACTTTTGCCTTCTCGCGGCGCTCGATGGAATTTACGCAGCCGGTACCGCACCTGGGCCAACAAGGGGTCGTGGGTGGTTTTTGCCAGATCGTCGATATCGACCTTGTGCGCGTGGCGCTTGCCACCCGCTGCTCCGACAGTGATATGCGCAACACCTGCCTCCATGGCCCAGGCCGCCAAAGCAGTCTTGGCTTTCACCTGGTCGCAAGCGTCAATGAGCGCGTCCACATGCTCCACTGGTAGCAGTCCTGGCCAATTTTCCGGCTCGACAAACTCTTCGATGCAATGCACGGCACACCCCGGGTGGATTTGGGCAATTCGGTCGCGCATGGCCAGAACCTTGGCCTGACCCACCGTTGACGACAGCGCATGAATCTGCCGATTGATATTGGACTCAGCAACATGGTCCAGATCGATCAAGGTAATCTGACCCACCCCGCTACGCGCCAATGCCTCGGCCGCCCAAGAGCCCACGCCGCCAATACCAACGACCACGACGTGTGCGCCGCGAATACGGGAAGCACCCCCAACGCCATACAGGCGCTCCAAACCGCCAAACCGGCGTTGGAGCGCCGCATCATCGCCCGCAGATTCAATCACAGCGCTTCGCAGCAGTTCACGCGCGGCTGTCACGTCACTTCAACCGTGCCAAACGGTCCTTGGCAGCCACCGCTGCTTCGGACTGCGGATATGCCCGCACCAAGTCTTCGAGCGTCTTGCGAGCGGTACGGTTGTCCTTGAGTTCAATCTGGCAATTGGCGATAGACAAAGCTGCTTCGGGTGCGCGCGCGTGGGCGGGCGCTTCCGACAGCATCAATTTGAAGTTATTGATGGCTTCCTTGTAGTCACGGGTAGCGTACTGCGCGTTGCCTAACCAAAAGCGTGCCGTAGGCGTGTATCCGCTGCGCGGATATTGCCTCACAAAGGCAGCAAAGGCAGCACCCGCTTCAGGAAATTTGCCTGACCGAAACACTGCAAGAGCAGCTTCAAAGTCGCGCTTTTCGGCAGGATCGGCCTGAAACGACTGACCGTCAATAGTGACGTTGACGGGCTCAAACTGGCGCAACCGCTCGTCCACACCCTGAGCGATGTCCTTTTGGCGGCGTTGCAGGTCTGCAGCATCTCTCAGCAACTGCTCGTTCTGGCCTCGCAGTTTCGCTTGATCGATACGGAGGGTTTCAATCTGATTCTGCAAGTCCAGCAAGCTTCGGCGAAGCTGGGTGTTTTCCTCACTCAACTTGCGCAATTCTTCGGCAGATCGCTGCCCGGATTGCTGCAGACCGTCTACCCGCTGGCGCATTTCAATGATGGCACGCCGGGCTTCACCGTCTTCGAACAACGCCGCATGGCTGGACGGAGCCAACAGCACCGACAGAGCCAGCGCCGCAAAGGTTCTCTGCAGATGGAGCGTATGACGCTTGTGCATTAGCGGTACGAGAGTTCAGCGCGGCGATTTTGCGCGTGCGCATCTTCAGTACCGCCTTGGGCAGCTGGCTTTTCTTTACCAAAGCTCACAGCTTCCATCTGGCTTTCTGGAACACCCAGCAAGGCAAACGAGCGGCGCACTGCCTCAGCGCGCTTTTGACCCAGTGCAAGGTTGTACTCGCGGCCGCCCCGCTCATCGGTATGGCCTTCGATCATCACCTTGCGGCCCTGACCCGCCTTGATGAATCGCGAATGGGTTTCGATAAGCGACTGGAACTCGGATTTGATCACGTAGCTGTCGTAGTCAAAGTACACGATGCGGCTAACGCCCACGGGGCCTTCAGCGTCACGGCCCGACTGGCTCAGGTCAACACCCCGGACCCCACTTTCGCCTGTGGTACCGGAATTCGCTCCGCTGTTGGCGCCACCCATTGTCGACGTGGCCGTTTTGTCTTCAACGGGCACATCGTCCAGTTTGACACCAGAGCTGCAACCTGCAACAAGGGCCACGATAGTGAGGGCAAAGGTTATACGCTTGATCATCCAAAAATCTCCTGAAAACTTGGTAACTGAAATGCTGTGAAAGTTCACTGCTTTTGAAACGGACCCCAATCCGGTTCGCGAATGTCCCCCGCCTGCCCCGCGAGGCGGGCCTTTATTTTTCCGTCAAGGGTCGTGGTCATCAAAGACTCACGGCCCTGCTGTTGGGTGGCGTAAACGATGAGCTTGCTGTTGGGCGCAAAACTAGGGTTTTCATCGGCTGTGGTGTCGGTCACCGCGTTGACGGTTCCAGTTGACAGGTCCATGACGTGCAACTTGAACGCGCCACCCACGCGCGAGATGTACGCAAGCCAGCGGCCGTCCGGGCTGACACTGGGCGAGATGTTGTAGCTGCCAGTGAAGGTCACACGCTCGGCATTGCCACCGGAAGCACCGACCTTGTAGATCTGCGGCGCACCGCCCCGGTCACTGACGAAATAAATGAAACGACCATCACCAGAATAAGAAGGCTCAGTGTCGATGCCAGCGCTCTGCATGAGTCGCCGTGGTTCCCCGCCATTTGCATCAATCGTGTACAGCTGGGAACCCCCGTCGCGACTCAACGTCACCGCCAATGAGCGTCCATCTGGAGCCCAGGCCGGAGCGCTGTTGGAGCCACGGAAGTTCGCAATCAGGCGCCTGCGTCCTGAGGCGACATCGTGAACATACACCACGGGTTTGCGCGACTCAAAAGACACATACGCCAGTTGTCCGCCATTGGGTGACCAGGCTGGCGAAATGATGGGTTCAGGGCTGGACAGCGCGGACTGGGCGTTTTCACCATCGGAATCGGCCACCCAGAGGCTGTATCTCGACCCCGTTTTGGTCACATACGAAATGCGCGTAGAAAACACGCCCCGCTCCCCCGTGAGTTTTTCATAAATGAAATCGGCAATGCGGTGAGCCACCAGCCGAAGGTCGCCCTGGGTGACGACAAAACTTTGCCCACCCAAATCCTGTCCCTTGACCACATCCCAAAGCCGGAAACGAACATCGAATCGGCCGTCAGCCAGGCGCGTGATGCTACCTGTGGTCAAAGACTCGGCGTTCCTTTGCTTCCACAGGGCCACGTCGGGCCGCGAGGTCTCATCCAGCGATGAGCCTGCGGTGTCCACAGACGAAAATTGGCCGCTGCGCTCCAGGTCCGCCAGCACAATCGCAGAAATCTTTTGCGGTGCCTGCGCTTCCGCGCGAAATGGAGCAATCGCAATGGGGCGCTGGGTCAGGCCAACGCCCACCACCTCCACACGGAACTGGGCCAGCGCCGGCAACGAGGGGGTGGCGATCAGCGCGGCCAACATGTGGCGGCGCAACGGATGCGGCGTGGCCGCGGAAGATGGGTTTTGGGAGTTGCGGTCAGTGATCATTGGCAGCCAGCATTCGCTGAACAGGGGCCGAGGGGCAAACCTGAATGTTACACACAGCAGAGAAGCCCCTGTGACAAACTGTGCGGCCAAAAGTTCGCAACCGTAAAATCGCGAACACATGCAAGCTACAGACACTGGCGCCACGCCCTCCAAAGAACCCCCCTCCCCGCCCAGCCTGACAGCGCGACTCAAACGCCTGTCTGTGTACTTCGGCAACCAGCGCATGGCGTGGACCGTAGCCGTCGTGGCCACCCTGGTGGGGGCGGTCACCGAGCCGCTGATCCCCGCGCTCTTGCAGCCGTTGCTGGACAAGGGATTCACGCAGGGCACCCTGCAGTTGTGGATGGTGCCGGTGGCTATCCTTGGGGTTTTCCTTGTACGCGGTATCGCGCAGTTTGTGGGCCAATATGCGCTTGCTCGCATCGCCAACGAAGGCATGCTGGCACTGCGCAAGGCGCTGTTCGCTCGCGTATTGGCAGCAGAAATGGGCTTGTTTGCACGCCAGTCTGCCAGTGCCTTGTCGAACACGGTAGTTTACGAGGTGCAAACGGGCGCCACGCTGCTGGTGCAAGCCCTGCTGGGGCTCTCGCGTGATGGCTTCACGCTGGTGGCTCTATTGGTCTACCTGCTGTACCTGAACTGGCAGCTCACACTGATCGTGGCCGTGGTGGTGCCCGGCGTCGCCTGGATCATGAAAACGCTGTCGCGCCGCCTCTACCACCTGACCAAAAGCAGCCAGCAAGCCACGGACGAGCTGGCCTATGTGGTGGAAGAAAATGTGCTTGCGCATCGCATGGTGCGGCTGCATGGTGCGCAGGCCGACCAAGCCAACCGCTTTGCGGGCCTGAGCCAAAGTTTGCGACGGCTCGCCATCAAGTCCACCATTGCATCTGCGGCCATGACACCGCTGACCCAACTGCTCGCCGCTGCGGCGTTGTCGGTCGTAATCTGCATTGCGCTGTGGCAAAGCCGTGGCGCTGTGGACACCAAAGATGTCACGGTCGGTGGCTTCGTGTCCTTCATTACAGCCATGTTGATGCTCATCGCCCCCATACGGCGTCTGGCGGACGTGGCCAGCCCGATCACGCGCGGCGTGGCGGCACTGGAGCGGGGCCTGGGACTGCTTGGAGACACGGGGGCCGAAACCGGTGGTCAGCACCGCGTGGACCGCGCCAAGGGCGCACTTACGCTCGACAACGTGACGGTATCGTTCGGCCCCGATCACGCCCCTGCGCTGGACCGCGTGAGCCTGCGGGTCGAGCCCGGCGAGATCGTTGCGCTGGTGGGCCCGTCCGGAGCAGGCAAGACCACCTTGGTCAACCTGCTGCCGCGTTTCGCATTGCCAGCGTCTGGCCAGATTTCGGTGGACGGACACGCGCTTCCTGATTGGGACCTGGGGTCGCTCCGGTCGCAGTTCGCCATGGTCAGCCAGGACGTGGTGATGTTCAATGACACCATTGCGGCCAATGTTGTGCTCGGTCACGCGGTGGATGAAAAGCGCGTGCATGAATGCCTCGCCGCGGCCAATCTGGCAGAGCATGTGGCAGCACTACCCCAGGGCATTCACACGGTGGTGGGCCACAACGCCACCCAGTTGTCGGGCGGGCAGCGCCAGCGCCTGGCGATTGCGCGCGCGCTGTACAAGGACGCCCCCATCCTGATTCTGGACGAGGCCACATCAGCCCTGGACACCGAATCGGAGCGCCTGGTGCAGGAAGCGCTACAGCGGCTGATGCAGGGGCGCACGACACTGGTGATTGCCCACCGCCTTTCCACCATTGAACATGCCGACCGGGTGGTGGTGATGGAGCGGGGTCGTATTGCCGAACAAGGCACACACGATGAATTGATGGCACGCGGCGGGCTGTATGCGCGCCTTCAGACCCGCCCGGCAGCGGCTGACGAAGGCTTGGCTACGAACTGAGCGGTTCTGCCCAGGCGGTTTGCTTGCCGACCACGGCAAACCAAGCAGCAAGGGCAAACACTTGCTTACCACTTGCCCCGATTCGGTTGCCGCTTCCGGATGGCCGCCGCAATCTTCTCGGCAGAGTCCGCTCGGCTCGCGCGCATGGCGAAGTCGGTGGCCGTGAGCCCCAACTGGTTCTTGAGCGTGGGGTCGGCACCCTCTTGCAGCAGCAATTGCACAGCATCGGTCGACCCGTAGTGTGCGGCCATCATGAGTGGTGTTGTGCCATTGGGGGACGCCGCGTCAATGTAGGCGTGACGCTCCAGCAGCAGCGAAATGATTTGCGTGTGTTGGGGCGACCCCGCCGATGCCGCGTAGTGCAGCGGTGTCCAACCGGCTTTGTTCACATCCGCATCGCGTTCAATCAGCTCCTTGACAGCATCGACATTACCCTTGAGGGCGGCCATCATCAACGGGCTTTCGTCCTGCCCATTGCGCGCCTCCACATGGGTTTGCCGTGCGGCCATCAGCGCGTTGAATGCCTTGATAGAACCCAACTGCAGCGCGAGCGTCAGCCCCACTTGGCCCTTGGAGTCCCGTGTGTTGGGATCAAAGCCGCGGCGCAGCAACGCAGTGATGGCGCTCCCGTCATCGCGCTGGATTGCGATAAAAAAGTCCTCGAAAGCGCCCGCTTGCGCAGGCACCGAAAACGCCCCGCAAGCTGCGAGCGCGAGGGCTGCCAGCGTGGCGCGTCGATGTAATGCCGTCATACGGTTACCCCTTTGAACAGGATGTTGAAATTGTGGCTGGTGGCCTCTGCGACTGATTCCAGTGCAATGCCTTTGGTTTCCGCCACCTGCCGGGCCACGTAGGGTACGTACGAAGGGTTGTTGGTTTTGCCCCGGTACGGCACCGGAGCGAGATAAGGGCTGTCGGTCTCGATGAGCATGCGGTCCAGAGGGACAAAGGCCACCACATCACGCAGTTCCTGCGCACTCTTGAAGGTCACGATGCCTGAAAACGAAATGTAGTAACCCAAATCCAGCGCCGCCCGCGCGACCTGCATGGATTCGGTGAAGCAGTGAAACACGCCCCCGGCGAGGTTGGCGGCGCCATCTTCACCCTCCTCCCGCAAGATGGACAACGTGTCTTCAGACGCGCTGCGGGTGTGGATGACCAGCGGCTTCTCACATGCGCGGGCCGCACGGATGTGGTTGCGAAAACGGTCGCGCTGCCACTCCAGGTCGGCAATGCTGCGCCCGCCCTTGCGGTCCTCCATGCCGTAGTAGTCCAACCCCGTTTCGCCGATGGCCACCACCCGGGGCAGGGCTGCACGGGTCAGCAAGTCCTGGACGGTGGGCTCGGTCACGCCCTCGTTGTCGGGGTGCACTCCCACCGTGCCCCAGAAGTTGTCATGGGCCATGGCCAGGCCGTGGACACCTTCGAACTCTTCAAGCGTTGTGCAGATGCACAAGGCACGGGTCACTTGCGCCGCTTCCATGGCCTGGCGAATGGCGGGCAACTGGCTTACCAGCTCCGGAAAGTTGAGGTGACAGTGCGAATCAGTAAACATGCGGTCTCAAAATAATCATGGCTTTGGCAAAACGGCCAAAGGCGAGGCGCTCGTCCAATAAAAATGCCGACCAGCCTGAGCGGGTCGGCACGGATACCAGCCTGCAGTTCAGATGGTTTGCGTGGGGCGATCAGAACCGAGGGCCGTGCCCAGCAGTTCTTCGATCTTGAGCTTGAGCTGGCGGGACTTTTCGTCCTTGGGGAACTGAATGCCAACGCCCTGCGTACGGTTGCCAGCGGCCCGGGCGGGCGTTACCCATGCCACTCGGCCAGCGACGGGGTAACGCTGCGTGTCGTCTGGCAATGTCAGCAGCACATACACATCATCGCCCAGCTTGTAGTCCCGCTGGGTGGGGACAAAAATGCCCCCTTCGGCGAAAAAGGGAATGTAGGCCGCATACAGGGCGCCCTTTTCCTTGATGGCCAGCTGCATGACGCTGGGGCGGGGGGCGGTGGATGGACTGCTCATGGGTGGGGTATCTATGGCTTAGTGCTTGGAGTGTAGGGTGTTTCGCGCCTGAGCGACAAGCGCCTCCAGCATGAGTCCGGCGTTGAACGGATGGTCCGCCGTGCGCGCAGCCTTGGTCAGGGCGCGCGACCATCGCGTCAGCGCCCCCAGCGAAGGCGATTTAGGCAGGTCTGCTGGCGCAAAGTAGCGGGGGGCAGCGCCCACATGGGCGGCCAGCAGGTCGTGACACAACTTTTGCATCGCATCGACGACCTGCGCTGGCGCCCAATCGCCCAGTGCGGTCACATCGCCCCGCGCCACGGCCTGCGGCAAGGTGGACCATGCCTGCGGACTGCGGCCGGAATGCGCCAGCGCCAGTGCATCGTCGGGTCGCCCCCCTGCGGCACGCAAAAAGGACGTTGCCGCGTCCCGCGCGATGCCTTGTGCCTGCATCCAGGCGAGCATCTCGCCTTCCACCGGCCAGACCATGGTGTGGCCCAGGCAGCGGCTGCGGATGGTGGGCAGCAACTGGTGCGCGGCTTCGCTGGCCAACACAAACCGCACGTCCCCGGGCGGTTCTTCCAGTGTTTTGAGCAGCGCATTGGCCGTGATGTGGTTCATTTGCTCGGCCGGGTACACCAGCACCGCCTTGCCTCGCCCCCGCGCTGATGTACGCTGCGAGAACTCGACAGCGTCGCGCATGGCCTCTACCCGGATCTCGCGGCTGGGCTTGCGCTTCTTATCGTCAATGTCCGCCTGGGCCTTTTCCGACAGGGGCCAGCCCAGCGCCATCATCTGCACCTCGGGCATCAGCACACACAGGTCGGCATGCGTGCGCACGTCGATGGCGTGGCAGCTGCTGCACTGGCCACAGGCACCTTGGTCCGTCGGCGCATCGCACAGCCATGCGCGCACCAGCTCCAACCCCAGGCGGTATTGCCCCAGACCCGACGGCCCTTGCAGCAACCAGGCGTGGCCGCGATGGGCCAAAAGGCTGGTGCGCTGCGCGGCAATCCACGGCGCAAGGGCAGCCGCAGCGGCGGTAAGCGCTGCATCGCTCATCGCGTCACCCCCTGGTTGGCAACCATGATGGCCAGCCAGCCTTTGCGCACAAAGACGCTGGTTAGCTGCTGCCACACGCGGTGCCGGTCCTGCGCCGCATCAAGGCGGGCAAAGCGATGGGGTGCAGCGGCCGCGCGATCCGCATAACCTTGGGCCACACGGCGAAAGAACTCCACTGGCTGGGCCTCAAAACGATCAGGAACGCGCGCACCGGCCAAGCGTTCGGCGGCCACCTCGGGGGCCAGGTCAAACCACACGGTCATATCGGGCTCACGCATCAAATCAGGGTCTAGCGCCAGTCCCGTCTGCGCAAGGCGCTCCAATGTTGATAGCACTCCCAGATCGAAGCCGCGCCCTGCCCCCTGGTACGCAAACGTGGCATCGGTAAAGCGGTCGCACAGCACCACGTCGCCCCGCGCAAGGGCCGGTTCGATGACGTTGCGAAGGTGGTCGCGGCGTGCAGCAAAGATCAGCAGCGACTCGGTCAACGCATCCATGGCATCGTTCAACACCATGTCGCGCAGCTTTTCGGCCAGCAGTGTGCCCCCGGGCTCGCGGCTAACGGTGACGGTGCGACCCTGGGCACGAAACGCCGTCGCCAGCCCCTCAATGTGCGAGGACTTGCCTGCCCCGTCGATGCCTTCAAAGGTGATGAAAAGACCGGGTCGTGACATGAAAACCTTGGGTTGATCAAGCGGGGCCGCAGGCTTGCGCCGATCACTGGCCACGCTGGTAGCGGTTGACGGCGCGGTTGTGTTCGTCGAGCGACGCGCTGAAGTGGCTGGTGCCGTCGCCCTTGGCCACAAAATACAAAGCGCGCGTGGCTTCGGGCTGCACAGCCGCCACCAGTGACGCCTTGCCCGGCATGGAGATCGGCGTGGGTGGCAAACCGCTGCGGGTGTAGGTGTTCCACGGCGTGTCGGTCTGCAGGTCGCGCCGACGCAGGTTGCCGTCAAACTTTTCGCCCATGCCGTAGATGACCGTAGGGTCGGTCTGCAGCAACATGCCGATGCGCAGGCGGTTGGAAAACACACCGGCGATCTGGGCGCGGTCGCTGGCGCGACCGGTTTCTTTTTCGATGATGCTGGCCAGGATCAAGGCGTCATCGGGCGACTTGAGGGGCGTGTCCGCAGCGCGCTGGGCCCAGGCGGCCTCCAGACGCCGGTCCATTGCGTGCATGGCGCGGCGCAGCAGCGCGATGTCGCTGGAGCCTTTGGCATAGGTGTAGGTATCCGGAAAGAATCGCCCCTCCGGGTGCACGCCGGGCCGCCCCAGTTGGGCCATCAGCGCTTCATCGGTCAGGCTGGCAGAGTCGGGCTTGAGCTGGTCTTCGCGCGCAAGCGCCTGGCGCACCTGGCGCCAGTTCCATCCTTCTACGAGGGTGATGGCGCGCAGGCTTTCTTCGCCGCGCACCAGTTTCTGCAGCAGGCTTCGGGGCGTGGTGCCGGGGGAGATTTCGTAGTTGCCCGCCTTGATGGCGCGGTCCTGACCGGAGAACCTGAACCATGTGTAGAGCAGGCGCGCGTCGGTCTGTGCGCCCGCGGCTACCACGTCGCGGGCCACGCCACGGGGTGTGGTGCCGGGCTCAATGGCCAGCTCCAGCGCTTCGCCGCCAGCCACCATGGGCTGGTGCAGCCACCAGAAAGCCGCACCACCTGACGCGATCACCGCCAACACGATCAGAACCAGTAAACGTCGCACAACCTTGCTGCCTTCATAGATGGGAGCGGGCATCATAATTCAGCGATGACATACCCCTTGAACGGCATTGCCCCCCTGTCCCACCTCGGCGTGATTCGCGTGGAAGGCGAAGACGCTGCCAAGTTTCTAAACGGCCAGCTCACCCAGGATTTCGCCTTGCTGGGCTTCGACCAGGCCCGCCTCGCAGCGTTTTTGTCCGCCAAAGGCCGCATGCAGGCGACTTTCATCGGCTTCAAGCGCAGCGTCACCGAGGTCCTGCTGGTCTGCAGCCACGACCTGCTGGCGCCTACGCTCAAGCGCCTGTCGATGTTTGTGATGCGGGCGAAAGCGAAATTGACGGATGCAACGGGCGACTTTGCTTTGTATGGCTTGGCCGGTGAAACAGTGGCCGCAGCAACAGGCAGCACCCAGCCGACATGGGCGAAGACGGATGTCGGTGCGGCCACGGTGGTACACCTGTACCCCGCAGATGGACAACCCCGCGCACTGTGGGTAGCGCCGGTGGGCACGCCCGCCCCCCAGGGCTCCGCGCTGGACCCAGCCCTGTGGCAATGGAGCGAGGTGCGCAGCGGTGTGGCAACGTTGACCACGCCGGTGTTCGAGGCATTTGTGCCGCAGATGCTCAACTATGAATCGGTGGGCGGTGTGAATTTCAAGAAGGGCTGCTATCCAGGCCAGGAGGTCGTGGCGCGCAGCCAGTTTCGTGGCACGCTCAAGCGCCGCGCTTATATTGCGCATGCGCCAGCGGATGTGGCTGCGGGATCAGAAGTGTTTGCCACCACCGACCTGGAGCAGCCCTGCGGCACCGTGGTGCAGGTGGCCCCAGCGCCCGGCGGTGGCTTTGACGCCATCGTCTCGCTGCAGATAGCGGCTGCGCAGGCGCAGGGCCTGCAGGTGGGCGCTGCGGACGGCGTGCCGCTGTCCCTTTTGCCTCTGCCCTACGACCTACTCGACGATATTTGACTGACGCCTGAAGGCCTTTGAGAGTGAATATTGAATGAAAATTGGCTCCAGCGCTTACTACACAAGCGCTAGCAGCTCATAATTCGATAGCAAGTCACTCGATTTTCCGCACCATCGCAATGTGCGCAAGACCTGCCTCTTGCCACGGCTCGCCCACCACGGCAAACCCGGCTCGGCGATAAAAACCTTCGGCGCTGCGCTGGGCGTGCAATTGCACCTCGCGGTCTCCGCGGTCGCGGGCAGCGTACACCAATGCGTCCAGCACGTGGCGTCCCCACTGCGCGCCGCGCACCGACCGGTCCACCGCCATGCGCCCGATGCGCCCCACGCCGGGTGAAGCCTGCAGCAAACGGCCCGTGGCCACGGGCATACCCAGCCGGTTGTAGACAACGGCATGGCGCGCGGTGGCGTCCAGCGCATCGGCTTCGATGTCAGCCGCAATGCGTTGCTCATGGACAAACACTGCCGTGCGCAAGCGCCCTGCGTCCCGGCCTAGCGCGTTCCAGTCGCCGGTCCTGACCTCCGCCATTTCGGCGCCGGCCTCGAAGCTTTCGAAAATCGCGCGCAGCGCAGGCGGCACGGGGCGCGAGGTTTGGGTGGCCGGGTCCGCAAATACATAGACCAACTCGCCCGACACCAGTAACTGGTCGCCGCTGAAAATACCTGCCTCGAACAGGCTGGACGAATTGCCCACACGGGCGCAGCGCAAGCCTACGTCCAGCGTGTCGTCCAGGCGCGCAGATGCGTGGTATTCGAGTGTGGCTTTCTTCACATACATCTCGCCGCCCAGGGTCTGCATGCTGGCCTCGTAGGGCAAGGCCAGCCCGCGCCAGTAGTCGGACATGGCCGTGTCGATGTACATCAGGTAGTGCCCGTTGAACACGATTTTTTGCATGTCCACCTCGGCCCAGCGCACGCGCAGGCGGTGAAAACAACGGAAGTCACTGCGTTGCATGATTTTTTCACTCCATTTGAAAAGCCTGGCGCAGCGCTCTTGCCGCGTCGGCATGGGCCGTGCGCGCTTCAGGAATCGCGCGGCCCATCTTGATGAATTCGTGGGTCACACCACGGTAGATTTCCAGGTCCACCGGCACACCGGCCAAGCGCAGCTTGTCGGCATAGTCAATGCCTTCATCGACCAGTGGATCGCATTCGGCCAGCCCCACCCAGGCGGGCGCAACGCCGTCGACATCGGGCGCGTGCAGCGGGGCAAAACGCCAGTCCTCGCGTTCTTCCCGGCTGTGCACATAGTTGCCGAAGAACCAGCTGATGGCGGGCTCCTCCAGCACCAGGCCGCGGGCAAAGGTGGCGTGCGACGGCGTGTCCTGGTGGGCTGCGCAGCCGGGGTAGATCAGCAGTTGCAGTGCCAGCGGCAAGCCTGCATCGCGCGCCAGGATGGCATTGACGGCAGCCAGCGTTCCCCCTGCACTGTCGCCACCCACAGCCAGGCGGGTGGGGTCTGCGCCGAAAGTGGTGGCATGGGCCGCGACCCACTGCAGCGCATCCCACGCGTCATTGGTGGCGGTAGGAAAGCGGTGCTCTGGCGCCAGCCGGTAATCCAGCGACACCACCATGCAGCCCGCCAGACGCGCCAATTCACGGCACAGGATGTCGTGCGTGGCAATGCTGCCAATCGTGAAGCCGCCGCCGTGCAGGTACAGCAGCACAGGCAGGCCCGCTTCTCGGGTCGGCGCGTAAAGCCGTGCGGGCAGGCCATGGCCGTCGCGGGCTGGTATCCGCAGGTCTTCCACCCGCGCCAGCGCCGCCTTGGGCACCTCCAGCACATCGGCACCCGCCTGGTAGGCAATGCGCGCATCCTGGGGCGAACGGGTGTGCAGGGGTGGGTGCCCCGCGCGGGCCATGCGTTCGAGCACGCTGCGCATCTGGGGGGTCAGGCGAGTATGGTGAATGTGCAGATCGGTCAATGGTCAGCGTCTCGGCAATAAAAACACGCCCGCAGAGTGCGAGCAAGTCATACCTTTTATTTGAAGGTCACCCGCACCGGGGCAGCGCCTGGAAGGCCGTCGTACGTGGCCGTCACCGCCAACCCCGCTCTAGGCGGCAGCAGTGGCGAGAAAGAACCCAGGCTGATCAGATCGCCCGGCTGCATCGCCAGGCCTTCTTGCGCTAAAGCGCCCGCCAGCCACACCACAGCATTGAGAGGGTGGTCCAGGATGTCGCTGCCCTTGCCGCCACCCAGGCGCGCACCCTCGCCGTCAGTCAACGACACATTCATGTCCGCCAGCGCCTTCAGCATTGCATAGCGCTCGCCGCGGTAGGCTGGCACGGCTATGGGCGCACCGGCTACGCCCAGCCGTGCCCCCACGTTGATGGCCGACACACCGGCGCCGTTGAGCTTGGGTGGCGCCTGCACCATCAGGTCGGGCAGTTCGATGAAGGGGATGATCTGGTCCACGGACTTCAGCACCTCCATGGGAGTCTTGGCCTGGTTGATGGCAGCGCTCTTCACGCGGACCAGCATGTCGGCCTCGTACAGCGGGCGGGCGCCAAATGTTGCATCCACCGTGGCGCCGCTCTGCAGCACCATGCCCTCATACAACTTGCCCCACACGGGCTTGTCGGTATTGAAGCGTTTCTGAACTGCAGGGTTGGTCAGGCCCGCCTTGTAGCCAATCACCTTGCCCAGGCGCTGGGCCAGCAGGGCGTTGACCTTGCCGCGTGTGCAGGCACCATCGGCATCCGACAAATTTTCGGGGTTGGCTGCCGGGGTCTTGGCGACATAGTTGGCCACCATGTCGGCGGCTTGCGCATCGGTCAGGCACTGGGCCTGCGCACTTGTCACAGAGGTGACGGCAAAGGCGGCCGCCATCAGGGTTTGCTTCGTATTCATGCGAGTCTCCTGCTTATAAAGTGGTCCACCACCAAGAACTCGGTCTCAGCTGGCGGGCTATCGTAATCGCTGCCCACGTCATTCACACAATCTCTTACACCATGGCTTTCATCTACTACGTCACCCAGATCCAGTTTGAATTCGGTGCGGTCAAGCTGCTCAAGCAGGAATGCGAGCGCGTCGGCATCACACGCCCCCTGGTGGTGACGGACGCAGGAGTCAAAGCCGCTGGCGTGTTGCAAAAAGCGCTGGACGCCCTGCCTGGGATGACCGTGGCCGTGTTCGACCAGACGCCATCCAACCCCACCGAAGCCGCCGTGCGCGCGGCCGCGGAGATGTACAAGGCCCAGGGTTGCGACGGCCTGATCGCCGTGGGCGGTGGCTCGGCCATCGACTGCGCCAAGGGCATCGCGATTGCCGCCACGCACGAGGGGCCGCTGACACACTACGCCACCATCGAAGGTGGCTCGCCCCGCATCACCGAACGCGCTGCGCCGCTGATCGCCGTGCCCACCACCAGCGGCACCGGCAGCGAGGTGGCGCGCGGCGCCATCATCATCGTGGACGACCACCGCAAGCTGGGCTTTCATTCGTGGCACCTGGTGCCCAAGACCGCCATCTGCGACCCAGAGCTGACGCTGGGCCTGCCGCCCATGCTGACGGCCGCTACAGGCATGGATGCGATTGCGCACTGCATGGAGACCTTCATGTCTGCCGCGTTCAACCCACCTGCCGACGGCATTGCGCTGGATGGCCTCACACGCGGCTGGGCACATATCGAGCAGGCCACCAAAAATGGCAGCGACCGCGATGCGCGCCTGCACATGATGAGCGCCAGCATGCAAGGCGCCATGGCCTTCCAGAAGGGCCTGGGCGCCGTGCATTCGCTCAGCCACAGCCTGGGCGGCGTGAACCCACGCCTGCACCACGGCACGCTCAACGCCATGTTCCTGCCTGCGGTGATCCGCTTCAATGCAACCGCTGAATCCGTGCAAAAGGAACAGCGCCTGGAGCGCATGGCCCACGCCATGGGCCTGGCGTCTGCGGGCGACATCCCCGAAGCCATCCGCGAAATGAACGCCCGCCTGGGCCTGCCCACCGGACTGGCCGCCATGGGCGTGACGGAGGGCATGTTCGACGACATCATCCACGGCGCCATGGCAGACCACTGCCACAAGACCAACCCGCGCGTTGCGACCCCAGAGCAGTACCGCGACATGTTGAGCCAAGCGCTGTAGCCTCCCAACGGCCTCACCGCGCAACCGTGCTCATTCGGGCCGCCGCGTCAAACGCACCAATGCGGGCGGCCAGACAGTAACGTGGTCGCGGTTTGGTTGTCCAAACCGTCCTCTCGCGCACGCCACCTTCCCTCGCTTGGCCCATGTACCTTGCGCAAGGCTTTCTGGCATTTGCAAAACGTCTCCCATCTGCAACGCTTGGGGATTGCGCTGTCCCGGCACGGAAATCGCACACACCCGCACGCTAGACTTCCGACCAGTCAACAATTAATTAACAATTCATTACCCTGGGGGTATTGGGGAAGGGCCCGTATCGATGCGAACCAGAAATCTCAGTACTTGGCTCCTTCGGGGCACCTATCCCCGTCTGTATCTGCCGATTGTGCTGATCATTCTGGTCGTCACGGGCGTGCGTTACCACTACCTGCTGGCGGCAGAAACCGGCGAAGTACGCCGACACGCGGCCACAGAGCTGCAGAGGGCAGGCAACGCCCTGCTCCCCCCGCTGGCTGCCTTGACTGCCAACGCGGACGCCAGTTCAGTGACCGCACTATTGCGCCAAGGCGCGGGCGATCTGGGGGGCAATCTGCAGAAACTCAAATGGCAAGCAGGCGAGCACACTGTGGTCGAGGTGACAGCTCCCGTGCCAACTGAAGTGGCCACGGCCCCTGAATGGTTTTCGCAATGGATCGCCCTTGAGCCCCCCGTGCAGCAGTTTGCCCACACAACACCAGACGGGAAAAACGCGCGCCTTACCGTCACCCTGCGCACCGGTCCATTTGTGGAGGATATCTGGAGCACGGTGGTAGTGCAGGCGCGTATCTCCGCGCTCAACATCTTGACCATATTGGTGTTACTGACCGTGTTGCTGCGCGCCAATGCACGTATGCTGCAGCGGTTGGCCGAGGCCACCGACGCCTTTCGCCAGGGCCACCTGGGCACGCGCATGCAAGAAACGGGCACGCTCGAATCGCGTGCCATGGCCGCCACGTTCAACGACATGGCGGGCAAGATCCAGTCGCTGGTGCTGTCGCTGCGCGACACACAGCAAATGCAAAGCGAGCAGCTGCATTTCACGCGGCAACTGATTGATGCCCTGCCGCTGCCGGTGTTCGTGCGTGATGTGGATGGCACGTATCTGGATGCCAACCGCGCCTGGCAACAGCTGTTTCAGGCGCCGCACTGCGCCAGCGCAGGGCAGCCAGGGACAACCATACCTGCCTACCCGGAAGAGCTGTCAACCCAACGGTCCCGCCAGATCGCGCAGGCGCAAAACAACGAGATCCGCATCCAGCGCGCTCAGAACGCGCCGCTGGACATGGCGTATTACGAGGCACCGTTCACCAGTACCCGCGGCGCACTCGCAGGCACCATTGGCACCCTCGTCGATGTGACCGAGCGCAAGCGCGCCCAGGAAGCTCTGCACGCAGAAAAAGAACGCGCCGAAGTCACACTCGCCTCCATCGGCGACGGCGTGATTACCACCGACCTGGCCGGGCGCATCGAAAGCCTCAACGAAGCCGCTCAGCTCATGACCGGGTTCACCGCCCAGCAAGCCGCAGGACTTCAACTCGACAGCGTGTTTCGCCTGTATGAAGAACCCGCCAGCCGCACCGCCAACGCAGCAGCTGCAATGCCTGACCGAGATAGTCAGCCGGGCGCGCTGCAGCTGGCCACCGGTGAGGTGCTGATCCACCGCTCCGGCGAACGCTATGCCATCGAATACACCGCCTCGCCCATCCGCAAGGGAGACGGCATCGCCGTGGGTTGCGTGCTGGTGTTCCGCGACGTGACCGAAACCCGCAACCTGCGCCACCAGATTTCGTGGCACGCGCGGCATGACGCCCTAACGGGCCTCCACAACCGCGCTGCACTGGCCGAACGCCTCACTCACGCCATCTTTGTGGCCCGCAACAAAGGCCTGCTGCTGGCAGTGTGCATGCTGGACCTGGACCATTTCCAGACGGTGAATGACACCTACGGCAACCGCGTGGGCGACCGCCTGCTCAAAGAGACCGCCCTTCGACTGGGCGCATTCGCCACCCCCAGCGACGCCGTGGCCCGCATGAGTGGCGATGAGTTTGTATTGCTGCTGGGCGAACAAGCCGATTTGCACACCATCAAGGCCCGGGTCGCCGTGCTGATGAAACAACTCGCCGCCCCCTACGCCATTGATGACCGCGTGCTGAACACCACCGTGAGCATTGGCGTGGCCGTGTTTCCACAGGACGATGCCAACCCAGACACCCTGCTGCGTCACGCCGACCAGGCCATGTGCCAGGCCAAGAGCTTTGGCCGCAACCAGATGCACGTGTTCGATGTGCAGCATGACCACGCCGTGCAAACCCAGCACACGCGCCAGACCCGCATCGCGCAGGCGCTGCACGCGGGCGAGCTGGTGCTGCACTACCAGCCCAAGGTCAACCTGCGCACCGGCGAGATCCTGGGGCTGGAAGCCCTGCTGCGCTGGCAGCACCCCGAACAAGGCCTGCTGGGGCCACAACATGTGCTGCCGCTGATCGAGGATATCGACTTGGTAGTGGAACTGGGCGAGTGGGTGCTGCGGCAGGCCTTGGCGCAGATGCGGCAATGGACCGATGCAGGCATGTCGTGGGAGATCAGCGTCAATATTGCCGCGCCCCACTTCCACCGCCCCAATTTTGTTCAGCGCCTCAAGGACATCCTGCACACCTGCCCTGAGGTGTCCCCCGCACGGCTGGAACTGGAAATCCTGGAATCCGCCGCACTGGAAGACATACAGTACATGCGCCGCATGATGCAACGCTGCCAGGCTTTGGGTGTGCGGTTTGCCCTGGACGACTTTGGCACCGGGTTCTCTTCGCTGTCCTATCTCAAGAGCCTGCCCGCCGAGACGATCAAGATCGACCAGTCGTTCGTGCGCGGCATTCTGGAAGACGGCGACGACCTCACCCTGGTCAGCGCCATCGTGGCCCTGGCCGCAGCGTTCCACCGCCACGTGGTGGCCGAAGGCGTTGAAACGCCCGAACAATGCGCAAAGCTGCTGGAGTTGGGGTGTGAGAGGGCCCAAGGCTTCGGCATCGCGCGGCCCATGCCTGCGCAGGAGGTGTTGGGCTGGGCGGCGCATCACGCTGGATTGGGCACGCCTGACGACCTGTTATCTGCCGATACTCCCCACTCCAAAAAACTGCAGTGTAATCAGCCTGATTAATTATTTTATAATTGCTTCGCGCTTATTTTTAGCACTGCTCACAATAATAAAAAAATACCTCGACTTCCTTTCCCTTCTGCACGGAAGACAAGTAGCCTACCTTGCCTTCGCTAGACAACGAAAAATGAGCGAGTCGACCATCGGAAAATGTGATTTTTGCATTTTCGCTAGTACACTCACCATGCTGGCCATAGTAGTTCATTACCGCCATTTGCGATACCGGGACAGAATTTTTCAGAAAATTCCGCAGTCGTGATTCGGTCAAACGTGGCCCCACACCCCGAGCGCAAGGTTTTCCGTTCGCGTCAAAATACTTTGATCCAGATACTTTGATGTTTTTTATCGTTATAATTGGATAAGCTCGTGCAGTGTTCCTTATACAATCCTCCTGCTTGTCCTTTGAGGGTAAATTCGAACAGTCATCGGAACCAGAAGGTAAACCGCTAGCTGTGTTTGCCACCACCACATTTGGATTGGTTTGCGCACTGTTTTGACCGGCTGCGCCCGCGACTCCACTATTTGCAGCAAAAATCAAAATAATCGCTGAAATGAATTTTGCGTTTTTCACCATGATGCGGTGCTAGCCTCTGTGGGATTTTTCCGGCTCACCACGGGATGCCGAAACACTTCAGTCTCTGCAATTTTCAATGTTTGGATCAGCTCACTAACAAGCCAGCGCAGGGACACATTTTGTGCCGCATTTACGCTTTCGTACACTGCATTATTATTAAAATATACCCTGAATCCGTGACCCCAATTCCCCGGTTCCGTAATCTACAGAAACCGGGCAGAGAAACCCCGATATTCCCCCCCAGCCCAGCCATTTCAACGCAACAAACCCGCCCGGCACCCCAGGCATGCGCTCATCAAGCCCTGCCA
>CAMTXG010000056.1:0-30000 GCA_947085645.1 uncultured Gammaproteobacteria bacterium
AGTTGGGCAGGTTGATGGCCTGCTGGGGCATCAGGCCCCAGTTGAAGACGCCGTACAGCGTCTTGGCGGTGTAGTGGATGATGGCCGCGCCGCCGGGGCTGCCGCCGCTCATCAATAGCTCGCCGCTGGCCTTGTCGAACACCAGCGTGGGGGACATGGAGGAGCGGGGGCGTTTGCCGGGCTGCACGCGGTTGGCAATCGGCTGGCCTCGGGCGTCGGTGGGGGCAAAGCTGAAGTCGGTCAGCTCGTTATTCAGCAAAAAGCCTTTGACCATCTGGCGGGCACCGAAGGCGTCTTCGATGGTCGTCGTCATGGCCACCGCGTTGCCGAAGGCGTCGACGATGCTGATATGGCTGGTGCCGTATTCGGGCTGGTCGGGCATGGGGGCAAAACTTGTCTTGACGGCGCCGGGGTTGCCGGGCTGGGCGACCTTCATGCTTTGCGTGCCGATGAGCTTGGCGCGTTCGGCCAGGTAGGCGGGGGCCAGCAGGCTGGTCCAGCTGCCGCCGGGGGGCTGTACAAAGTCGGGGTCGGCCACGTACAGCGCGCGGTCGGCAAAGGCCAGGCGGGCGGCTTCGGTGTACAGGTGTAGCCAGTCGGCCGATGGAATGCCGTCTTGCAGCGGTTTGGCGGCGGCGTCGGTGTTTTTCAGGATGCCCAGGATCTGCCCGATGGCAATGGCGCCCGAGCTGGGCGGTGGGAAGCCACAGATGCGGAAGTCTTTGGTCTGCACCTGGTAGTCGTGGCACAGGGCTTCGCGTTTTTTGGGTTGGTATCCGGCCAGGTCGGCCATGCTGAGTTTGCCGGGGTTGGTGGGGTGCTTTTGCACTTTGTCCACGATGGCCTGGGCGATTTCGCCTTCATGCAGGGCCTTGCTGCCTTCGGCGGCGATCTTGCGCAGCACGGCGGCCAGCTCGGGGTTGCGCAGGTTGAAGCCCGTGTCGCGCGCATCGCCGTCGGGTTTGTAGAAGTAGGCGGCGGCCACCGGGTCTTTCTTCAGGTGGGCGTCAGCCTTGACCAACGTGTTGAGCCGCGCGCTGACCTTGAAGCCGCCTTCGGCCAGGGTGATAGCGGGATGGAACAGCGTGGCCCAGGGCAGCTTGCCGTGCTGCTTGTGCGCCATCTCCAGCATGCGCACGGTGCCGGGCACGCCGACCGAGCGGCCACCCACCACGCCGTCGTAGAACTGCACGGGTTTGCCGTCGGCACCCAAAAAGAGTTTTTCGTCGGCAGCGGCGGGGGCGGTTTCACGGCCGTCATAGGCTTCCACGGTTTTGCCGGTGCTGTGAAGCAAGAAGGCGCCGCCGCCGATGCCGCTCGATTGCGGCTCAACAAGTGTCAACACCATCTGCACGGCGATGGCTGCGTCGATGGCTGAGCCACCGGCCTTGAGGATCTGGTAGCCCGCATCGGTGGCCAGCGGGTTGGCAGCGGCAACTGCGAACTTCTCTGTGGCCCAGCCGGGTTTTTCGGTGTAGCCCGACGAGCCTTCAGGCTGCGCGGGCACGGTGTAGGCAAACTGTGAGGGAACGCTGGCACAGCCCGCAACGGCGACCACGGTGGCGAGGGCCGCGGTGGCCAGCAGCGTCCGGCTGAATCGGGCGGAATGTGCAACGGCAATCAGGCGGGCAGACGGGCGGGTGGGCGTGGTTGTTTTAGACATGGCGTCTCCTTCAGTGCAAGAAGCGACCATGGTACGGCGCCTTTGCGCTGGCGCCGCAGCGTTACATCAGGCTACACGCGTCGGAAATATGGGTGTTTTTGGCATCCAGCGCTTGATGGGTAAGCGCTGATAGCTATAAAAATAGGAGTTTTGGGTTGCTTGGGCGGATTAGGCGCGCACCGGCCCAGGCCGCCCGTCTTCCAGCACAAAGCGGGCAAGCGTGGTGGCACCGCTGTCGGCGCGCAGCGGGTCGTCCACCACGCGCAGGGTGGTGGTCCAGCGCGTGGGCGTGACATCTGCCAAGCCATAGCCGCGCTGGTCACACCGGGCCAGTAGTACGTGGGGGTTGTGGCGGGCAATGGCGTCCACCTTGTCCTGCGTGGTGCCCGAGCGCGAGCTGATCGAGGTGCCGCAGAACTCGCTGGCGAGCACGGACGAATCGGGGCGCTGTGTATCGGCATGCACCCGGCAGACGTAGTTCTGGTGGATGTCACCGCCCAGCAGCACCGTGTTGCGCGGGTTGTGCTGGGCCACCGCCTGCAACAGGCGGGCGCGGGCAGTGGGGTAGCCGTCCCAGCTGTCGGTGGACGTGATGCCTGACGGGTAGTTGCGCGGCGAAAACAGGGTTTGCTGTGCCAGCACGCTCCAGCGGGTTCTGTTTTGAGTATGGGCGTCTCCGGCCAGGCCTGCGTTCAGCCACTGTTCTTGCGTCGGGCCCAGCAGCGTGCGGGCGGGGCTGGCCAGATCGGCGCAGTCTGCCGCTCGCACAGCGCCAGCGCTGGCGGACTGGGGCGTGCGGCAGGCCTGCCAGCTGCGGTACTGGCGGCTGTCCAGCAAATGAATGTGCGCCAGGCGCCCCCAGCGCAGGCGGCGGTAAACCTGCAGCGCGTCCCAGCGGTTGTCAGGGCCGGGGTGGTTCAGGTTGGCGGCGCGCAGCGGCATGTTTTCATAAAAAGCCTGCCATGCGGCGCCGCGCAGCGCCAGAAAGCTGCCTTCGTCGCCCCGGCCTGCCGCGCTGGCGTAGTCGTTTTGCACCTCGTGGTCGTCCCAGGTCACAGCCCAGGGGCAGGCGGCGTGGGCGGCCCGCAGGGCAGGGTCGCTTTTGTGCAGCGCGTACCGGTCGCGAAAGTCCGCCAACGTGGTGGCGTGGCGCAGGCTGTGGGTGCGCGCCAGGTCAGTGGTGGTTTTGGGCGTAGCGTACTCGTAGATGTAGTCGCCCAGAAACAGAACCAGGTCGGGCTGGTCGGCTGCCAGGTGGCGCCAGGCAGCGTAGTGGCCGTGCTCCCACCGCTGGCACGAGGCAAAGGCGATGCGCAGCGTGTCGGGCAGGTCGCCGGGCGCGGGCGCGGTGCGGGTGCGACCCGTGGCGCTGACGGCATCGCCCAGCATGAAGCGGTAGTGGTACCAGCGCCCAGGTGCCAAACCGTGCAGTTCCACATGCACGCTGTGGCCGAGCAGGGGCTGCGCAGTGGCCTCGCCCTTTTGCACGATCTGCGCAAACCGCGCGTCATGCGCGACCTCCCACCGCACGGTGTGGGCCACCTGCATCTGCGCCGTGTCGGCCAGCATCAGCCGCGTCCACAGCACCACGCCATCGGGTGCAGGATCGCCACTGGCCACGCCCAGCGCGAACGGGTCGGACGGCAGTGACGGCGGGTTGCTCCAGGCCCAGCGGGGCAGGGCAGCCGCTGTTGCCGCGTATGCGGCGTATTGCAAAAAGGCGCGGCGGTCCATGGGCGGTGAAGTTTCAGAAGGTCGGCAGCAAGTCGAGCAAAGGCTGCCGTGTGGGATCTCTCACATCGGCGGCTAGCCACGCAAACCGGCCATAGATACCGGCGCGCCCCAAGGCCAGTGCCACCGTGGAACTGGCTTTGCCAGGCCAAGGGTGGCGTCCCCCTCCGGGCGAAGGCGCTGCAGGAGACTCAGGGGGGCTTCTTGTCATGCCGCCATCACCCGGTTCTTCCCCGAGCGCTTAGCCAGATACATCGCCTTGTCGGCCCGAATGATCGCGTCGGTGCTGCTCTCGGTGTCCTGCAGCTGGGCCACCCCGGCGCTGAAGGTGATGAGCACTTTTTCAGCGCCCTGCAAGAAGAAGCGCGTGGTCAGCTCGCGTTGCAGGCGCGTCATGGCGGCCACGCCGCTTTCGACGGTGGTGTCCGGCATCACCAGCACAAACTCTTCGCCGCCGTAACGGGCCAGGAGGTCTTGAGGGCGCATCACTTCGCGAGTGACCTGAGCCAAATGCACCAGCGCGGCGTCGCCACCGGTGTGCCCCACCCGGTCGTTGAGGGCCTTGAAGTTGTCGAGGTCGAGCAAGGCCAGACACAGCGGCGAGCCCAACCGGCGCGAACGGGCGATTTCGCGCTCCATGGCCTCGTCCAGACCCTTGCGGTTGAGCGTGCCCGTCAACGGGTCGTGCCTGGCCTGTGCACTGGCGCGGTCGAGTTCTTCCTGCAGCCGGGCCATTTCGGCGCGTTTGGCTTCGGTGCGCTCGCGCAGGTCGTGCAGCTCGTCGTGTGTGACGCGGCTGTCAAGCGCCATGGCGCGGGTGGCGCTCATCACCTCTTGCAGCACGGGTGCGATTTCTTCCAGGGTATTGGCCTTGCCAATGAGGTCGGCGCACCGCTCCATGGTGCCCTGGTACGTCGTGCTGGACGCGGTGATCAGCGCCAGCCTTTCAATGAAGGTGGCCAGCATGTCCTTCATCTGCTCTTGCGCTTCTACCGTGCGGGCGCGGGCTTCGGTCTGCTTGAAGATCACGTCCTTGAGTCTGCGCTGAACATCGTCCAGGCGCCGCAGGGTGAGCGGCGGGGTCGATGCCGTCATCAGCGCCTCGGCCTGGCCCTGCAGCCAGCGGTCGTCGGCGCTGAGGACGGCGATATTCTCGAACACCATGTGCAGCAGCTCCAGGAGCGTGGCGCGGATGGCGGCCTGGTCTTCGGTCGCAAAAGACACGCGGTACGTAAAATTGCCCAGCATCAGCTGGGTGGTGGCGATGGCTGGGGGTTTGGTGTCCCGCAGAAAGGTGATGAGCTGCCGTGCCATGTCGAGCACGCGGACATCGTCCTCGCCGAGGGCGGGCAGGGTGTTGTCTATGAGGCGGGCCAGGGTCTCGGCAAACTCTGCGGGCAGTTCACCCAAGGCGGTCGGCGCGTCGATGGTCTCAATGGGTTTTGCGACGTTGGTGGCGGGGTTCAGGCCCAGGTTGGCGTAGCCCACCATCACGCTTTGCAGCGAGGTCCAGTCCTTGGTGATGATGGCCCGCTCAAACTGCCCCAACAACCGCTTTTGCGCGGGTGTCTGGCCGGGCAATACCCGTTGGATGCTGCTCAGCGGCCCCTCGGGAAAGGGCTGCGGGCTCTTGGAGCCCGCTATTTCATCGTAAAGCGCCAGGTAGTTGTCTGGCGTGGGGGCGAGACGCCGTGCTGCCAGTTGCTTGAGCGTCTCGCGTGCTATCTCGGAAGGTGGTCGGTCGGCCATGTAAGGGCACCAGTGTCAGGGGGCTGAGATGCGCGAGTGTGACACAGCGGCTTACATTTTTGCACGGGCATCACGGCCTGCATAGACGGCTTGGGGACTGGTGCCGCGCCGACGTCAGTTCACCATCACCAGCTTGCCCATCACACCCCGTGATCCCATGTGGGCGTAGGCTGCGGGCAGCTCGGCCATGGGCATGGTGCGGTCAATCACGGGTTTGATCTTGCCTTGCGCATACCACTGCGCCAGCTCGCCCATCATGGCGGCGTTGGCCTTGGGCTCGCGCTTGGCAAAGTCGCCCCAGAACACGCCCACGATGGACGCACCCTTGAGCAGTGCCAGGTTGAAGGGCAGGGCGGGGATGGGGCCCGAGGCAAAACCCACCACCAGGTAGCGGCCGCGCCAGGCAATGGAGCGGAAGGCGGGCTCTGCAAAATCGCCGCCCACGGGGTCATAGATCACGTCCGGGCCTTTGCCTGCGGTCAAGGCCTTGATGGCGTCGCGCAAATTGTCTTTGCTGTAGTTGATGATGGCGTCGGCACCGATGGTGGTGCACAGCGCGCATTTTTCGTCGCTGGAGGCTGCGGCAATCACGCGTGCGCCCATGGCTTTGGCGATCTGGATGGCTGCCGTGCCCACGCCCCCGGCAGCGCCGAGTACCAGCACCGTCTCGCCCGCCTTGAGTTGGGCTCGGTCCACCAGGGCATGGTGCGAGGTGGCGTAGATCATGATGAAGGCGGCGGCGTCCACATGCGAGAAGCCGTCCGGCAGCGGCATGCACAGGGCCGCCGGGGCGATGGTATGGGTGCCGAAACCGCCTGTGCCAGACAGGCAGGCCACGTTCTGGCCGACCTTGAGGTGGGTGACGCCTTCGCCCAGAGCTGCGACCACGCCCGCATATTCCGAGCCGGGCACAAATGGCAGCGGTGGCTTCATCTGGTACTTGTTCTGCACGATCAGCAGATCAGGAAAGTTCAGGCTGGCGGCCTTGATCTCGATCAGCACCTCGCCCGCCTTGGGTGCAGGCGTGGGCAGTTCGGTCCAGGTGAGTGCGTCAACGCCGGTGGGGTTGGTGCAAAGCCAAGCGTGCATGGGGAGTCTCCTGTGTGTCTGTCTGGGCGGTCAATGATGGGCCGCATGATAGGTGGGGCCCCCGGGCATGGGTTGTCCCACGAGCGACGGATGGCTATGCAGCATAGGCGGCACTGCGCACCCTGGGGGGCCCACCTACAATCCGTTGCAACCCTCTACTGCAATCATGAAAATCCTCATTTCGAACGACGACGGTTATCAGGCACCAGGCATCGTGGCTCTGCACGATGCGCTCAAAACCCTTGAAGGGGTGGAGGTGGAGGTTGTGGCCCCGGAGCACAACAACAGCGCCAAGTCCAATGCGTTGACCCTGCATTCGCCGCTGTATGTGCACAAGGCTTTCAATGGGTTCCGGTATGTGAACGGCACGCCGGCCGACTGTGTGCACATCGCGCTGACCGGGCTGCTGGGGTATCGGCCGGATCTGGTCGTGTCGGGTATCAATAATGGCGCCAACATGGGCGACGACACCATTTATTCGGGCACCGTGGGCGCCGCGATGGAGGGGTATCTGTTTGGTATTCCGGCGATTGCGTTCTCGCAGGTGGACAAGGGCTGGGGCGAGATCGAGTCGGCGGCCGCCAAGGCCCGTGAAATCGTTGCGCAGATGCGGCAGCAGAGTCTTGTCACTGAAACCCCGTGGCTGCTGAACGTGAATATCCCCAACATGCCGCTCGCGGCAATGCAGCCTATCAAGCTGTGCCGCCTGGGGCGCCGCCATGCGGCGGAGCGCGTCATCGTGCAGGAGAGCCCGCGGGGTGAGGCGATGTACTGGATCGGCGGAGCCGGTGCCGCCAAAGACGATGCCGAGGGTACGGATTTTCATGCGACAGCACAGGGCCATGTGTCCATTACGCCGTTGAAGGTGGACCTGACCGATCACGACAACCTGGGTTTCTGGGCGCAGACCGCGTCGCGGCTGGTGGCGGGGGCGGCTGCCGCCTCTGGCGACTGATGCAACGCCGCCCCGGGTTCCCAGCGCGGCTGCCGGGCTCTGGCCTCGCTCCAGCGAATACGCCACCGAAGACGCCGGTGCTGGCGCAGTCCGCCCGCAAGGTGGTTGCTGCATCCCCGGTCGGGGTGGGGCTGGATTCTGCCGCAGTGCGGGCGCGCATGGTGCAAAAACTGGCGGCGTGCGGTATCACGTCTGCGGCGGTGCTGCAGGCCATGGGTGCCGTAGAGCGGCACCGTTTTGTAGACAGCGCCCTGGTCAACCAGGCCTATGAAGACACCAGCCTGCCCATCGGGCTGGGGCAGACTATCTCCAAGCCCAACGTGGTGGCGCGCATGTGCGAGCTGCTGCTGGGGGCCGAGGGCGCCAGGGCGCAGGGGTTGGGGCGCATTCTTGAAATCGGGACGGGCTGTGGCTACCAGGCCGCCGTGCTGAGCCGGTTGGCGCGCGAGGTGTATTCGGTGGAGCGCCTGCGCGGGTTGCACGAAAAGGCGCGTGACAACCTGCGCCCGTTTCGGCTGGCCAATCTGCACCTGCTGTTTGGCGACGGCATGCTCGGCTACGCCAAAGGGGCCCCCTACGCAGCCATCATTGCAGCCGCGTGCGGCGACGCGGTGCCCCAAGCATGGTGCGATCAATTAGCGGTGGGTGGGAGGCTGGTCGCGCCCATGGCGCTGTCGGGCGGGCAGCAAATGTTGCTTGTGATCGACAAAACCCCACACGGATTGAAACAAAGCGTGTTGGAGCCTGTGCATTTTGTCCCTCTAAAATCGGGGATTGCCTGAAGGGAAATGCTTATGTTCGTATCGCGTGGTCTTGTGGTTGGGTTTACCGTGGCACTGGCGGGTCTGGTGCTCACCGGCTGTGGCACCCGGCTGTACAAGGCTCCAGTGGAAGACCGAGGCACTTCGTCGTCCTCCGCTCCTGCATCTGATGTGCAGTCCGGTGTAGTGGTCAGCCCTCCTGTCAAGCCGATGCCAGGCGCAGAAAACGCTGGCAAACCCGGCTACTACACCGTCAAACCCGGAGATACCCTGATTCGCATTGGGCTTGATTCGGGCCAGAGCTGGAAAGATATCGCCCGCTGGAACAGTCTGGACAATGCGAACCTCATTGAGGTGGGGCAGGTGTTGCGCGTGGTGCCTCCAGGAGCGGCGTCGCAGGCTGTGGTCGCAGATACCGGCGTCGTCACACGTCCCGTTACCTCGTCCAATGTGACACCTGCCGCCCCTGGCAGTGCGCCCGCCACGCCTTCCGGTGCAGCCAAGCCCGTCACACCAGCCGCTTCTGGCTCGGTAGTGGCGGTGGCCCCTGCAACCCCAGCGACCTCGCCCGCCACGGCAGGTGAAGACGACGTGGGTTTTATCTGGCCCGCTTCTGGGCCGCTGATTGCGGGGTTTGATGAAGCCCGCAACAAGGGTTATGACATTGCTGGCAAGGCGGGCGACCCTGTGCTGGCTGCGGCCGACGGACGCGTGGTGTATGCGGGAGCGGGCCTGCGCGGCTATGGCAACTTGGTCATTCTCAAGCACAACAACACCTTTCTGACGGCGTATGCCCACAACCAGACCTTGCTGGTCAAGGAAGACCAGTCGGTTCGCAAGGGTCAAAAGATTGCCGAAATGGGCAGCACGGATGCAGATCGCGTGAAGTTGCACTTTGAAATTCGCCGACAAGGCAAGCCCGTCGATCCGTCGCGCTACCTGCCTGCCCGTTGAGAGCTATGGACGATAGTCCGCCGGAGGGCCCGCCACCCGTCACAGATGACTTGGCGGTGGTGGACTACTGTGTGCTTGCCGACGAATCCGAAGCGTTGGCTGGCGCCGAGAGCGAGCTGCGGCCCATGCAGATCGGTGCCGCGCAGCACGCCGCCCGGCTGGACCGGGCGCTGGTCGATCTGGTGCCTGAGTTTTCCCGCAGCTACTTGCAGCAGCTGCTCGCGCAGGGGTTGGTCAGCGTCAATGGCAAGCCTGTTCTGAAAGCGTCTGCCCGTGTAAAGGCTGGCGATCAGGTGGTGCTGGAAATGCGCCCTACCTTGCAGAGCCAGGCCTTTCGCCCCGAGCCCATGGCTATCGATGTGGTTTATGAGGACGCACACCTGCTGGTGGTCAACAAGCCCGCAGGGCTGGTGGTGCACCCAGCGCCTGGCAACTGGAGTGGAACCCTGCTCAATGGGTTGCTGGCCCGGGACGAAAAAGCGCTGGTGGTGCCGCGCGCGGGCATCGTCCACCGGCTCGACAAAGACACCAGCGGGCTGATGGTGGTAGCCCGTGACCGCGCCACCATGGACGCGCTGGTCGCCCTGATTGCTGCGCGCCAGGTGCAGCGCCAGTATTTGGCGCTGGCACACGGGTCCTGGACGGGGCCCAAGGCCCGTACCGTGGACGCTCCGATAGGCCGTGATCCACGTAACCGGCTGAGGATGGCGGTGGTGGATCTGGCGACCCATGCCGGAAAATCGGCACGCACCGATGTCCGGTGTCTTGATGCCGTCAATGGCGGTTGCTGGGTGCAGTGCACCCTGCACACCGGGCGCACCCATCAGATCCGTGTGCACATGGCGTCGCTGAAACACCCGTTGGTGGGCGACAGCCTGTATGGTGGCGCTCCGGTGGAGCAGATGCAGCGCCAGGCCCTGCATGCTTACCGGTTGGCGTTCACGCACCCCATGACGGGTGAGGCCTTGGAGTTCCATGCCCCCTTGCCAGACGATATGCAACAGACGCTGTCTTTGTGGGGGCTGGGCTACAATGCGCCCTGAAGGCCCGACAGGCCCCCGCCCGAAGTTGGAATTCCACCGGGCTCCTGCGCCGCGCCAGCGCTTTTGAATAGCGCGCTCTAGTCGCTTTCGCCCTTGCTGCTTGCCCCCTGCTGTTGATGTGACACCCGTTGCAACGCGTGGCACTTTTCCAGGAATCGCTGAACCATGAATACGGTGGATGCCAAACGGGTCCTCGAAACTGCGTTGATCTGCGCGCAGCAGCCCGTGCCATTGCGCGAGTTGCGCGTATTGTTCAACGATGCGCTGGGCTCGGACACCCTCAAAGTCCTTTTGCGCGAATTGCAGCTTGACTGGTCGCAGCGAGGGGTGGATTTGGTACAGGTGGCGACGGGATGGCGGTTTCAGAGCCGCCCGGAAATGCGCGAGTACCTGGACAGATTGCACCCCGAAAAACCGCCGCGCTATTCGCGCGCCACTATGGAGACGCTGGCCATCATTGCCTACCGCCAGCCGGTGACCCGGGGAGACATCGAAGACATCCGGGGCGTGACAGTCAATAGCCTGATCGTTAAGCAATTGGAGGACCGGGGATGGGTGGAGGTTATTGGGCACCGCGAGACCGTAGGGCGCCCGGCGCTGTTTGCGACGACCCGGCAGTTTTTGGATGACATGGGCCTGCAGTCACTGGACCAGTTGCCCGTGTTGGACGACCCGACTGGCAACGCGAATGTGCTGGAGGCGATGGCGGCTGCGGCACAGGGCGTGATTGAGCCGGATCCTGTCCCAGCGCTGGCCGACTTGGACCCCAGTGCAGAACTAGCCCGACAGGCTGATGCGCGGGGAGAGGGCGACCAGGACCGCACTATTGCGCAACCAGTGGATGATTTTTTTCAGAATGTGGAGACTGATCTCCGCGACGACCACGCTGATACCCCTGGCGGTATCTAGGGAAACACTTGATGAACGACTCGACCCCCGAAAATCTGGACGCTACGCCGGTCCCTGAGGCTGCCAACATGGCGCCTGATACCAAGAAGCCCGCCGCCAAACGTGCGCCTCGCAAGAACGTCGTCAAGACCGACGACTTAGCTGTTGCTGGCGCAGAAGCTGCAGCTCCGTCCGTGCAGTCTCCCGACTCATTGGTTTCCGAAGCCTCACCTGAACCGGCGCCGCAGGATGCGGGTAGCTTGCCAGATGATGCGAGTCCTGTCGAAGCCGGGGCTGCCTCTGTCCAAGGTCAGCGGCATGTTTCCGGGGGGCATCGGGCACGTGTGCCGCGCGCAGAGGGCCAAGGCCGCGACAAGCGCCGAGGGGCTGCCCCGGTTGTTGAGGGTTACAAGTTCGAGGATGTGGTCTCGGGTAAATTCGATGAAGACGATGCCTCTGGAGTGGAGGTCCCTTCCAAGCGTGTTTTGTTGCCTCAGGTGGAAACCCCCAAGCTTCATAAGGTGCTTGCCCAGGCGGGGCTGGGGTCACGGCTTGAGATGGAGCAACTCATTCTGGAAGGCCGGATTTCAGTCAACAACGAGCCTGCCCATATCGGACAGCGCATCCAGTTTGGAGACCAGGTCAAGGTCAACGGCAAGCCCATCCGCTATCGCATTGATCCTCCACCGGCGCGTGTCATCGCGTATCACAAGCCGGTGGGCGAGGTGGTGACCCATGACGATCCGCAGAATCGCCCTACGGTTTTCCGCAAGCTGCCGCGGCTGATGAACGGCAAGTGGCAGTCTGTGGGACGCCTCGATCTGAATACCGAAGGCCTGCTCCTGTTTACGAGTTCGGGTGAATTGGCCAACAAGCTCATGCACCCCCGCTTCGGGCTGGAGCGCGAGTACGCCGTGCGTGTTCTTGGCGCGCTAAGCAACGAGGAAAAGCAAAAGCTGCTGGACGGTGTGCGTTTAGACGACGGCATGGCTTCGTTCGGCTCGATTGAAGATGGAGGCGGCGAAGGCGCCAACTGCTGGTATCGCGTCACTATTTCCGAAGGACGCAATCGCGAAGTGCGCCGCATGCTGGAGTCTGTCGGGCATGCCGTGAGCCGGTTGATTCGCATCCGTTACGGCGCCATGGTGTTGCCGCGTGGCCTCAAGCGCGGTGCATGGCTGGAGCTGGACGACAGTGACATCCGAGCGCTGGTGCAGGCTGCGGGCGGTGGGCGCGCTGAACCGCTGGAGGGTCGCGATGACTCGGCTCAGGGCACTGCTGGCCGAGGCGGCAACAGCCGGAATCGGGGCCGGAACGGACCGCGCGTGGGCGATGGTCCTCGTGGAAACATGTCCCAGGGTGGTCCTACCGGAGGTCAGCGCGGTCAGAAGCCTCGCCGCGATGGTGGAGGTCGGCCAGCGCCGAGCGCCCGTGGTAGCTCTGCAGGCGGAAATGATCGTCAGTCTGGAGCGTCGCAGCCCGATCCACTGAAAACGTCCGTCGGCTATATCGGGGTGGACAGTTTGTCCAGGCATCGGCAGGACAAGCGACGCCCCAGTGGGGGTGGTCCCCGGCGTGGCGGCCGATAATCTGCCTGCGGTGATCAACGGTTAGAATCGAGGGCTTTGTCCAATAGACAAACGAATCACAGCAACATCCAATCAGGAACATCAACATGGCTATCGAACGCACTCTCTCCATCATCAAGCCCGACGCAGTGGCCAAGAACGTCATCGGTCAGATTTACGCTCGCTTTGAAGCTGCTGGCCTTAAAGTGGTGGCTGCTCGCATGGCCCACCTGTCGCGCCTGGAAGCCGAGCAGTTTTACTCGGTGCACAAAGAGCGTCCTTTCTTCAAGGATCTGGTGGATTTCATGATCTCGGGCCCCGTGATGATCCAGGCACTGGAAGGCGAGAACGCGATTTTGAAGAACCGTGAACTCATGGGCGCGACGGACCCCAAGAAGGCAGAAGCAGGCACCATCCGCGCTGATTTTGCTGACAGCATCGACGCAAACGCAGTGCACGGCTCTGACGCTGCCGAAACCGCTCAGGCAGAAGTCGCCTTTTTCTTCCCTGGCCTGAACGTCTACTCGCGTTGATATGGTGGTCCCCATGCCTGTTCCCGCGATTGTGGGATATCTGCGCCATGGGGGCGAATGCGTCCGGCCCAATGGGAAGCAGGCGCGATGACCACTAATCTCCTCGAATTTGACCTCGACGGCTTGGCCGCTTTTTGCGAGCGGCTGGGCGAAAAGCGTTTTCGCGCAACCCAGCTTTTTCGCTGGATTCATCAGCGGGGCGCAAGTGATTTTGATGCCATGAGCGACTTGGCAAAAGCCTTGCGCGACAAGCTCAAAGGCTGTGCGCGCGTCGAGGCACTGCCCGTCATATCGGAGCATGTGTCGTCGGACGGCACCGTGAAGTGGCTGTTTGACGTGGGGGATGGCAATGCTGTCGAAGCTGTTTTCATCCCGGAGGATGATCGTGGCACGCTCTGCGTATCTTCGCAGGCAGGTTGTGCGGTAGGTTGCCGTTTTTGTTCTACAGGGCACCAGGGTTTCAGTCGCAACCTGACAACGGGGGAGATCGTTGCCCAATTGTGGTTTGCCGAGCATTCGTTGCGCCAGCGCTTACTCACCAAAGATCGCGTCATCTCCAACGTGGTGATGATGGGGATGGGTGAGCCGCTGCAAAATTACTCGGCATTGCTGCCTGCCCTTCGCGTGATGCTGGACGACCACGGGTATGGCCTGTCGCGTCGCCGGGTAACGGTCTCTACGTCAGGCGTCGTGCCGATGATGGACCGGCTGGCGCAGGACTGCCCTGTAGCCTTGGCGGTCTCTTTGCACGCGCCCAATGACCCCTTGCGCGACAATCTGGTGCCGCTCAATCGCAAGTATCCGATTCGAGAGCTGCTAGATGCGTGCAACCGGTATCTCGCGCATGCTCCGCGGGACTTTATTACCTTCGAGTATTGCATGCTCGACGGGGTGAACGATCAGTTTGAACATGCCCAACAGTTGATTGAACTCGTAAAGCCGGCCCGGGGCGCAGGGGTTCGATGCAAGTTCAATCTCATACCTTTCAATCCGTTCCCCGCGTCAGGGCTCTTGCGTTCAGCACAGAATCAAGTCACCGTATTTGCAAAAATTCTGAGCGACGCTGGCATTGTCACAACGGTGCGCAAAACACGGGGTGATGATATTGACGCGGCATGCGGCCAGTTGGCTGGAGATGTCAAGGATCGCACTCGTGCCGCAGAGCGTATGGCGAAGCAGCGCACAATCATGCTCAAACCGGTCACGTGATCTCGTAGTTCGGTTTATATCAAGGAGGCTCTACATGGTGGGATTGGTTGGACGCTGGTGGCAATTCGGCCGCTGGACACTCACGGCATGTAGTGCGGTGGTATGCGCAGCGATGATTCAGGGCTGTGCAACCAAAGGGGATGGTTTATCGGGCAGTGGTAGCAGTGCTGATGGTTTTACTCCGTCAGATGAGCCTGAGTCACGCCGCCGTGCTCGCATTCGCCTTGAGCTTGCGTCCAACTATTTCGAGATGGGGCAAACCGCAGTGGCTTTGGATGAGGTCAAGCAGGCACTCGCGGCGGACCCTGGCTACGCGGACGCTTTTAATCTGCGTGGTCTGATTTTTATGCGGCTTAGTGAATTTCCTCAAGCCGAAGACAGCTTTCGCCGCGCGCTGGCATTGCGTGGCAATGACCCCAATTTGTTGCATAACTACGGCTGGTTGATGTGTCAGCAGCAGAAGTATGCAGAGGCCGATCAACAGTTTGTACGGGCTATCGCCAATCCAGCCTACACGGCGCGCAGCAAAACGCTGATGGCGCGTGGGTTGTGCCAATCGAGTGCTGGTCAATTTACCGAAGCGGAGCAGTCGCTGCTCAAGGCCTACGAGCTGGATGCAGGTAACCCTGTGGTGGGTTATCACCTTGCATCGCTGTTGCTTCGTCGCAATGAGCTCACGCGTGCGCAGTTTTATATTCGGCGGCTCAATAACAGCGAGCTATCCAACTCTGAATCCCTTTGGTTGGGAATCAAAATCGAACGTGCGATTGGCGACACCGTTGCGATGAGGCAGTTGGTCGATCAGTTGCGCAAGAGGTTCCCGGACTCCAAGGAGTTGGGGGCATACGAACGCGGGGCATTCAATGAGTGAGGGTGCGGTGGTGGAAGGCGGAGTGACAGCTGGTGGGATGCTGAAGGAGGCTCGACAGGCCTCAGGCATGCACATTGCCGCGTTGGCGGTTGCACTGAAGGTGCCTGTGAATAAGTTGGAGGCCTTGGAAGCTGACAACTATTCTGCCCTGCCGGATACCGTGTTTGTCAGAGCGCTTGCATCGAGTGTTTGCCGAACCTTGAAGGTAGATGCGGCTCCTATCTTGGCGTTGCTGCCGCAAAGCCATAGTCCTCGACTGGCAGCAAATTCTGCTGGTTTGAACGCGCCAGTCAAAGGGCGGGCTAAGAAGTCCTCTGCACCCTATACCTCTTCTTCATCGTTTGGTAGTTCAACATCCCGATCTGTGATCGTTGTGGTGTTTGTGCTTCTTGCAGGGGCGTTGGCACTGGTGTACTTCCCGCGACAGTCCGGCAACGCATCAGGCAGTGCGGCGATCTCCGAGCAGAGCCCGGCGGCCAACGAAGGGGGGGCCTCGGGGTCTGGTGTTGCGGTGGAGCGTGCAGCAAATCTGGCGCCAGTGGATCAAGTCACAGGGGCGACTCAGACAGTTCCGTCCTTAGCCGTGTCGGTAGCACAGCCAATGGCGGAGGCTGCATCCGCACCAGTGACGCCTGCCAGTGCGCCTGCCACTGTTGTTCCGGCAGCAGGTATTTTGCTCTTGCGGGCTCGCAGCGAGTCGTGGGTTCAAGTAAGGGATTCAGCCGGTGCTGTAGTGCTTCAACGCAATCTTTCGGCTGCGGAGTCTGTGTCTGTGTCGGGGGCTCTGCCCTTGTCGGTGGTGATTGGTC
The DNA here is from genome assembly GCA_947085645.1 of uncultured Gammaproteobacteria bacterium. GTDB lineage: Bacteria > Pseudomonadota > Gammaproteobacteria > Burkholderiales > Burkholderiaceae_C > Acidovorax. The sequence goes on from CAMTXG010000056.1 coordinate 15,824, forward strand.
GTGCAGACATGACTGAGGTATTCGTGCGTGGCAAGCCCTTTGAGTTGGCGTCGGTGTCACGCGAAAATGTTGCGCGCTTTGAGGTGAAATAGTGGAAAACGCACCGCGAGATATTGAACCTGTGGCGATTTCGTCGCCTTTGCCGCGGCGGTCGCGCCAGGCCCAGGTGGTCTGGGGATCGCGTGTGGTCACCGTCGGAGGCGACGCACCTGTTCGCGTTCAGTCCATGACCAATACTGATACCGTTGATGCCATTGGCACTGCAATTCAGGTCAAAGAGCTGGCGCAGGCCGGATCAGAGTTTGTGCGCATAACGGTCAATACCCCAGAGGCTGCTGCTGCTGTTCCTTATATTCGGGAACAACTCGATCGCATGGGGGAGAGTGTTCCGCTGGTCGGGGATTTTCACTACAACGGTCACCGCTTGTTGACGGACTTTCCCGACTGCGCCCAGGCGTTGTCCAAATACCGGATCAATCCGGGCAACGTTGGCAAGGGCAACAAGCGGGATCTTCAGTTCGGCCAGATGATCGACGCCGCCATGCGCTGGAACAAGCCGGTACGCATTGGTGTGAACTGGGGCAGTCTCGATCAGGAGTTATTGGCGGGTCTGATGGACATCAATAGCCGTCGCGTCACCCCCTGGGAAGGACGCCAGGTGATGTATGAAGCGCTAATCTCATCGGCTATCGAGTCTGCGAATAGGGCCCAGGAGATGGGGTTGGATGGAAACCAGATCATCCTGTCGTGCAAGGTAAGCGGTGTACAAGACCTGATCGCCGTTTATCGCGAACTGGCTCGCCGCTGTGATTACGCCTTGCACTTGGGCCTGACAGAGGCAGGCATGAGCACAAAGGGCACAGTGGCCTCTGCGGCTGCGTTGTCGGTACTTCTGCAGGAGGGCATTGGCGACACCATCCGTGTGTCGTTGACCCCCCAGCCCGGTGAAGCACGCACCCAGGAAGTGGTCGTTGCATCGGAAATTTTGCAGTCGCTGGGATTGCGCGTGTTTGTGCCCAGTGTTACGGCCTGCCCTGGCTGCGGTCGCACCACCAGTTCTACTTTCCAGGAGTTGGCCAAGCAGATTGACGATTTCTTGCGAGCGCAAATGCCGGTATGGCGCGTTCGCTATCCAGGTGTCGAGAGTTTGCGTGTGGCTGTGATGGGATGTATCGTCAACGGCCCCGGTGAAAGCAAGCATGCAGACATTGGCATCAGCCTGCCTGGCACCGGTGAAGCCCCGGCGGCACCGGTTTTCATCGACGGTGAAAAAGCCCTAACCCTGCGTGGAGATGACATAGCCCGCGAGTTTCACCAAATCGTGGAGCAGTACATCGACAGACGTTTTGGAGCCAAGGGTTTGGGTACTCCCTGAACTGCCGTATGGCGGCGCTTTGCGCAACGGTGTTACCTACGCAGTTGTGGGTTCTAACTACTTCCCATCCCAAGAAAAACAGATCGTGATAAACGAACAAAAAGCCGTCACAAACAAGCCTGAGAAACTCGTTGCTGTAAAGGGCATGAATGATATTTTGCCTCCGGAGTCTGCACGTTGGGAGTGGTTGGAGGGCAAGGTGCGCACGCTCATGGAGCGATACGCCTATCGAAACATCCGTACTCCAATCGTTGAGCCTACTGCTTTGTTCGTTCGCGGGCTAGGAGAAGTTACGGACATTGTCGAAAAGGAGATGTATTCGTTTGAAGACAGACTCAATGGTGAGCAACTGACGCTGCGACCAGAGGCGACGGCCGGCGTTGTCCGGGCTGTTGCCGAGCATTCCATGCTTTATGAGGGGGGCAAACGGATTTACTACATGGGTGCCATGTTTCGTCATGAACGCCCCCAGCGTGGCCGCTATCGCCAGTTTCACCAGATTGGCGCGGAGGCCTTGGGGTTTCCCGGGGCCGAAGTAGATGCCGAGTTAATTCTTTTGGCGAACGCGTTGTGGCGTGAGCTCAATCTTGAAAATATTCGCTTGGAAATCAACAGCCTCGGGCAGCCCGCTGAGCGAAAAGCCCATCGTGCGGCATTGATCGACTACCTTGAGCAGCACACGGGCATCCTGGACGATGAAGCGAGGAGGCGACTGCACAGCAATCCCCTGCGGATCCTGGACACGAAAAATCCAGCCATGCAGTCGATGGTCGAAGCAGCGCCGCGGTTGATTGATTTTCTCGGGGCTGAATCGCTGGCCCATTTTTCTGCGGTCAAGGCCATTCTGGATTCCAACGGCGTGGAGTGGCGTTTTAACCCCAGGCTGGTGCGAGGCATGGATTACTACAACCTCACCGTGTTTGAATTTGTCACGGATCAGTTGGGTTCGCAAGGCACAATTTGTGGGGGTGGCCGCTATGACTATCTGATTGAGCAAATCGGTGGCAAACCAGCTCCTGCTGTTGGGTGGGCGCTTGGCGTGGAGCGAGTACTGGAGCTACTGAAAGAGCAGGGCCATGTTGTTCCCTCGCTGACGCCCGATGTGTACGCGATTATTCCCTCCTCGTCCTTACTGCCGCTGGCCGTTTCAACTGTTGAGCGACTGCGTATGCTGGGGGTCAAGGTGCAGATGCACGCTGCCTCGGCTAGCGCGGACGGAATGGGCAGCATGAAATCGCAGTTCAAGAAAGCAGATGCAAGCGGCGCGTTGCATGCGCTTATTTTCGGAGATGACGAAGTGTCCCGAGGCATGGTGACGCTCAAATCGCTGCGCGATGGCGCGGGCGAGCAGTCGGAGAGAGCGCTGGTCGCTTTGGCAGACTGGGCGCCCCGCCTACAATCCCACCCCTGAAACTTATAAATCTCATGGCAAAACATCTAGATCTTGAAGAACAAGAGCAGCTTGATCAGCTCAAGCATTTCTGGAACACGTGGGGCACCTTGATCAGTTCTGTGTTGATCCTCGTGGCCGGTTCTTTGGTTGCCTGGAACGGATACCAGTATTGGCAGAATCGTCAGGCAGTGCAGGCGGCGGCCCTGTTTGACGCGGTGGATTCAGCGGCCCGTTCAGGTGATTCGGTACGCATGGAGCAAGCATTCGCAGACCTAAAGGCTAAGTACTCTGGTACGGCTCAAACAGCCCAGGCAGGTCTGACCCTTGCAAAAGTCCTTTTGGATAATGGAAATCCCGATGGTGCCAAGGATGCGTTGAACTGGGTAGCGGAGAAATCTTCAGATGATGGGCTTAAGGCTATTGCGAGGCTTCGCTTGGCTAGCGTGTTGATGGATCAAAAAAGCTATGACGAGGCGTTCAAACTGGTTTCGAGCGCTTCGCCGCCCGAGTTTGAAGCGGTGTATGCGGATCGTAAGGGCGACATCCTTGTGTTGCAGGACAAACGTGTAGAGGCTATCGCGGAATACACGCGTGCTCACAAGGCTTTTGAAGAGGGCCTTGAATACCGCCGGTTGTTGGAGATAAAGCTCAATGCGCTGGGTGTTGCACCGCTTGGTTCGAATGTTGCCATGGCTGATGCGGCTGGAGGGGCAAAGTGACCACGTATTCGCTTGGCTTGTCCTCACGCCGCATCGCGCGTATTTGCTGTAGTGGATTGTTTTTAGTGTTTGTGGCTGCATTGGCCGGTTGTTCATCGCTCTGGAGCGGCGGTGGCTCCAAGCCGGTGCCGGCAGACCTCGGCGCGAACGTGCCAATTCTGGGTGTGCGCCAAGCGTGGGCTGCCCGTGTGGGTGGGTTGGCGGGTGTATCCATGGAGGTACATGCGGCCGGAAACGTCGTGACGCTTGCATCGGCGGACGGCGTGGTTGCGGCCATTGATGCCCGCACGGGCGGCGATGTGTGGCGCGCCAGTCTGGGTGAGTCGCTGTCAGCTGGTGTGGGCAGCGAGGGCAAAATAGCTGCCGTTGTCTCACGCGCAAACGTGCTGGTCGTTTTGGATGCTGGGCGTGAAAGCTGGCGTCAGGCGTTGGGTGTGCAGGTGTTTACCCCGCCGCTCGTGGCAGGAGGGCGAGTGTTTGTGTTGTCTGCGGATCGCGCTGTTTCTGCTTTTGATGCGGCGTCCGGGCGCAAGTTGTGGACGCAACAGCGTCCTGGTGAAGCTCTTGTTTTGCGACAAACGGGTGTTTTGCGGCCTTTTGGCGATACCTTGATCGTTGGCTTCTCGGGGCGCTTGGTGGGCCTCAATCCTGACAACGGGAGTGTGCGATGGGAGGCCCCCTTGGCAAGCCCTCGCGGTACTAACGACGTTGAGCGTTTGGTTGAGCTGGTAGGTCGAACCAGCAGGGAGGGCGATAGCGTATGCGCGCGTGCTTTTCAGGCCTCAGTTGGTTGTGTAAACGCAATCAGCGGAGCGGTCGCGTGGACGCAGCCCGCTGCCGGCGCTGAAGGCATTCACGGCGATGCTGAGACAGTATTTGGTACAGAAAGCAATGGTGCTGTGATTGCTTGGCGCCGTACCGATGGCTCTCGTTTGTGGGCGACGGATCGACTGAAGTACCGTAGGCTCACGGCGCCATTGCTTCTCGGGCGCTCTGTGGTTGTCGGAGATGACACCGGGTTGGTACATTTCCTTTCTCGCACAGATGGAGCTCCGCTCAACCGCCTTTCCACCGATGGGTCTGGTATTGGCTCTGCCCCGGTTGTTGCCGGTGACACCCTCGTGGTCGTGACGCGCAACGGCAGCATTTACGGCTACCGCCCTGATTGATAGGTCTTATTCAATGAAGCCAGTTATCGCCCTTGTGGGGCGTCCGAACGTCGGGAAGTCAACGTTGTTCAATCGTCTGACGAAGTCTCGCGACGCAATCGTTGCAGATTTCGCAGGGCTTACGCGTGACCGGCATTACGGGAATGGCAAGCAAGGCAAACACGAGTACATCGTTATTGATACGGGCGGATTCGAGCCAGATGCTTCTAGCGGCATCTATCGAGAAATGGCTAAGCAGACGCAGCAGGCGGTTGCGGAAGCGGATGTCGTTATTTTTGTTGTGGATGCTCGCGCTGGAGTTTCCGCCCAAGATCATGACATCGCTAAATATCTCCGGCGTTTGAGTAAGCCCTGTGTTTTAGTGGCCAACAAGGCTGAGGGAATGCTGGAGGGGGTGCAACTTGCCGAGTTTTATGAACTTGGTCTGGGCGAGGTTTTCCCCGTATCCGCTGCACACGGGCAGGGTATTCGCAGCTTGGTCGATATTGCTCTGGAACCACTGCAGCTTCCTGATCCTGATGAGACGGAAGGCGCCCCCGACAAAAGCATCGTTAAATTGGCTGTGGCAGGACGCCCGAATGTTGGCAAGTCCACATTGATCAACACTTGGCTAGGTGAAGAGCGGCTAGTTGCATTTGATATGCCGGGTACCACTCGGGATGCCATCACGGTGCCGTTTGAGCGCAATGGGCAGCGATTTGAGTTGGTGGATACAGCAGGCCTTCGTCGCAAGGGTAAGGTGTTTGAGGCCATCGAGAAGTTTTCGGTTGTGAAAACTCTGCAGGCCATCGAATCAGCAAACGTCGTCCTGTTGCTGCTCGATGCAACGCAGGGGGTTACAGACCAGGATGCGCACATTGCGGGGTACATTCTCGAAAGTGGTCGCGCTGTGGTCGTCGCCATTAACAAGTGGGATGCAGTAGACGACTACCAGCGGCAGTTGCTGGAGCGTTCGATCGAGACGCGTCTCGCCTTTCTTAAATTTGCCTCGCTTCATTTCATTTCGGCGAAGAAGCGGCAAGGGTTAGGTCCGTTGTGGACCTCTATCGTGCAGGCGCACAAGGCAGCGACTTGCAAGATGTCAACGCCGATTTTGACGCGGTTGCTTCTGGAGGCGGTGCAGTTCCAAAGCCCTAAGCGAGCTGGCATGTTTCGTCCCAAGCTTCGCTATGCTCATCAGGGGGGGATGAACCCCCCCGTGATCGTCGTTCACGGAAATTCACTTGAGCATGTAACGGACGCCTACAAACGTTTCTTGGAAGGCCGCTTCCGAAAAGAATTCGATTTAGTGGGAACACCACTTCGAATTGAGATGAAAACATCCCGCAATCCTTATGCCGATACGGATGATGCATAGGCAAAGGCCGAACCCTCGAGGGGCCATGCCTTGCCTCCCCAGAGAATTTGCCGGGCTGTGGTAAGGTGCGGGTTTACAACAACACTTTGAACACGGAGAATATCGTGAGCAATAAAGGCCAGCTTTTGCAAGACCCCTTCCTCAACGCGCTGCGTCGGGAGCATGTCCCAGTGTCCATCTACTTGGTCAACGGCATCAAGCTTCAAGGGCAGATTGAGTCTTTTGATCAGTATGTGGTATTGCTTCGCAACACAGTGACTCAGATGGTTTACAAACACGCCATTTCGACTATTGTTCCAGGGCGTGCTGTCAATTTTTCCACGGCTGACACTCCAGAAGCAGATGGCGTTAGCGCCTGAGCCGTTGCTGCCGTCATTTCTCCGCCAAGCTGAATATGTGTGGGAAAGGTGGGGGTGGTGAGCGTTGCCTTTTCCCCCACGCCTGCGCCTGTTCTGTTGGTAGGGGTTGATTTTGGACTTCCTCATTTCGACTCTGAGTTGGAGGAATTGGGCTTATTAGCACAAACCGCGGGAATGGTGCCTGTGGCACGCATCACCTGCAAGCGCAAGGCTGCGGATGCGGCCCTGTTCGTGGGCAGTGGCAAGGCAGATGAAATCCGCACTCTCGCGCAGATGCACGGGGCTAGGGAGGTCTTGTTTGACCAGTCGCTCAGCCCTGCCCAGCAGCGCAACCTTGAGCGTCACATCGAGTTGCCGGTCAATGACAGGACGCTTTTAATTCTCGAAATTTTTGCACAGCGGGCGCGAAGTCACGAAGGCAAGCTTCAGGTGGAGTTGGCTCGCCTACAGTATTTAAGCACCCGGCTTGTTCGCCGCTGGTCTCATTTGGAGCGTCAGACCGGTGGTATCGGAGCGCGTGGTGGGCCTGGGGAGAAGCAGATCGAGCTGGATCGCCGAATGATAGGCGAAGCCATCAAGCGTACCCGCGAACGGCTTGTTAAAGTCAAGCGGCAGCGCTCAACCCAGCGTCGGCAGCGCGAGCGCCGGGATACTTTCAACATTTCGCTGGTGGGATACACCAATGCGGGGAAATCCACAATTTTTAATGCGTTGGTGAAAGCGCGTGCGTATGCGGCGGACCAACTCTTTGCAACGCTGGACACTACGACCAGGCAGTTGTATTTGGGTGCTGCGGGAAGATCGGTTTCGTTGTCCGATACGGTTGGGTTTATCCGAGATCTTCCTCACGGACTGGTGGATGCGTTTCAGGCAACGCTACAGGAAGCTGTCGATGCGGATTTATTGCTTCACGTTGTGGATGCATCCAATGCCGGATACCCTGAGCAGATGGCTCAGGTGCAACGTGTGTTGCACGAAATCGGGGCCTCTGACATTCCGCAGGTGCTTGTGCTCAACAAGCTGGATGCGCTGAATGCGGAGCAGCGCCCGAGCGTTTTAGAAGATATGTACGATCTGGAGGGGCGCATGACCCTGCGGCTTTTTGTAAGTGCGCGTTCCGGAGAAGGGTTGGAGGGCCTCCGTTTAGTGCTCTCATCCAGGGTGATGGCGGCGGTGGCGCCCATGACCCCAGGTGCAGCAATTGAATTGCCGGGTGAATTGCGCTAATTGGGCACAATGCCAGCATTGATCAACGCCATCAGAGAACCAGAGACTTTGCGCATGAATTTCCAGAATCGAGCCCTGCAATGGGCATCGTTGCCAGAACGTATCCGGGGAATGTTCAACTTAAACGACCCTCGTTGGGGGCGTGGTGACGACAAGCCCGAAGACGCTGCACGGCCAGAAGATCGCCCGGCGCCTCCGCCATCGGGGAACCGCGGGCGTGAGCAGGGCCCCAATAATGGCAGTGGGCAACCGCCCGATCTCGATGAATTGTGGAGAGATCTCAATCGCAAGCTTGGAGGTCTTTTTGGAGGAAAAGGTGGCGGGCGAGGTGCCGGAAACAACGGAGGGTCAGGCGGTGGTTTTCAGCCGGACATGAAAAATGCCGGTGTTGGCGTTGGCCTGATTGCCGGAATCGTTTTTGTCATCTGGCTTGGAACCGGGTTTTTTATTGTTCAAGAAGGTCAGCAAGCGGTTATCACGCAGTTCGGCAAGTACAAGAGTACGGTCGGTGCGGGCTTCAACTGGCGATTGCCTTATCCCATTGAGCGACACGAGCTCGTTTTTGTGACTCAGATCCGCTCTGCCGATGTGGGGCGGGACAGCATCATCAAGAGCACGGGCCTGCGCGAGTCAGCGATGTTGACCGAAGATGAGAATATCGTTGAGATCAAGTTCGCTGTTCAGTATCGATTGAGCGATGCAAGAGCCTGGCTGTTTGAAAGCAAAAACCCGACCGAAGCAGTTGTTCAAGCGGCAGAAACAGCTGTCCGGGAAGTGGTGGGCAAGATGCGCATGGACACGGCGCTCGCTGAGGAGCGAGACCAAATTGCACCTCGGGTTCGAAACCTGATGCAGACGATTTTGGATCGCTACAAGGTGGGCGTTGAAGTCGTGGGCATTAATTTGCAGCAGGGCGGTGTGCGTCCCCCGGAGCAGGTGCAGGCGTCTTTCGACGACGTGCTCAAAGCGGGTCAGGAGCGCGAGCGCGCTAAGAACGAGGCACAAGCCTATGCGAATGACGTGATTCCGCGTGCGGTGGGTTCTGCTTCTCGATTGAATGAAGAGGCTGCGGCATACAAGGCCCGAATCGTTGCTCAGGCACAAGGTGACGCGCAGCGGTTTTCCTCTGTCCTTGCCGAATATCAGAAAGCCCCGCAAGTGACGCGTGATCGAATGTATTTGGAAGCGATGCAGCAGATCTATGGCAGTGTGACCAAGGTCTTGGTGGATTCACGCCAAGGATCCAATCTGCTCTATTTGCCGTTGGACAAGATCATGCAAGGGGTTGGGACCGGAGCTGGCTCACAGGAGCCTTTGGCATCAGCGGTCGCGCCCACCAGCGTTCCCGCAGTTCCCGCCTCCTCATCTACTGACCCGCGGGCGCGCGATAGCAGCCGTATGCGCGATCGTGAAGCCCGCTAGGAGATATCTGTGAACAGAGTTGGATTTATCGCTTCCACTTTTCTGGTGGTACTTGCATTGATGAGCTCAATGCTCTTTGTTGTTGATCAGCGGCAGTTTGGTGTTTTATACGCGCTAGGCCAGATCAAGGAAGTTATTACTGAGCCGGGGCTGAACTGGAAGCTTCCGCCTCCATTCCAAAACGTGTCGTACATCGATAAGCGTCTGCTAACGCTGGATAGCACGGACACTGAGCCAATGTTGACCGCAGAGAAGCAGCGCGTAGTGATCGATTGGTACGTTCGCTGGCGTATCTCGGAACCCACTGAGTACATCCGGAATGTAGGGCTTGATGAAAGCGCTGGTGCAATGCAGCTCAATCGGGTTGTTCGAAATGCATTTCAAGAGGAAATCAATAAAAGGACTGTGAAGGATCTGCTGTCTCTCAAGCGCGAAGCCTTGATGGCGGACGTAAAGCGAGAAGTGCTTGAAACGGTTCGTGGCGCCAAGCCGTGGGGTGTCGACGTCGTAGACGTTCGGATCACCCGTGTGGACTATGTGGAGGCAATCACCGAATCGGTTTACCGCCGCATGGAAGCAGAGCGTAAACGCGTGGCCAACGAGCTGCGTTCGACGGGTGCTGCGGAAGGTGAAAAAATTCGGGCGGATGCTGATCGCCAAAGAGAAATTACGATCGCCAATGCGTACCGGGATGCCCAAAAACTCAAGGGCGAGGGCGACGCAGAGGCCGCGCGTATTTATGCGGAGGCATTTGGGCGCGACGCGCAATTCGCACAATTTTATCGGAGTCTTGAGGCTTACAAGTCGAGCTTCAACAAGAAGAGCGATGTGATGGTTCTTGATCCGTCGTCATCAGATTTTTTCAAAACCTTTCGTGGTGGGGTTCCTTCATCGTCTCAGGCTGCGCCACGTAAGTAGACCTGCATCTTTCCCCGGTAAAGTCTGCACGAGCGGCGCCCGTGCAATGTTCGACTCCTGCGCAGGTCATGTGCACTCTTGGCGTGTTTCGTCAAAATATTGATTGGTGCGCCTCTTGAATGGTCTTGTGGCACCGGTATGGCAGCGCTGTCGCTTGACGCCTTGCACGCCAGACATACACAAATTTTCTTTCGGCATGTGGCTCTCTCGGATCGTCGAGCCCATGCCGGTAGAATTGCGTTTTTAACAGCCTCCCCTTTTCTCCATGTCTGCTTGGGTCCTGCCGGATCACATTGCCGATGTCTTGCCGTCAGAAGCGCGGCACATCGAAGAATTGCGTCGCGGGCTGCTTGATACTGCCCGCTCTTATGGCTATGAGCTTGTGATGCCTCCTATGTTGGAGCATTTGGAGTCCTTGTTGACAGGGACGGGAGAGGCTCTGGATTTGCAAACGTTTAAGCTTGTCGACCAGCTGTCGGGGCGGTCGATGGGGCTTCGTGCGGACACCACACCACAGGTAGCTCGGATTGATGCACATTTGCTCAATCGCAAAGGGATTGCGCGGCTGTGTTATTGCGGCCCAGTTTTACACACCCGTCCTGACCGCCCTCATGCGACTCGCGAGCCGCTTCAGTTTGGCGCCGAGATATACGGCCACGCCGGTCTGGAGGCCGACCTTGAGGCGCTGCACCTTGCGAGGGAATGCTTGCGTGTAGCCGAAGTTCAAAACACTACGATTGATCTTGCCGACGTACGTATTGTGAGGATTTTGCTCGCCGGGATTTCGATGAGCCCGCAGCAACTCAACAGCATTCACGCTGCGTTGGCGTCAAAGGATGCGCAGGAGTTGGCGGCACTCACGCTTGGCTTTCCAAAGAACTCTCGGGAAGGCCTGCTGGCATTGTTGCAGTTGTATGGTGATGAGGCGGTTTTGGAAGAGGCCGGCATCGCGCTTAAGCGAATAGCGGGCATTGCCGAGGTGCTGGCAAATTTGAAGTGGCTGGCATCTCGCCTTGATGGCGCTTCAGTGACCTTTGATCTTGCCGACTTGCGTGGATATGCCTATTACAGCGGTGCGCGCTTCGCGATTTACGCGCACGGAGCAAGTGACGCGCTGGTGCGCGGGGGCAGGTATGACGAGGTTGGCGCAGTGTTTGGCCGCAACCGACCTGCTGCAGGTTTTAGTCTTGATATCAAGCAGGTCGTGGGTGTTGTCTCTCCGCGCGCGCTTAAAGCTGCCATTCGTGCTCCTTGGGGTGAGGCTAGCGATGTGAATGCGGCGATTTCTGAATTGCGCGCTGCGGGGGAAACCGTAGTGTGTGTACTTCCTGGTCATGAAAGCGAAGTGGACGAGTTCCACTGCGACCGCGAACTAGTGCAGATTGCCGGCCGTTGGGTTGTGCAAGCTGTTTAAGTAATTTGTTTTTGAATTGGGTTTGAGATGAAAGCAACCAAAGGTCGCAACGTGGTGGTGGTCGGAACCCAGTGGGGCGACGAAGGCAAGGGAAAGTTGGTCGACTGGTTGACCGAAAGCGCGCAAGGTGTTGTTCGCTTTCAGGGTGGGCACAACGCCGGTCACACGTTGGTGATCAATGGGGTCAAGACTGCGCTGCACCTCATTCCTAGCGGCATCATGCGTCCAGGCGTCAAGTGCTACATCGGGAACGGAGTCGTTCTTTCTGCCGCGAAACTGTTTGATGAGATCGAAGGCCTTGAAAAGGCAGGCGTAGAAGTTCGCTCTCGCCTGCGTATCAGTGAGGCCTGCCCTTTGATACTCCCGTTTCACGCGGCAATCGATGTGGCAAGGGAGGCTGCGCGCGAGCAAGGCGGCGCAGAAAAGATAGGGACAACGGGGCGAGGAATTGGCCCGGCATATGAGGACAAAATTGCTCGCCGTGCGTTGCGAGTCCAGGATCTTAAGTATCCAGAGCGATTTGCCTCAAAGCTTCGCGAATTGCTTGACCTCCACAATCATGTGTTGACTACCTATCTGGGATCGGGATCATTCATCTTTGGTGATGCGCTCAAGCCCTATATTCTCAACGGCATGGTCCAGTTTGACGTTGTCTTTGCAGAGGCTATGCGTCATGCGGAACTGCTCAAACCCATGATGGCTGATGTTTCTTATGAATTGAACGAAGCCAATCGTGCCGGGGCAAATCTGCTGTTCGAGGGCGCGCAGGGGACCCTGCTGGATGTGGACCACGGAACCTATCCCTATGTCACATCCAGCAATTGCGTCGCTGGCAATGCCGCTGCTGGGTCTGGTGTGGGGCCGGGCATGTTGCATTACATCCTCGGTATCACTAAGGCCTATTGCACACGCGTGGGCGGAGGTCCCTTCCCTACAGAGCTCGATTGGGAAACGCCAGGAACTCCCGGATACCACATGAGTACCATCGGTGCGGAAAAGGGCGTGACCACGGGGCGCAGTAGGCGCTGTGGTTGGTTCGACGCTGCTTTGCTCAAGCGCAGCGCGCAAGTCAATGGTTTGACAGGCTTGTGCATTACCAAGCTGGATGTGCTAGATGGCTTGGAAGAGTTACTGCTTTGTACTGGTTATGAGCTGGATGGCGAGCGCATTGAGTTGCTGCCTATGGGCGCCGAGGACATCGCTCGCTGTACGCCAATTTACGAAGCTATGCCAGGTTGGTCCGACTCGACAGTGGGTGTCACCGACTATGACAAGCTTCCGGAACGCGCGCGCCGTTATCTGGAGCGAATCGAGCAGGTTACCGGTGTCCCTATTGACATGATCTCGACAAGCCCTGATCGGGATCACACCATCATGATGCGCCATCCCTATGTTGCGGTCTGAGCGCGGGTATTCCGCAGTCGTTGCCACATTTAAAGCAAACTACATAGGAGCCATACCATGTTGACCGAAGACGGCAAGCATCTTTACGTCAGCTATGACGAGTACCACAGCCTCATCGAGAAGCTGGCTCTGAAGGTGCACCAGTCGGATTGGGCGTTCGACACGATATTGTGCCTTGCACGTGGGGGGCTCCGGCCTGGCGACATATTGAGCCGCATTTTCGACAAGCCCTTGGCGATCATGTCGACAAGTTCGTATCGTGCCGAGGCCGGTACGGTGCAAGGCCATCTGGACATTGCACGTTTTATCACGACGCCCAAGGGTGAAATCGCTGGGAAAGTACTGCTGGTTGATGACCTGGCAGACTCAGGTCACACATTGCATGCGGTGATCAACATGCTTAGGACGAACTATGCGCCGATCACAGAGCTGCGCAGTGCCGTGATCTGGACAAAAGCACTCTCTAACTTCACTCCGGACTATTCGGTGGAGTTTCTCCCGACCAATCCTTGGATCCATCAGCCTTTTGAGGGCTATGACAGTCTTGGTCCGGAGAAGCTATTGGATAAGTGGCGCGTGTGAGGGCGGTGATCGCCAAAAAAACTCACGAACTTCGCCTGTTCTTCAAATTTGGTGCTATAGTCGAGGGCTTCGCTACTGACGCGGTTCTGCAGAAATGTTGAGATGTGTTGGTGGCGGTAGCTGCTACAGGTAGTTCGGGTTTTGGCCTGGGTTGCTGGAGGTAGTGGGGAGGAAAAAAGTTTGGTTTTGAGTTGTCTACGGTGTAAAAACCGGTATATAATTTGAGGCTTCGCTAAGTAGATCTAGTTGCCGCAAGCGGTTGACTGGAGCGAAAAGAAAAAACGAAAAGTTTGACAGTTCTTGAAAAACTGTGCTAGAATTCAAGGCTCAGCTGATCGCAGCTAAGTCGGGAAAACAAAGAAGATTTCGGTCTTGTGAGTGATCCGGTTCATTAAAAATATACAGCCGATAAGCGTGGGCGTTTGATGGCGAGTGCCAAGTTCTTTGGAACTAGTGCTTAGCACTACAAACGCTCATGAGAGAGAAGTGAAGTTCACTTCAATTCTTAATTATGAGTTGCTCGAAAGAGCGAAAAAAATCAAGATCGAACTGTAGAGTTTGATCCTGGCTCAGATTGAACGCTGGCGGCATGCCTTACACATGCAAGTCGAACGGTAACAGGTCTTCGGATGCTGACGAGTGGCGAACGGGTGAGTAATACATCGGAACGTGCCCGAGAGTGGGGGATAACGGAGCGAAAGCTTTGCTAATACCGCATACGATCTACGGATGAAAGCAGGGGACCGCAAGGCCTTGCGCTCATGGAGCGGCCGATGGCAGATTAGGTAGTTGGTGGGATAAAAGCTTACCAAGCCGACGATCTGTAGCTGGTCTGAGA
>CAMTXG010000056.1:32500-33813 GCA_947085645.1 uncultured Gammaproteobacteria bacterium
ATAGGGCGAATCAGTCGCTGGGTGTAGACCCGAAACCAAGTGATCTATCCATGGCCAGGATGAAGGTGCCGTAACAGGTACTGGAGGTCCGAACCGACTAGTGTTGCAAAACTAGCGGATGAGCTGTGGATAGGGGTGAAAGGCTAAACAAACTTGGAAATAGCTGGTTCTCTCCGAAAACTATTTAGGTAGTGCCTCAAGTATTACCGTCGGGGGTAGAGCACTGTTTAGGCTAGGGGGTCATGGCGACTTACCAAACCTATGCAAACTCCGAATACCGACGAGTACAGCTTGGGAGACAGAGCACCGGGTGCTAACGTCCGGACTCAAGAGGGAAACAACCCAGACCGCCAGCTAAGGTCCCTAAAATTGGCTAAGTGGGAAACGAAGTGGGAAGGCTAAAACAGTCAGGATGTTGGCTTAGAAGCAGCCATCATTTAAAGAAAGCGTAATAGCTCACTGATCGAGTCGTCCTGCGCGGAAGATGTAACGGGGCTAAGCCAGTTACCGAAGCTGCGGATGTGCAATTTATTGCACGTGGTAGGAGAGCGTTCTGTAGGCCTGTGAAGGTGTCTGGTAACGGATGCTGGAGGTATCAGAAGTGCGAATGCTGACATGAGTAGCGTTAAAGGGGGTGAAAAGCCCCCTCGCCGTAAGCGCAAGGTTTTCTACGCAACGTTCATCGGCGTAGTGTGAGTCGGCCCCTAAGGCGAGGCAGAGATGCGTAGCTGATGGGAAACAGGTCAATATTCCTGTACCGATCAATAGTGCGATGTGGGGACGGAGAAGGTTAGCTCAGCCAACTGTTGGATATGTTGGTTCAAGCCTGTAGTCGTGCCTGGTAGGCAAATCCGCCGGGCTTAGATGAGGGGTGATAACGAGTCTGCTTGCAGACGAAGTGAGTGATACCCTGCTTCCAGGAAAAGCCACTAAGCTTCAGCTATTGACGACCGTACCGCAAACCGACACTGGTGCGCGAGATGAGTATTCTAAGGCGCTTGAGAGAACTCAGGAGAAGGAACTCGGCAAATTGATACCGTAACTTCGGGAGAAGGTATGCCCCAAGTAGGTGAACTCGAACAGAGGGAGCCCAACGGGGTTGCAAAAAATCGGTGGCTGCGACTGTTTAATAAAAACACAGCACTCTGCAAACACGAAAGTGGACGTATAGGGTGTGACGCCTGCCCGGTGCTGGAAGATTAAATGATGGGGTGCAAGCTCTTGATTGAAGTCCCAGTAAACGGCGGCCGTAACTATAACGGTCCTAAGGTAGCGAAATTCCTTGTCGGGTAAGTTCCGACCTGCACGAATGG